>NZ_JBAKHM010000001.1:0-703550 GCF_036902725.1 Micromonospora psammae | reverse complement strand
TCGGCCGCCCGGCTGCGGCTCGGCGCGGCCCGCTGGCCGGCCCTCGCCGCGCTGCTCGGGGTGGCCGCGCTCGCGCTCGGCGTGCCGGCGGTGAGCCTGGCCCGCCGGCTGGTCGACGGGGTGTCCCGGCCCGGCGCGCTGGCCGAGGTGGCCACCGCGGCGGGCAACTCGCTCTGGCTCTCGCTGGCCGGCGCGGCGCTGACCATGCTGCTGGCGCTGCCGCTGGGGCTGCTCACGGCGCGGGCGCCCGGCCCGCTCGCCACCGTGCTGGACCGGCTGGCCTACCTGGCCCACGCCCTGCCCGGCGTGGTCGTCGGGCTCTCCCTGATCTTCTTCGGCATCACCGTGGCGTACCCGCTGTACCAGAGCACCTGGCTGCTGGCGCTGGCCTACGCCACGCTCTTCCTGCCGCTGGCCGTCGGCGCGGTGGCCGGCGCGGCGGGCCAGGCCCCGCCCGGCCTGGAGGAGGTGGCCCGCTCGCTGGGTCACGGCCCGCTGGCCGTGCTGCGCACGATCACCCTGCCGCTGACCCTGCCCGGCATCGGCGCGGGCGCCGCGCTGGTCTTCCTCACCGGCATGAAGGAACTCCCCGCCACCCTGCTGCTCCGGCCGACCGGCACCGACACCCTGGCCACCGAGTTGTGGACGGCCACCTCGGTCGGGGCGTACGCGGCCGCGGCCCCGTACGCCGCCCTGCTGGTGGTCATCTCGGCGCTGCCCACCTGGTGGCTGGTCGCGCGGGGCGGCCTGCTCGACAAGGAGGACCGATGAGCGAGGTCGTGCTGACCGGGGTCGTCAAGCGGTACGGCCGGGTGACCGCGCTGGACGGGGTGGACCTGATCGTCCCGGCCGGCGCGCTGACCGCGGTGCTCGGCCCGTCCGGCTGCGGCAAGACCACCCTGCTGCGCTGCCTCGCCGGCTTCGAACGCCTCGACGCCGGGGAGATCCGGGTCGACGGCCGGCCGGTCGCGGGGCCGGGCCGGCACCTGCCGGCGCACCGCCGGCGGATCGCCGTGGTGCCGCAGGAGGGTGCCCTCTTCCCGCACCTGAGCGTCGCCGGCAACATCGCCTACGGCCTGGACCGCGCCGACCGCCGTGGTGACCGGGTGGACGAGGTGCTCGCCCTGGTCGGGCTGGCCGGGTACGGCGACCGGATGCCGCACCAGCTCTCCGGCGGCCAGCAGCAGCGGGTGGCGGTGGCCCGGGCCCTGGCTCCCCGCCCGTCGCTGATGCTGCTGGACGAGCCGTTCAGCGCCCTCGACGCCGGGCTGCGCGCCGGGCTGCGGCACGACATCCGGGAGGCGCTGCGCGCCGACGGGGCGACCGCGGTGCTGGTCACCCACGACCAGGGCGAGGCGCTGTCGGCGGCGGACCGGGTGGTGGTGCTCCGTTCCGGGCAGGTGGTGCAGAGCGCCTCGCCGACCACCCTCTACCGGGCGCCGGCCGACCAGTGGGTGGCCGGTTTCGTCGGCGACGCCGTGCTGCTGCCGGCGGTGGCGGCGGACGGCGCAGCCCGCACCCCCCTGGGCACCCTGCGGATCGACGGCGCCCCGGCCGACGGCCCGGTGACCGTGCTGGTCCGCCCGGAACAGCTGCGGCTGGCTCCCGTGTCGGGCGCCGACCCGGTCACCGGGACGGTGCTGCGGCGCGACTTCCACGGCCACGACGCGCTGGTCGCCCTCCGGCTGGCCGACGGCACCCGGGTCACCGCCCGGGTGTGGGACGAGGCCGAGCCGGTGCCGGTCGGCGCCGAGGTGGCGGTCCACGTCGACGGTCCGGCCCGGGCCTGGCCCGCCGCGCCCGCTCCGGTCGACGCGTCGGCACTCCCGGTCGGCTGACCCCGACCGGTGACGGCGCGCGGCCCGGTGGGCCGGCGCCCACCGGGCCACGCCCGGACGCTGTCGTCAGTTGACGACGAAGAGCAGCCGGTTCGGGGAGCCGGTGCCCGGGTTGGTCACCTTGCCCGGGGTGGCGTTGGTGGTCAGGTAGCTGGCCACCTGTGCCGGGCTGTAGGACGGGTTGGCCGACAGCACGAGGGCGGCCGCGCCGGCCACGTGCGGCGAGGCCATCGAGGTGCCGCTGATGGTGTTGCTGGCGGTGTCGGACGTGCGCCAGGCCGACAGGATGCTCGAGCCGGGGGCGAAGATGTCCACGCAGGAGCCGTAGTTGGAGTAGGACGCGCGGGCGTCGCTGCTGGTGGTGGCGCCGACGGTGATCGCGGCGGCGGCCCGGGCCGGCGAGTAGGAGCAGGCGTTGGCGCTGGAGTTGCCGGCCGCCACCGCGTACGTGATCCCGGAGTTGACCGAGTTGGTCACCGCGTTGTCGATGGCGCTGCTGGCGCCCCCGCCGAGGCTCATGTTGGCCACCGCCGGCTTGACCGCGTTGGCGGTCACCCAGTTGATGCCGTTCACCACGCCGGTGGTGCTGCCGCTGCCGGAGCAGTTGAGCACCTTCACCGCGATCAGGCGGACGTCCTTGGCCACCCCGTACCGGGTGCCGCCCACGGTGCCGGCGACGTGGGTGCCGTGGCCGTTGCAGTCGGTGTTGTTGCTGTCCACGGTGTTGGTGCCCCAGCTGGCCCGGCCGCCGAAGTCGGTGTGGGTGGTCCGGATGCCGGTGTCGATGATGTACGCCCGGACGTTCGTGGCCGTGTTCGGGTAGGTGAAGCTGGAGTTCAGCGGCAGGTTGCGCTGGTCGATCCGGTCCAGGCCCCACGGCGGGTTCGACTGGGTGCCCTGGACGGTGAGCACCCGGTCCTGCTCGACGTACGCCACGGCCGGGTCGGCGGCGAGGCGGCGGGCCTGGCCGGCGGACATCTTCGCGCTGAAGCCGGTGAGCGCGGCGCTGTAGACGTCGGCGACGCTGCCGCCGTAACGGCGGGCCAGGTCGGCGGCGCGGTCGGGCACGGCGGTGCGGGCGGCGGGGCTGTTCGCGGTGCCGACGGCGTCGGCCTTCAACACGACCAGGTAGCTGCCGGTGATCGCGCCGGGGGCGGACGCGCCGCGGATCTCGCCGGCGGGGGCGGCGAGGGCCGGGGTGGTCACGGCGGCGGAGAGGGCCGCCGCGGCGGCGACGACGCCGAACGCGCGGATCACGCGGCGACGGGGAACGGGCACAGCTGACATCGTCAGTCTCCCTACCGGTGCGTCCGGCGGGGCTCGTGGCCCCGGGAGGCACCATCGACGGCTGTTGGGGGAGATGCTAGCCACGCATAGAGCCACATGAAAGAGATGTGGATCGATAGATTGAGGTGACGCGCCAATGTCGCGGGTGCCGGCCGTTCCGGTCCCGACGGCAGGCAGGATGGCCACGTGGACCGACATGACATGCTGCTCTCCCCCGCCGGCGTCGAGGCGCTGCGCACCGCGCTGACCCGGGCGGACTTCACCTCGAACGGGATCGCCGCCCGGCTCGGCCCGCAGGCCACCGGCGGGGCGGCCCGCAACGACTTCCGGGCCGCGCTGCGCGCCACCGAGGAGCGCGACCCGCTCGCCACCCTGATCCGGGTCTTCATCTGCGACCAGACCGAGCCGGAGGCGGCGGTGGCCGCCGCGCTCGCCCCGCTCGACCTCGGCGAGGCGCTCGCCGGCGGGATCGTCGAGCGGCACGGCGACGGCCTGCGCGCCGGGGTGGACCTGGAGCCGTACGGCGACGACTGGTGGGTGCTGGCCGACCTGCCGGCCAGCGCCCGCCCCGGCCGGCCGCTGCACAGCGAGCACGTGCTCGGCATCGGCGGAGCCTCCCAGACGCTGCTCGGCGCCACCGTCCGCCGGCCGGTGGAGACCGCGCTGGACCTGGGCACCGGCTCCGGTGTCCAGGCCCTGCACCTGTCCACCCACGCCCGGACGGTGACCGCCACCGACGTCTCCGAGCGGGCGCTGCGCTTCGCGGCCACCACCGCCGCCCTCAACGGGCAGGACTGGGAACTGCTCCGCGGCGACCTGGTCACCCCGGTCGCCGGACGCCGTTTCGACCTGGTGGTGAGCAACCCGCCGTTCGTGGTCGGTCCGGGCACCACCACCCACGTCTACCGGGACTCCGGCCGGGTCGGCGACGCGATCGGGTCCGAGCTGGCCGCCGCCGCGCCGGGCCTGCTCACCGAGGGCGGCACCATGCAGTACCTGGCGAACTGGGTGCACGTCGCCGGTGAGGAGTGGGGCGAGCGGGTGGCCGGTTGGTTCGCCGGCACCGGACTGGACGCCTGGGTGATCCAGCGCGAGGTGGCGGACCCGATGGCGTACGTCAACCTCTGGCTCACCGACGTCGGCGAGGCGGCCGACCCGCAGCGGATGGCGGCCTGGCTGGACTGGTTCGACGCGCACAAGGTGGAGGCGATCGGGTTCGGCATCGTCTCGCTGCGCCGCGCCGGGCACGCCGACCCGATGGTTCGGGTGGAGGACCTGCGCCAGCGGGTCGAGCCGCCGCTGGGCGACCAGGTCGCCGCCTGGTTCGACCGCCAGGACTTCCTCCGGGTACGCGACACCGACGCGCTGCTCGCCGAGCGCTACCGGGCGGCGGCGGGGCTCCAGCTGCGGCAGGAGGCCACCATGGGCGACGAGGGCTGGGCGGTGGACCGGCAGGTCCTCGTCATGCCGCGCGGGCTGCGCTGGACCGAGGAGGTCGACCCGCTGGTGCTGGCCCTGGTCGGGGGTTGCGACGGGCGGCTGCCCCTGCGCGACCAGCTCACCCTGCTCGCCGCCGCGCACGACGTGGCGCCGGAGGAGCTGGCCGAAGCGGCCGGGCCGATCGTGTCCCACCTGGTCGAGCGCGGCATCATCGAACCGGTGACGGCATGACGACGGCGGGGCCGCGCCGGGACGGCGTCCGGGTGGCCGGCTGATGCGGGCGGTGGTGCAGACGGTCGGCCGGGCCAGCGTCACGGTCGACGGCGAGGTGGTCGGTCAGATCACCGACGGCCTGCTGGTGCTGCTCGGGGTGACGCACAGCGACACGACGCAGGTGGCGGAGACGATGGCCCGCAAGATCCATGAGCTGCGGATCCTGGACGACGAGCGCAGCGCCGCCGACACGGGAGCCCCGGTCCTGGTGGTCAGCCAGTTCACCCTCTACGGCGACGCGCGGCGGGGCAGACGCCCGAGCTGGACCGCGGCCGCCCCCGCCGAGGTGGCGGAGCCCCTGGTCACGGCGGTGGTCGACGCCCTCCGTGCCCGGGGCGCGAAGGTCGAGACCGGCCGCTTCCGGGCCCACATGCTCGTCGAGAGCGTCAACACCGGCCCCCGCACCCTCCTCCTGGACCTCTGACCCCCAACGCGTTGATCATGAAGTTGTCGCCCACGTCTCCGGCGTGTCGTGGCGACAACTTCATGATCAACGGGGGTGGGGGCGGTCAGGAGAAGAGGCCGCGGCGTTGGAGGGACTGGTGCAGCCAGGTGTCGAGCTGGGCGGCCCAGTCCGTGCGGTCCACGGTGGCGTGGTCGACGGTGAAGCGGCCGAAGGCGTCGCGGCCCTCGGTGAAGATGCCGCCGCGCTTGTCCATCTCCAGCACCACCTGGGTCTGCCCCGCCTCGGAGATGAAGGTGACCTCCAGCTGGTTGATCGCGCGCGCGTACTGCGGCGCCGGGTGGAACTCGATCTCCTGGTAGAACGGCAGGCTCTGCCGTACCCCGTAGATGTGTCCCCGTTCGACGTCGGCCCGGGCGAACCGGAAGCCCAGCCGCAGCAGCGCCTCCAGCAGCCGCTCCTGGGCGGGCAGCGGATGCACCGACACCGCGTCCAGGTCACCCTTGTCCACCGCCCGGGCCACCTCCAGCTCGGTACGCAGACCCATCGTCATCCCGTGCAGCCGCTGGCCGTACAGGTCGGTCAGCGGGGTCTCCCAGGGCACGTCGAAACGGAACGGGATGTCCTGCCGCTGCCCCGGCTCCAACCGGAACGCGCCGGTCACCTGCCGGCGGCCGAACTCCTGGGTGGTGTCGTAGTCGGCGTCGCCGCTCTCCACCTCCACCCGGGTGACCAGGCCGAGCGCCACGTAGGACACCTCGACGGCGTGGTCCCCGCCGGCCACCTGGACCCGGCCCTCCAGCTGGCCGCCCGGGCGGCAGTTCGGGTTGGCCAGCACCGTGTCCACCGACGGGCCGCCGACCCCCATCGCCTGCATCAGCCGCTTGAAGACCACCGTGTCCTCCGTTGCCTCGACGCCGGCCGCGGTGGCCGACCGCTGGCACCGTAACCGGGCCCGGCAAGCGGAGGGGCGACGAACACGGGATCGGATTCCTGTCGGGTCCCCGATCGCCTCACTCCCGTTTCACGCCCCGGTTGGAAAGCTGTCCCTACCGGCGCCACTGGGGCCGGTACGCGGCACAGAAGCGGACACGGGGAGAGACTGAGATGGCCCTGCAGATGATCGAACACCAGACGCGCCCGGCCACCACCATCGACGCCGAGCACGGCACCGACACCCTGACCGATCTGGACGCCACCGACGAGCGCGGGATCTCCACCGACCTGGTCCGGGCGTACCTCAACGGGATCGGCCGGACGAAGCTGCTGACCGCCGCGCAGGAGGTCGAGCTGGCGAAGCGGATCGAGGCGGGGCTGTTCGCCGAGGAGAAGCTGGCGACCTGCACCCCGGTCTCCGCCGAGCTGGCCGCCGACCTGGAGCTGATCGCGACGCAGGGCCGCGCCGCCAAGGACCACCTGCTGGAGGCGAACCTGCGGCTGGTGGTGAGCATCGCCAAGCGCTACACCGGCCGCGGGATGGCCTTCCTCGACCTGATCCAGGAGGGCAACCTGGGTCTGATCCGCGCGGTCGAGAAGTTCGACTACGCCAAGGGCTACAAGTTCTCCACCTACGCCACCTGGTGGATCCGGCAGGCGATCACCCGGGCCATGGCCGACCAGGCCCGCACCATCCGCATCCCGGTGCACATGGTGGAGCAGGTCAACCGGATGGTCCGGGTCCGCCGGGAGTTGTCGGTCAGCCTCGGCCGGGAGCCCACCGTCGGCGAGGTGGCCGCGGCGCTGGAGATCCCCGAGTTCCAGGTGATCGAGCTGATCTCGTACGACCGGGAGCCGGTCAGCCTGGACCAGACCGTCGGGGAGGACGGCGAGAGCGCGCTCGGGGACTTCGTCGCCGCGGTGGACCCGAACGTCGAGCCGGCCGACGCCGCCGCCAACGGTGAGCTGCGCAACGAGGTCCGGATCGTGCTCGCCACGCTGTCCCAGCGGGAGCAGGCGGTGATCCGGCTCCGGTTCGGCCTGGACGACGGCCGCCAGCGCACCCTGGACGAGGTCGGCCGGGAGTTCGGCCTGTCCCGGGAGCGGATCCGGCAGATCGAGAAGGTCACCCTGCTGAAGCTGCGCGCCCCCGAGCGGGCCCAGCGGTTGGAGGCGTACGCCTGCTGACCGGCCACGACGTGGAGGCCCCGGCGGTTCGCCGGGGCCTCCGCCGTGCCGGCGCGGGATGCGTGCAGAGTGGGGCGTACCAGCCCCTCGCATCTCAACTCACCGGGAGAGACAGCATGAACTGGACCTTGGAAGTGGTCGTGGTGCCCGTGTCCGACGTGGACCGGGCCAAGGAGTTCTACGCCGACCGGCTCGGCTTCGCCGTCGACCACGACACGGTGATCGGCGACGACGCGCGGGTGGTGCAGTTGACCCCGCCGGGTTCCGGCTGCTCCGTGGTGATCGGCAAGGGGGTCGTGCCCGAGATGGCACCCGGCTCGCTCAAGGGACTCCAACTGGTCGTGCCCGACCTGCACCGGGCCCGGGCGGAGCTGCTGGAGCGCGGCGTCGAGGTCAGCGAGATCCAGGTGCTGGGCGAGAACCCGCGGCCGGTGCCGGACCCGCTGGACAACGTCGGCTTCATCTTCTTCACCGACCCGGACGGCAACGCCTGGGGTGTCCAGCAGATCTCCGCCCGGGCGGTGACGCCCGCCGCCGAGCGGGGGGCCCGGCACTGACCGGCGGCCGTCCTCACAGGCGGCGGGGGCCGGTGTCCGGGCGGGCGGCGGCGGTGCCGACACCGACGGTGGCGTGCAGCACGGAGATGCCGTCCGGACGGGCCAGCACGGGATTCAGGGTGAGGCTGCGGACCCGGGGCTGCTCGTCGGCGAGCCGGCCGACCCGCAGCAGCAGGTCGGCCAGGGCGGCCCGGTCGACCGGTGCGGCGCCCCGGTGCCCGCGCAGCAGTGGCGCGGCCCGGGGCTCGTCGACCAGCTCGGCGGCGTCCCGGTCGGTCAACGGCACCGCCCGCCAGGCGCGGTCGCCGAGCAGCTCGGTGGCGACGCCGCCCAGGCCGAACCCGACCACCGGCCCGAACGCCGGATCCTCCATCAGCTCCACCACGCAGGCCACCCCGGGCGGGACCATCGGCTGGACCAGGACGTGCGCGCCGAACACCGCGGCCAGCTCGGCGTACGCGCGGCGCAGCGCGGGCGGGTCGGCCAGGTCGAGGCGGACCGCGCCGAGGTCGAGGCGGTGCCGCAGGCCGGGGGCGGCGGCCTTCAGCGCCACCGGCCAGCCGAGCCGCTCGGCGGCGGCGAGGGCCTCCTCGGCGGTGCCGGCGGGAGCCGAGCCGACCAGGTCGATGCCGTACGCGGCGAGCAGTCCGGCCGGGTCGGGGATCTCGGCGCGCAGGGCGGCCTGACCGGCCGCCCGGTCCAGCCGGGGCAGCTCGGGCAGGGTCCCCGGATCCCGGCGCAGCCAGGCCGCGTACCGGGTGACCCGGCCCAGGGCCCGCACCGCCTCCTCCACACTCGGGTACGCGGGCACCCCGGCGGGCAACCGGCCGGCGAGGAAGGTGGCCACGGTGGGCTTGGCGCCGGGGAGCGCGGCCGGCAGGGCGGCGGTGAAGTCGCCCTCCTCGACGGTGAGCTGGCCGGGCAGCGGCGGGGCGAAGACCGCGACCAGCGCGTCGACCGCCTCGTCGGTGGCCGCCGCGGCGAGCGCGGCGGCGAACTCGGCCGCGGTGGCGCGCGGGCCGACGTCGTGCGGATAGCCCTCGGCGAGGGTGAGTCCCTGGGCGGCGCAGGCGGTGGCCGCGAGCCCGGTCAGCGCCGAGGAGTTGCCCACCACGCCAACCCGACCGCCGGCGGGCAGCGGCTGGTTGGCCAGCAGGACACCGACGTCGAGCAGCTCGGCGACGGTGTCCACCCGGATCACCCCGGACTGGGCGAAGAGCGCGCTGACCGCCGCCTCGTCGAGGCCGGGCGCGTCACCGCCGCCGAGCGGGCGGGCCAGCGAGGCGAGCGCCACCACCGGCTTGTCCCGGCCGATCCGCCGGGCCAGCCGGGCGAACTTGCGCGGGTTACCGAAGGTCTCCAGGTAGAGCAGGATGACGTCGGTGCCGGGATCGTCCTGCCAGTACTGGAGCAGGTCGTTGCCGGAGACGTCGGCCCGGTTGCCGGCGGAGACGAAGCTGGACAGGCCCAGGCCACGGCGGTGCGCCTCGGCCAGTAGGGCCACCCCGAACGCCCCGGACTGGCTGAAGAAGCCGACCCGCCCCGGCGCCGGCAGCACCGGGGCGAGCGTGGCGTTGAGGCGTACCTTCTCGTCGGTGTTGGCCACGCCGAGGCAGTTCGGTCCGACCACCCGCATGCCGGCGGCGTGCGCGGCCCGGACCAGCGCGCGCTGCGCCGCCGCGCCCGCACCGCCGGACTCGGCGAAGCCGGCCGAGATGACCACCAGGCCGTGCGCGCCGGCGGCGGCCGCGTCGGCGACGACCGCGGGCGCCGACTCCGGGGCCACCGCGACGACCGCCAGGTCGATGTCCGCGCCGGCCGCGGCCGCCGACGGGTACGCGGGCAGCCCGGCCACGGTGGCCGCGCTCGGGTGCACCGGCACGATCGCGCCGGGGTAACCGCCGTCGCGCAGGTGACCGAGGACCGCCGCGCCGACTCCCTGACCGGTGGCGCTGGCCCCGTAGACGGCGACGCCGCGCGGCGCGAGCAGCCGGGCGATCGAGCGGGACTCGGTGCGGTGCTCCCGGCCGCGCTGCACCTCCAGCGTCGCCTCGGTGGGGGCGATCGGGAAGCTCAGGTGCACCACCCCGTCGGCGAACTGGCGCTGGACCTGGTAGCCGAAGTCGGAGAAGACCCGCAGCATCGCGCCGTTGGCGGGGAGCACCTCGGCGACGAAGTGGACGATGCCGGCGCGGCGGGCCGCGTCGGCCAGGTGTTCCAGCAGCACCGAGCCGATGCCGCGGCCCTGGTAGGCGTCCTCCACCACGAACGCCACCTCGGCCTCCGGGCCCTCCGGGCCGAGCCGCTCGTACCGGCCGACGGCGACGATGCGGTCGCCGGCGAGCACCACGAACGCCTCCCGGTCGCGGTGGTCGACCACCACGAAACGTTGCAGGTCCCGGTCGGGGATGCGCGGGTACGGCGAGAAGTAGCGCAGGTAGCGGGTGCGCTCGGAGAAGCGGGAGTGCATCGCCACGATCTCCGGCGCGTCCTCCGGCCGGATCGGCCGCAGCTGCACCGTGCTGCCGTCGCTGAGCAGCACGTCCACCGGCTGGTCGACAGCGGTCACGGCCGGTCCCGTTCCCCGGCCGCCCGGTCAGTCACGGGGATCGTGCGGGTCGAGCCCGAGCAGCGGGAACACCGCCTTGCGGGTGGCGGCGATGGCCCGGTCCACGGCGTTCGGCTCGCCCGTCGGCTGCCACGGCTCGTACGCCGGGTCGACGTCGTCGGTCATCCGCAGCGGGATCTGCCGGCCGGGCAGCCGCCGCTCGACCAGCTCCCGCCAGGCGGGCGGGGTGAGCGTCGCCGGGGCGACCGGGTCGCCGGTGGCGACGGCCAGCAGGTGGGTCCAGGCCCGCGGCACCACCTCGACCAGCGCGTACCCGCCGCCGCCGGTGGCGACCCAGCGGCCGTCGCAGAGCTCGTCGGCGAGCGCCCGCAGGGCGAGGTAGGTGGCGCGCTGTCCGTCGACGGAGAGGTGCAGGTCGGCGAGGGGGTCGTACCGGTGCCCGTCGGCGCCGCACTGGGTGAGGAGGATCTGCGGCCGGAACGCGCGCAGCACCGACGGCACGACCGCGTGGAAGGCGCGCTGCCAGCCGGTGTCGTCGACGCCGGGGGGCAGGGGCAGGTTGACCGCGCTGCCCTCGGCGCCGGGGCCGCCGGTCTCGTCGGGGAACCCGGTGCCGGGGAAGAGGGCGAGCGGGGTCTCGTGCAGGCTGACCGTCAGCACCCGCGGGTCGCGGTAGAAGATCTCCTGCACGCCGTCGCCGTGGTGCACGTCCACGTCCACGTACGCGACCCGTTCGGCGCCCAGGTCGAGCAGCCGGGCGATGGCCACCGCCGGGTCGTTGTAGACGCAGAACCCGGCGGCCCGGGCCGGCATGGCGTGGTGCAGGCCGCCGGCCACGTTGACCGCGCGCCGCGCGTCGCCCCGCCAGACCGCCTCGGCGGCGGCCACGGTGGCGCCGGCCACCAGCGCGCTCGACTCGTGCATCCCGTCGAAGACCGGGTTGTCGGAGGTGCCCAGCCCGAAGCCGGCGAAGAGCGGGTCAGCGGGGGCCGTCCGCACCGCCTCCAGGTAGCGCGGGTCGTGCACCCGGGTCAGCAGCGCGTCGTCGGCCGGCTCCGGCTTGACCAGCCGGACCCCGGGCCGGTCCAGGACGCCCAGCGCGCGGGCCAGCGCGATGGTCAGCTCCACCCGCACCGGGTCGAGCGGGTGCTCCCCCATGTCGTAGGCGAGCAGGGCCTCGTCCCACACCACCACTGTGTCGTCCGACATGGGGCCATCGTCGCACGAGCGCCGCCGGGCACCCACCGCACGCGCTGCTCAGCGCCGGGGTGTCTCCCCGGTGGCCACCGGCCGGGCCGGGTCGGCCACCCAGTGGCTCCAGGATCCGACGTAGAGCGCGGCGTCCGGCCGGCCGGCCAGGTGCAGCGCCAGCACCGCCTGCGCGGCGGTCACCCCCGATCCGCAGTACGCCCCGACCGGTGCGCCGTCGGTCACGCCGGCGGCGGTGAACCGCTCCCGCAGCGCCTGGGCGGTCGGGAAGCGGCCCTCGGTGACGTACTCGGGGGCGGGCAGGTTCACCGCGCCGGGCACGTGCCCGGCGACCGGGTCGATCGGCTCGGTCTCGCCCCGGTAGCGGGGCGCGGCGCGCACGTCGAGCAGGACGCCGGAGTCGGCGGCGGCGAGCCGGGCCGCGGCGTCGGCGTCCAGCACCGGCAGCGCGCCGGGGCGCACGGTCACGTCGCCCGGGGGCGGGGTGGGCACGTCGGTGGCGGTGGGCAGGCCGGCGGCGAGCCAGGCGGGCCAGCCACCGTGCAGCAGCCGTACCTCGCGGTGCCCGGCCCAGCGCAGCGTCCACCAGGCGCGGGCGGCGGACATGCCGTCGCCGCCGTCGTACACGACGACGGGGTGACCGGCGCGGACGCCGGCGGCCCGCAGCGCGGCCTGGAGCGCGGCCGGGTCGGGCAGCGGGTGCCGCCCGGCGGCGCCGGGCGGGCCGCAGAGCGCGGTGTCCAGGTCGACGAAGACCGCGCCGGGCAGGTGGCCGGCGGCGTAGTCGTCGCGTCCGGGCGGGCCGGCGAGGCGCCAGCGGACGTCGAGCAGGGTGGGCGGGTCGGGCTCCGCCAGCGCGACGGCGAGCTGGCCGGGCTCGATCAACGGCTCTCCGGTTCCGGACATGGCGTCCAGTGAACACCATCCGGGTGGTCACCTCGCGGTTCGGTGGCGGCCGTTCGTCGGTCGGCCGGGGTAGCATCGTGCACCGGAGGGCCGCTGACGTGAAGCATGACCTGGTCGATACGACCGAAATGTACCTTCGCACCATCCTCGAGCTCGAAGAGGAGGGGGTGCCGCCGCTGCGTGCCCGGATCGCCGAGCGGCTGCGGCAGAGCGGTCCCACCGTCAGCCAGACGGTCGCCCGGATGGAGCGCGACGGCCTGCTCACCGTCGAGGGCGACCGGCACCTGACGCTCACCGCGCTGGGCCGGGACCACGCCGTCGCCGTCATGCGCAAGCACCGCCTCGCCGAGCTGCTGCTGGTCAATGTGATCGGGATGCCCTACGAGGAGGCCCACGAGGAGGCCTGCCGCTGGGAGCACGTGATGAGCGACGCCGTCGAGAAGCGGGTCTACGACCTGCTCAACCGGCCGACCCGCTCGCCGTACGGCAACCCGATCCCCGGCCTGGAGCTGCTGGGTTCGGCGGAGCCGGCCGCCGAGACCGCCGAGACCGAGCGGAACCTCGCGTTCCCCGGCCTCTCCGGTCAGGTCGTGGTCCGGCGGATCTGCGAGAGCGTGCAGAGCAACGCCGACGTGCTGCGCCAGCTGCACGCCGCCGGGGTCGACCCGGGCGCCACCGTCACGGTGGCGCAGGAACGGGACGGGGTGTTCATCGACCGCTCCGGGGAACGCATCCGGCTCCCCCGCGAGGTCGCGTCCCGGGTCTTCGTCGCCGCGCACTGAGCCGCCGTCACCCGGCGGCCCGGCCGCCTCACATCGCCGCGGGGTCGATCTGCTTCGCCAGGTCGACCAGCTTGCCGGTCAGCTCCTCCGCCGTCGCCTTCGGCTCGGCCTTCGGGCAGGTCCAGCGCAACGTGGCCAACCGCTTCCCGGACACCAGCCAGCCCACCTCGGCGACCGGACCGCGCTTGCCGGTCTTCGCGACGGTACGCCGGTAGGCGACCTGACCGAGCTTCGACACCTTGGCCGCCCCGTCGGGCTGCACGTCGGCGGTGAACGTCGGCACGTCGATCGAGGTGTCGGTGACCGTCAGCGTCAGCTCGGGCAGGGCCGCGTCCTCGGCGCGGACCACGCAGGTGTGGGTGTCGCCCCGGTCGCTGGCCGCCGCGACGTCGAACCGGACGCCCGTGTGCTCCTCGATGACCGCGAAGTCCAGCAGCCGGCAGGCGCCACCCGACGAGGCGGCGGCCACCTCGACCGCCACCGGAGGCACCGGGGGCACGGCCACCGGCCCGGCCTCGGCGCCGCAGCCCGTGGTCAGCAGCACGCCCACGCCGGCGAGCCAGATCCGCCCGTACACGCGCACCTCCGTGATCGTCGGCGGGTGCCCGCCGGATGTCCGTCGGACACCGTACGGGCTGTCCCCGCCGGGCGGAAGCCCACGATCGTCCGGCGTTGGGCCGGCGGTCAGGTCGCGGCGGCGCCCACCAGCCCGGTCAGCCCGCCACCGAGGCTCGGCCCGGCGGGAGCGTCCGGATCACCTCAGTCGTCCACGTACGGGCAGTGTCGGCAGCCGCGCCCGCAGCAGGTGCCCCGGCGGGCCAGGAAACCGGCGGTGAGCACGAAGAGCCCGGTGCCCGGATCCGGATAGCCGGCCTCGCCGGCGGCCAGCGCGGCGGCGTGCGCGGCGAGGATCCGCTCCCGGTGCGGGTGACCCGGCGCCAGCCGCGACGGATGCGGCTCGGTCAACGGCCGGTCCGCCAACGGGCGGCGTTCCCCACTCATCGCGGCGAGTCTACGGAGGTCCGGGGTGGAGCACCGCCGGCCCCGGCCGTCAGCACCGCGAGTGGCCGCGGCAGCGCGGCGAGCGCCGGCGGAGGACGGCTCGTCGGACACGGTGACGGGGCCCGGGAAAGTCCCGGGCCCCGCCACCGCGGTGAGCCGATTCGGATCAGACGCCGTAGATGAACTGGATGTCGACCGCACCGCCGCTGTTGGTGTTGCGGAGGTAGACGGTGTTGTTGCTGGGCCGGCGGACACCCGGGGTGGCGTCGCCGTCGTTGTCCCAGTCACCCGTCACCGGGACGTCGCCCGACGGGCCGTGGCCGAAGATGAACTCCGCGTCGAGGACCCCGGTGCCGTTGGTCAGGTACCAGGTCGAGTTGCCCGGACGGAACACGCCGACGGTGTCCCTGCCGTCGTTGTTCCAGTCACCGGCGACCGGCAGGTCACCCGACGGGCCGTGGCCGAACTTGAACTCCGCGTCGAGGACCCCGGTGCCGTTGGTCAGGTACCAGGTCGAGACGCCCGGACGGAACACGCCGACGGTGTCCCTGCCGTCGTTGTTCCAGTCACCGGCAACCGGCAGGTCACCCGACGGGCCGTGGCCGAACTTGAACTCCATGTCGGTGCTGGTGGTGCCGTTGGTCAGGTACCAGGTCGAGACGCCCGGACGGAACACGCCCACGGTGTCCCTGCCGTCGTTGTCCCAGTCACCGGCCACCGGGATGTCGCCGGACGGCCCGTGGCCGAACTTGAAGATGCTCGTGGCGTCGCCGCTGTTGGTGTTGCGCAGGTAGAAGGTCGAGGTGCTCGGACGGAAGACGCCCACCGTCTCGTCGCCGTCGCCGTCCCAGTCACCCGAGATCGGCACATCCTCCGGCGCCGGCGGAACATCGCCACCGGACCACCACGAGGTGCGCTTCTTCGCGCCGTCCCAGCTGAAGCTGAAGTGGATGTGATCGGTGTGCGGGTTGGAGCCGTCGTATTCCTGCCACCCGGCGGACGCCTGGTACGACTTCCAGACCTGGTCGTTCCAGATGATGTACATGATGCCCAGGCGGCGGGCCATGGCGTGCTTGTTGCCGTGCGAGTCGGTGGCCAGCAGCCAGCCGAGCAGGTCGGCGGCGTCGGCCCGCTGTCCGGCGTCGTTGTAGTTGAAGTGGTAGTCGAGCGCCCGGCCCTCCTTGTGTTCACTGGTGCCGCCGCTGCTGCAGTCCCGGGCGATGCCCCAGGTGTGCGAGCCGTAGGTCGAGTTGACCAGGTCCTTGAAGCCCACCACGCCCGGCTTGGCGCTCGGGTCGCAGATCTCCTGGCCGTCGTAGGAGGCGTATCCGTCGATGCTGGAGCTGAAGTAGGGGGTGGCGGGAGCGGCCATGGCCGCCGTAGGGGCGATGGCGATGGCCGTCGCCATGGCGGTGGCCAACGTGGCGACGGCGGCGAGACCCGCCATTCTGCGTGCGCGCTGCACGAACACTGCGGTTCCTTTCGGGGGATCGACTCGTCCTCTTCGGATGGGCAGGGGATTCACACGACACGCCAGAGGCGAAGTCGGGGGTCGTTGACAAGCAATTCCTGCACCAATCCGTGCAGGATGGAATGAGCCGCCGGAGGACTGTCGGCAGCCACGAAGGCGATGATGTCGAATCCGGCCGGCCCGGCCCGAATTCGCAGATGGTTTATTCGTCGGTCCTTGCCCGCCTGCGCCCACAACTGGCCGCGAAGCTCCACTTCGGGATAATCGCGGTTTCCGTCGAGTGGGGCGATGCGAGCCAGGGCGGCGATCACGACGGGTCCGGCACGGCGAAATCCGGTTCGATCCAACCGAATCCCTCGGCCAGCAAAGCCGTCCCGGTATCGCCGCCCGCGCCCTGGGTCAGTGCGATCGCGATCGCCACCACCGAGACGATGACAGCGGTGAGATACAGCCGATTGGACAGGTTCCAAAGCGCGGACATAGCCATTCCTCCCACAGAATTGGTTGGGCGATCAGGGCCGACCCGGCCCTGTTCCGGTGTTTGTTCACCGCGTTGGCAAAAGCGTGCCGCAAGGGAGCGCCGTTGTCACCGGGTGGGAAGTGGCGGAACCTTGCCAGGCGAGAAGTCGCAATGGCTGCGACGGGGACCGCGCAACCGTCGCCGCCGCCCTAGGATCACCCTCAACACACAACGGGGAGGATCGATGCTGGAGGCACTGGGTTTATCGGCGACGGACGAGTCGGTCTACCTCACGATGATCGCGCACCCGACGCTGGACGTGGCGGGGCTGGCAGCCCGACTCCACATCGGCCAGTCACAGGTGCACCACGCGTTGGACGCTCTGGCCGGCCTGGCGCTGATCCGTCTCGACGGCCCCGGCGGCGTGGCGCGGGCCGTGCGCCCGCAGACCGGGCTCGCCGCGCTGCTGACGAAGGTGGAGGCGGACATCGCGGTCCGCCAGCGGCAGATCGAGACGGTACGGACGACGATCGCCGACCTGGCGATGACGCACGAGCAGCAGGAGGTGGTGATCCGGCTGGAGGGCATCGAGGCGGTCCGCGAGCGGCTCGCCGAGCTCGCCCGTACGGCGACGACGGAATGTCTCTCCTTCACCCCCGGCGGGGCGCAGCCTGCCGACACCCTGCAGTCCGAGGCGCCGCTCAACGCGGCGGCGCTCGAACGGACGGTGCGGATCCGCAACGTCTACCAGGACAGCTTCCGCAACGACCCGGCGACGCTGGCGCACGCCCGGCGGATGGCGGCGTTGGGCAGCGAGTCCCGCACGGCGCCGACGATGCCGATGCGTCTGGTCATCGTCGACCGGAGCATCGCGCTGACGCCCATCGACCCGAGGCAACCCCGACTCGGTGCCCTGGAACTGCGCAGTCCGGGCATCGTCGCCGGGCTGCTCGCCCTCTTCGAGCAGGTCTGGCAGCAGGGCACCCCGTTCGGTCACCGTCCCGGCACCCCGTCGACGACGCCCGGTGCGCAGGAGAGGGCGCTGCTGCGGCTCTTCGCCGCCGGGCACACCGATGAGTCGGCAGCTAGGCAGCTGGGCGTCTCCGCCCGCAGCGTCCAGCGGCTGATGAATTCACTGACCGACCGGCTCCAGGCGAACAGTCGCTTTCAGGCCGGCGTCGAGGCGGCCCGGCGCGGCTGGATCTGAGCCCGGGTCTTCCGGCCCACCGTGATCGCCGAGGCGCGACCGCGGACGACACCGCATCTTGCAGGGGATGCGACGAGCCCGGAACCACGGTCGGCGACGTCCTGGCCCGGCACTGCCTACCCGCCGAGCGCTACGAGGCCGACGGCGTGTCTGGATATCACCCGGCCGGGCGGCCGGCGGCCGGACCGGTCAACCGTGCGCGGCGAAGGCGGCGGCGATCCCGGCCCGGTCGGCGCCGCCGGCCAGCAGCAGCCGGAGCAGCACCTTCGCCTTGTACGGGTCGAGCAGTCCGCCGTTGACCAACCCGCGCCGGCGCAGGTCGGTCTCCGAGCCGACCGCCCCGTACGTGTGGCGCAGCACCGAACCGGCGCCGGTCCGCGAGGTCAGCACCACCGGCATCCGCTCGACCAGCGCGCCGAGCACCGGGGCGAAGGCCGGCGGCACGTGACCGACCCCGAAGCCCGCCACGACCAGCCCCTGCCGAGCATCGGCGAGCCGGTCGAGCAGCGCCACGTCGTCGTCCAGGGTGACCGTGTGCAGGACCACCCGGGTGGCGGCCAGCCGGTCCGGGTCCACCGGCGGCAGCGGGGCGTGCCGCGCCGGCCGGGTGAGCACCCGCACCTCGCCCTCGATGACGTGACCGAGCGGTCCGGCGTTGGGCGAGGCGAAGGTGGCCGGGCTGGTGCTGTGGGTCTTGCGGACGTACCGGGCGGCGTGGATCTCGTCGTTGACGGCGACCAGGACGCCGAGGTCACGGGCGGCCGGCGCGGCGGCGACCCGGACGGCGGCGAGCAGGTTCGCCGGCCCGTCCGGCCCGGCGAGGGTCGGGTTGCGCATCGCGCCGGTGAAGACCAGCGGCGCCGGGTACGGCCAGACCAGGTCCGCCAGGAAGGCGGTCTCCTCCAGCGTGTCGGTGCCCTGGGTCACCACCACCCCGACCGCCCCGTCCGCCACCGCCGCGCCCGCCACGGCCACCAGGTCGAGGATCCGCCGGTACGTCAGGCCGGCGCTCGGCACCGCCTCGACGTCCCGCACCTCCAGCGGAAGGTCCGCCAGCCCGGGCACCGCGGCGGCGAGTTCGGCCCCGGTCAGCCGGGTCACCACGCCGCCCGGGCCGGCCCCCGCCATCGCGATGGTGCCGCCGAGGGTGAGGATGCAGATGGTCACGCCTGTCCCTTTCGCCGCGCCGCATCGGGGATGGAACCTACCGCCACTGCCACCGACCGTGTCCCCTGAACCGGACACCGCCGCACCGGATGCGCGGCTCCCCCACCGCGTGGCGATGATCGGCTGATCGCCGCTCACCCGACCTGCCGCCCGGGCTGACCGCCCACGGACCAGACGATCATGCTGACGAGAAGTGGGCATCCGGACACCATCTGTGACCGTCGCCATGAGCCAGTTAGTTGCTTGACGAAGGAATTAGGGGCTAGCGTGTAACGCGTCGGCCAGGACGCCGATCGCCCCGCCAGCGCGAGCCAGCTCACGCCCGTGGTGTCCGCACATCGGACGGCTACCGTGCCGCCACGCAGTAGAGGAGTCGGACATGATCGTCGAGCCAGCTCACCGCACCTGCCGCGACCAGCGCCACTGGCGGGCGGCCCGGCGGCGAATCCGGGAGACCGTCGCAGTGCGCCGGGCCGCCGCAGCGGCCGGAGAACGGGTCGTCGAAGCGACCGTCCAGTCCACGGCCGCCTGACGGCGGGGGCGGACGCCACCGGACCGAGGCGGTCAGCCACCGGGATGGCGAGTCCGCCCAGCTCACCGGCCGGCTCCTTGGCGGGACGGCCCTGCCGGCAGCACCGGAACGAGGCGGGGCGAGCAGCGCCGGCGCGGTGATCCGCTGCCGGTACGACAGGACGGCGACGGTGAAGAGCACCGCGTCGCCGCGGAACGCGGCAAGGCCGACGGCGTAGCGTTCCGGCAGCTGGCGGGACACGCCGGTCGGCGATCACCGGCTCCACGTCCACCCGGTCGTCCTCGGCGGCGGCCGACCCCCGCGTCTTTCCCGCGTCGGGCGAGCGGCAGCCGCTGCGCCTGATCGGGACCCACACCTTCGGCAACGGCGTCGTCCTGCTGCGGCACGACCGCGACCGGGGCGACGCCGACCGGCAAGGCCGGCGCGCCCGGGCCCACCAGCACCGCATCCTCCATCTTCACGCGCGCCGATCGGCAACGCCGGCGGACCAGGGCCCCGGCGGACCTACCGCGCATCGGCGCGAGACGGCGCAGTTAGGGCGTTGGCTTTCCGGTCGGCCCGGCCTATGGTGGCCGGATGCGTCCGTCCGGCCAGCAGCAGAGCACCGCCGTCAGCACGACGGCGGCGCTCGCTGCTGCCCGCCGGCCCGCCCTTCGGGTCACCGTGGCCACCCGCGTCGTGCGAGTCGCGGTCGCGCCGTCGCGCGCCGGCTCGGTCGCCCCCGGACTGCCGATCCCCGCCGGACGTAGCCCTCCTGGCCCGGTTGCACACCATGTGAACGGCCACCAGGGCGAAGCTTCCACAGCTTCGGCCCTTTTCTTTTTCCGAGGAGCTACGCCATGACCACGCACACCCAGCCGGGCCGCCAGGAATGGATCGACGAACTGCGGTCGACCCTGACGTCCGACTTCGAGATGCACACCGCCCGGCTGACCGAACTCACCGCCGACACCGGGGATCCGACCGAGGCGCACACCCGGGACGCGCTGCTCGCCGCCACCCGGCAGAGCCTGGAGCAGATCACCGGGGCGCTGCGGCGCATCGCCGAGGGCCGGTACGGGATCTGCGAGCGGTGCGCCGCGCCGATCCCCCAGGAACGCCTGGAGGTGCTGCCGCACGCCCGGTTCTGCGTGCCCTGCCAGCAGAAGCAGCGCTGACGTACGGGGCCGGGGGCTGGCCGACGCGGCAGCCCCCCGCCCCTACGGATCCGGCCGACCGCTGCGGCGCCCGGGAGTGCCCGGGTCAGCCGAACCAGGTCATCGCCTGCCCGTGCGAGCGGGTCCAGGCCAGCGGCCGCCCGTCGAGCGCCAGCACGTTGTACAGCGCCTCGCCCGGCGACTCCGGCAGCCCGTCGTGGGTCAGCACCTCCGGGGCCTCGTTCGAGATCCAGTGGCCGCGCAGCCCGCGTACCACCTCGACGAACGCGGCCCGGCGCGGCGACGGCACCTGGTAGAGCACGGAGGTGTGGAACACCACCAGCGTCGCCCCGGCCGGCGCCCGTGCGGCCAGCGCCGGCAGGTCGTCCACCAGGTCGCCACGGACCAGCAGCGGCGGTTCGGCCGCGGCGACGGCCGCCGCCGCCCGGAGGCGGGCACGGCGCCGCTCGTGCTCCGGCCAGATGAGAGCGTCGAGCCAGTCGACGTCGGCGGGATCGGTCACGTCGAGCGGGTTCAGGTCCAGGCCGGCCCGCCACACCACCTCGGGTAGGCGGCTCGCCGGCGCCAGCCCGGTGGCCGCGCACTCGCAGACCGGTCCGCCCGCGCCGAGCACGTGCTCGCCGTAGCGGTAGGCGTACCGGTCGGGGTAGAGGCAGAGCCCGGCGGAGGCACCCACCTCCAGCAACGCGAGCGGCTGCGGCAACGCGGCGAGCACCGGCAGGAGTACGGCGCACCGCCCCGGCTCGTTCGTCTGGGTGGCCCGGGTACGCAGCTCCGCCGCGACCGCCGCCCAGTTCGCCACCGTGAACTCACGGAACGCGGCCGGGTCGGCGACCGGCCCGCCGAGCAGCCGGACGACGCCGAAGAGCAGGTTCGGCTGCCGTTTGCCGGGCGGGAGCGTGCCGACCAAGGCGAGCAGTTCGTCGTCCCGCGAGACGGCGAGGGACAGCCGCTCGTACGTGGGCGAGACCCCGCGCGCCTCCCGGGCGGCGAACTCGGCGTAGCTCGCGGCGA
Organism: Micromonospora psammae; assembly: GCF_036902725.1. Lineage (NCBI taxonomy): Bacteria > Bacillati > Actinomycetota > Actinomycetes > Micromonosporales > Micromonosporaceae > Micromonospora > Micromonospora psammae. The sequence goes on along the minus strand of NZ_JBAKHM010000001.1, from coordinate 682,152 downwards.
TGGTCATGTGTCGATGATCGCAGTGATCCCCACGCGAAAAGTCCCCCGGACCGTGGCGGTCCGGGGGACTTTCCGGTGATCAGGCCGGCAGGTCGGGCACGACCTGCCGTCGGACCGTGCGGGTCAGCTGCAGCCGCTGGTGGAGCCGCAGCCCTCGCAGACGTAGCAGCTGCCGGCGGGCCGCATCTTGGTGCCGCAGGTGAAGCAGAGCGGCGCGTCGGCGGCCTTGCCGATCACGGCCTCCAGCAGCTCCGTGGAGGAACCCACCGACGGGGCCGGCTTGGCGGCGGCGACCTCTGCCATCTCCTGGGCCGGCTGCGCCACCGGGCCGGTCTTCGGCTCCGGCGCCTCGACGGGAGCCGAGGACGCCATCGCGGTGAGGTCGGCGGCGGCACTCTCCGCCTCGGCCTCGGCCCGCAGCTGGGCGGACCGCTCCGCAGCGGTGAAGATGCCCAGCTCGGCGCGGCGCTCGTACGGCAGGAAGTCCAGCGCCAGGCGACGGAAGATGTAGTCCATCACCGAGGCGGCCATCCGCACGTCCGGGTCGTCGGTCATGCCGGCCGGCTCGAAGCGCATGTTGGTGAACTTGCTGACGAACGTCTCCAGCGGCACGCCGTACTGGAGACCGATGGAGATGGCCACCGAGAAGGCGTCCATCACCCCCGCGAGCGTCGAACCCTGCTTCGACATCTTGAGGAAGACCTCGCCGAGGCCGTCGTCGGGGTAGGACGACGCGGTGAGGTAGCCCTCGGCGCCGCCGACGGAGAAGCTGACCGTCTCCGACGGGCGCTTCTTCGGCAGCCGCTTGCGCACCGGGCGGTACTCGACGACCTTCTCGACCACCTTCTCGACGGCGGCGGCCTCGACCGCGGCCGGCTCGGTGGCCTTGTTGGACTTGGCCACCGAGAGCGGCTGGCCGACCTTGCAGTTGTCCCGGTAGATCGCCAGCGCCTTGAGGCCGAGCTTCCAGCCCTCGAAGTAGATCTTCTCGACGTCCTCGACGGTGGCCGCCTCCGGCATGTTGACCGTCTTGGAGATGGCGCCGGAGACGAACGGCTGGATCGCCGCCATCATCCGCACGTGACCCATCGGGGCGATCGTCCGCTCGCCCATCGCGCAGTCGAAGACCGGGTAGTGCTCCGGCTTGAGCCCGGGGGCGTCCACCACGTGGCCGTGGTCGGCGATGTGCTCGACGATCGCCTCGACCTGCTCCTCGGGGTAGCCGAGGCTGCGCAGGGCGCGCGGCACGGTCTGGTTGACGATCTGCATCGAGCCGCCGCCGACCAGCTTCTTGAACTTGACCAGCGCCAGGTCCGGCTCCACGCCGGTGGTGTCGCAGTCCATCATGAAGCCGATGGTGCCGGTCGGCGCGAGGACGCTGGCCTGCGAGTTGCGCCAGCCGAACTTGTCACCGACCTTGTTGCCCTCGGTCCACTGCTTGGTCGCCTCCCGCTGGATGGCGGTGGCGACCGTGCCGGCCGGCTTGATCGCGTCGTTGGCCGCGGCGTGCTTGCGCATGACCCGCTTGTGCGGCTCGGCGTTGCGGGCGTAGCCGTCGTACGGGCCGACGACGCCGGCCAGCTCGGCCGAGCGGCGGTAGGCGGTGCCGGTCATCAGCGAGGTGATCGCCGCGGCGACCGAGCGACCCTGCTCCGAGTCGTACGGCAGGCCCGAGGCCATCAGCAGCGCGCCCAGGTTGGCGTAGCCGATGCCGAGCTGCCGGTAGGCGCGGGAGGTCTCACCGATCTTCTCGGTCGGGAAGTCGGCGAAGCAGATCGAGATGTCCATCGCGGTGATGACCAGCTCGACCGACTTGACGAACTTCTCCACCTCGAAGCCACCGTCGGCGCGGAGGAACTTCATCAGGTTGAGCGAGGCCAGGTTGCACGAGGAGTTGTCCAGGTGCAGGTACTCCGAGCACGGGTTCGACGCGGTGATCCGCCCGGTCTCCGGGCAGGTGTGCCAGTCGTTGATGGTGTCGTCGTACTGCAGGCCGGGGTCGGCGCACTCCCAGGCGGCCTGGGAGATGTCACGGAACAGCTTCTTCGCGTCGATCGTCTCGATGGTCGCCCCGTCGAGCCGGCCGCGCAGGTCGAAGCCGCCGCCGTTCTCCACCGCCGTCATGAACTCGTCGGAGACCCGGACCGAGTTGTTGGCGTTCTGGTACTGCACGCTGACGATGTCGGCGCCGCCCAGGTCCATGTCGAAACCGGCGTCGCGCAGCGCGCGGATCTTGTCCTCCTCGCGCGCCTTGGTGACCACGAACTCCTGGATGTCCGGGTGGTCCACGTCGAGGATGACCATCTTCGCCGCGCGCCGGGTGGCGCCGCCGGACTTGATGGTGCCGGCGGAGGCGTCCGCGCCGCGCATGAAGCTGACCGGGCCGGAGGCGTTGCCGCCGGAGGAGAGCAGCTCGCGGGAGGAGCGGATCCGGGAGAGGTTGACGCCGGAGCCGGAGCCGCCCTTGAAGATCAGCCCCTCCTCCTTGTACCAGTCCAGGATGGAGTCCATCGAGTCGTCGACGCTGAGGATGAAGCAGGCGCTGACCTGCTGCGGCGACGGCGTGCCGACGTTGAACCAGACCGGCGAGTTGAAGCTGAACACCTGGTGCAGCAGCATCCAGGTCAGCTCGTGCGCGAAGATCTCCGCGTCCGCCGGGGTGGCGAAGTAGTTGTGCTCCTCACCGGCCTTGCGGTAGGTGGTGACCACCCGGTCGATCAGCTGCCTAAGCGACCACTCGCGCTCCGGGGTGCCCACCGCGCCCCGGAAGTACTTGGTGGTCACGATGTTGGCCGCGTTGACGCTCCAGGACTCGGGGAACTCCACCCCGCGCTGCTCGAAGTTGATCGAGCCGTCCCGCCAGTTCGTCATCACGACGTCGCGACGCTCCCACGTCACCTCGTCGTAGGGGTGCACGCCCTCGGTCGTCCAGACCCGCTGCACCTTGAGCCCCGTCACCGCGCCGTTCTTCGCTGCCCGCGACCGGCTGGCTGTCACGCCGTCCCCCGCCATCTCATCCGCCCCCTCGTCTGCGCGGTCACCCGCCGCGCGTCGTCACTGTCAGGAATTCGCAAAAATCAACTGGTACGGCCGGCGGCGCCGGCCTCTTCGCGGGCGCGCGCGGCCTCCCGCAACGTCTCGATCTCCCGCTCGAAGTCGGCGAGCGAGTCGAAGGACCGGTAGACGCTGGCGAAGCGGAGGTAGGCCACCTCGTCCAGGTCCCGCAGCGGGCCCAGGATCGCCAGCCCCACGTCGTGGCTCGGGATCTCGGCGGCCCCCTTGGCCCGGACGGTCTCCTCGACCTTCTGCGCGAGCAGCGCGATCGAGTCCTCGTCGACCGGCCGGCCCTGGCACGCCTTGCGCACCCCGCCGATGATCTTCGTACGGCTGAACGGCTCGGTCACCCCGCTGCGCTTGACCACCGCGAGGACGGCCTCCTCCACCGTGGTGAACCGCTTGCCGCACTCCGGGCAGGAGCGACGGCGACGGATCAACTGCCCGTCGTCGGCCTCCCGAGAGTCGACCACCCGGGAGTCGGCATGCCGGCAGTACGGACACCGCATCGCTGACCTCCTCGATCGACCGTGGGCGCGCCGACCGGCTCCGGGCACGCGGCGACCCGGCGGGGCCACCATCGGTGGCCGTCGCCGTCGTCGACGGTACGGGAGTGCGGTCGGTAGTCGAACCCAACCTGTAGGCGACTTACGCCCGTGTGACTACTACATCTAGGGGTCGACCGTAGGCCGCCGGCCGGACGTGGTCAAGTTGGCGGCGTGTCCGGCGCGTCACGCCGCAAACCTCCCGAACTCCCGGCGCCGACAACCCCAACCGGCGGGGCCCGCGGGAGGTTACCGCCCGTCCGGCCGGCAGGCGGGAAACGGACGGCCATCGCGAAACGACGTACCGGTCGAACAGGAGTTCGACGACGACGTACCATTTATCAGAACGCGCGTTCGAGTTTCCAGGATTTTCGCCCGACACGCCGACAGCAGGTCGTACAGATGTTTGAAAATGACCGATCTCACCTATACGGTCATGAACGACCGGGCGCGTCGCACGACGTCGGACCCGGGCCAGCGACACCCCCGCACGCACCACGAGCCGCCGAGGCACCCAGCGCCGACCAGGGAGGACGGACGTGACCGAGGACCGGGCCAGCCGGCCGAAGAACCCGCAGCAGATCGCCGAGGCGGGTCCGCCGGCCACACGGCGCCCCCGCGCCGCCCGCAGCCGCACCGGGCAACCGGCCGTGCGCGCGGTCACCCCGGTGGTCAGCAGCTTCCCCGACCCGGCCACGGTCGACCTCACCGCCCGGCAGCGCCGGATCCTGGAGTTCATCCGCACCTGGGTCGAGCGGCACGGCTACCCGCCGAGCGTCCGTGAGATCGGCGAGGCGGTCGGCCTGGTCTCCCCGTCCAGCGTCGCCTACCAGCTCAAGGAGCTGGAGAAGAAGGGCTTCCTGCGGCGCGACCCCAACCGGCCGCGCGCGGTGGACGTGCGGGCGCCGAGCGACGCCGTCGACGACGAGCTGAGCCGCTCGCAGCGCCCCACCCCGGCGTACGTGCCGATGCTGGGCCGGATCGCCGCCGGTGGGCCGATCCTGGCCGAGCAGGCGGTGGAGGACATCTTCCCGCTCCCCCGCGAGCTGGTGGGTGAGGGCGAGGTCTTCATGCTCCAGGTCAAGGGCGACTCGATGCTCGACGCGGCGATCTGCGACGGCGACTGGGTGGTGGTCCGGCAGCAGCCCACCGCCGACTCCGGGGAGATCGTCGCGGCCATGCTCGACGGCGAGGCGACCGTCAAGACCTACCGGCGGCGCGACGGGCACGTCTGGCTGATGCCGCAGAACCCCGCCTTCGACCCGATTCCCGGCGACGACGCGACCATCATGGGCCGGGTCGTGGCGGTGCTGCGCCGCATCTGACCCACCGCCGCACTAGACGACCGACGGGTGGCCACCCCTGGGATGGCCACCCGTCGCGTCATGTCAGGTCTCAGTAACGGTCGCCCCGGGCCGGCGGCTGCCCGTAGCCGTACCGGCCGCCGCGGCGGTCGTCGGGATCGCCGTCCCGCCGGGGGCCGGGGCGGGGATGCGGCTCGCGGCGCGGTGGCTCGGCCTGCCCCCCGCCGCCGTAGACGCCGGTGCCGCGGGGGCCGCCACGACGGGGGCCACCGCCGTCAGGACCACCCTCGCCACGCGGGCCGGCGCCGCGGGGGGCGCCACCACCGGCCGGACCGCCTCCGTAGACGCCACCGCCCGCCGGACGGCCGCTGCCGCCGCCACCCGCCGGACGGCCGCTGCCACCGCCACCCGCCGGGCGGCCGCCACCGCCGTAGACGCCGCCGCCGGCCGGGCGGCCGGAACCCCGCCCGCCCTCCGGACGGCCACCGCCCGCGGGCGGTGGTCCCGCCGGACGCCCGCCGCCGTAGACCGCCCCGCCCGCCGGGCGGGCCGGCGCGCCACCGGCCGGAGCCGGACCGCCGTAGACGCCACTTCCGGCGGGCGCGCCGCCGTAGACCCCGCCCCGCGACCGGTCGCCGCCGGGCGGGCCGTCGCCGGCCGGCCCGAAGCCGTCCCCGGGCAGGGCACCCGAGGTGAACGGAGCGTCGCGGTCCGGCCCGTCGGGCCGGTCCCGGCCGTCGTCCTCGCCGACCGTCGGCGGCCTGCGACGGGACCGCACGATCCCGAAGATGCCGGCACCGACCAGCAGCGCGCCGACCACGCCGACCGCGCCGATCAGGTAGGTGATCTGATCCAGGCTCATGCCGTCCAGCCAGGACCCCTCGGCCGCCGGCTTCTTGGCTTCGGGGTCGGTGGCGAGCGCCTCCGTGCCGGTCTTCGAGGGGGTGTACGCCAGGATCTCGACCGGGTCGTCGGGGGCGAAGTCCGCGCCGTCGGAGACCGTGAGGTAGGTCTTCCCGTCCGGGCTGTAGGAGATCCCCTCACCGAACGGGTCGGCCAGCGCGGTGACCCGGGGCTTGCCGGTGGTGAGCGCCCCGACGACGTCGTCGCCGGTCACGGTGTACTCGAAGGCGTCGGCGTAGGTGCGCAGCACCACCTTCGAGCCGTCCGGCGACCGGGCCGCGCCGGTGATCGCCACCCGACCGAAGATGTTCAGCGGGTTGTCGGTCGTCGTCTCGGGCAGCTTGATCTCGCCGACCTTCTTCATCGGCACCGCCTCGGGGTCGCCGCTGCTCTTGAGCTTCCGCTCCGGCGTGTAGATCTCCGCCTTGCCGCTGGGCACCTTGGTGATCACCAGCGGCAGCCCGTCGGCGCCGACCAGCAACGCCTCGGCGTCGTGCGGCTTCTGCTCCGGGTACGACAGCCGGTGCAGCACCGGTCGCTTGCCGCCACCGATCGGCATCGTCCACACCGCGACCCGGGGGCGTCGCTCCTTGCCCGGGTTGTCGCCGATGTCACCGATCCACAGCGTTTCGCCGTCCGGCGAGACCGCCAGATCCTCGGTGTCCAACGGGCCGGAGCCGGAGTAGGCCACCGGCTCCCGGGCGATGGCGCACTTGCTGTCGAGGAAGAAGACCCGCTTACGGCTCTCGTCCAACGAGCCGTCGTTGATCACGATGTAGCCGGTCCTGGTGGCGACGATGCCGGAGAGCTCCCGCAGTCGCTTGTCCTCGATCGTGCACTTCTTCTTGCCCGGCGTCACCGGTGCGGCGGGCGCCGGCGCCGCCAGTGCGGCACCGGCGGAGGCCACGGTCGCCCCGAGCAGGCCGAGGGCAACCGTGACCGAGGAAACAGCGCGACGCATTGCGCCAGTGTCGCATGCCACGCTGAACCGTTGGACGCTCCGGGAGCGCTCAGCGGGTGCCGGCGGCCGCGGGCTCCTCCGTCGTGACGAAGGGCGCCAGCTCGGCGGCGATCTCCTCCCCGACGCGGACGTGCACCAGGGTCCCCTCCGGCAGATGGGAGGTGCTCAGCACCTCGCCCTGCCGGTGCAGCCGGGCGACCAGGTCACCCCGGTCGTACGGCAGCACGGCACGGACCTCCACCGCCGGACGGGGCAGCCGATCCTCGACGGCCTCGCGCAGCCCGTCGATGCCGAGGCCGGTGCGTGCGGAGACGAAGACCGCCTCCGGCCAGAGCCGCTTGAGCCGCAACAGCGTCTCCTCGTCGGCGGCGTCGGCCTTGTTGACCACCAGCAGTTCGGGCAGCCGGTCGGCGCCGACCTCGGAGAGCACCTCGCGGACCGCGCGGACCTGCTCCTCCGGATCCGGGTGGGCGCCGTCGACGACGTGCACCACCAGGTCGGACTCGGCGACCTCCTCCAGCGTCGAGCGGAACGCCTCGACGATCTGGTGCGGCAGGTGCCGGACGAAGCCGACCGTGTCGGAGAGGGTGTAGAGCCGACCGTCGGAGGTGGTCGCCTTGCGCGTGGTCGGGTCGAGGGTGGCGAAGAGCGCGTTCTCGACCAGCACTCCCGCGCCGGTCAGCCGGTTGAGCAGGCTGGACTTGCCGGCGTTGGTGTAGCCGGCGATGGCGACCGCGGGCACCGCGTTGCGGGAGCGTCGGGCGCGCTTGGTCTGGCGTACCGTCTTCATGCCCTTGATCTCGCGGCGCAGCCGGGAGATCCGGGTGCGGATCCGGCGCCGGTCGGTCTCCAGCTTGGTCTCACCGGGACCACGCAGACCCACGCCACCGCCGGCGCCGCCACCGCGGCCGGAACCACCGGTCTGCCGGGACAACGTCTCACCCCAACCGCGCAGGCGCGGCAGCAGGTATTCGAGCTGGGCCAGCTCGACCTGCGCCTTACCTTCCTTGCTCTTGGCGTGCTGGGCGAAGATGTCGAGGATCAGGGCGGTCCGGTCGACCACCTTGACCTTGGTGCGCTGCTCCAGGTTGCGCAGCTGCGACGGGGAGAGTTCACCGTCGCAGATCACCGTGTCGGCGCCGGTGGCGAGCACCATCGCGCCGAGGTCGTCGACCTTGCCCCGGCCGATGTACGTCGCCGGGTCCGGGCGGTTGCGCCGCTGGATCAGCCCCTCGAGCACCTGCGAGCCGGCCGTCTCGGCCAGCGCCGCCAGCTCGGTGAGGGAGTTGTCCGCGTCGCTCTGCGTGCCCTCGGTCCAGACACCGACCAGAACCACCCGCTCCAGGCGCAGCTGCCGGTACTCGACCTCGGTGATGTCGGTGAGTTCGGTGCTGAGGCCGGGGACGCGCCGCAGCGACTGCCGCTCCGACAGCTCCATCTCGCCGGTGGTCACGTCGAGCTCCTCGTCCTCGAAGGGAACGAAGCTCTCCTGGTCTCGCAAACTGGTCTCCTGTCCGTTTTGCCACTGAGAAAGCAATCCTGACATGTACCAACGCCCGACGCACCCGCAATATGCCCGCGCGGGAAAGGCGCACAAAAATCGGGGCCGGATGCCGGCCGACCCCGGTGGGCGAGTAGAAATGCGGGGCGAGCCGATCAGCGTTGACGGAGGAACTTCCCGTGGCCAACACCCGACTGCCCAGCGCAGGATTCTCGATCACGATCCGAATCGCGGTGACCGCGGACGCCTCCTCCATCGGTCGACTCACCACCGCCGTCGGCGAGGCCGGGGCGATCGTCACCGCACTGGACGTGGTCGACTCCGACCCGACCAGCGTCATCGTCGACCTGACCTGTGACACCGCCGACACCAACCACGCCGACCAGGTGGTCGACGCGCTGACCGCGCTCGACGGGGTGGACGTCCGCAAGGTCTCCGACCGGACGTTCCTGCTGCACCTGGGCGGCAAGATCGAGGTCACCTCCAAGGTCGGGCTCCGCACCCGCGACGAGCTGTCCCGCGCGTACACCCCGGGGGTGGCCCGGGTCTGCATGGCGATCGCGGAGAACCCGGCGGACGCCCGGCGGCTGACCATCAAGCGCAACACGGTCGCGGTGGTCAGCGACGGCTCCGCCGTACTGGGCCTGGGCAACCTCGGCCCGGCGGCGTCGCTGCCGGTGATGGAGGGCAAGGCGGCGCTGTTCAAGCGCTTCGGCGGGGTGGACGCCTGGCCGGTGGTGCTGGACACCCAGGACACCGACGAGATCGTCGCGATCGTCAAGGCGATCGCGCCCGCGTACGGCGGGATCAACCTGGAGGACATCGCCGCGCCGCGCTGCTTCGAGATCGAGGCCCGGCTGCGGGAGGCACTGGACATCCCGGTCTTCCACGACGACCAGCACGGCACCGCGATCTGCGTGCTGGCCGCGCTGACCAACGCGCTGCGCGTCGTCGGCAAGCAGCTCGCGGACGTCCGGGTCGTGGTCTCCGGCGCCGGCGCGGCCGGCACCGCGATCATGAAGCTGCTGCTGCGCCAGGGCGTGGGCGACATCATCGCGTGCGACCGGCAGGGCGCCCTGCACCGCGGGCAGACCGACCTCAACTCGGCCTGGCAGTGGCTGGCGGAGAACACCAACAAGGAGAACTACGCGGGCGACCTGCGCGGGGCGATCCGGGGCGCGGACGTCTTCATCGGCGTGAGCGCGCCGAACCTGCTCACCGGCGACGACATCGCCACGATGGCCAAGGACTCCATCGTTTTCGCGCTGGCCAACCCGGACCCGGAGGTCGACCCGCGGGAGGCGCGCAAGCACGCCGCCGTGGTCGCCACCGGCCGGTCGGACCAGCCGAACCAGATCAACAACGTGCTCGCCTTCCCGGGCGTGTTCCGCGGCATGCTGGACGCGCACGCCGAGGAGTTCACCGAGGAGATGGCGATCGCCGCCGCCCGGGCCATCGCCGACGTGGTCGGCGAGGAGAAGATCAACCCGACGGTGATCGTGCCCAGCGTCTTCGACTCCCGGGTGGCGCCCGCGGTCGCCGCCGCAGTCCGCGCCGCCGCCCAGAACCCGGCCACCGCGCCGCGGCCGGCCGCCGACTCGGGCCCGTCCGACCTCCCCGAGATCGCCGCCAACGCCTCCGCGACCCCCTGACGCCCGTCTGCGGGCGCTCCCGCTGACCCGGGGCGGACGCGGCAGCGGAGCAAAGGTGCCGGACGGGCGGTCGGCTCCCGGCCGCTCCAGCCCGGGGACCGGTCACCTCTCCCGGCGACAGGCCACGCCGTCGGCCCATTGGCGGGGCCAGCGGGGACTGGCGGGGCCGACGAGGCCAGCGGGGCCGACGGCTCAGGAAGAAAGCAGGGTGCCGGGGGTGACGGTGCCGGTGGCCACCAGGACGGCCGGGCCGGCCAGCCAGCAGGAGTCGTCGGTGACGGTGACCGTCAGCCGGCCGCCGGGGACGTCCACCGCCACCGTTCCGGTGTCCCGGGCGGCGTCCCGCAGGGCCACCGCGGCGACCGCGCAGGCGCCGGTGCCGCAGGAGAGCGTCTCCGCCGAGCCGCGCTCGTACACCCGCATCAGGACGTGCCCGTCGGTGCCCGGCACCGGCTCCCCCGGCGCGGTGAACTCGACGTTCACCCCGGCGGGAAAGAGCTCGCCGTCGAAGTCCGGCGCCCGGGTCAGGTCCAGGGCGGCCAACTCCAGCCCGGCCGGCAGCGCGCACACCAGATGCGGGTTGCCGACGTCCACCGCCGCGCCGGGCAGGGTCAGCGCGCCGAGAGTGGTCGTCGACGCGTCGTACACCCGGGGGCGGCGCATCTCGACGGCGATGGCGTCCCCCTCGACCCGGGCGCGCACCACCCCGGCCCGGGTCGCCACCGGCAACGCCGCGCCGGCCGGCGTGGCCAGCCCGGTCTCCAGCAGGTAGCGGACGAAGACCCGGGCGCCGTTGCCGCACATCTCGGCGAAGGAACCGTCGGAGTTCCAGTAGTCCATGAACCACTCGGCCTCGCCGGCCAGGGCGACGCCCTCGGGATGCTTCGCCGCCCGCACCACCCGCAGCACGCCGTCGCCGCCGACCCCGCGGCGGCGGTCGCAGATCGCGGCGACCAGCCCCGGGGTGAGGTCGAGCGTGCCGTCCGGATCGGGCAGGATCACGAAGTCGTTGCCGGTGCCGTGGCCCTTGGTGAACTCCACGCCCCCATCATTCCCGATGGTCGGCGACCACCCGCAGGGCAGTGTCGACAAACTCCGGCGACGCCGAGTCCAGCCAGTGGATCCGCGGGTCACGGCGGAACCAGGAGCGCTGCCGCCGCACGAAGCGCCGGGTGGCCCGGATCGTCTCGTCGTGCGCCTCGGTCTCGCTCAGCTCCCCGGCGAGGAAGCGCAGCACCTGCTGGTAGCCGAGCGCCCGGCTGGCCGTACGCCCCCCGGCGAGGCCGTGGCCGACCAGCTCGCGGACCTCGGCGACCAGCCCGTCGGCCCACATCCGGTCCACCCGCAGCGCGATCCGCTCGTCCAGCAGCGCGGTGTCCAGGTCGACGCCGAGCTGCACCGACGGGTAGTACGGCGTCGGCTCCGGCAACGCCGCGGTGAACGGCGCCCCGGTCAGCTCGATCACCTCGAGGGCCCGGACGATCCGCCGGCCGTTGCCGGGCAGGATGCCGGCCGCCGCCGCCGGGTCGGCCTCGGCCAGCCGGGCGTGCAGCGGGGCCGGGCCGACCGCGGCCAGCTCGCGCTCCAGTCGCTCCCGCACCGCCGGGTCGGTGCCGGGGAACTCGAACTGCTCCAGCACGGCCCGCACGTAGAGCCCCGAACCGCCCACCAGCAGCGGCACCCTCCCCCGGGCCAGGATGTCGTCGACCGCCGCGCGGGCCAGCCGCTGGTACTCCGCGACGCTGGCCGGCTCGGTCACCGCCCAGATGTCCAGCAGGTGGTGCGGCACCCCCTCCCGCTCGGCGGGGGTGAGCTTGGCGGTGCCGACGTCCATGCCCCGGTAGAGCTGCATCGAGTCGGCGTTGACCACCTCACCGTCGAGGGCGTGTGCCAGGGCGATGCTCAGCGCCGACTTGCCCGCCGCGGTCGGCCCGACCACGGCCACCACGACGCCGCTCATGACCGCTCCCAGGACGCCACGAAGTAGGCGACGCCGTACGGCGCCGAGTAGTGGCGCAGCTCGCCGCGCCAGTCACCGCCCGCGGCTCGGGCCGCGCCGGCCAGCACCTGCCAGGGGGCCCGGCCGGCGACCTTCAGCTCCGCCGACAACCCCGGGTCCAGGCCGAGCAGGGCGTCGCCGTCCGCGCCGGCCAGGGCCCGGGCCACCCCGTCGTCGTACGCCTCGGCGCGCGGGTCGTGGTAGCCGGGCGACTTCGGTCCCCGGCAGGCCGACCCGTCCCCCATCACCAGCAACGCCACCCGGGGCCGGTACTCGTGCACCTGGTCGGCGAGTCGGGCCAGCTCCGCCCGGGTCGCCTCCGCCCGCGCCTGGAGGCCGACGATCCGCACGCCCGCTCGCGCGGCGCCCGGCTGACGACCCAGCAGCCACGCCCCGACGGTGACGGCCGGCGGCAGCCGCTCCTTCTCGCCGGCCATCCCCGGCACCAGCGGCACGGTCAGGTCCAGTCCCCAGGGGCGGAACGAACCGGTGGCCGGCGGGATGAGCCAGCTCGTCGCCGCGCCGCCGCCCAGCACGACCAGGCAGTCCGGTCGGGTGTCCAGCAGCCGGGTGACCGCTGCGTCGGCGGCGGTACGGAGGTCGTCCAGCTCCGGCGCGGCGGCGCCGGCCAGCTCAGGCACGATCATCGGCGGGTGGGGACAGACGGCGGCGGCGACCAGAGGCACGGGGTTCACGGTAGCCGGACTCGCCGGTGCGTCCCCGGGCCGATCCGGCCATTCGGGCCCTAGGACACCGTATGGTCACGGTCGGCGACAGGCGCTCGACGCGGACGGGGGCGGACCTGTGACAATGCCGGGAGTAACTTTGCTGCGCCGTGGCGGCGTCGCGGGGGTGTCCCGTCGACGCCGGGAGAACGAGGATGGGCACATGAGCGACTGGACTGCCTTCGGACGGGTTGACGCGGACGGCACCGTGTACGTCAAGACCGCCGAGGGCGAGCGGGTGGTCGGATCCTGGCAGGCGGGTGCCCCGGAGGAGGGCTTGGCCCACTTCGCCCGGCGCTTCGCCGACCTGGTGACCGAGGTGGACCTGACCGAGGCCCGGCTCAACTCGGGCGCGGCCGACGCCGGCCACTCCCTGACCACGATCCGCCGGATCCGCGCCTCGCTGGCTGAGGCGCACGTCGTCGGCGACATCGACGCGCTGGCCGCGCGGCTGGACAAGCTCGCCGTGGTCGCCGAGGAGAAGGCCGGCGAGGCCAAGGCCGCCAGGGACGCCGCCCGGGGGGAGGCCCTCGCCCGCAAGACCGCCCTGGTCGAGGAGGCCGAGAAGCTGGCCGCCGAGTCGACCGGCTGGAAGACCGCCGGGGACCGGCTCAAGGAGATCCTCGACGAGTGGAAGACCATCCGCGGCGTCGACAAGAAGACCGACGGTGAGCTGTGGAAGCGGTTCGCCGCGGCGCGCGACGGCTTCACCCGCCGCCGGGGCGCCCACTTCGCCTCCCTGGACCAGCAGCGCAAGCAGGCGCAGACGGTCAAGGAGGAGCTGGTCGCCGAGGCCGAGAAGCTGCGCGAGTCCACCGACTGGGCGGCCACCGCCAACCAGCTCAAGGAACTCATGAACCAGTGGAAGGCCGCGCCGCGCGCCTCCAAGGAGGCCGAGCAGAAGCTCTGGGAGAAGTTCCGGGCCGCGCAGGACGCCTTCTTCAGCCGGCGCAGCGAGGTCTTCTCCGCCCGGGACAACGAGCAGCGGGGCAACCTGGAGCGCAAGCAGGCGCTGCTCGCCGAGGCCGAGGCGCTGGACGTCGACGGCGACCCGAAGGGCGCCCAGGCCAAGCTGCGGGAGATCCAGGCGCAGTGGCACGAGGCGGGTCGGGTGCCGCGGGAGGCCGCCGCCGGGCTGGAGCGCCGGCTGCGGGCGGTGGACGACAAGGTCCGCGAGGTCATGGACTCCGCGTGGCGGCGTACCACCAAGGAGGACAACCCGCTGCTCGCGCAGATGCGCACGCAGGTGGCCGAGGCCGAGGAGCGGCTGGCCCGGGCCCAGGCCGCCGGGGACGCCCGGCGGATCAAGGAGGCCGAGCAGGCCCTCGCCTCCAAGCGGCAGTTCCTCCAGCTCGCCGAGCAGGCCGGCTGACCTGAGACACGCTCCGGGAGCCCCCGGTCCCTGCGGGACCGGGGGCTCCCGCACGTTCGGACCGTCCGCGCCGCGCGCCGCGCGCCGCGCGCCGCGCGCCCCGCGCCAAGATCACGCTGCATCCTGGATGTAGTGGCCTCGCGGTGAACCGAACACCACTACTTCCAGGATGTAGCGTGATCTTGCGGGTGGCTGGTTGACGCATCGAGGTCAGCTGATCAGAATGGGCGGCAGAGCCAGGTCGGACACCGGTGCGAGGGCGCTGACGGCGGGACACCGCCGTCGGGAGTCGCCGGTGCACAACCCGCGAGTGACCCACGTGACGTCGGCCGCGACGTCCTGTCCGCGTACTCGAAGAGGAGCGTGACGGGCGGACGGCGGCCCTGTCCCTGGTCTTTCGCTCCGCGCCGCCGTGCGGCGCCGGGGCATCCGAAGTGGAGCTCGCATGCACCGACCCACCGCCCTCGGCGGCGCGTTCACCGCGCTCGCCACCGCCGCGGCCGGCGTCCTCGTCGCCGCCGCCGTCGGTACCACCCCGGCCGTCGCCGCCCCCGGCGGCACCGGCACCGGCTACCTGCACACCAGCGGCAACCGGATCGTCGACAGCACCGGCGCCACCGTGCGGCTGACCGGCATCAACTGGTTCGGCATGGAGACCGACAACAGGACCTTCCACGGTCTGTGGTCGGGCAACCCGTGGCGTGGTCAGCTCGACAAGATGGCCAGCCTCGGCTACAACACGCTGCGCGTCCCCTACTCCAACGACGCGCTGAAGCCGGGCGCGACGGCCAGCGGCATCAACGACCACGTCAACCCGGACCTGGTCGGCCTCTCCCCCCTGCAGATCCTCGACAAGGTCATCGACTACGCCGGCGGCAAGGGGATGCGGGTCATCCTGGACCGGCACCGGCCGACCGCCGCCGGGCAGTCGGCGCTCTGGTACACCGCCGGCGTCTCCGAGGCGACCTGGATCAACGACTGGAAGATGCTCGCCCAGCGGTACGCGGGCAACCCGACGGTGATCGGCGCGGACCTGCACAACGAGCCGCACGCCGAGGGCACCAACCCGGCCGCCACCGGGGCCTGCTGGGGCTGCGGGGACCCCGCCCGGGACTGGCGGCTCGCCGCCGAGCGGGCCGGCAACGCCATCCTGGGGGTCCAGCCGAACTGGCTGATCTTCGTCGAGGGGGTGAGCTGCCCCAGCGGGGGACTGTCGAACGTCTGGGACGGCGACACCAGCAACGACGAGGACTGCGGCTGGTGGGGCGGCAACCTGTCGAAGGCCGGCCAGTTCCCGGTCCGGCTGAACGTGGCGGACCGGCTGGTCTACTCCCCGCACGAGTACGCCACGTCGGTCTACCGCCAGGCCTGGTTCGACGCCCCCGACTACCCGGCGAACATGCCGGCGATCTGGGACAGGTACTGGGGTTACCTGCACAAGCAGAACATCGCGCCGATCATGATGGGCGAGTTCGGCAGCACCCTCGCCGACCCGAAGGACAAGGTCTGGCTGGAGAGGCTGATGGCCTACACCGGCACCGGGGTCACCGGGATGTCCTTCACCTACTGGTCGTGGAACCCGAACTCCGGTGACACCGGCGGCATCGCGCTGGACGACTGGACCAGCATCAACACCACCAAGCAGGCCATCCTCCAGCCGTACCTGATCCCGCCGGTGGGCGGCGGTGGCGGCGGCCCGTCGCCGACACCGACCACCCCGGCCCCGACCGGCGGGTGCACCGCCGGCTACCGACAGGTCAACGCCTGGCAGGGCGGCTTCCAGGGCGAACTGACGGTGAAGAACACCGGCACGGCCGCCGTGAACCCGTGGTCGGTGACCTGGACCTGGCCCTCGGGGGTGAGCCTGGCCAGCGGCTGGAACGCCACGGTCACCCAGTCCGGGACGACCGTCACCGCCGCCGCGCCTGACTGGGCCCGGTCTCTGGCGGCGGGGGCGTCGGTGACGATCGGCTTCACCGCCAACGGCGCGGCGTCCACGCCGGGCTCGGTGAAGCTGGGCGGCACCGCCTGCTGAGGCCGACACGGCGACGGCCGGGGCCTCCGCGTGGAGGTCCCGGCCATCGGCGGTGGCGTCAGTGGGCGGCGCAGCCGGTCGCCGGCGCGGGCGCCGCGGCCGGCGCACCGATCGTGGGCAGCCCGAGCAGCACCCCGGGGGTACGCGGGGAGCGCCCCGCCTCGGCGGCGTCACCGGCCCGGGTACGCCGGTGCGACAGCGGCTCGCCGTCGGCGTTGAGGTGGTGCGGCGCGGCGTACGTGACGGTGGTGTGCACGATGTCGCCCGGTCGGATCGAGCCGGCGTACGAGCCGGCGTCGAAGTGGACCAGCCGGCCGTCGCGGGCCCGGCCCGACATCCGGCCGGTGCGCTCGTCCTTGCGCCCCTCGCCGACGGCGACCAGCACCTCGACGGTCTCCCCGACGAGCCGCTTGTTCTCCGCCCAGGTGATCTCCTCGACGCAGGCGATCAGACGCTCGTAGCGCTCCTGCACGACCTGCTTGGGCAGCTGGCCGTCCATGGTGGCGGCCGGCGTGCCGGGGCGCTTCGAGTACTGGAAGGTGAACGCCGAGGAGAACCGCGCCTCCCGCACCACGTCCAGGGTGCGCTGGAAGTCCGCCTCGGTCTCGCCGGGGAAGCCGACGATGATGTCGGTGGTGATCGCCGCGTCCGGCATCGCCGCCCGGACCTTCTCGATGATTCCCAGGTACTTCTCCGACCGGTACGACCGGCGCATCGCGCGCAGCACGTCGTCGGAGCCGGACTGCAACGGCATGTGCAGGGAGTGGCAGACGTTCGGTGTCTCGGCCATCGCCGCGATCACGTCGTCGGTGAAGTCCTTCGGGTGCGGGCTGGTGAACCGGACCCGCTCCAGCCCGTCGATGTCGCCGCAGGCGCGCAGCAGCTTGCCGAACGCGTACCGGTCGCCGAACTCGACGCCGTAGGAGTTGACGTTCTGCCCGAGCAGGGTCACCTCCAGCACGCCCTCGTCGACCAGGGCGCGCACCTCGGAGAGGATGTCGCCGGGGCGGCGGTCCTTCTCCTTGCCGCGCAGGGAGGGCACGATGCAGAACGTGCAGGTGTTGTTGCAGCCCACCGAGATCGACACCCAGCCGGCGTACGTCGACTCGCGCCGGGTCGGCAGCGTGGACGGGAAGACGTCGAGGGATTCGAGGATCTCCACCTCGGCGGCGGCGTTGTGCCGGGCCCGCTCCAGCAGCACCGGCAGCGAGCCGATGTTGTGCGTGCCGAAGACCACGTCGACCCAGGGGGCCTTGCGGACGATGTCGCCGCGGTCCTTCTGGGCGAGGCAGCCACCGACGGCGATCTGCATGCCGGGGTGCTTGTCCTTCACGGGGCGCAGATGACCCAGGTTGCCGTAGAGCCGGTTGTCGGCGTTCTCCCGGACGGCGCAGGTGTTGAAGACCACCACGTCCGGGTTGCCGTCGGCTTCGGGCGCGCGCACGTAGCCGGCCTGCTCCAGCAGGCCGGAGATGCGCTCGGAGTCGTGCACGTTCATCTGGCAGCCGTACGTGCGCACCTGGTAGGTGCGCGGGCTGCTCGCGGCTGCGGTAGTCATGACGTGCACAGCGTATCCGGGACCACCGGAGCGACGGAGACGAGGAGGAGCCGTGTGCCGCAGCATCAAGACCCTGCGTGAGCCGTACGTGCCGGAGGTGACCCCGGCGGACGTCGAGGCGGCCGCGTTGCAGTACGTCCGGAAGATCTCCGGGTTCCGGGCGCCCGCCGCGCACAACGCCGCCGCCTTCGACGAGGCCGTCCGGGCGGTCGCCGCCGCCACCGCCACCCTGCTGGACCGGTTGGAGGTCCGGGGCGGCCGCTCGGCCCCGCAGCGCTGACCGGGGCGGGTGCGCCGGCCCGCCCTCGCGGCGGGTCGGGCCGGCCGGCGGCGGCGCCGCTCAGGCGGCCGCGAGCGCCGGGACCACCGAGTCGGGGGCCCAGCGCGAGCGGTGGCACCGGGACCAGCCCCGGCAGCCGGGGTGGGCCTGGGTGCAGAGCCGCTGGTTGCTGAGCACCTCGCCGTCGTCGGTCTCGACGACGTCGAAGTGCACCGGCCGGATCGTGCCGTCCGGCGCGACCAGCAGGTGCCGGCCGGCGTCGAGGGTGTCGTCGGCCATCAGGCAGTTGCGGTCGAGCAGCCGGGCCAGCGCGGCGATGCCGCGCTGCTCGTTCAGCGATTCGGGTACGCCGTAGCAGTCCACGACGGTGCCGAACTCCCCCGGCGCCTCCCACACGTCGCAGATCACCGCGTGTCTGGGCAGCCGCGCCGGGTCGGCCACGGCGAGGGGCATCACCACCCGGCCGAGCGCCTCGGCCAGCGCCGGGTACACCTCCACGGGTGCCGCCCGGTCGATTCTCCAGTTCCACAGCTCGGTCATGCCGCCTCCTCGCTGCGTTCGTCCCACCGGCCTCCGGATCGGGCCTTACTGACGATGGTGGGGGGCATTTGACCTCAGCCGGGGGCAAGTTACCGGTCTGTGACCATTCCGGGCAAAATTTCCTCGAGCGCCGTTGCTGCGAGTAGCGGGAAGATGACAGTTTATCGGGTACGGTGCCCGTTCGGCGGGTACCCACGCCGGCCGGTCGTCCGATCAGCGGACCCGCACCAGCTCCTCGCCGCGCGGCAACAGCTCGCCGATCACGGTGCCGCCGGGCACCTCACCGGCGACCAGCAACCCGCCGGAGGTCTGCGCGTCGGCCAGCAGCAGCCGGTCCGCCTCGCCGGTCGCCCCGAAGTCGGTCCACGGGGTCACCCAGTCCAGGTTGCGCCGGGTGCCGCCGCTGACGTACCCGTCCCGCACGGCCTCCCGCGCGCCCGGCAGGTACGGCACCCGGGCCGCGTCGATCGCCACCGTGAGCCGGCTCGCCCGGGCGAGCTTGCTGGCGTGCCCGAGCAACCCGAACCCGGTCACGTCGGTGCCGCACCGGACGCCGGCGGAGACCGCCGCGCGGGCGGCGTCCCGGTTGAGGGTGGTCATCGCGGCGACCGCCTCGGGGAAGCTCTCCCCCGTGTTCTTGTGCCGGGTGTTGAGCACGCCGACGCCCAGCGGCTTGGTCAGCGACAGTGGCAGCCCGGCGCGGCCGGCGTCCAGCGTGATCAGCTCCTCGGGGCGGACCACCCCGGTCACGGCGAGCCCGTACTTCGGGCCGTCGTCGTCGACGCTGTGCCCACCGGCGAGGTGGCAGCCGGCCTCCCGGGCGACGTCCTGGCCGCCGCGCAGCACCTCGCGGGCCAGCTCCAGCGGCAGCACGTCGCGCGGCCAGCAGAGCAGGTTGAGCGCCACCAACGGGGTGCCGCCCATGGCGTACACGTCCGAGAGGGCGTTGGCGGCGGCGATCCGGCCCCAGTCGTACGGGTCGTCGACCACCGGGGTGAAGAAGTCGGCGGTGCTGACCAGCCCCGTCCGCTCGTCCAGTCGGACCACGGCGGCGTCGTCGCCGTGCTCCAGGCCGACCAGCAGGTCGGCGGTGCCGGTGGCGGGGCCGAGCCCGGCCACCATCGCCTCCAGCTCGCCCGGCGGGATCTTGCAGGCGCAGCCGCCGCCGCGGGCGTAATCGGTCAGCCGGAGCCGAGGGGTCATCCCCACATGATCTCCACCAGGTGGCGGTTCCGCCACTCGTGGGCCCGATGGATGGCGTAATCCGGACTCCGGGCCACGATCCGAACCGGTGTTACCGCTCCGTGACCATCTGAGTTGCATTCCGCCATGTCACCCCGCCTACAGTGGCCCAACCGGGGGTCGACCGACCCCGCTTCCGGGAGACGACAGGGACGGTGGACGACGTGACGACGGGCGAACCGCTCATCGTGCTGGACGGGGTCAACAAGTGGTTCGGCCCCCTGCACGTGCTGGACGACGTGTCGCTCTCCGTCGGCCGGGGTGAAGTGGTCGTGGTGATCGGCCCCTCCGGCTCCGGCAAGTCGACGCTGTGCCGGACGATCAACCGGCTGGAGCCGATCAACTCCGGCACCATCACCTTCGACGGGCAGCCGCTGCCCGCCGAGGGGAAGGCCCTGGCCAAGCTGCGCAGCGAGGTCGGCATGGTCTTCCAGTCGTTCAACCTCTTCGCGCACAAGACGATCCTCGAGAACGTCACGCTCGGGCCGGTGAAGGTCCGCAAGGAGAAGCCGGCGGCGGCACGCGAGCGCGGCCTGGCCCTGCTCGACCGGGTGGGCATCGCCAACCAGGCCGACAAGTACCCGGCCCAGCTCTCCGGCGGCCAGCAGCAGCGGGCGGCGATCGCCCGGGCGCTGGCCATGCAGCCCAAGGCGATGCTCTTCGACGAGCCGACCAGCGCGCTGGACCCGGAGATGGTCGGCGAGGTGCTGGACGTGATGACGTCGCTGGCCCGCGAGGGCATGACCATGGTCGTGGTCACCCACGAGATGGGCTTCGCCCGGCACGCGGCCAACCGGGTCATCTTCATGGCGGACGGGCAGCTCGTCGAGGACGCGCCCCCGACCGAGTTCTTCGCCAACCCGCGCAGCGAGCGGGCCAAGGACTTCCTCTCCAAGATCCTCACGCACTAGGCGTCCGTACGTGGAGCGCGCCGTCCCCCGGCGGGCTCAACCCCCAAGAAGGAGATGAGTATGCGTATCAAGCGCGTAGCGGCGCTCGCGGCGGCCGCCACCCTGGCGTTCGGCCTGGCCGCCTGCGGCGGCGACGCCGACGAGGGCACCGGCGCCGGCAGCAAGTCCTTCGCCGCCGGCACCACCATGGAGAAGCTCAACAAGGCCCAGAAGATCAAGATCGGCACCAAGTTCGACCAGCCGGGCTTCGGTCAGAAGGGCCTGTCGGGCAAGCCGGAGGGCTTCGACGTCGAGGTCGCGAAGATCCTCGCCAAGGAGCTCGGCATCTCCGAGGACAAGATCGAGTGGGTCGAGACCCCCTCGAAGGTCCGTGAGGACAAGATCGTCGATGGCAGCGTCGACCTGGTCGCCGCGACGTACACGATCAACGACAAGCGCAAGGAGCGGATCGCCTTCGCCGGGCCGTACTACGAGGCCGGCCAGAACATCCTGGTCAAGAAGAGCGAGACCGCCATCACCGGGCCGGACTCCTTCAAGGACGGCACCAAGAAGGTCTGCTCGGTGACCGGCTCCACCCCGGCCGAGACCATCAAGCAGTACGTCAAGGACGTCGCCACCCAGCTGGTGCTCTTCGACACCTACGACAAGTGCCGCGACGCCCTCAAGGGCGGTCAGGTCGACGCCGTCACCACGGACAACGTGATCCTGCTCGGCTACATCGCCAAGGACGAGGCGTCGTTCAAGCTGGCCGGCGACAACTTCACCAAGGAGCCGTACGGCATCGGGGTGAAGAAGGAGGACACCGCGTTCCGCACCTTCATCAACGACACGCTGGAGAAGGCGATCGCCGACGGCCGCTGGAAGAAGGCCTGGGACGACACCGCCGGCAAGTTCGGCGCGGAGCTGGGCACCCCGCCGACCATCAACCGCTACTGATCTGATCCTTCGATCTGGAGGGTGGGGAGGAACACCGACCCGTGAACGTGCTCATCGACAAGTTCGACGTCTTTGCGGGTGGTTTCTGGCTCACCCTCCAGATCTGCGTGCTCGCCGCGATCGGCGCCCTGCTCCTGGGCGCCGTCGTGGCGGTGCTCCGGATCTCGCCGGTGCCGCCGCTGCGCGCCGTCGGCACCGGCTACGTGAACGTCTTCCGGAACATGCCGTTGACCGTGGTAATGTTCTTCGCCGCGTTCGGCCTGCCGGCGCTCGGCTCCAACGCCGACTTCCTGCGCATCCCCGGTCTCGACGCGGTCTTCAGCCGGCTCGACACCGACCTGCCGTACTTCCGCTTCGCGCTGATCGCCCTGGTGCTCTACACCGCGGCGTTCGTCTGTGAGGCGCTGCGCTCCGGGGTGAACGCCGTGCCCGCCGGCCAGGCCGAGGCCGCCCGCTCGCTGGGCCTCACCTTCGGCCAGAACCTGCGGTACGTGGTGCTGCCGCAGTCCTGGAAGGCCTCGATCGTTCCGCTCGGTTCGGTGATCATCGCGATGATCAAGAACTCGGCGCTGGCCGGCTTCTTCGGGGTCGTCGGCGACCTGTCGGCCACGGCCGACCAGCTCACCGGAGCCGAGGGCTACGCCTTCATCCCGGTCGCCATCGGCATCTCGATCGGCTACCTGATCATGACCGTGCCGCTCGGTGCCCTGCTGGACCGGATCGAGAAGCGACAGGCGGTGGCCCGATGAGTCAGCAGACCAGCGTCCTCTACGACGTCCCCGGTCCCCGCCAGCGGCGGATCACCCTGATCAGCAGCCTGGTCGCCGCGGTGGTCCTGCTCGTCGGGGCGTACTTCCTGATCTACCGGCCGCTGGCCGACAAGGGCCAGTTCTCGATGGAGCTGTGGGGGCCGCTGGTCGACCCCGCCAACGAGAACTTCGCCCTGGTCTGGGAGCGGATCGGGATCGGCTTCAAGAACACCCTGACCGCTGCGGCGCTGGCCATCGTCGCCTCGCTGGTCGTCGGCACCCTGCTCGCCGTGCTGCGCATCCAGCTCAAGAGCCTCACCCAGCGACGCTTCACCGGGCTGGCCACGCCGCTGGCGTACCTGCTGCGCGGGGTGAGCCTGCTGCTCTCGGCGGTCACCCGGGTCTGCGTCGAGGTGTTCCGCGGCCTGCCGGTCGTCATCACCATCTTCTTCGTGGCCCGCGGCTTCCCCGAGTTCGGCATCTCCATGGACACCCTCTGGTACCTGGTGATCGGCCTGACCATCTACAACTCCGTGGTCATCGCCGAGATCCTGCGCTCCGGCATGGAGGGGCTGCCGGGCGGCCAGCGGGAGGCCGCCGCCGCGATCGGGCTCTCCCCGCTCCAGACCACCCGGATGATCCTGCTGCCGCAGTCCTTCCGGATCATGCTGCCGGCGCTGATCAGCCAGCTCGTGGTGGTCCTCAAGGACACCTCGCTGGGCTTCATCATCAGCTACGAGGAGACCCTCAACATCGGCAAGCAGATCATCGGCGTGCTGGGCAACCCGATCCAGGTGTACGTCGTGATCGCGGTGCTCTTCATCGTGGTGAACTACTCGCTGTCGAAGCTGGCCCAGTACCTCCAGCGCCGGCTCTCCCAGGGTCGCAAGACCGCCAACACCCCGGCCCAGAACCCACCGCCCGCGGCGCTCATGTCGCAGACCGAGGGCGGCGGCGGGGGCGGCGCCTGATCCGCACCTGACACGACACGAGGGCCGGCCCGGGATTCCGGGCCGGCCCTCGTCGTGTGTCCGGTGGTCCGCCACCACCGCGCCCCGACGTCGGGGACTCAGCGGGCGATCTCGGTGACCCGGGACTCGCGGACCACGGTCACCCGGATCTGACCCGGGTAGGTCA
Organism: Micromonospora psammae; assembly: GCF_036902725.1. Classification (NCBI taxonomy): domain Bacteria; kingdom Bacillati; phylum Actinomycetota; class Actinomycetes; order Micromonosporales; family Micromonosporaceae; genus Micromonospora; species Micromonospora psammae. The sequence continues at coordinate 658,748 of NZ_JBAKHM010000001.1, read as the reverse complement.
GCTCCTCCTCGATCTGCTTGGCCACGTCCCGGGCCAGGACCGCCGCGCCGATGTCGTCGACGTCGTCGGGCTTGACCATCACCCGGACCTCCCGGCCCGCCTGCATGGCGAAGACCTTCTCCACGCCGAGCTTGCCGGCCGCGATCTCCTCGATCCGCTCCAGCCGCTTGACGTACGCCTCCAGGCTCTCCCGACGGGCGCCCGGCCGGCCGCCGGAGCAGGCGTCGGACGCCTGGGTGAGCACGGCCTCGATGGTCTGCGGCGGCACCTCGTTGTGGTGCGCCTCGATGGCGTGGACGACGTCCTCGCTCTCGCCGTACTTGCGGGCCAGGTCGGCGCCGATGATGGCGTGGCTGCCCTCCACCTCGTGGGTGAGCGCCTTGCCGATGTCGTGCAGGAACGCCGAACGCTTGATGGTCGGCACGTCCAGCCGCAGCTCGGCGGCCATGATCCCGGCGATGTGCGCGGTCTCCACCAGGTGCTTGAGCACGTTCTGCCCGTACGACGTCCGGTAGCGCAGCCGGCCGAGCAGGGTGACCAGTTCCGGGTGGATCTCGGTGATGCCGACCTCGACCAGGGCGTCCTCGGCGGCCCGGTGGCAGAGCTCCGCCACCTCCTCGCGGGCCACCTCGTAGACCTCCTCGATCCGGTGCGGGTGGATGCGGCCGTCGAGGACCAGCTTCTCCAGGGTGAGCCGGCCGACCTCGCGGCGTACCGGGTCGAAGCAGGAGAGCAGCACCGCCTCGGGGGTGTCGTCGATGATCAGGTTGACCCCGGTGACGGACTCGAAGGCGCGGATGTTGCGGCCCTCGCGACCGATGATCCGCCCCTTCATCTCGTCGCCGGGCAGGTGCAGGACGCTCACCACGCTCTCCGCGGTCTGCTCGCTGGCGACCCGCTGGATGGCGTCCACCACGATGTGCCGGGCCCGCTGCTCGGCGGTGTTGCGGGCGTCGGACTCGATCTCCCGGACCAGCAGCGCCGCCTCCCGCTTGGCCTGGGTCTCGATCGCCTCGACCAGCTCGTTGCGGGCGGCCTCGGCGGTGAGCCCGGCGACCCGTTCCAGCTCGCGCCGACGCTGCTCCTCTGCGGCCGTCAGCGCGGTCTCCCGCGCGCTGATCGCCGCCTCCCGCTCGGCGAGCGCGGCGCTGGCCGCCGTGAGCTGCCGTTCCCGCTCGGCGAGCCGCTCGACCTCCTCGGTGTGCAGCCGTTCCCGCTCGTCCATCCGGGCGGCCCGGCGCTCCACCTCGGCGGCCTGCTCCCGGGTGGTGGCGGCGAGCACCGCCACCTCCCGCTCGCCGCTGCGCCGGGCGGTACTCCGCAGCTGCTCGGCATCGATCTCGGCCTGCTTGTGGGCACGCTCCAGGATGGTGTCCGCCTCGGCGCGGGCGTCGTCCAGCACCCGGCGGGCCTCCGCCCGGGCCGACTTCGCCTCGGCCTTGGCGGCGGCGGCCTCGGTACGCGCCGCGGCGGCGGCGGACTTCGCCACGTCGATGGTGCTGTTGGCCTCGTCGGCGGCGGTGCGCAGCGCCGCCAGGGACTGCTCCTGGCGGTCCTTCTCGGCGATGTAGGCGGGGTCCTCCGGCGCGGGCGCCGCGCTGAAGCGGCGCAGCGCGCGGACGCCGAACAGCACGGCCCCGACCACCACCACGGCCAGGACGAGCACCGCGACGAGCAGGACCACGTCGAACGCGGTCATGCCGGTACCCCGGCCCGGCCCGCGACGGCAGCGGCCGCCGCACCATCGACCGTCCCGGGCTGCCGCGCGCCGACGGCGGGCGTCCGCCGGCCGTCACCTCCTGGGGACCATCGGTCCCTGTGCCGCGCCGTCATGGCCGCCTCCCCTGAACGTCGACGCCGCGACGGACCGTGCCGGGCACGGGCCACCGCGGCTCTGGACGCCCGACCGAGCGGCTGGCCGTGGGTACAGCTCTCCGTCGGCGCAGCCACGAGGGCGTCGCCGACAGCCGGGTGCAGTTGTCGGGTCGGCTCCGGACCGGCTGTCCGGAGCTGCCGTCAAAGGCCGGTGGAGCTGGCCAAAGTGATGCTGTTCCGTTACGAGATCTATGTTGTGCGCTTAGCCTGCGCTGGTCGGGCAATGTGAGCCTGTAGGGCGAGGCTAGGTCGCCGGGGGGCCTCCGGTCAAGGAGTCATGATCAAACCCCCCGAACGGAGAGAAGTTGTCCCGTCACCCGGCGGTGATCGCATGGCGGACAGCCAGGGACAAAGAAGGACAGCCGGCCGACGCTCCGGGTGGCCGGCCGGCGGCTGGCAACGGTGCGTACGGCCGATTGTCGACAGCGTGCCCAAGTCTCGGCGTCCTGATCCCTCGGGCCCCGGTGCCGCGGTGGGCGTGGGTGTCGCCGCCAGGCTGTGCCACCGCACGGGCCCCGGAAGGCCGGGGCGGTGACCTTGCCGGCTCAGCCGGCGCCGAGGGCGACGGCCGCGGCCACCAGCGCGGCGTTGTCGGTCGCGAGGCCGCCGTCGGGGAGGTGCAGGGTGTCCTCCAGGCCGATCCGGGTGTCCAGGCCCCGGCGGACCGCCTCGCTGAGCACCGGCCAGGCTCCGGCGCCCTCGCCGTGCAGCAGCACGGGCGGGTCTTCGGGAGCGAGGGCGGCGAGCATCGCCGCGGCGTCGGCCAGCGCCGCCGCCGGGTCGTCCGGGGTGCACTCGACCAGCAGCCGTCCGGCCGGCGTCCGCCACCGCCGCCAGGACCGGACCGCCTCCACGGTCCAGAGCCCCGCCTCGACCAGCACCCCCCGCTCGTGCAGGGCCGCCGCGACCGCCTCCGCACCCTCCTCGTGGGCGTTGACCGAGGCGAAGTCGGGCAGGACCGGCCAGGCGCGTACGGCGGCCACCCGGGCGGCCGGGTCGGGCTCGATCCAGGCGCCGGTGGTCAGGCCGAGCGCCAGGCCGGGTCGGGCGGCGCGGAGAGCGGTGACCGTGTCGGCGATCACCGCGGGGGCCAGCGACTCGGCGCCGGAGGCGTCGCGGGGGTGGACGTGCACGGCCGGCACGCCGAGCTCGGCGCAGCGGACCGCGTCCGCGGCCAGCTCGGCGATGGTGACCGGCACGGCGTCGTGCTCGTCGCGTCGACGGCCACCGTTGAGACACGCCTTCAGCACCGGATCATCCTGCCCGTCGGCTCACTCCACCACCCGGCTGTCCCGGTCGAGCTCCCCCTCGGCCTCGGCGAGGGCGTCGGCGTCGATCTGCTCGGCGAACTCCGCCGCCTCGGCGCTCTGCGCGGCGAGCGCGTCCTTCACCGCGCGGATCGCCACGCCGGGCGGGTAACCCTTGCGGGCCAGCATCCCGACCAGCCGCCGGAACACCGCGTCGGGCTCACCCCGGGCCGTGCGGAGCTTCCGCTCCACCAGGGCACGGGCGGTCTCCGCCTCGGTCTCCTCGTCCAGCTCACCGAGCGCCTCGCTGGCCACTTCGCCGTCCACGCCGCGCTGGCGCAGCTCGTTGGCGAGCGCCCGGCGGGCCAGGCCCCGGCCGGTGTGCCGGCTGGAGACCCAGGCGCGGGCGAAGGCGGCGTCGTCGATGATGCCGACCTCGTCGTAGCGGTCGAGCACCTCGGCCGACACCTCGTCGGAGATGCCCCGCTTGGCCAGCGCCCCGGCCAGCTCGGCCCGGGTGCGGGGGCGCACGGCGAGCTGCCGCAGGCAGATCTCCCGGGCCAGCTCCGCCTCGTCCCGCGGCGGGCCGGTCGGCGGCTCCGGGTCGGTCCCGTCGGACCCGCCGCGACGACCCCGGCGCGGCCGGGGGGTGCTGTTGGCGTCACCCGCGCGGGGCGGACTGGCATCCCAGCCCCGCCCCGTGCGGGCGCGTCGTCCTGCCACTTAACCGCTGACCGGTCAGAAGTCCACCGGCGGCAGCTCCGGGCCGCCGGCGGCGTCGCCCGCGCCGACCCCGACGCCGAGCTTCTCCAGGATCTTCTTCTCGATCTCGGCGGCCACGTCCGGGTTCTCCTTGAGGAACTCCCGCGCCTTCTCCTTGCCCTGGCCGAGCTGGTCACCGTCGTAGGTGTACCAGGCGCCGGACTTGCGGATGATCGCCTGCTCCACGCCGACGTCGATCAGCGAGCCCTCGCGGGAGATGCCCTTGCCGTACATGATGTCGAACTCGGCCTGCTTGAACGGCGCGGCGACCTTGTTCTTGACGACCTTGACCCGGGTGCGGTTACCGACCACGTCGGTGCCGTCCTTGAGGCTCTCGATGCGGCGCACGTCGAGTCGGACCGAGGCGTAGAACTTCAGCGCCCGACCACCGGTGGTGGTCTCCGGGCTGCCGAACATCACGCCGATCTTCTCGCGGAGCTGGTTGATGAAGATCGCGGTGGTGCCGGTGTTGTTGAGCACACCGGTGATCTTCCGCAGCGCCTGGCTCATCAACCGGGCCTGGAGACCCACGTGGCTGTCGCCCATCTCGCCCTCGATCTCGGCGCGCGGCACCAGGGCCGCCACCGAGTCGATCACGATGATGTCGATCGCGCCGGAGCGGACCAGCATGTCCGCGATCTCCAGCGCCTGCTCGCCGGTGTCCGGCTGGGAGACCAGCAGGGCGTCGGTGTCGACGCCGAGGGCCTTCGCGTACTCCGGGTCGAGGGCGTGCTCGGCATCGACGAAGGCGGCGATGCCGCCGGCCCGCTGGGCGTTGGCCACCGCGTGCAGGGCGACCGTGGTCTTACCGCTGGACTCCGGACCGTAGATCTCGACGACCCGGCCGCGGGGCAGACCGCCCACCCCGAGCGCCACGTCGAGCGCGATCGAGCCGGTGGGGATCACCGAGGTCTGGATGACCGGCCGCTCCCCCAGCCGCATCACCGAACCCTTGCCGAACTGCTTGTCGATCTGAGCGAGAGCAAGGTCGAGTGCCTTCTCCCGGTCGGGCCCTGCGGCCATGTTTGCCACCCCTGCCTTCGCCGGCGTCTTTCCTGAGCTTCGCGTCACGCGGGACACGCTAGGCGCTGGGTCCGACAGAAAACCAGCCGACCGGCCGTGAGCTGTGGACGAGCACCCCCGCTGTGGACAATAGCCGAACAGGTGTACGAGTCGGCAAGCGACACGCGGAAGCGGGCAACGGGCTGCTCAGCGCAGCCGTGCGGGCACCCGGTCGGGATAGGCGGCCACGACCGCCCGCCACACCACGTGGGTCTGCTCACCCGAGCTCAGCGCCTGCTCGATGGTCCGCCCACCGAGCTGGGAGAGCACCTGGTCGCGGGCGATGCTGGCCGCGTAACCCGGCCCGAAGGCCTCCTCCAACCGGGCCCAGAAGTCGGTCAGCCGCACGTGATCATTCCTCCTCGTCGGGTGCTCCCACCGGCACCGGACGCAACGCTAGCGCCACCAGGGGCACGACCGCGATCGCCGCCAGCAGGGTGAGCACCGGATAACCGGCCGCCCGCATGACAAACCCGCTGGCCGCGGCGGCCCCCGCGCCGGCCAGCCCCATCGTCAGGTCGGAGAAGCCCTGCACGCTCGGCCGGACCGCCGCCGGCACCGACTCCGACAGCAGGGTCGAGCCGGCCACCATGGTGCCGGACCACCCCAGCCCGAGCAGGACCAGGCCGATCGAGAGCCGGGGCGTGTGGTGCCCGGCGGTGCCGGCGACCGCGCAGGCGGCCAGCAGCGTGCCGACGCCGCCGAGCACGACCGCCCGTCGACCGAGCCGGTCGGTGAGCCAGCCCACCACCGGGCTGAGGGCGTACATGCCGGCGATGTGCAGACTCAGCACGATGCCGACCACCCGCAGCACGTCCGCGTCGCCGTGCGACTCGCCGAGGCGTACCGGGGTCATCGACATCACCGCCACCATCACCACGTGGCCCACCGCCACCGCCGCGATGCCGAGCCGGGCGGCCGGGCGCCCGCGTACCACCTGCCAGGCCACCCGCATCCCCGCGCCGCGCCGGGCGGTCGGCGCCGGCGGGGCGACGGCGCCGGCCGGTGGGGTGAACTCCGGCGGCGGGCCGGCCGCCACCGGGGCCTCGGCCGCCGCCAGCCGGCGCGCGGTCAGCAACGGGTCGGGCCGCAGCAGGCCCAGGAGTACGACGGCGGCGAGCACGAAGGCGGCGGCACTGAACGCGAACGGGCCGGCCAGCGCCGGCAACCCCCAACCGCTGGTGGTGCGGTCGGCGAGCGCGGCGAAGTTCGGCGCCGACACCGCGCCGATGGTGGTCGCCCAGACGATCAGGGAGAGCTGGCGGCCCCGCCGGGCCGGCTCGGCGAGGTCCACCGCGGCGTAGCGGGCCTGGAGGTTCGCCGCGGTGCCCCCGCCGAAGAGCAGCATGCCGAGGAAGAGCAGCGGCACGGAGCGGGTGACGGTGGCGAGCACCACCAGCACCGCCCCGACCGCGCCGGCCAGGTAGGCGAAGGCCAGCCCCGGCCGGCGTCCGTACCCGTTCATGATCCGGGTGACCGGTACGGCGAGCAGGGCCCCGCCCACCACGGCGGCGCTCTGCGCCAGGCCGGCGACCGCGGTGCCGGCGACCCGGGCGGCGAGCAGCGCCCCCACCGCGATGCCGATGGTGACGCCGATCCCGCCGATGATCTGGGTGGTGAAGAGCAGCCCCAGGGTCCGCCGCTGGATCGGCGCGACGTCCGGCCGGGTACGGGCCGGCGCGGTCAGGTCGGTGGCCATCGGACCTCCTCGGTAAGGGTCTCCCATCCTCGCGCACCTGACCGGGCCGGCCGCACCGGGTTTCGCTACAGGCCGAGGCCCCGCCCGATGATCTCCTTCATGATCTCGGTGGTGCCGCCGTAGATGGTCTGCACCCGCCCGTCCAGCCAGGCCTTCGCGACCGGGTACTCCAGCATGAAGCCGTAGCCACCGTGCAGCTGCACGCACCGGTCGGCGACCCGGTTCTGCAGCTCGGTGGTCCACCACTTCGCCTTCGCCGCGTCGGTCACCGAGAGCCGGCCGGCGTTGAACTCGGCGACGCAGTGGTTGACGAAGGTGCGCGCGATGGTGACCTCGGTGTCCAGCTCGGCTAGGAGGAACCGGTTGTGCTGGAACTTCCCGATCGGCCGGCCGAACGCCTCCCGCGAGCGGGCGTAGTCGAGGGTGACCGCCAGCAGCTTCTCCGCCGCCGCCACCGCGGCCACGGCGATGCTCAGCCGCTCCCGGGGCAGGTTGCCCATCAGGTGGTAGAAGCCGTGGTTCTCGGTGCCGATCAGGTTCTCCGCCGGCACCCGGCAGTCGTCGAAGAAGAGCTCGGCGGTGTCGTTGGCCTTCAGGCCGACCTTGGCCAGCCGCCGGCCCCGGCTGAAGCCGGGCGTGCCGGTCTCCACCGCGACCAGACTCACCCCGTGCGCGCCCTGGTCCGGCGCGGTCCGCGCCACCACGACCACGAGGTCGGCCATCTCGCCGTTGGTGATGAAGGTCTTCTGGCCGTTGAGCACGAGCGCGTCGCCGTCGCGGACCGCGCTGGTGCGGACCCCGGCCAGGTCCGAGCCCGCGCCCGGCTCGCTCATCGCGATCGCGGTCACCAGGTCGCCGGAGCAGAAGCCGGGCAGCCAGCGCTTGCGCTGGTCGTCGGTGGTCAGCTCGGTGAGGTACGGCGCCACCACGTCGTTGTGCAGGCCGAAGCCGAGCCCCGAGCAGCCGGCGGCGACGACCTCCTCGACCAGCACCGCGTTGAACCGGAAGTCCTGCTGCCCACCACCGCCGTACTCCGGGTCGACGTCCATACCGAGCAGCCCGGCCGCCCCGGCCTTGCGCCACACCTCCCGGTCGACGATGCCGTCGGCCTCCCAGCGCTCGTGGTGCGGCACCGCCTCGCGGGCCAGGAACTCCCGGCACAGGTCGCGGAACTCCTCGTGGACGGCTTCGTAGAGATGCTGCTCCATGCCGGCCAGTGTGGCACCGCTCACCCGCGCTGCCCAGGGGGTCGCCCGACGCCCCCGCCGGCGGTCCCCATGATCGCGCTCGAACGTGGATGTAGTGGCCACGACGGCGTCACGAGGCCACTACTTCCCGGTTAGAGCGCGATCATGGAGATAGACGGGTACCACGGGCGGCGCCGGTCGACCGCCGTCAGGCGGCCAGGGCGCGCGCGCCGACGGTCAGGTCGGCCACCAGCCCCGCGTACGCGGCGTCCTGGTCGTCGGCCCGCAGGACCGCGGACGGGTGGATGGTGGCCAGCATCCGGGCGGCGGGCGCGTCGGCGACCCGGCCCGCGCTGTCCACCGGCACCCGGGTGAAATCCTGCGGATTCTGGGCGGACGCCGGCCACGGCAGCAGCTCGCCGCGCTGCCGGGTGACCCGGAACGACGGCCCGAGCAGCGCCTTGGCGGCGGTCGCGCCGAGCACCACCACCAGGTCCGGGCGCAGCCGGGCGAACTCGGCGACCAGCCACGGGCGGCAGGCGGTGATGTGCACCCGGTCCGGGGTCTGGTGGATGCGTCGCCGGCCCCGCACCTCGTGCCGGAAGTGCTTGACGGCGTTCGTGATGTAGAGCTGCCCCGGGTCGAGTCCGGCGTCGTCGACCGCCTTGCGCAGCAGCCGCCCGGCCGGGCCGACGAACGGCAGTCCCTTCTGGTCCTCCAGGTCGCCGGGCTGCTCACCGACGAAGACCACCCGGGCGCTCTCGTCGCCCCGGCCGAAGACCGTCTGGGTGGCGTCCCGGTAGAGCTCGCAGCCCTGGCAGCCGGCGGATGCGGCGCGCAGCTCGTCCAGGGTGTCGGCCTGCGGGGGGATGAACTGCTGGGCACCGGGTGCGTCGGTCTGCTCGGCCATGGCGACTGTTCTACCCCGCGCGGTGCCGGTGACGCGACGGGACCCGCCCGGCGCACCGGGCCGGATCGCCGGCGGGCCCGCGCGACCCGCAGAGCTGGTGGCCCTCGACCTGGCCACCCGGAAGACCCGGGCCGGCGACCACAGTGGGCGGTCAGGCGGTGAAGCCGCGCGGGCCCGCCGGGCGTACCGCCCGCGCCACCGCGTCGGCGAGAGGTGCGACGTCGGCGTCGTCGAGCGGGCTCACCGTGATCCGGATGCCCGGGTCGGCGGCGATCCGGTAGAGCGCGCCCGGGGCGACCGACCAGCCGGCGTCCCGCAGGGCGGTGACCGCGGCCGTCTCGTCCGGCACCGGCAGCCACACGTTGATGCCGGTGCGTCCGCACCCGGTCAGGCCCCGGGCGGCGAGCCCGGCCAGCAGGCCGGCACGGCGGCGTTCGTACTCGGCGCCGGCCCGTCGGACCAGCGCGGCGGTGGCCGGGTCGTCCCACATCGCCAGCACCAGGCGTTGCAGCACTGTGGAGACCCAGCCGGCGCCGACCCGGGCCCGCCCGGCGACCCGGGCCACGGTGGCCTCGTCGCCGGCCAGCACCGCCAGCCGCAGGTCGGGGCCGAACGGCTTGCTCACCGAGCGGACGAAGGCCCACGACGGGGTCGCCCCGGCGAGCGGGTGCAGCGGCACCCGGGCCAGCTCGGCGGCGTGGTCGTCCTCGATCAGCAGCAGGTCGGGCCGGCCGGCGAGCAGCTCACGCAGCGCGCCGGCGCGGTCGGTGGAGACGGCGGCGCCGGTGGGGTTCTGGGCGCGGCTGGTGACCACCAGGGCCCGGGCCCCCAGGGTCAGCGCGTCGCGCACCCCGGCCTCGGTGGGCCCCTCCGCGTCCACCGGCACGGCGATCGGACGCAGCCCCAGCGCGGCGACCAGGTCGAGCAGGTTGGCCCAGCCCGGATCTTCCACCGCGACCGCGTCTCCGGGGCGCAGGTGGGCGGCGAGCAGCCGCTCGATGCCGTCCAGCGCGCCCCCGGTGACGGTGAGGTCGTCGGCCGGCACGCCGTCGGCGGTGAGTCGCTCCCGGGCGGCGGCGGCCAGGCCGGGGACCACGGCGTCGGCCGCGTACCCGGTGGGCGGGCCGATCTCGGCGGCCAGCGCGGCCAGGTGCGGGCCGAGCGGGGGCAGCAGCCGGGGGTCGGGCCGGCCCAGGGACAGGTCCCGGGTGCCGGGGGCGGGCGGCGGGTGCAGCACGGCGCGGCGGCCCGCGACCGGCGGCCGGGGACGCACCCGGGTGCCGTGCCGGCCGGCGGTGACGATCAGGCCCCGCCGGCGCAGCTCCTGGTAGGCCCGGGCGACGGTGGCCGGGCTGACCGCCAGCTCGACGGCGAGGGCGCGGACCGCGGGCAGGGCGGCGCCGGCGTCGAGCGCGCCGGTGCGGATGCCGGTTTCCACACTGGCCGAAATGGCGGCCGACGTCGCCCCGCTGATCTGATAACGTACTGCCACAACTCCGGCATTGTACTAGAACAAAGGTGGGATGTCGCATGTACCCCCCGACCGCGCGGACCACCGCCAGCCGCTCCCGCGACCGGATGAGCTACGACCGGGCCGCCGCCCACGCGGTGCTCGACGAGGCCCACCACTGCGTGCTCGGCTTCGTCTCCGACGGCGAGCCGCGGCTGCTGCCCACCCTGCACGTGCGCGTCGGCGACACCCTCTACCTGCACGGCTCCACCGGCAGCGGGCCGCTGCTCGCCGCCCGGGGCGCCGCCGGGCTGCCGGTCTGCGTCACCGTCACCCTGCTCGACGGGTTGGTCTACGGGCGCTCCCAGTTCCACCACAGCGCCAACTACCGGTCGGTGGTGGCGCACGGCACCGCCCACCTGGTCACCGACGACGGCGAGAAGCGCGAGATGCTCACCGCGCTGGTGGAGAAGGTCGGCGCCGGCCGCAGCACCGACAGCCGCCCGCCGAGCCGCCGCGAGCTGGCCGAGACCGCCGTGCTGGCGCTGCCGCTGCGCGAGGTGTCGGTGCGGTCCCGCACCGGCGGGGCGAGCGACGAGCCGGCCGATCTGGACCTGCCGTACTGGGCCGGGGTGGTGCCGCTGCGGCTGACCGCCGGGGCGCCCGAACCGGACGCCGGGGTGACCGCGCCGGTGCCGGCGTACCTGCGGCCGGCCGGCTCGCCGTGGCACGAGGCGGCGACCCTGCGGGGCGAGCACGTGCGGCTGGAGCCGCTGGACCTGGCCCACGCCGACGAGCTCTTCACCGCCACCGCCGAGCCCGAGGTCTGGGCCCACCTGGCCCAGCCGCTGCCCACCGACCCGGCCACCATGAGGGAGATCGTCGCCGGCGCGCTGGCCGCCGGGTACCGGGGTGAGCGGGTGGCCTGGGTACAGCGCTGCGCGCGCACGGGCGCGGTGGTCGGCAGCACCTCGTACTACGACATCGACCCCGAGCGCCGGGCGGTCGCCATCGGCCACACCTGGCTGGGCCGGCCCTGGTGGCGCAGCGGGATCAACACCGAGGCCAAGCTGCTGCTGCTCGCCCGCGCGTTCGACCAGCTCGGCGCGGTCCGGGTGGCCTGGCACACCGACATCCGCAACACCCGCTCGCAGGCGGCGATCGAGCGCCTGGGCGCCACCCGCGAGGGCGTGCTGCGGATGCACCGGCAGCGCCCGGACGGCTCCTGGCGGGACACCGTGCAGTACGCGATGACCGTCGACGAGTGGCCGAACGCACAGGTCAGCCTCCGGAAAAGGCTTCGCGCGGCCGCACCGGTGGGGTGAGGATGGCGGGCGTGCTGGGCATCACCGACATCTGGACGTACCTGCTGGGGACCGTGGCGATCATCCTGCTGCCCGGGCCCAACTCGCTCTTCGTGCTCTCCACCGCGGCGAAGCGGGGGGTGGGGGCCGGTTACCGGGCCGCCGGCGGGGTGTTCGTCGGCGACTCGGTGCTGATGATCCTCTCCGCCGCCGGGGTGGCGTCGCTGCTCCAGGCGTACCCGCCGCTCTTCCTGGTGATCAAGTACGCCGGCGCGGCGTACCTCGGATATGTCGGGCTGACGATGCTGCGCGGCGCCGGGCGGCGCTGGCGCGACCGCAACGACCCGGCGGCCCCGCGCCTGATCGACGCCGCGGAGCCGGCGGCGATGCGCAGCCCGTTCCGCAAGGCGCTGGTGATCAGCCTGCTCAACCCCAAGGCGATCCTCTTCTTCATCTCGTTCTTCATCCAGTTCGTCGACCCCGGCTACGCCTGGCCGGCGCTGTCGTTCCTGCTGCTCGGGGTGATCGCCCAGGTGACCAGCGCGCTCTACCTCACCGCGCTGATCTTCGCCGGCACGTTCCTCGCGGCGCAGTTCCGGCGCCGGCGGCGGCTCGCCGCGGGCGCCACCACCGGCATCGGGGTGCTCTTCCTCGGCTTCGGCCTGAAGCTCGCCACCGCCTCGGTGTAGCCGGCTCAGGTGCCGTCGCCGCCGCCCCCGCCGATGCCGCCGCCACCCGCGGTGCCGCCCAGGCCGTAACCGGGCGCGACCGGGTGGTCGGGCCGGCGGCTGACATGGGCCGACTCGGTGATGTTGGCCGACCAGTGGGCGTGGGCGGCGGCCGCCGCGTGCCGGTTGATCGCCTCCCGCAGCCAGCCGTCCACGATGGCGACCCAGTCCCGCTGGTCGTCACCGAGGTGCCAGATCCGGAACCGGCTGATGCTCTGGTGGGTGATGCCCGCCAGGGAGAGCCGCCGGTCCATCCAGAGGAGCACCTCCAGGCCCGCGGAGTTCGCCACGAAGATCAGCTCCAGCTCGGTGATCGGGCCGGCGTAGAGCGGCCCCACCCAGAAACCGAGCCGCTGGTGCAGCGGCAACACCTGCTCCACCCCGGGCAGCCGCCCGTGCACCAGGCCCGCCTGGCGCATCGTGAAACCGAGCGTGTCCAGCGCGGCGAGGATGTGCAGCTGGGTGGGGAGCGGGTGGACGAAGACCGGCACCATCGCGCCCTGGTCCAGATCCGGGTCGACGGAGACCTCGGTGCGCAGCCCGGTACGCAGGCTCAGCAGCGGCACCCCGCCGAAGATGGTCACCGGGGTCTCCCAGGGCAGCGGCACGGCGAAGTCGATTGCCCGCCGCCGTCCCGCCGGCACCACGAAACGGCCCGCCACCGGCACCTGGTGGTACTGCACCAGGCGGCGGGGCGCACCGGGATCCTCCGGTTCGGCCTGGGCGACCAGTCCGAGCCGGACGTGCCGCACCGGGACGTCCTCCGGCCCGGCGGTGAGCATCACCCGCCCCGGCAGGCGCAGCCCGGGACGGGTGCCCGCGTTGGTCAGGGTGGTGCTCACCGACAGCCCGGTCCACCCGGACTCCCGCGACACCCCGGTCAGCCGCACGCCCGCTCCCCCGTCTCCGGCCGGCACCGACCCGCGAGCTTTCCCGGTCCCCGGCCGGCCACGCCTCGCCCGGCCGTGCCGGTCTGATGCCACACGGTTCGCGGCGCGTCGCGCCTTCCGGACAGACGGAGGGCACGACACGCCGCAAACGGGGACGGGACTCGGCGGGGACCGGGCGGGACGGGACGTCAGCGCATGCGGCGGCCGCGCGGGACGGGGTCGGTCTCGTCGTCGAACTCGCCGATGACCTCCTCGAGCAGGTCCTCCAGCGCCACGAAACCGATCGGCCGGGTCGGGCCGCCACCGTTGCGGACCAGCGCCAGCTGGGCCTGGTCGGCGCGCATCGCGGCCACCGCCTCGGTGACCGAGGCGGTGGCCGGCAGCGTGAACGAGCGGGTCATCAGCTCACCGGCGGTCGCCGGGCGGCCAGTGGTGACGGCCCGGACCGCCTCCCGGACGTGCACCAGGCCGCACACCTCGCCGTTGCCGTCCACCACGGCCAGCCGGGACCGGCCGCTGTCCCGGCTGACCTGCTCGATCCGCTCGGCGGAATCGTCCCGGCGCACCGTGACGATGCGCTCGAACGGCTCCATCACGTCGGCGACCGTGGTGCCCTGCAACTCCAGCATGCTGGTCAGCAGCAGGTGCTGCTCCGCGCCGAGCAGGCCGTGCTCGCGGGACTGCTCCAGCAGGATGCGCAGCTCGTCCGGGCCGTGCACCTGGGCGAGCTGGTCCTGCTGCTGCACGCCGACCAGCCGCAGGACCGCGTTGGCCAGCGCGTTGAGCACCGAGAGCACCGGCCGGGAGACCCGGGCGAAGGCCCGGAACGGCAGGGCCAGCAGCGTCGCCGAGCGCTCCGCGTCGGTGATCGCCCACGACTTCGGAGCCATCTCGCCGACCACCAGGTGCAGGAAGGTCACCAGCCCCAGGGCGAAGACCAGCGCGATCGCGTGGCTGGCCGCGTCCGGCAGGCCCACCGCGTGCAGCAGCGGGCTGAGCAGGTGCTCGATCGCCGGCTCGGCCAGCGCGCCGAGCCCCAGCGTGCAGAGCGTGATGCCGAGCTGGGCGCCGGCCAGCATCAGCGACAGCTCCCGTACGCCGTCCAGCGCGGCCCGGGCAGCCCGGCTGCCACCGGCCGCCGCCTGCTCCAGGCGGTAGCGCTTGCTCGCCAGCAGGGCGAACTCGGCGGCGACGAAGAAGCCGTTCAGCACGAGGAGCAGCCCCGAGATCAGCAGCGCGACGGTCGGGCTCATGCCGCCCCCTCCCCGTCCCGCACCGCGCCGGCCATCCGCAGCCGCACCGAGTCGGCCACGTGCCGGTCCACCACCAGCACCTCGACCAGGGCCCTCGACTGCTCGTCCGATTCCTCACCGTCGACGGCGAGCCGGATCTCCAGCCGGTCACCGACCTCGGGCACCCGACCCAGCTCCCGCATGACCAGCCCGGAGAGCGTGTCGTACTCGGGGGCCTCGGGCAGGGCGATGCCGGTGCTGTCGGCGACCTCGTCGATCCGCCACCGGGCCGGCACCACCCAGGAGCCGTCCGCCTGGCGGGCCGGGGCGCGATCCGGCGGGTCGTCCTCGTCCCGGATCGGGCCGACCAGCTCCTCGGCGATGTCCTCCAGGGTGATCACCCCGGCGAACCCGCCGTACTCGTCGACCACGCAGGCCAGCTGCCGGTGCCCGGAGCGCAGCCGGTCCAGCACCGTAGGCAGCGGCAGCGTCTCCGGCACCAGCAACGGGGGTACGGCCACCGCGCTGACCGGGGTGCTGCGGCGCCGCTCCGGCGGCACGCCGAGCACGTCGGCGATGCCGACCACGCCGACCAGGTCGTCGACGCCCTCGGACCCGCGGACCGGGAACCGGGAGTGACCCGTGTCGAGCAGCTCGACGATCCGGCTGACCGGCTCGTGCGCCCGTACGGTGTGCACGTCGACCCGGGGGACCATGGCCTCCCCGGCGGTCAGCTCCCGGAAGTCGAGCCCCCGGTCCAGCAGGTCGGACATCTCGGCGTCGAGGCGCCCCTCCTCGCGGGACTCGGCGATGATCTGCTCCAGGTCCTCGGGGGTGGCGCCACTGGGGAGCTCCTCGATCGGCTCGATGCCGATCCGGCGCAGCAGCCGGACGGCGGCCCGGTCGAAGAGCGTGATCAGCGGTCCGGCGACCTTCAGGTAGATCAGGGTGGAGCGGCTCAGCGCCCGGGCGAGCGGCTCGGCGCGGGCGATGGCCAGGTTCTTCGGGGCCAGCTCGCCGAGGACCATCTGCACCACGGTGGCGATGACCAGGGCGAGCGCCACCGACAGTGGCAGGCTGACCGCGCTGGAGACGCCCGCGCCGCCGAGCAGCTCGGCCAGCCCGGCGCCGAGGTACGGCTCGGCGACGTAACCGACCAGCAGGGCGGTCACGGTGATGCCGAGCTGGGCGCCGGAGAGCATGAAGGAGAGCCGCCCGGTGACCTCCAGGGCCCGGGCGGCCTTCTGGTCGCCCGCGTCGGCCTGTTGCTTGAGCTTGCCGCGGTCCACGGCGACGTAACCGAACTCCTGGGCCACGAAGTACCCGGTGGCGGCGGTGAGAACGATGATGAGAAGAAGGCCGACAACGATCAACACGGGTCGCTCAGGGCTCCCGGGGACGTCGGGCCGAGGGGATGCCGGGCACGACCCGGCTGGCTACTGCTGCCCTCCTGGGCAGAGGAGTCGATCATGCGGCAATTCTATCCGCGGCGGCTGTACGTCCGCTGGAGGTGTGCGGAAGGACGCTGCTCACCGGTCGGCCAGTTCGTCGGTGTCGAGCAGGCTGCGGTCGACCCGGCCGGAGCGGTACGCGGCCCGGCCGATCATCTGCGCGGCCACCGGGGCGGTGACGAGTTGGAAGATGCCCACCAGCGCGATCATCCCGAGGTCGGCCGGGGTACGCAGCCGCAGCGCCAGCCCCAGCAGCAGGAGCAGCACCCCGAGCACCTGCGGTTTGGTCGCCGCGTGCATCCGGTCCAGCACGTCCGGGAAGCGCAGCACCCCGATCCCGGCGGCGAGGCTGAGCAGCGCGCCCCCGACCAGCGCGAAGCCGCCCAGCCAGTCGGCGACCGTGCCCGCGTTCACGACTCCGCCCGGGCGGCGAACCGGACCAGGGCGACGGAACCGACGAAACCGAGCAGGGATAGGACCACCAGCACCGGCAGGGTGGTGGCGTGCCGGGTCACCGCGGCCTCCGCCCCCACCGCGCCGAGCATGGTGGCGAGCAGCAGGTCGGCGGCGATCACCCGGTCCAGCAGCGAGGGGCCGCGGTAGATCCGGGCCAGGGCGAGCAGTGCGGTGGTCGAGAGCAGCACGGTCAGCACGACGGCGAGGACGGTGGTCACGGTGCCTCCTGGTTACGGGGGTCGGTGGTGAGCAGGCGCAGTTCGTCGGCGCTGCCGATGGTCCGGACGACCCGCTCCTCGACGGCGAGGACCCGGTCCCGGCCGACGGTCAGGTCCGCCGGCCCGCGCACGTCCAGCACGTGCACGTACAGGACGCCGGCGTCCCGGTCGGTCTCCAGGATCAGGGTGCCCGGGACCAGCGAGAGCAGTTCGGCGGTGAGCGCCAGGTTGAGGTCGGTGCGGACCCGCAGCCGCACCGCGACGATCGCGCTGCGGGGGCGGTAGCCGGGGCGTACCGCGATGGCGGCGACGCGCACGCTGGCGCTGACCAGTTCGGCGACGAAGGTCACCGCGAGCACCAGCAGGGCTCGGGGGCGGACCCGCCCGCCGAAGGAGATCGGCGGCAGCGGGAAGAACAGCAGCACCGCCACGCCGATCAGCACCCCGCCGAGCAGGTTGCCCCAGGAGAAGTCGCCCCAGAGCAGGTTCCAGACTCCGACCAGCCAGCCCAGCGCGATCAACTGGTCCCGTCGTCGCCCGGCCCGCCGCAGCCCGGAAGCACCGCCCGCGGCCGGATCGGGGGCGGTCACGGCGTACCGCCGGGGAGGACGGCCCGGACGTACGGGGTGCGCTGGCGCAGGTCGGCGGCGGCGTCGGCGGTGACCTCGAAGAGCGGGCCGGCGGCGGCGGTGAGCAGCAGTCCCAGCACGACCAGGGCGGTGGTGGCGCCGACCATCAGGGTGGGCAGCCGCACCGGCGGTTCGGCGGTGGCCAGTTGCGGCGCCCGCCAGAAGGCGATGTTCCACACCCGGGACGCGGCGTAGAGGGTGAGCAGGCTGGTCACGGTCCCGGCGACGACGAGCACCCAGGGCAGCGGACCGCCGGTCGCCACGCCGGCCTGGAGGAGGCCGAGCTTGCCCAGGAAACCGGAGAAGGGCGGAATGCCGGCGAGGTTCATCGCCGGGACGAAGAAGAGCACGGCCAGCAGCGGGGCGACCCGGGCCAGGCCGCCGATCCGGCGCAGGTCGGTGCTGCCGGCCCGCTCCTCCACCAGCCCGGCCACCAGGAAGAGGGTGGTCTGGATGGTGATGTGGTGAACCACGTAGAAGATCGCGCCGGAGAGCGCGGCGGCGGTGCTCAGCGCCACCCCGAAGATCATGTAGCCGATGTGGCTGACCAGGGTGAAGGAGAAGAGCCGCTTCATGTCCGACTGCGCCACCGCGCCCAGCACGCCGATCACCATGGTCAGTCCGGCCACCACCATCAGCAGGTGGGCGACCCGCCCGCCGGGGAAGAGCAGCGTCTCGGTCCGGATGATCGCGTACACGCCGACCTTGGTCAGCAGCCCGGCGAAGACCGCGGTCACCGGGGCCGGCGCCGTGGGGTAGCTGTCCGGCAGCCAGGCGGAGAGCGGGAAGACCGCCGCCTTGATGCCGAAGGCGAGCAGCAGCATGAGCTGCAACCCGAGGCGTACGCCGGCCGGCAGGGCGTCGAGCCGCGCGGCGAGCTGGGCCAGGTTGAGGGTGCCGGTGGCCGCGTACACCAGCCCCACCGCGGCCAGGAAGATCATCGAGGAGAGGAGGCTGACCACCACGTACGTGGACCCGGTGCGGATCCGGCCCTCGGAGCCGCCGAGGGTGATCAGCACGAAGCTCGCCGCCAGCAGGATCTCGAAGCCGACGAAGAGGTTGAACAGGTCACCGGCGAGGAAGGCGTTGGTGATGCCGGCGGTCAGCACCAGGTAGGTGGGGTGGTAGATGCTCACCGGGGCCGACTCGGTGGTCTCCCCGCGGCCCTGCCCGATCGAGTAGAACAGCACGCAGAGCGTCACCGCCGAGGAGACCACCAGCATCAGCGCCGCCAACTGGTCGGCGACCAGCACGATCCCCACCGGCGCGGGCCACCCGCCCACCTGCACCACCACCGGCCCGTGCCGGTACGCCTCGACCAGCAGCAGCACCGCGACGACCAGGTTGGTGGCGAGCCCGACCACGCTGATCGTCCGCTGCACCCGGGGCGAGCGGGCCAGGATCAGCGTCAACGCGGCGCCGAGCAGCGGCACCACCACGGGCAGCGCGAGGAGCTGGGTCACTGCCCGCCGCCCGACCGCCGCAACCGGCGGCGCGCCGGCCCCGGGTCCACCTGCTCCGGGTCGTCGCCCGGCCCCTCGCCACCGAGGTCCGCGGTGGGCACCTCGTTCTCCTCGGCGAGCTGCACGATCTTCCGGTCCTCCAGGTCGTCCTGCACCTCGTCGTCGCCGGTGAGGTACCAGCTGCGGTACGCCACGGCGGCGACGAAGGCGGTGAACCCGAAGGTGATCACGATGGCGGTGAGCACCATCGCCTGCGGCAGAGGATCGCTGAACTCCCCGGCCGGTCCGGTGCCCACCACCGGCGCGCCGCCGGACCGGCCGGCGAGCAGGATGAGCAGGTTCACCCCGTTGCCGAGCAGGATGACGCCGAGCAGGATCCGGGTGAGGCTGCGCTCCAGCAGCAGCGTCGCCCCGGTCGCGGCGAGCACCCCGACGCCGATCACCAGCACCAGGGTGAGGCCGGCCCCGCTCTCCCTCACGGCCGATCCCCCTCCAGGTCGACGACGAGTCCCCGCTCGGACTTCCCGGACGCCTCGATGTGCCGGTCCACCTGGGCGCCGAGGCTGCGCAGGATGTCCAGCACCAGCCCGACCACGACCAGGTAGACGCCGAGGTCGAAGAAGAGCGAGGTCACCAGGTACGGCCCGCCGAGCCCGGGCAGCGGCAGGTCGACCTTCGCGCTCTCCAGCACCGTCTCGCCGGCCAGCAGGGCCACCACTCCGGTGCCGACGGAGATGGCCAGCCCGGCGCCGAGGATGGTGCCGGCGCCGACCGGGGCGGCCTCGGCCAGCTCGTACCGGCCGCCGGCGAGGTAGCGCACGGCCAGCGCGAGGCTCGCGACCAGGCCGCCGGCGAAGCCCCCACCGGGGGCGTTGTGGCCGGAGAAGAGCAGGAAGAGCGAGAAGACCACGACGGTGTGGAAGATCAGCCGGGTGACCACCTCGAAGACGATCGACCGGCGCCGCTCGTTCAGGGTCGGCCCGCCACGCAGCCAGACCGACCGGGTGTCGCGCCGCGGCGCGGCCGGCTCCGCCCGGCGCGGGCGGGGACCGGTCCGCGATCGTTCGAAGATCAGACTGGCCACGCCGGTGGCGGCCACGACCAGCACGGCGATCTCGCCCATCGTGTCCCAGGCCCGGATGTCCACCAGGATCACGTTGACCACGTTGCGGCCGTACCCCTCGACGACCGCGAGCTCCGGGAGGGTCGCGGAGATCGGCGTGGCGGTGCGGGACGCCGCGGCGACCAGGGCGAAGCCGGCCAGGACCACCCCCACGCCGAGGCCGATCGCCCGGCGCAGCCACCGGCTGCGCCGCAGCGGCCGGGCGGAGAAGCGCTCCGGCAGCCGGCGCAGCACCAGCACGAACACCACGATGGTCGCGGTCTCCACCAGGAACTGGGTCAGCGCCAGGTCGGGCGCGCCGTGCAGCACGAAGAGCATCGCGGTGCCGTAGCCGGTCACCCCGACCAGCAGCATCGCGGTCAGCCGTCGGCGGGCGCGGACGGCGAGCAGCGCCGCGACGGCGATGACCACCCCGACCACCAGTTGCAGCGGGGAGTCCCAGAGGGCGATCCGGTGCTGCCAGGGACGGGTGGTCAGCAGCGCGAACCCGGGCACCAGCACCAGCGCGACCAGCACCGTGCCCAGGTACTGCGGCAGGGAACCGCGCTGGGTCGCACCGGTGACCTCGATCGCCAGCCGGTCGAAGTGTCGGGTCACCCACTCGTACCCCTGGTTGCCGCCGACCGGGGAGCGCAGCCGCAGCAGCGCCGGGGTGAGCGGACCGCGTACCGCGTGCAGCCCCACGCCGCCGGCCACCGCCAGGGCCGACAACCCGAGGGCGGGGGTGAGGCCGTGCCAGAGCGCGAGGTGTTCGTGCGGCGCCCCGAAGAGCTCCGCGTACGGGCGCAGCAGGCCGTCCAGCGCGCCAGCGGCGGGGCCGGCGATCAGGCCGGCCACGGCGAGCAGGGCCGGCGGCGCCAGCATCGCCGCCGGGGCCGGCGCGATCTCGGTCGGCGCCACGTCCGGCCGGCTGGCGAAGGCTCCCCAGAGGAACCGGATGCTGTACGCGACGGTGAGCGCCGTGCCGGCGAGCACCCCGGTCAGCACCACCGGCTGCTCGGCCAGCGCGGCGAAGACCGCCTCCTTGGCGACGAAGCCGAGCAGCGGCGGCACGCCGGCCATGGAGAGCGCGGCGAGCGTGGCGATCCCCGCCAGCACCGGCGCCCGTCGGCCGAGGCGGCACAGCTCGCGCAGGTCGCGGGTGCCGACCTCGTGGTCGATGATCCCGACGACGAGGAAGAGCGCCGCCTTGAACAGGGCGTGGGCGAGCAGCATCGCCACCCCGGCGAGCGCGGCGTCGGCGGTGCCCGCGCCGACCACCACCGCGAGCAGGCCGAGCTGGCTGACCGTCCCGTACGCCAGCAGCAGCTTCAGGTCGCACTGCCGCAGCGCCGCCCAGCCGCCGGCGATCATCGTGACCAGGCCGAGGGTGAGCACCACCGGGCGCCACGGGCCGACGTCGGCGAGCGCCGGCCCGAGCAGCCCGAGGAGGTAGATCCCCGCCTTCACCATCGCCGCGGCGTGCAGGTAGGCGCTGACCGGGGTGGGCGCGGCCATCGCCACCGGCAGCCAGGCGTTGAACGGGACGATCGCCGACTTGGCCAGCGCGCCGGCCAGGATCAGCAGTACGGCGACGACCAGGGCGCCCCCGCCGGGCAGCGGCCCGGCGGCGATCTCCGACCAGCGGTAGGTGCCGGCGTGCTCGCCGAGGATGAGGAAGCCCAGCAGCATGCACAGGCCGCCCAGCGTGGTGACGGTCAGCGCCTGCGCGGCGGCCCACCGGCTGGACCGGCGTTCCGTGCTGTGCCCGATCAGCAGGTAGGAGCAGACCGTGGTCAGTTCCCAGAAGACGTAGAGCAGCAGCAGGTCGTCGGCGAGGACGAGACCGAGCATGGCCCCGGCGAAGGCGACCAGCACCGCCACGAACCGGGGCAGGCCGGCGAAGTCGCGGGAGAAGTACCGGCCGCAGTAGACCAGCACCAGCGCGCCGACGCCGCCGACCAGCAGGGTCATCAGCCAGGACAGCGTCGTCATCCGCAGCGCCACGTCGAGGTCCAGCTGGCCGATCCAGGAGTACGTCTCGACGACCGCGCCGCCGTCGCGGACGCTCGGGGTACGGACCAGCGCCCAGCCGCACCCGGCGGCCGGGACCAGCGCGAGCGGGTAGCAGGCGCGCGGACCCCACCGCCGGACCAGCAGCGGCGCGACGAGCGCCGCCACCAGGTGGAGGAGCAGCAGTACGAGCACGCGTCCTCTCCCGGTCGAGCTGGCGGCGTGCACCGGGGGAATTTGTCCCGGTCAGCACCGATCAGACGTCAGATCACCCGCCGACGGGCGGTTTTGCGGAAATCGCCGTCGGCCGGACCCGCGGTGCCGTCGTTGGACGCTCAAGACCTGATGTCGCGGACGGCTCAGCCCGTCGGGTCGGCCCCACCCGCGGTGCCGTGCTGACGCTTTAGAGCTGATGTCGTGAACGACTCAGCCCGTCCACCGGACCCCCGATGCCCGTGTTCACGCTTTCGAGCTGATGTCGTAGACGAATCAGGGTCCCGGGAGAGGCTCAGGATCCCGGGGCCGGCAGCCGTCGTCGAACAGCAGCCTCAGCCTCCGACAGTGGCTGGCGAGAGCGAGCGGCGTCAGCGCAGCGCGGCGTCGCCGGCGGAGACCGCGGTCTCGCGGGCCGGACGGTCCCGCCGGGTCTCGACCAGCAGCTCCGGGCGACCGAGCTGGCGGACGACCTTGTTGACCACGCGCTGGGCGGCGGCCAGGGACCGCACGGAGAGCAGGTTGCCCCGGCTCTCCCGGCGCAGCACGAAGTAGTGCACCGCCGCGCGCACCTGACCCCGGTCGGCGGCGCTGGCCTGGGCGGTGGAGATGACCAGCTCACGCAGGGAGCGGGCAAGCCCCTCGGCGAGCTCCAGCTCGGGGCCGCGCAGACTGCCCCGCAGCGCGGTGAGATGACTGTCGACCTTACGGATGAGCACGTCGGTGCCGGGCGCGAAGCCATGCTCCTCGACGGTCATCCGATCCCCCCACCCGACGTTGCGTTGCGGGTGAAGTTACTTTATGTTGCAGGGCACAAGCAAGCAGTTAAGTAAGACTTAACACGTCAAGTGCCTCTTACGCCACGTAAGGCTCGCAGCCGGACAGACCAGGCCACGGCCGCGACCGGATGTCGTACCGGCGAGGCAGGATGGGAGGCGTGGCGAGACACCAGGACGGGGCGGACGCGGCGCCGGTGATGGCCGGCTTCGGCGTGGCGACCCGGGAGTGGTTCACCGCCGCCTTCGAGGCGCCCACCGCGGCCCAGACCGGCGCGTGGCGGTCCGTGGCCGCCGGGCGCAACGCCCTCGTCGTGGCGCCGACCGGCTCGGGCAAGACGCTCGCCGCGTTCCTCTGGTCGCTCGACCGGCTGGCCAAGGAGCCGCCGCCCGCCGAGGCCCGGCGACGCTGCCGGGTGCTCTACGTCAGCCCGCTCAAGGCCCTGGCGGTGGACGTGGAGCGCAACCTGCGCACTCCCCTCACCGGCATCCGGCAGGCCGCCACCCGGCTCGGCGTCACCCCGCCGGAGATCACCGTGGGGATGCGCACCGGCGACACCCCCGCCGACGAGCGACGCGCCTTCGCCCGCACCCCGCCGGACATCCTCATCACCACCCCGGAGTCGCTGTTCCTGCTGCTCACCTCGGCCGCGCGGGACTCGCTGCGGGGCGTCGAGACGGTAATCGTCGACGAGGTGCACGCGGTCGCCGGGACGAAGCGCGGCGCCCACCTGGCGCTCTCCCTGGAGCGCCTCGACGAGCTGCTGGAACGGCCCGCCCAGCGGATCGGGCTCTCCGCGACGGTGCGACCGATCGACGCCTGCGCGCGGTTCCTGGGCGGCGCCCGCCCGGTCGACGTGGTGCAGCCGGCGACCCCCAAGACCATCGAGGTGACCGTCCAGGTCCCGGTGGAGGACATGACCCGCCTGGACGAGCAGGAGCAGCCGGAGGACGACCTCGGCGGCCCCGGTCCGCGCCGGGCGTCGATCTGGCCGGCGGTGGAGGAGCGGGTCCTCTCGCTGATCCGGTCGCACCGCTCGACCATCGTCTTCACCAACTCCCGGCGCAGCGCCGAACGGCTCTGCGCCCGCCTCAACGAGCTGGCCGCCGAGGAGCTGGCGGGCGCCGGCGGCCCGGGCGGTGGACGCCCGGCAATCGGCGGGGACCGCCACGGCGTACCCGGCGGTTCGCCCTGGGACGACGGCCCGCCGCCCGGCGACGCGGCGGACGGCGACGGTCCCACGGCCGGTGACGGCGTGGCGACCGGCGGCGCGTCAGACGGCGGCGGCGCGGCGGACGGCCGCCCGGCGGGCGGTGGCGCGGCGGACGGCGGCGGAACCGCGGCCGGGGACGGCGGGGCGACGCGGCGAGCGCAGGGATGGGGTGGTCCGGTCGGTCCGGTGCGGGCGGGACGGCCGCCCGCCGAGGTGATGGCGCAGTCCGGGGCGGCGACCGGGGCGCCGACGGTGATCGCCCGCGCCCACCACGGCAGCGTGTCCCGGGAGGAGCGCAAGCACATCGAGGAGGCGCTCAAGTCCGGGCAGCTCCCCGCCGTGGTGGCCACCTCCAGCCTGGAACTGGGCATCGACATGGGCGCGGTCGACCTGGTCGTGCAGATCGAGGCCCCGCCCAGCGTCGCCGCCGGCCTGCAACGGGTCGGCCGGGCCGGGCACCAGGTCGGCGCGGTCTCCCGGGGCGTGGTCTTCCCCAAGCACCGGGGCGACCTGCTCTCCTGCACGGTGGTGGCCGAGCGGATGGCCGAGGGCGCCATCGAGGAGCTGCACTACCCGCGCAACCCCCTCGACGTGCTGGCCCAACAGGTCGTCGCCATGGTCGCCCTGGAGCCGTGGCGGGTCGGCGACCTCGCCGTGCTGGTCCGCCGGGCCGCGCCCTTCGCCGAGCTGCCCGACTCCGCGCTGCACGCGGTGCTCGACATGCTCTCCGGCCGCTACCCGTCCACCGCCTTCGCCGAGCTGCGCCCCCGGCTGGTGTGGGACCGCGCCGCCGACGTGCTCACCGGTCGCCCCGGCACCCAGCGGCTCGCGGTGACCAGCGGCGGCACCATCCCCGACCGGGGGCTCTTCGGGGTCTTCCTGGCCGGGGCGGAACGCGCCGCCCGGGTCGGCGAGCTCGACGAGGAGATGGTCTACGAGTCCCGGGTGGGGGACGTCTTCCTGCTCGGCTCCTCCTCCTGGCGGATCGAGGAGATCACCCCGGACCGCGTGCTGGTCTCCCCCGCTCCCGGTCAGGCCGCCCGGATGCCGTTCTGGAAGGGCGACCAGCTGGGCCGCCCGGTCGAGCTGGGTCGGGCCATCGGCGCCCGGGTCCGCGCCCTGCTCCGGCAGGACGACGAGGCGGCGGTCGCCGCGCTGCGCGCTGGCGGGCTGGACGACTGGGCCGCCGGCAACCTGCTGGCCTACCTGCGCGAGCAGAAGGCCGCGACCCGCTCCCTGCCCGACGACCGGACGGTGGTGGTCGAGCGGTTCCGCGACGAGCTGGGCGACTGGCGGCTCGCCGTGCACAGCGTCCTCGGCGCCCGGGTCAACGGGCCGTGGGCGCTCGCCATCGGGCGGCGGCTGGCCGAACGGTACGGGGTGGACGCCCAGGTGATGCCCGCGGACGACGGGATCGTGGTGCGCCTGCCGGACACCGCCGAGGAGCCGCCCGGCGCCGACGTGGTGGTCTTCGAACCCGACGAGATCGCCCAGCTCGTCGAGGAGTCCGTCGGCACCTCCGCGCTCTTCGCCTCCCGGTTCCGGGAATGCGCCGCCCGGTCGTTGCTGCTGCCCCGCCGGGACCCGCGCCGCCGGCAGCCGCTCTGGCAGCAGCGCCAGCGGGCCGCCCAGCTGCTCGACGTCGCCCGCGAGTACGCCGACTTCCCGGTCACCCTGGAGGCCGCCCGGGAATGCCTTCAGGACGTCTTCGACCAGCCGGCCCTCGCCGAGCTGATGCGCGACCTGGGCAGCCGGAAGGTGCGCCTGGTCGAGGTGGAGACCGAACGCCCGTCGCCGTTCGCCCGCTCACTGCTCTTCGGGTACGTCGGCGCCTTCCTCTACGAGGGCGACGCGCCGCTGGCCGAACGCCGGGCCGCCGCCCTCGCCCTCGACTCGGCCCTCCTCGGCGAGCTGCTCGGCCGGGTCGACCTGCGGGAGCTGCTCGACCCGGCGGTGCTCGTCGAGACCGAGCGGCAGCTGCGCTGGCGCACCGAGCAGCGTCGTCCCCGCGACGCGGAGGACGTGGTCGAGCTGCTCCGGGTGGTGGGCGACCTCTCCGAGGCGGAGCTGGCCGAACGCGGCGCGCCGGTGGCCTGGCTGGCCGAGCTGGAGGCGGCCCGCCGGGTGCTGCGGGTCCGCATCGCCGGGCAGGAACGCTGGATCGGCGTGGAGGACGCCGCCCGGCTGCGGGACGCCCTCGGCGTGGCGCTGCCCGTCGGGGTCGCCGAGGCGTACCTGGCGCCGGTGGCCGACCCGCTCGGCGACCTGGTGGCCCGGTACGCCCGCACCCACGGCCCGTTCGCGGCGGCGACCTGCGCCGCCCGGTTCGGGCTCGGGGTGTTCGTGGTGGAGCAGGCGCTACGGCGGCTCGCCGCCACCGGGCGGGTGGTCTCCGGCGAGTTCGCCCCGGACACCGTCGGCACCCAGTGGTGCGACGCGGAGGTGCTGCGGCTGCTGCGCCGGCGCAGCCTGGCCGCGTTGCGCCGGGAGATCGAGCCGGTTCCGCCGAAGGCGCTCGCCGCGTTCCTGCCGCGCTGGCAGCAGGTCGGGTCGTCGGCGCGGGGCGTGGAGGCGCTCGCCGCCACGCTCGAACAGCTGCAGGGGGCGGCGGTCCCGGCCTCCGCGCTGGAGCGGCTGGTGCTGCCCGCCCGGGTCGCCGACTACTCCCCCGCCCAGCTCGACGAGCTCTGCGCCAGCGGCGAGGTGCTCTGGGCGGGTTCCGGCGCGATCTCCGGCGGCGACGGCTGGGTGACGCTCGCGTACGCGGACGTCGCGCCGCTGCTGCTGCCCCCGCCGGACGAGGCACTCACCCTCACCCCGCTGCACTCCTCGGTGCTCGACGCGCTCGCCGAGGGGCAGGCGCTCTTCTTCCGCTCGCTCTCCGACCGGATCGGCTCGACCGACGACACGGCGCTGACCGCGGCCCTGTGGGACCTGGTCTGGGCCGGCCACCTCACCAACGACACGCTCGCCCCACTGCGGGCGGTGCTCGGCGGAGGTGGGGCGCACCGGTCCCGGCCGACCGCGCCGCGCACCCGCTACCGCCGACCGGGCCGGGTGGCGCTGCCCACCCGGGGTGGCCCGCCCACCGTCGCCGGCCGCTGGTCCCGGCTGCCGGAACGCGACATGGACCCGACCCGGCGGGCCGCCGCCCTGGCCGACCTGCTGCTGGAACGGCACGGGGTGGTCACCCGGGGCGCGGTGATGGCCGAGCAGGTGGTCGGCGGCTTCGCCGCGGTCTACCCGGTGCTCTCCGCGCTGGAGGAGCGCGGCGCGGCCCGGCGCGGCTACTTCGTCGAGGGGCTGGGGGCGGCCCAGTTCGCGGTGCCCGGCGCGGTCGACCGGATCCGGGCGCTGGCCGACCCGGCCGACGGGGCGCGGGGCCGGGCGGCCGGGCCGACGCTGGTGCTCGCCGCCACCGACCCGGCCAACCCGTACGGCGCGGCGCTGCCCTGGCCCGAGCGGTTCGTCGACTCCGGGGACGGCGCCGCCCCGGCGACCGGGCACCGGGCCGGACGCAAGGCCGGGGCGCTGGTCGTGCTGGTCGGCGGGGACCTGGTGCTCTACGTCGAGCGGGGCGGACGGACCATCCTCTCCTTCACCGACGACGCCGAGGCGCTCGCCGGGGCCGGCAAGGCGCTGGCCGACGCGGTCCACTCCGGCGCACTGGGGGCGATATCGGTGGAGCGGGCCGACGGTGAGGCGGTGCACTCCTCGCCGCTGCGCGACGCGCTGACCGCCGCCGGTTTCCGGGCCACCCCGCGCGGCCTGCGGCTACGCGGCTGACCCCGCCCCGCCGCCGACCCCCGACCCCCGACCCCGCCACCGTCGGAGCTGCCGGCGTCGCGGCGCCGTGTTCATCGGCGCGGGCATGGGGGCGTAGGTGCGCCCTTGCGCTCCTCGTCGATGGCCCGCACGTCCCGCCGACCGTCGCCGTCAGCGCCGCCCGGTCCGCTGGCCGTTGTCGGCAGCAGGGCGAAGGCGAGTTGGGCGTGATACCTCACAGTCATCAAAATGCCTCTGCGGTATCACGCCCAAAAAGAAATCTCGCTGGCCGCCGGCATGCCGGCCCCCGGGTCGCCGGTCGATGGCGGCCAGGCCCTGCGCGGGTGAGGCGGCGTGAGGCGGGACCGCCGGCCGCCGGTTCAGCCCAGCTTGGCGAGTACGTCGTTGTAGCGCTTCCGCTCGGCCGCCGCGGTCCGGGTGCCGAGGTAGTTCAGCACCACCGCCCCCTGCCGGTACGCGTCCGCGCCCCAGACGTCGCTCTGGTTGGTGGCGGTCGCCTCGTCCGGGAAGACGTACACCGAGACGGCGTCGCTGACGAGCAGTTGGGCGCAGCCGATGCCGCCCCCGTTCGGGCCGCAGTCCTTCGACCGGTCGCGGACGTCCGGCGCCTTCAGCCCGGCGGCCTTGAAGGCGTCGACCACCTTTCGGGCGGTGGGTGCGCCGGCGGCCTTCTTCGGCATGGTGAAGGGCGGGGTGGACGGACTCTCCGACGGCTTGCCGGCGGGCCTGCCCTGGGCGGCCTCGTTGGGCGCGTCGGCGGGGGCGGCGGCGCTGGTCGCGGGGGCCTTGGACCGGCCGTCGGCCCACGCCCCGCCGTCGGAGTCGTCTCCGGGGTCGCTGCCGCAGGCGGAGAGCCCGAGAGCGACCAGGACCGACAGGGCGACCGGCAGGGCACGGAGGCGTTTCGTCACTCCGGCAGTCTGCCTGACCGCCTCGACGCGGCGGCACCCGCCGGTCGGCCAGGCTGCGTTCGCCGGTCAGCCCGGCCGGTACGCCGGCTAGCCTTCCGGCATGAACCCGACCGCGTGGATCTCGCTGACCACCGACTACGGCCTCGGCGACGGGTTCGTGGCCGCCTGCCACGGGGTGATCGCCCGGATCGCGCCGGCGGCGCGGGTGATCGACGTGACCCACCTGGTGCCCGCCGCCGACGTCCGGCGGGGCGCGGCGGTGCTCGCCCAGACCGTGCCGCACCTGCCGTACGGGGTGCACGTGGCCGTGGTCGACCCGGGTGTGGGCACCCCACGGCGCGGGATCGCGCTGGTCACCCCGGGCGGTCTGCTGGTGGGGCCGGACAACGGCCTGCTGCCACCGGCCGCGGCGGCGCTGGGCGGCGTCACCGCGGCGGTGGAGCTGACCAATCCGGAGTGGCTGGCGCCCGAGGTCTCCCGCACCTTCCACGGGCGGGACGTCTTCGCCCCGGTCGCGGCCCGGCTCGCTCTCGGCGCGCCGCCGTCCGACGCGGGGCCGCCGGTCGACCCGTCCACTCTGGTCACGCTGCCCGCGCCGGTGGCGCGTCGGGACGGCGACGGGTGGACCGTGGAGGTGCTCACCGTGGACCACTTCGGCAACGTGCAGCTCGCGGCCGGCCCTGACCTGCTGGACGCGCTGGGTGACGCGCCCCGGGTCGCCGGTCATCCGGCGGTGCGGGGCCGGACGTTCGGTGACGCCCCGGCCGGGGCGCTGGTGTTCTTCGTGGACTCCGCCGGTCGGCCGGCGGTCGCGGTCAACGGTGGTCGGGCGGCGGACCTGCTCGGCGTCGCTCCCGGTGACCTCGTGCGGCTTCGGCCGGAGCAGGACGGGTGAGTGCCGGTTCCGCTCGGGTGTGGAATGCTGCTCCGGTGGGTGAAGTGTGGGTTCCCGTCGCCTGTCCCTGCTGCGCGTCCCGGACCGGTGGGGGCACCTGCCCGGTCTGCTTCTGGACCGACGACGGGCAGGGTGACGCCGACGCGGAGGTGGTGCGCGGCGGCCCGAACGGCGAGCTGAGCCTGACCGACGCGCGGCTGAACTACGCGGTGTACGGCGCCAGCCACCCGCGTTACCAGGAGATGGTCCGCGCGCCCCACCCCGACGAGCGCCCCTGACCGGAGCCGCCCCGTCGGGCGCGTGACGGCGCCCGCCGGGACGGCGGTCGGACGGTGGATCAGCAGGGCGGGGCGGTGCCGCCGTAGACGGCGGAGATGTACGCGTGGCTGACGTACTGCCCGCTGGCCAGCCGGTTCCATCGGGTGGTGGTGCGGTACGGCCCGGTGATCCGCTGCCCGGTGACGTAGCACTGGATCGGCACGTTGGCCCGTTCGGCGGCGAGGCCCCGCACGCCGTACCCGGTGCCGGGGCCGGTGCGGATGTTGAGCGGGCCGTCGCCGACCACGCCGCGCGGCCCACCGCCGGTCCACAGGTACGCCACGTCGACCCAGGCGTTGTCGGTCAGCAGCAGCCCGTCCCAGAACGTGCCGTCGGCCAGGTCGATGCCGCCCGGGTTGAGCACCCTACGCCCGAACTGGTCGCGTCCGCCGTTGTAGCCGTACTGGTAGGCGGCCTGCGCCTCGGGGCGGCCCTGCGGCAGGTTCTTCCAGTTCTCCCGCACGGCGCTGGGGTTCCAGTAGTCGTCGCGGGTGTTCCACGGGCCGACGTCCCAGACCGGGGCGTACTCGCAGCGGCTGCCGCTGGTGGTGCAGACCCGCACGGTGTAGTCGCCGGTGTTGATCGGGGAGAGGGACCGCCTGCTGGGCAGCGCCGCGAAGTGGTCGCGGGGCTGGACGGTGCGGCCGTTGGCGGTCACCCCGCCGACCAGGCCGATGCGGGTGGCGTAGACCCGGTAGACCCGGCCGGGGGTGGCGGCCGCGGCGACGGCGGCGGTGTCGGCGGTGAGCGCGACGGCGCGTACCGCCGCAGTGGCCCGCGGGTTGCGGGCGGTGAGCAGCACCCGGGCCTGGACCCGGGTCACCGGCCGGTCGAAGACCGCCGCCGTGGCGGCCTCGCGCCACTCGGTCCAGCCGGCTGTCCGCCAGCTGCGGACCTGGACCTGCGCCGCGCCGCCCCCGGCCAGGTCGGCGGTGACCGCGGCGCTGACCCGGGTGGCCGGGCGGGCGAGGACGCGCGGCGTGCCGAGCAGGGTGCCCTCGGCGACCGGTCCCCCGGCGGCGGCCGGGCGGGTGCGGGCGCCCGGGCGGGAGTCGGCGAGCCGGAGCCGGCCGGCGGTGACCCGGACGTTGACGTCGTCGCCGCCGGCGACGGCGAGGTCGACGGACCAGCGTTCGGCGCCGGCGGCGGGGGCGCCGGACCACGCGTCGGCGGGGGCGGCGGTCGCGGGCCGGGCGGTGGGGGCGGTCCGCGGCGCGGCGGGCGCGGCGGCGGGGGTGAGGGTCGCGGCGAGGGTGACGGTGAGCGCGCCGACGAAGACGGATGATCGGGTACGACGGGGACAGGGCATGGCATTCTCCTCAGAACCCCCTGATAGTGCGTTGTCAGGAGATCCAGAGGAAGCGCCATACATATAGCGACACATGCGAATTTCGCTCGGGCGAGAGAGGATGGTGGGGTGCCCGAAGGCGACACCGTCTGGAACACCGCCCGCGTGCTGCACCGTGCGCTGGCCGGGGCACGGCTCACCGGCAGCGACTTCCGGGTGCCGCAGCTGGCCACCACCGACCTGACCGGCTGGACGGTGCGCGAGTCGGCCAGCCGCGGCAAGCATCTGCTGCTGCGCCTGGCCGACCCCGGGGAGCGGTCCGGCCCGGAACACTGGACGCTGCACTCGCACCTGCGGATGGACGGCGCCTGGCGGGCGTACGCGCCGGAGGAACGCTGGACGGCCCGGCCGGCGCACCTGATCCGGGTGGTGCTGCGCAGCGCGGGCGCCGTCGCCGTCGGCTACCACCTGCACGAGCTGACCCTGGTGCCGACCGCCGAGGAGGAGTCCCTGGTCGGCCACCTCGGCCCGGACCTGCTCGGCCCGGACTGGGATCCCGCCGAGGCGGTCCGCCGGCTCGCCGCCCACCCGGACGTCACGATCGGTGAGGCCCTGCTGGACCAGCGCAACCTGGCCGGGGTGGGCAACCTCTACAAGTGCGAGCTGCTCTTCCTGCGCGGCATCTCGCCGTGGACGCCGGTCGGCGCGGTGCGGGACCTGGCCGGCACGGTCGCCCTGGCCCAGCGGCTGCTCGCCGCCAACCGGGGCCGCTGGACGCAGAGCACCACCGGTTCGCTGCTGCGCGGGCGAACCAGCTACGTCTATGGCCGGCGGGCGCAGCCGTGCCGGCGCTGCGGCACCGCCATCCGCAAGGAGGAGCTGGGCGAGCGGGTCACCTACTGGTGCCCGCGCTGCCAGCCGGAGCGCTCCTGAGCGCCGTCCCGCCGTGGAACTTCCACGAAACGGCAAGTTACCCCCGAGATACGGACGAACAGGTAATTCCCTCCCGGACCCCCGGCGTCGCATGCTGCGGTGAACCGCTCACCGATCGTCAGCAGCGGGTACGCCCACCACGCCGGGGTGGCGGACGTACCGGCCCCGACCCCGGGGAGAGCCATGGCCCTGTTCCGCATGTTCCGGCCCGGCTGGGCGGGCCGTGCCGTCCGGACCGCCGCGCGCCCACCGTCCGCGCCCACCGCGCGCTCCTCCGAGGAGAACGGTCCCGCCCCGGCCAGCCTCGACCCGGCCGCCGTGCCGCGCTGCTTCGGCCCGGTGCCGAATTTCGCGTCCAGTCCCCTGCCGGCGCTCGACGCGCGCGGCCGGGTGGCCACCGGCACCGGCGTGCGCAAGTTCGTCGACGCGCTGCCGCTGCCCGGCCCGCTCGGCCGCAACGAGCTGGGCAGCCACCTGCCGGTCGCGGTGCCGGACACGATCAGCTACCCGGGCTGCGACTACTACGAGATCGGGCTGCGGGAGTACACCCAACGGCTGCACCGCGACCTGCCGACCACCCGGCTGCGCGGCTACCGGCAGCTCAACCTCGGCACCGACGCGGACGGCCACAACACCGTCGCGCCGCCGGGGCGGCCGTACCACCTGGGGCCGGTCATCATGGCGCGGCGGGGACGGCCGGTCCGGGTCAAGTTCATCAACCAGCTCCCCACCGGGCGGGCCGGCGAACTCTTCCTGCCGGTCGACCCGACGCTGGACGGCGCCGGCACCGGGCCGCTGGACGGGCCGGCGCCCTATCCGCAGAACCGGGCGGTCCCCCACCTGGCCGGGGCGCACACCGGCTGGATCAGCGCCGGCAACCCGTGGCAGTGGGTCACCCCGGCGGGCGAGATCACCCCGTACCCGACCGGGCCGGGGCTGACCCACGTGCCGGACATGCCGCACCCGGGGGCCGGCGCCACCACGCTGTACTACCCGAACGAGCAGAGCGGCCGGCTGATGTGGCTGCACGACAACACCCTCGGGCTGTCCCGGTTGACCGTCCACTCCGGTCAGGTGGCGCTCTACCTGCTCACCGACCCGGCCGAGGAGCGGCTGGTCGCCGACGGCGTGCTCCCGGCCGACCAGCTGCCGCTGGTGATCCAGGACCGGACCTTCGTGCCCGACGACGCCCAGCTCGCCGCGCAGGACCCGACCTGGGACCGGGACCGGTGGGGCGCCCGCGGCAACCTCTGGCACCCGCACGTCTACCAGCCTCGGCAGAACCCGTACCAGGGCTCCGGGCGCAACCCGACCGGCCGGTGGGACTACGGCCCGTGGCTGCCCGGCCGGCTCGGCGACGTCTCGACCGTGGAGAACCCGCACCACGACCCGGTCGTCGCGCCGGAGGAGCCACCCCGCGCGCCCGGCGTGCCGCACCCGTCGGCGGTCCCCGACGCGTACGGCGACACCGTGCTGGTCAACGGGACCGCGTACCCGTACCTGACGGTGCAGCCGAGGGCGTACCGGTTCCGGATCCTCAACGCCTGCGCCGACCGCAGCCTCAACCTGGCGCTCTACCGGGCCCGCTCGGACGGGCCGATGTGGCAGGCCGACGGCGGGCTGGCCGACGCCGGCGCCGGTGAGGTGCGGATGGTGGCGGCGGTGCGGATGCCGGGGCGGCCGGACGGGTGGCCGACCGACGGACGCGAGAGCGGCGTGCCCGACCCCCGGACGGCCGGCCCCCGCATGATCCTCATCGGCAACGAGTGCGGGCTGCTCCCGGCGCCCGTGGTGGTGCCGAACCGGCCGATCGGCTACCGGTACGACCGCGGCGACCCGACGGTGCTCAACGTGGACGGGCACGCGCTGCTGCTCGCCCCCGGCGAGCGGGCCGACGTGGTCGTGGACTTCTCCACCGTGCCGCCGGGCGGCACCCTGATCCTCTACAACGACTGCCCGGCCCCGCTGCCCCGCTTCGACCCCCGGTACGACCACCACACCGACGCCCCGGACCGCACCGCCGAGGGTGGGCTCGTCGGCACCCGCCCCGGGTACGGCCCGAACACCCGCACGGTGCTCCAGATCCGGGTGGCCGGCGCCCCCGCCGCCCCGTACGACCTGGCCCGGCTGACCGACCGGCTCCCCGCGGCGTACGCGGCCAGCCAGCGGCCGCCGATCGTGCCGCAGCCCGAGTACGACCGGGCCTTCGGCACCCGCACCCCGGTGCGCACGGTGGTGCCGGCGCACGCCACCTCGGTCAGCTTCACCCCGACCGGCGCCCCCGCCCCGGTCACCCTGCCGGTGGAGGTGAAGAGCGTCGGGCAGGTCTTCGAGCCCGGCCACGGGCGGCTCGCCGGGCGGCTCGGCGTCGCCCAGCCGTCCGGGGGCGCGCTCGGCCCGACGGCCGTACCGCTGGACCCGACCGAACCGGCCACCGAGGTCCTCTTCGCGGCCGACCCGACCCTGCCGGTGGGCGGCGCGGCGGACGGCACGCAGCTGTGGCGGCTCTGCGGGACGGGCCGGCAGACCCACCCGGTGCACCTCAGCGGCGCCGACCTGCAGGTGGTCAACCGGGTCGGGTGGGACGGCACGGTCCGGCCGCCGGACCCGGGCGAGCTGGGCTGGAAGGAGACCGTGCGGGTGAACCCGGCCGAGGACGTGATCGTGGCGCTGCGCCCGGCGGTGCCGCCGCTGCCGTTCAAGGTCGGCGACAGCGTACGGCTGCTCGACCCGACCCGACCCGCGGGTGCCCGGATCGGCGGCCCGCCGGACGGGCGGCCGGTGCTCAACCAGCTGGTCAACCTGGGCTGGGAGTACCGCTGGCAGAGCGCCGCGGCGGGGCTGCGGGACCTGGGCATGAGCCGGCCACTGGTGCTGCGGGTCTCCCCCAGGGCGCCGACCGGGCTGACCGCCACGCCGGTGCCGGGCTCGGCGACCGCGCTGCCGGCGATCGCGCTGGCCTGGACGGGCAACGGCAGCCGGCCGCCGGCCACCAGCCACCTGCTCCAGCGGGCCACCCACGCCGGTTTCACCGAGGGGCTCACCGCGATCACCGTGGCCGCCACCGCGTCCCGGTACACCGACGCCACGGTGACCCCGGGGGTGACCTACCACTACCGGATCCGGGCGGAGAACGCGGTGAGCTGCTCGGCCTGGTCGAACAGCGTGCCGGCCGCGGTCCGCCTCACCGCGCCCACCGGGCTGACCGCGGCGATCCCGCCGGCCGCCCCGCTGCGGATCGCGCTGCGCTGGGCCAACCGTTCCTTCGCCACCGGCGTCGACGTGCAGCGGGCCACCAACCCGACGTTCACCAGCGGCCCGGGCACCACCGCGATCGGGGTGGCGGAGAACCACCTGGATCCGGTGATCGCCCCGGACACCACGTACTACTACCGGGTGCGGACCACGTACCTCGGCGCCGCGTCGCCCTGGTCGACGGTCGCCACCGTGACCACCCCGCCCGCCCCGGCGGTGCCGACCGGGGTGGCCGCGGTCGTCAGCGCGCCCGCGCCGGACACCGCGACCGTGGTGCTGAGCTGGGCGGCCGGCAGCCCCGGCGGCCCGGGCTCGGGCGTCATCGTGCAGCGGGCGGTGGACGCGGCGTTCAGCCGCGACGTGGCCACCTTCACCGTGACCGGTCGCGTCTTCACCAACACCGGGCTGGCGCGCGGGGTCACCTACCACTACCGGATCCGCTCGTACAACGTGGTCGGCAGCTCACCGTTCAGCGGCCCGGTGCCGGTCAGCACCCCGCCGTGACGCGAGGTGCGGTCAGCGCGCGGGGAAACGCACCGGGCCCTTGCCGGCGCGCAGCTCCGCGAGGGCGGCGGCCACCCCGTGCAGGAGGTCGGTCGCCTCCGTCAGGCGGGAGGCCGCGACGTGCTCGCCGCTGGGGCGGACGTCCTCGGCGATGTACCCGGCGGCGGCGGCCACCAGCCCCTCGTAGGCGGTCACACCGGTCTCCAGCTGACCGACCAGGGCGCGGTGCGACTCGGCGAGCCGGGGCCGGGCCTCGACCGGCGCCAGCCGGAGGGCCCGTTCCACGCTGGCCACCCGGTTGGCCAGGTCGCGCAGGGAGCGGTCGGCGGCGGCGGCCTCCAGCACCGCCGGCTCGGCCAGCCCGGTCAACCGGGGCGTCATCCCGGCCAGGGTGAGCGCCGCCCGGTCCAGCCGGGCCCAGGACTCGGCGGCGGTGGTGCCGCGCAGGGCCAGCCGGGACCGCAGCCGCCGCACCTCGGCCAGCACGCCAGGGCCGACGGGGAGCCGCTCGACCGCGGCGACCAGCCGGGCCCGGGAGCGGGCGGCGGCCTCGGCCGGGTCGACCGCGGGCGGGGCCGGCCGGGCCGCGAGGGCCCGCAGGTCGACCCAGCGCCAGGCGGCCAGGACCACCGCGCTGCCCGCGGCGCCGGCCCAGGCCGCGTCGGGCAGCCCGAGCCCGGCGTACGGGGTCAGCACGGCAGCCGTGCCGCCGAGCCCACCGGCCATTACGCTCCACCGGCGGGCGGATCGCCGCAGCCGGCGCAGCCGTCGGAAGTGTCGCGTCCGCTCGTCCGCCACCCGTACCTCCTCGTGCCGTCGCCTCAGCTGGCGGCGGTGGTGTCTCCGGTGCCCCGCTCGCGGGTCATGCTGGACCGGATCTCGTCCAGCCGGGCCGCGGCGGCCGGGTCGCCGGCCGGCTTGGCCGGCTGGCCCTGCGGCGTCGCGGTCCGGTCCGGCGCGCCGGCGAGCTGCTCACCGGCCATGCTCGCCCGGATCTGCTCCAGCCGGGACGACCCGGCGCTGTCGAGGCTCGACTTCTGTACCTCCAGCATCCGCCCCTCGACGGAGTTGCCGGCCAGCTCGGCCCGGCCCATCGCGTTGGCGTAGCGCCGCTCGATGCGGTCCCGCACCTCGTCCAGGGAGGGGGTGTTGCCGGGGGCGGTCGTCGAGGACATCGACTCCAGCGAGCGGGCCACGCTCTCCTGCATCTTGGCCTGCTCCAGCTGGCTGAGCAGCTTGGTGCGCTCGGCGAGCTTCTGCTGGAGGATCATCGAGTTGTTCTCGACGGCGCGGCGGGCCTGGGCGGCCGCGCCGAGCGCCTGGTCGTGCAGGGTCTTGAGGTCCTCGGTGGCCTGCTCGGCGGAGACCAGCTGGGTGGCGAGCACCTGGGCGGTCTGTTCGTACCGGCCGGCCTCGGTCTCGTCGCCCCGGGCGCGGGCCTGGTCGGCGAGGACCAGCGCCTGCCGGGCCATGCCCTGGAGCTTCTCGACCTCGGACATCTGCCGGGAGAGCTTCATCTCCAGCTGACGCTGGTTGCCGATCACCGCGGCGGCCTGCTGCACCAGCGCCTGGTGCTGTCGCTGCGCCTCCTCGACGGCCTGCTGGATCTGCACCTTGGGATCGGCGTGCTCGTCGATCTTCGCACCGAAGAGCGCCATCAGGTAGTGCCAGCCCTTGACGAACGGGTTCGCCATCTCCGCGGTATCCCCTCAGTAGCGTCGCTGCGCCTCGCCCCGGGCGGACCGGGCCGATCGGCCGGCGCGCCGTGCCCCCATCGTCGCAGTCGGGCGCCATCCGGGCGTCCGTACCGCGGGAGTCGTCACACGGCCCGCGATCAACCCTACGCGGCGCGGAGCGCACCGGCCACGCGGCGAGGTGAGCCGCTCAGGCGGCGCAGACCACGTCCCGCTCGCTGGGGCGGACCCGGGTGCTGCGCAGGGTGGCCTTGAGCGGGGAGTCCTGGCGGACCTGGACGGCGACCTTGCCGTCCGAGCTCACCTGGCGCACGCCCCGGTTGGCCGGCTTGCGTACCGCGGTGGGCACCGGCTCGTCCTGCACCGGGACCAGCACGCCCGGCATCTGCTCGGCGAGGGCGACGGTGTCGCTGACCTCGCGCAGCAGCTCGGAGAGGCGGGCGCCGAGCGCGTCGCAGATGGCGGCCAGCAGCTCGCTGGAGGGCTCCTTCTGGCCGCGCTCGATCTCGGACAGGTAGCCGAGGCTGACGTTGGCGGCGGTGGAGACCTCGCGCAGGGTGCGGTGCTGACCCTGTCGGCGCGCCCGCAGTGCGTCACCGATGACTCGGCGTAGCAGGACCATGGCACCTCCCCCTGACGGGAAAACCTCCGCTCCGCCGCGCGGACCGGCGTCGGGCGCGGGCTTCCGCGCCGCCGCCGGCGTCGAGCGCCGGAGCCTTCCCGCAACCGTACCCGTTGACCGGCCCGACGACATCCCACCCCGGCCGTCGGATCGCGTCACCGGGTTCACCGCCGCCCGGCGGGGGCGGCGTCGGCGTCGTCCACCGGACCGGACTCCGGCGCGGTGGCCTCGATCCGCTCGGCGAGCAGCCGGAGCGCCTCGATGACCGCGGCGGCGCGGATGTGGTCCCGCCCACCGTCGAGGTCCAGCCGACGCACCGTCGTGCCCGCCGGCCCGGCCGCCGCGACGTAGACCAGGCCGACCGGCTTGCCGTCCTGCGGCTCCGGCCCGGCCACGCCGGTGGTGGCGAGCCCCCAGTCGGCCCCGCACCGTCGCCGCCCGCCCTCGGCGAGCGCCGCCGCCACGTCGGGGTCGACCGGTCCGCGCTCGGCCAGCAGCTCCGCCGGCACTCCGGCCAGCTCCGACTTCAGCTCGGTGGCGTAGGTGACCAGGCCACCTCGGTAGACCCCGCTCACCCCGGCGATGTCGACGATCGCGGCGGAGAGCAACCCGCCGGTGAGGGATTCGACCGTGGCCAGCGTGCCGCGCCGCTCGTGCAGTTGGTGCACCACCCGGGCCGCCGAGCTGCCCGGTGACCGTTCTCCGTTCGCGTCCGTACTCATGTCGGAGTTACCTTCCCCGCCGCGCCGCCGCTACTCGTCCTCCGCCCCGCCGGTCCGGATTCAGCGGGCGGGACGGCGCAGTCGCAGGGCCTGGGCGACGTAGTCGAAGCCGGTGACCACGGTGACCAGCACCGCGGCCCCCATGATCCAGGGGCCCACCACGGCGAGGGCGGCCGGCATCGGCCAGAGGTACCAGGTGATGGCGAGGATCTGGAGCGCGGTCTTGATCTTGCCGCCGCGGCTGGCCGCGATCACACCGTGCCGGATCACCCAGAAGCGCAGCAGGGTGATGCCCAGCTCCCGGGCGAGGATGACCGCGGTCACCCACCAGGGCAGCCGGTCGTACCAGGAGAGCAGCAGCAGGGCGGCGCCGGTGAGCGCCTTGTCGGCGATCGGGTCGGCCACCTTGCCGACCGAGGTGACCAGCCCGAACCGGCGGGCGATCCAGCCGTCCACCAGGTCGGTCGCCGAGGCGACCACGAAGATCAGACAGGCCGCCAACTGCCAGCCGGCGTGGGTCATCGCCGAGACGACCACCGACACCGCGAAGACCGGCACCAGCACCAGCCGCAGGGCGGTCAGCGCGTTGGCCGCGTTGAGCACCGGCACCCGGGGCACCACCGGCGCCGACTCCGTCGCGCCGGTCACGGCCGCACCGGGATCCGGCCGCGTACCTGGCAGCACACCACGTGCCTCCCCCGCTCCCTCCGGGCCCGCCGTCACCTTTCCGCGCCGGGCGCCGCCGAGATCATCTCATCCGGTACGGCGACCAGGTCGACACCCTCGGTCGCGGTGACCGTGGCGCGCACCAGATCGCCGGGGCGCAGCGCGGCCAGGTCGACCCCGCCGCCGTCGGGCGCGACCAGGGTGGTCGAGCCGTCCACCTCCGGGGCCTGGTGGGCGGCCCGCCCCTCGACCACACCGCCGTCGACCGAGTCGACCAGCACCTCGACCGTGCTGCCGAGCCGCTCCTCGGCCCGCTGCGAGCAGAGCTCGTCGGCGAGGGCGCTGAGCTTGTCGTACCGGCGCTTGATGGTGGCGGCGGAGACCTTGCCGGGCAGGCCGGCGGCCTCGGTGCCGTCCTCGTCGCTGTAGTCGAACATGCCGATCGCGTCGAGCCGCGCCTCGGTCAGGAAGCGGACCAGCTCGTCGATGTCGGCCCGGGTCTCGCCGGGGAAGCCGACGATGAAGTTGCTCCGCGCGCCGGCCTGCGGGGCCAGGGCGCGGGCGCCGGCCAGCAGCTCCAGGAACCGGTCGGTGGAGCCGAAGCGGCGCATCCGGCGCAGCACCGGCTCGCTGGAGTGCTGGAACGACAGGTCGAAGTAGGGCGCCACCCCCGGCGTGGTGGCGATCGCCTCGACCAGCCCGGGCCGGGTCTCGGCGGGCTGGAGGTAGCTCGCCCGGACCCGGACGATGCCGTCGATCGCGGCGAGCTGCGGCAGCAGCTTCTCCAGTGCCCGCGGGTCACCCAGGTCCTTGCCGTACGAGGTGGAGTTCTCGCTGACCAGCACCAGTTCGCGGACACCGGTCTTGGCCAGCCACTCCGCCTCGGCGAGCAGTTCGTCGGGGGTGCGGGAGACGAAGGCCCCGCGGAAGGCCGGGATGGCGCAGAACGCGCAGCGCCGGTCGCAGCCGCTGGCCAGCTTGAGCGAGGCGACCGGGCCGGTGTCGAGCCGGCGGCGCAGCACCTGGCGCAGGTGGGCCGGGGTGTGCTCGTCGGTCTCCACCGCCGCCCGGGTGGGGGTGCCGTGGCCGGGCAGCGACACCGCCGCGGCGCGCCGCTTGACCGGGGTGAGCGGCAGCAGTTCGCGGCGGTCGCGCGGGGTGTGCGCGGTCACCGTCTCGCCGGCCACGACCGCGTCCAGCCGGGCGGCGATGTCCGGGTAGTCGTCGAAGCTGAGCACCGCCTGCGCCTCGGGGAGGCTGTCGGCCAGCTCGCGGCCGTACCGCTCGGCCATGCAGCCGGCGGCGACCACCTTGGCGCCGGTGTCGGCGGCGGCGAGCAGGGTCTGGATCGAGTCCTGCTTGGCCTTCTCGACGAAGCCGCAGGTGTTGACGACCACCACGTCGGCGCCCTCGCCGTCGGTGGTGACCTGCCAGCCGTCGGCGTGCAGGCGGGCGGCCAGCTCCTCCGAGTCGACCTCGTTACGGGCGCAGCCCAGGGTCAGCAGGGCGACACGGCGGCCGGCGGTTTCGGGAGAGGTGGCAGACACCATCCGAGGGTACCGGGCGGCGCGGCGAGGGCCGGCAACGGCGGGCCGCCGGCATCGGCCGGCTCACACCCCCGGCCGGTCAGACCGCCGCCGCACCCACCCGCACCAGCCGGTCGAGGAGGAAGACCTCGGTGCCGGCCAGGCCGGTGGAGCAGAAGAGCGAGACCTGATCCGCGCCGGTCCGGCCGGGGACCGCCCCGGCCAGCACCGCGCCCAGCTCGCGCAGCCGTTCCGCGTACGGCGCGACGGCGGCGAGCATCGGCGGACAGTACGCGGCCGCCTGGACCGGCGAGTCGGTGACCAGCAGGTCGGCGACGTCGAGCAGGTCGACGCCGAACTCGTGCCGGTCGGCCTGCTTGAAGCCGACCGCGTTGACGTGGGTGCCCGGGGCGAGGTCGGCGGCGTCGAGCACCGGGGTGGTGCTGGTGGTGGCGAGCACCACCACGTCCCGGTCCCGGACCGCCTCCCGGGCGCTGCCGACCGCGCGGGCCGGCAGGCCCAGCTCGGCGCGGACCCGGGCGGCGAACGTCTCCCGCCGGTCCGCCGAGCGGCTGTGCACGGTCACCTCGCGCAGCGGGCGTACCGCCGCGGTGGCCCAGAGCTGGCTCCAGGCCTGCCGGCCGGAGCCGATCACGCCCAGGGTGGTCGCGTCGGGGCGGGCGAGGGCGTCCACCGCCACCCCACCCAGCCCGCCGGTCCGTCGGGAGCCCAGCTCCTCGCCGACGGCGACGGCCCGGACCGCGCCGGTGAGCCCGTCGTGCAGCACGACCAGCTGCTCGCTCTCCGGCAGCCCGAAGGTGTCGTACGAGCGGAAGCCGTACCACTCGCCGGTGAGGTGACCGGCGGTGAGGACCATCCGCCCGCCGCCCAGCGACGCGGCGGCCCGGGGCGGGGCGACGAGCCGCCCGGCGTGGGCGGCCAGCAGCGCGTCCCGCATCGCCGCGACGGTCGCGGGGGCGTCCAGGGCGGCGGCGACCTCCCGGTCGGTGAAGAGCAGCGTCATGCCGCCATGCTGCAATCTGAAGTCAACTTCAGCTCAACCCGATGGTGCGCCAGATCACCCCCGGCGCGGAGGGGGCGGTGTTAGCGTCGGCGACGGCGGCTTCGGCCGTCCCGGACGAGTGGTGGGCGTACCCGGTCAGGCCAAGACGCCCCGCGACAGGCAGACCGACTCGTCCCGGCCGCGAGGGCCCGGGGCCCGCTGTATCGAGGTGATGACGACCCGTGGCCTGGATCGTGCTGGTGGTCTCCGGACTGCTGGAGACCGCGTGGGCGGTCTCGCTGGACCGCAGCGCCGGCTTCAGCCGACCCCTCCCCTCCGTCGTCTTCGTGGTGACGCTGGTGCTGAGCATGGCCGGCCTGGCGTACGCGCTGCGGGAGATCCCGGTCGGCACCGGCTACGCCGTCTGGGTCGGCATCGGCGCGGTCGGCACCGCCGTGGTCGGGATGGTGGCCCTGAACGAGTCGGCCAGCCTCCCCCGGATCGCCTGCCTGCTGCTGGTGGTCGCCGGCGTGGTGGGGCTCAAGCTCTTCCACTGACTCCCGGGCGGGTACCCGGCGGCGGGTGCATCGACCCGGATGGGTAGCCCGAGGCCGGAGTGGGTAGACACCGGCCGAACACCCACATTGGCTCTCATCACGGAGGACGTCATGGCCGACATGCACGCGACCGCCCGCCCGCGCAGCAACGCCGCCCGGATCTGCACGATCCTGGCCTTCGTCTTCGCCGTCATCGCCATCTTCGTGGCGCCGATCATCTTCGGTCTCGCCGGCCTCGCGCTCGGCATCGTCGGCGCGGTGCTCGGCGACAAGCCGCTCGGCTGGTACGCCGCCGCCGCGAGCGTGGTGGGCGCCGTCATCGGCATCGCCCTCGTCGCCGCCATCCTCAACAACTGACCCCACGACCTACGCAGCGAGGCCCGCCGGGATCCGGCGGGCCTCGTCGCGTCCGGGGGGTGGAGCGGTCGCCCGCCCGTCAGTCCTCGCCGCCGCGCAGGCCGGCCAGGACCTCCTCCAACTCGTCCGGCTTGACCAGCACGTCCCGGGCCTTGGAACCCTCGGACGGGCCGACCACGCCCCGGGTCTCCATCAGGTCCATCAGCCGGCCCGCCTTGGCGAAGCCGACCCGCAGCTTGCGTTGCAGCATCGAGGTCGAGCCGAACTGGGAGGTCACCACCAGCTCGACCGCCTGCACCAGCAGGTCCAGGTCGTCGCCGATGTCCTCGTCGATCTTCTTCTTGCTGTCCTGCGCCGGCGCGAGCACGTCCGGGCGGAACTCCGGCTCCCGCTGGTCCTTGCAGAACTTCACCACGTCGGCGATCTCGCGCTCGGTCACCCAGGCGCCCTGGATCCGGACCGGCTTCGAGGCGCCCATCGGCAGGAAGAGCCCGTCGCCGCGGCCGAGCAGCTTCTCCGCGCCCGGCTGGTCCAGGATGACCCGCGAGTCGGCCAGCGAGGAGGTGGCGAACGCCAGCCGGGACGGCACGTTCGCCTTGATC
The DNA here is from genome assembly GCF_036902725.1 of Micromonospora psammae. Lineage (NCBI taxonomy): Bacteria > Bacillati > Actinomycetota > Actinomycetes > Micromonosporales > Micromonosporaceae > Micromonospora > Micromonospora psammae. The sequence continues at coordinate 615,228 of NZ_JBAKHM010000001.1, read as the reverse complement.
AGGCCGGTGACCACGTCGACCGAGGGGCGCTGGGTGGCCAGCACCAGGTGGATGCCGGCCGCGCGGGCCAGCTGGGTGATCCGGACGACCGAGTCCTCCACGTCGCGCGGCGCGACCATCATCAGGTCGGCCAGCTCGTCGACGATCACCAGCAGGTACGGGTACGGCCGCATCTCCCGCTCGCTGCCCGGCGGAGCCTTGATCTCGCCGTTGCGCACCTTGCGGTTGAAGTCGTCGATGTGCCGGACCCCGTTGGCGGCGAGGTCGTCGTAGCGCATGTCCATCTCGCGGACGACCCACTCCAGCGAGTCGGCGGCCTTCTTGGCGTTGGTCACGATCGGGGTGACCAGGTGCGGGATGCCCTCGTAGCCGGTCATCTCGACCCGCTTCGGGTCGATCAGCAGCAGCCGCACCTCGTCCGGGGTGGCCCGGGTGAGGATCGACACCAGCAGCGAGTTCAGGCAGGACGACTTGCCCGCGCCGGTCGCGCCGGCGATCAGGATGTGCGGCATCTTGGCCAGGTTGGCCACCACGAAGCCGCCCTCGATGTCCTTGCCCAAGGCCACCACCATCGGATGGTGGTCGCTGGCGGCGGCCCGCGAGCGCAGCACGTCACCGAGGGCGACGTTCTCCGGGTCGGTGTTCGGGATCTCCACGCCGACCGCGCTCTTGCCCGGAATCGGGCTGAGGATCCGCACGTCCGGCGACTTCACCGCGTACGCGATGTTGCGGGAGAGCTGGGTGATCCGCTCGACCTTGACCCCGTGCCCCAGCTCGACCTCGTAGCGGGTCACCGTCGGTCCCCGGGTGAAGCCGGTGACCGCGGCGTCCACGTCGAACTGCTCGAAGACGCCGGTCAGCGCCGCGATCACCTCGTCGTTGGCCTTGCTCCGGGTCTTCGGCGCGGCGCCGCCGCTGAGCATGTTCGCCGGCGGCAGCGTGTAGTCCCCGTCCATCGCGGTGAGCGCGAGCTGCTCGGCCCGGGTCGGGGGCGGCGAGTGCTCCGGCGGCTCGACCGGCTTGCGGGTGGCGGGCACCTTCGCCGGCGGCTTCCGGGGCAGCACCAGCGTGTCCTGGAGGTTGACGCCGTCCAGCCCGTCCAGCTCGTCCAACTCGTCCGGGTCGACCGGCGGCGGCGCGGTCCGCCGGGCCGGGCGGCGGCGGGCGGGTCTGCCGGCCCCCTCCTCGACGTCGGTCTCCCCGGCCTCCGGGGGCGCGACCAGCGTGCCGGCGAGCAGGCCGAGCCGCTCGGGGATCTTGTTGATCGGGGTGGCGGTGACCACGAGCAGGCCGAAGACGAGCAGCAGGACCAGCAGCGGCACCGCCACCCAGGCCGTCACCGCCCGCTCCAGCAGGTCGCCGATCCCCGCGCCGACCAGGCCACCGGCGTAGTCGCGCTGCACCTGGTCCACCGGGTCCTGTCCGATGTGCAGCATCGCCGCGGTGGCGACCAGCATGGACCCCCAGCCCACCAGGCCGCGGCCGCGGTGCGCCGCGTCGACGGGGGTGCGCATCAGCCGCCAGGCGCCGATCATCAGCAGCACCGGCACCACGATCGCGATCGCGCCGAGGAAGAGCCGCACGGTGTCGGCGAGGCGGGCGCCGAGCGGTCCGGCGCCGGAGAACCAGATCCCGACCCCGCTGAGGATCGCGAGGCCGAACAGGAGCAGCCCGGCGCCGTCGCGGCGGTGCTCGGGATCGAGGTCGCGGGCGGACGCCGCCTGCCGGCCGGCGGCGCGGACCGCCCAGCCGACCCCGTGCGCCAGCCCCATCCACACCGCACCGACCGCGCGGCCGACGAGGACCGCCGGGCCCGGCCGGGCCGCCGGTCGGCGCCGGGCCGTGGCCCGGGTGGCCTTCTTCGCCGGCTGGCGGGCACGGCTGTTCGTGTTACCGCGCGGCGACGCGCCGCGTCGCCGGCTCGCCTGAGAGGTACGGCCCGCCATAGAGTCACCGTAACGGCGTGGCCCGGAACATCGCCGCTTTTCCGGGTCGTGTCCGCGCGTCGCAGCGTGGACGACGCCCGCAGACGTGTTATTCGCCTCAGAAGGGATGCCCGATGGCGTCGCCTGCTTTCGAGGACGGTCCGGACGACCCCCTGGCCGGGCACCCGCACACGCTGCGGCCGCTGACCGGCGATCTGATCGCCGCGGTGCTGCGCAACCGGGGGTACGCGTACTCGGTGGACGCCGACGGCGACCTGGTCGGTCGCTGGGAGGACAGCCTGATCTGGTTCCTCCGCCCGGGTGCCGCCGGCGAACTGCTCCAGGTACGCACCCTGGCCGCGCCGACCTTCGGCATCGAGCACGTCCCGGCGCTCTACGGCTTCTGCAACTCCTGGAACCACGACCGGCTCTGGCCCAAGGCGTTCGTGCACGTCGACGACGACGGACGGGCCCGGGTCTGCGGCGAGGTGATCACCGATCTGGAACGTGGGGTCACCCCGCACCAGCTCGACCAGCTCATCGACTGCGGCGTCTCGACCGGCTGCCAGCTCGCCGCCGCCGTCGGTCGACTGCCGGGCGGGACGGCCCCGTGACCGGCGGCGGCGACTTCCTCCCCCACCCGGGCCGCCCCGCCACCGGCCAGGGTGGACGACCGGGCCCGCCGGGCGACCGCGGCGGACCGGACGGCCCGTCCGGCATCCGCGGCGGACCAGGCGGCCGGACGGGCGACCGGGACGCCGGCCGGGGCGGGCAGCACGAGCCGCCCAGCGACCGGGGCGGGCAGCACCAGCCGCCGGCCGCTCCGGTCGGGCGCCGCGATCCGGACCTGGTCGCCGCGCTCGCCGACGCCCGCGACCTGCCGGACGGCGAGCCGCGCTTCGCCGAGCTGGAGCGCATCGCCGCCCGTGCCGACGCCGTGGGCGACGCCCGGTCGGCACTGGACGCCCGGTTCGCGCTGGTCGAGGCGTACCTGTCGCACGGGGAGCGGTGGCGGGTGGCCGAGCCGGTGCGGCGCTGCCTCGCCACCGCCGACCGGCACCCGGGCCTGCTCGACGCGCGGCCGGGCGACGCCGAGCGGCTGCGCCGGCACCAGCGCTACGCGGTCGAGGCGGCCGTCGGCACGCCCCGCGTCGGGCTCGACCAGGCCCGCGCGCTCCTCGACGACCTCGCCGACCGGGCCGGCGGGGAGGCCGGGGTGGTCGCCCAGCTGCGCTGCCGGCTCGCCGACCACCTCGGCGACGAACCCGCCGCCCGGCGCTGGTACGACCACTGGTCCGCCACCGACCCCGACCCGGTCGCCGGCTGCCCCGGCTGCCTGCCCGCCCGGCGGGCCGAGCTGCTGGCCGGCTGGGGCGACGACGCGGCGGCGCTGGCCGCGCTGCGCCCGGTGCTGGAGGGGGTGCTGGACTGCACCGACCAGCCGGAGCGGGCCATGGCGGCGGGGCTGCTGCCGTGGCTGCGCACCGGGCGGGCCGAGCGGGCCGGGTCGGCGCACCTGCGGGCGTACCGGCGGCACCGGCGGGAGCGGGCGGCCTTCCCGTACCTCGCGGCGCACCTGCGCTTCTGCGCGCTGGCCGGGCATCCGGAACGGGGGCTGGCGATCCTCGCCGAGCAGCTGCCCCGGCTGGACCACCCGTACGACGACCTCTCCGCGATGGAGTTCGCCGCCGCCGGGGCGCTGGTCTGCCTGCTGGCCGCCGAGGCGGGGCTGGGCGGGCGACGGGTGCCCCGCCCCGCGCACGGCGCCCGGCCGGCGGCCGAACCGGACGTGGAGACCCTCGGCACCGACCTGCTCGCGCTGGCCACCCGGCTCGCCGGCAGCTTCGACGCGCGCAACGGCACCGGGCACCAGTCCGGCCGGATCGCGTCCTGGCTGGCCGAGCGCCCGCTCGCCACGGCGGTGCCGCTGCCCGACGACGACGCCGGGGAGACCGACGACCCGGGTCCGGCCGCACCGGCGCCGGACGAGCCGGCGCCACTGACCCTGGCGATGATCACGGCCACCCTGGACCGGCGGGGCGACGTGTACGCGGTGGACGACGACGGCGTGGTGGTCGGCCGCTGGGACGACGCGGTGATCCAGTTCCGGCGGCTCGGGCGGCGCGGGGAGATCCTGCACGCCCGGGTGGTGGCCGTCCGGCGGCTGCCGGTGGAGCGGCTGGCCGAGGCGTACGAGTTCTGCAACGCCTGGAACCACGACCGGCTGCTGCCCAAGTCGTACGTGCACGACCTGGGCGAGGGGGAGCTGGTGCTGGCCGGCGACATCAGCACCGACCTGGAGCACGGGGTGGCCCCGACCCAGCTCGGTGTCCTGGTCGACGCGACCGTCGCCACCGGCGTCGCGTACGCCGAAGCGGTCGCCGCGCTGCCCTGACCGCTCCGCGCCGACGCGGAGCGACCCCCGACCACCGGGCGGTGGTGGTCGGGGGTCGCGGCCCGCGGCGGGTCGCCGGATCAGGTGGCGGAGAACGCCAGGGTGTACGCGCCGGACCCGCTCAGCGCGGTGACCCGGTAGCGGTAGGCGCCGGCGGGGCCGTCGACGGCGAGCCGCGCGACCCCCTCCCGCGTGCCGGCCCGCGCCACCGTCTGGAAGCCGGCGCCGGACCAGCGCTGGAGCTCCAGCACCAGCTGGGCGCCGTCGGGGGCGTCCAGGCAGGCGCTCTGGGCACCGGCCTGGGCCAGGTACCAGCGGCCGTCCGGCTGGGCCTGGGAGCGGCCGGCGGCGATCTCGCCGGTACGGCTGACCTCACCGGCGCACACCGACGCCTCCCCGCCGGCGGGGGGCGGGGCGGTCGGGGCGGCGGTGGCCGGCGGCGCGGTGACGTCCCCACCGGCCGGCGGCTCGGCCGGAGCGGACTGGCCGTCCGCGGTGACCAGGGTCAGGTTGTTGCGCTGGAGGATCTCGGTGACCGGCTGGAAGAAGGTCACCCCGCCCCGGGTGCAGTCGCCGGAGCCGCCGGAGGTGACGCCCTGCGCCTGGTCGCCGGAGAGCCACGCCCCGCCGGAGTCGCCCGGCTCCGCGCAGACGTTCGTCCGGGTCAGCCCGGTGACCGTCCCCTCCGGATAGTTCACCGTGGCGTTCTTGGCCTGGATCACCCCGCACCGGGTGCCGGTGGTGGAGCCCGAGCGACAGATGGACGCGCCGACCGGCGCCTCGGCGGAGCCGTTCACCGGCACCACGCCGCCGTTGAAGTCGTTCACCACGCCGGTCGGCGTCCATTCGGCGTTCACCTCAACGAAGGCCCAGTCGTCGCCGGGGAACGACGAGGCCCGGAAGGTGCCCTGCGCGACGCGGTTCGCGCCGGTGGTGCGGTCCCCCACCCGGCCGCAGTGCCCGGCGGTGACGAAGCCGCCCACCACCGAGAAGCCGACCGAGCAGCGGCCCGCGTTGTTGATCAGGTACGCGTCACCGCCGCGCACGTCGAAGAGGGGGCGCGGGGCCTCGGTGGACTCCTTGACCCGGACCGATCCCGCGGGCACGCCGCTGGCGGCGGCGAAGCGGCGGGCGGCTTCCTGTGCGCCGGGGCGGGCGAGCAGCACCACCGTGTTGGCGGCGACGTCGACGTACCAGCCGGCGATGTCGGGGGTGGCCTGCCGGCCGGCGGAGTCGAGCCGGCCCTTCACCGCGTCCAGCTCCCCGACGCCTCGGTCGACCTGCTTCGGCACCGCGCCGGCCGCCTTCACCCGGGCGGCCCGGGCCGGGTCGGCGACCGCCACCGTCAGGGTGGCCCCGTCCGCGCTCAACCAGCTGCCGCCGTAGGCGGCGCCCAGCTCGGCGCGGAGCCGGTCGACCGTGCCGACGGCCCGCCGCTCGGCCGCCAACCGCCGCACCGCCTGCTCGCGGCTGAGCGAGAGGTCGCGGCTCATCGCCGCCACCACCTCACCGGCGGCGCCGCCGGTCGCCGTCGCGCCGGCCGGTCCACCGGCGCGTGGGCTGGCGTTCTCACCGGCGAACGACGGCAGGGTCACCGCCGCCGTCACGCCCGCCACCGCCACCACCACGCCGATGGCTGTCATCCGTCTGCGGTCCATCCGCCACGCTCCTCCCGGCCGGCGCGGGGTACGCCTGCCGGGACGGAATACGGAGACGACCGCCGATCGGTTGAAGGAACCGCCGACGATCGACGCAGCGTGGTCGGCCGGTCACCGGCTCGGGGCGTACCCGGAAACGACGACGCCGGCCCACCGCGGACGGTGGACCGGCGTGCGGTGCCGCTCGGGTCAGACCTCGACGACCGTCGGAACGATCATCGGACGGCGGCGGTACGCGTCGTTGACCCAGCGCCCCACGGTGCGCCGGACGATCTGCTGGAGCTGGTGCGGGTCGGTGATGCCGTCCGCGGCGGCCCGGTTGAGCGCCTCGGTGACCAGCGGGATGACCGGGTTGAACGCCTCCGGGTCCTCGGAGAAGCCCTTCGCCGACAGGGTCGGGCCGGCGACCACCTTGCCGGTGACCGAGTCGACCACCACGGTGGTGGCGATGAAACCGCCGTCGCCGAGGATCCGCCGCTCGGTGAGCAACGACTCGCTGACGTCGCCGACGGCGAGCCCGTCCACGTAGACGTACCGGCTCTTCACGTGCCCGACCAGGCTGGCCCGGCCCTCGACCAGGTCGACCACGTCGCCGTCCTCGCAGAGCACCACCCGGTCGGGGGCGACCCCGGACTCGATGCCGAGCCGGGCGTGCGCGCGCAGGTGCCGCCACTCGCCGTGCACCGGCATCAGGTTGCTGGGGCGGACCACGTTGAGCAGGTAGAGCAGCTCACCGGCGGGGGCGTGACCGGAGACGTGCACCTTGGCGACGTCCTTGTGCACGACCACCGCGCCGGCCCGGGCCAGCCGGTTGATCACCCGGTAGACCGAGGTCTCGTTGCCGGGGACCAGCGAGCTGGCCAGCACCACCGTGTCGCCGGGGGCGATGGTGATGTGCCGGTGGTCGCCGCTGGCCATCCGGCCCAGCGCGCTCATCGGCTCACCCTGCGAACCGGTGGACATCAGCACGATCTGGTCGGGCGGCAGCGTGGTCGCCTCCTCGATGCCGACCACCAGACCCGCCGGGATGTTGAGCAGGCCCAGGTCGCGGGCGATGCCCATGTTGCGGACCATCGACCGGCCGATCAGGGCGACCTTGCGGCCGTGCTCGGCGGCGGAGTCGAAGACCTGCTGCACCCGGTGCACGTGGGAGGCGAACGAGGCGACGATGATCCGCCCCCGGGCCTTCGCGAAGGTCGCGTCGAGCACCGGCCCGATCTCCCGCTCCGGCGTGACGAAGCCGGGGATCTCCGCGTTGGTGGAGTCCGACAGCAGCAGGTCCACGCCCTCGGCGCCGAGCCGGGCGAAGCCGGCCAGGTCGGTGATCCGGCCGTCCAGCGGGACCTGGTCCATCTTGAAGTCGCCGGTGTGCAGCACCAGGCCGGCCGGGGTGCGGATGGCCACCGCGAGCGCGTCCGGGATCGAGTGGTTGACCGCGAAGAACTCACACTCGAACGGGCCGAGCCGCTCCCGGCCCCCCTCCCGCACGGTCAGCGTGTACGGCTGGATCCGCCGCTCGGCCAGCTTCGCCTCGACCAGCGCCAGGGTGAACTGGGAACCGACGAGCGGGATGTCCGGTTTGTGAGCCAACAGGTACGGCACCGCGCCGATGTGGTCCTCGTGGCCGTGGGTGAGCACGATCGCCTGGACGTCGGCGAGCCGGTCCAGGATCGGCCCGAAGTCGGGGAGGATGAGGTCCACGCCCGGCTGCTCGACGTCGGGGAAGAGCACCCCGCAGTCGACGATCAGCAACTTCCCGTCGAACTCGAAGACGGTCATGTTCCGACCGATGGCGCCGAGCCCGCCGAGCGGGATGATCCGCAGGCCACCCTCCGGCAGCGGCGGGGGCGGTGCACCCTCGATGTGCGCCTCGGTCACGCGTCCACCTCATTCTGCGACGCCGTAACCCGGCGTCCGTCGTGTCGTTCGATCATTCGGGCAGCTCCAGGCCCGCCGCCGCGCAGTCCGCGCGCAGCTGGGCGATCTCGTCGGGGGTCGCGTCCACCAGGGGCGGGCGCACCGGACCGGCCGGCAGCCCCTTCGCCGCCAGGCCCGCCTTCACCAGGATCACGCCCTGGCTGCGGAAGATCCCGGTGAACAGCGGCAGCAGCCGCCGGTGCAGGGTCAGCGCGGTCGTGGTGTCGCCCCGGTCGTACGCCTCGATCATCTGCTTGGTCAGCGCGCCGGTGAAGTGGGTCGAGGTGCCCACCAGGCCCACCCCGCCGACGGCCAGCGTGGGCAGGGTGAGCGAGTCGTCGCCGCTGTAGAAGGCCAGGTCGCTGCGGCTGGTCACCCAGCTGGTGGCGGTGAGGTCGCCCTTGGCGTCCTTGACCGCGACGATCCGGCCGTGCTCGGCGAGGCGCACCAGCGTGTCGGTGGCGATCTCCACCCCCGCCCGGTGCGGGATGTCGTAGAGCATGACCGGCAGGCCGGTGGCGTCGGCGACCACGGTGAAGTGTCGCAGCAGGCCGCTCTGCGGCGGCTTGCTGTAGTACGGGGTCACCACCAGCAGGCCGTGCGCGCCGGCCTTCTCCGCCGAGGCGGCCAGCTCGATGGTGTGCCGGGTGTCGTTGGTGCCCACCCCGGCGACGATCCGGGCCCGGTCGCCGACCGCCTCGACCACCGCGCGGATCAGCCGTTCCTTCTCCGCGTCGGTGGTGGTGGGCGACTCGCCGGTGGTGCCGTTGAGCACGAGCGCGTCGTTGCCCTGCTCGTCAACGAGGTGGCCCGCGAGCCGTACGGCGCCGTCGAGATCGAGGGAGCCGTCCGCGGTGAACGGGGTCACCATGGCCGTGAGCAGTCGCCCGAACGGGCGGGATACGCCCCGGTCAGGGGCGGCAGGGTGGTCGTGCGTCATGCTCACAACCTAGCGGACGACCACCGGACGACCGGCGGGGAAGGGCTCAGGACAGCTGGGCGTGGGGGCTGGTCGCCACCTCGGTGCCGTCCGGCAGCGCGGTGATGACGAAGTCGGCGAAGACGTTCGGCGCGACCCGCTGGAGCTGCCGCAGGCACTCCACCGCCAGCTCGCGGATCTCCACGTCGGCGTGCTCGGTGGCCCGCATCCCGATGAAGTGCCGCCAGGCCCGGTAGTTGCCGGTGACCACGATCCGGGTCTCGGTGGCGTTGGGCAGCACCGCGCGGGCCGCCTGCCGGGCCTGCTTGCGGCGCAGCGTCGGGTTGGGCTCGTCGGCGAAGCGCTGCTCCAGCCCCTCCAGCAGCTCCGTGTACGCCCGGACGCTGGCCTCGGCCGCCTCGACGAACTTCTTGTGCAGCTCCGGGTCCTCGGCGATCACCGCCGGCTCGACCATGGCGGCGTCCCGCTCCGGGACGTAGCGCTGGGAGAGCTGGGAGTACGAGAAGTGCCGGTGGCGGATCAGCTCGTGGGTGAACGAGCGGGAGACCCCGGTGAAGTAGAAGCTCACCGAGCCGTGCTCCAGCACGCTCAGGTGGCCCACCTCGAGGATGTGCGCCAGGTAGCCGGCGTTGGTGGCGGTGGCCGGGTTGGGCTTCTTCCAGCTCTGGTAGCAGGCCCGGCCCGCGAACTCGGCGAGGGCCTGCCCGCCGTCCGCGTCGGTCGACCACGGCACGTCGTCCGGGGCCTGGAACTGGGTCCACGCGATCAGCTTGACCTGGGGCTGCACCATCTCCGGCATTCCTGGCACTGTAGTGGCCCGGCACCGCTGCGCGAAACTCGACCTTCCGTCCCCGACACGGCCTTGAGCTGCGAATCTTGGACAGTTTCCGTTCCGGCTGAACGGCACGTGTCCAATATCTCGCCGGCACGTCGCGGTGCGCAGCCTGCGGGGGTCAGACGTAGAGGGCGGTGAACGGGGCCCAGGGCAGGTTGCGGACGACCGAGAAGGCCAGCCAGGCGCCGAGGAAGCCGATGATCATCGGCGAGCTGATCCGCAGCTCCGGCAGGCGCCAGCCGAACGCCTGCTTCCCCGCCCAGGCGACGAAGAGGTACGCCAGGAAGGGCAGCGCGAAGACGAAGAGGAAGTGGTGCCGGGCGGCGGCGGGCAGGTCGGCGTGGAGCACGTACCAGAGCGCGCGGGTGCCGCCGCAGCCCGGGCAGTCCAGCCCGGTGGTGAGCTTGAGCAGGCAACTCGGGGCGGCGTCCGGTGCGCTGGTGGTGGGGTCGTTGACCAGGGCGTACGCCATGCCGAGGCCGACGCAGCCGAGCGCGGCCAGCGGCACCGCCCAGCGCGGTGAGCGCTCGTGGACCCGGAGCACGAACCGGGTCAGCCGGTCCGGCTCGACCGGCTGGTAGGCCATCGCCGCCCCGGCCGGCCAGCCGCCCGGTGCGGGGTGCGCCGGATCCGCCGTGGGAACGACGTGCGCCGTCGCGGAGCCGGGGCTCGGGGCAACCGGCGCGGCCCCGGCGGGCCCGACCGGTGCCGCCTCGCCGTCGGCGCCCTGCTGACCCGGCCGGGCGGTGGACCCGTCAACGCTCGTCACGCGCTCACGGTACACCGGCCACGCCCCTCAGGGCGGCGGCCAGCGGACCGGCGAGATCCCCGGCGGCGGGTGGGGCCACCGCGTCCAGGCCGAGCCAGCCGGCCAGCCGGTGCAGCTCCGCGGCGAGCGCCACGGCGGTCTCCCCCGGGTCGACGCCGGGCTCCACCCAGGCCGCCGGCACCAGCAGCACGCCCGCCTTCCGGTCGGCCTTGAGGTCGACCCGGGCGGTGAAGCGCTCGCCCTGCAGGAACGGCAGCACGTAGTACCCGTGCACCCGTTGCGGCGCCGGCACGTAGATCTCGATCCGGTAGCTGAAGTCGAAGAGCCGCTCGGTGCGGGCCCGCTCCCAGACCAGCGGGTCGAAGGGGCTGACCAGGGTGTTGCCCCGGACCCAGCGGGGCAACCGGGCGGCGTGGTGCAGCCAGGCCGGCTGCCGCCAGCCCTGCACCGCCACCGGGAGCAGCTCGCCGGCCTCGGCCAGCTCGGCGATCGCCTGTCGGGCCCCGGCCAGCGGCAGTCGGAAGTAGTCGCGCAGCTCCGGCTCGGCGGCCACCCCCAGCGACCGGGCGGCCACCGCGACCAGGGTGCGGTACGCCTCGGCGTCGGTCGGCGTGGGGGCGTCCAGCACGGCCGCCGGCAGCACCCGCTCCGGCAGGTCGTAGCGGCGGGCGAAGGACGTGGTCCGTTCGGCGGCGGTGACCTCACCGGCCCAGAAGAGGAACTCCAGCGCCTGCTTCACCGCCGACCAGTTCCACCCCCAGTTGCCGGTCTCCCGGGGGGCGTCGTGCTCGATCTCGGCGGCGGTCAGCGGACCCCGGGTGGCCACCTCGTCACGGACCCAGGCCACCAGCTCGGGCTGCTCCCGCACGATGCGGCGCATGCCGCCCCAGGCGTGCTCCCGGGCCCGGGCCATCCGCCAGCGCAGCGCCGCGTGCAGCCCCACCGGCACCAGCGACGCCTCGTGGCCCCAGTATTCGAAGAGTTCCCGGGGCCGGCGGTAGGCGGCGGCGTCCAGCAGGGTCGTCGGGTAGGGCCCGAGCCGGCTGTAGAGCGGCAGGTAGTGCGCCCGTCGCAGCACGTTGACCGAGTCCATCTGGATCAACCCGACCCGGTCCAGCACCCGGCGCAGGTGCCGCCGGGTGGGCACGCTGGTGGGCGCGGGATCGGCGAAGCCCTGGGCGGCGAGCGCCACCCGCCGGGCCTGGGCGAGCGAGAGCGAGTCCGGTGCGGCCATCGTCGGGCACCCTAGCCCAGCGGTACGACACCGGGCCCGCCCGCCGACCCGGCGCATGATCCATCGGTACCTTCCCGGAGCGGCCGCTGGACCGGCCGCCGGTCGGGGCATAGAACGGACACATGCTCACCATCCGCCGCGAAGAGCCCGAGGACGCCGAGGCGATCGCCCGGGTGCACATCCACGGCTGGCAGGCCGGCTACGCCGGGATCATGCCGGACGAGGTGCTGCGCCGACTCAACCCGGCGGCCTGGGCGCAGCGCCGGCGCGAGGTCGGCACGGCCGACCCGGAGCACCCGTTCACCACCCTGCTCGCCGAGGTCGACGGGGCGACGGTCGGCTTCACCACCTTCGGGCCGTACCGGAACAACCAGGACCGGGACGACCTGGACCCGACGCACGGCGAGGTGGTGGCGATGTACGTCGAGCCGGCGCACTGGGGCGACGGCACCGCGCCGGCGCTGCTCGCCGCCGCCCGCGCGGGCCTGGCCGAGCGGGGCTGGCGGGAGTACCGGCTCTGGGTGCTGGCGGAGAACGCGCGGGCCCGCCGCTTCTACGAGCGGGCCGGGCTGTCAACCGACGGTGAGCGGTGCACCTACCCGGTGCCGCTCTCCGGCGGGCGTCCCCCGGTCCGGCTCGACGAGCTGCGGTACGCCGGCCGGCTCGACCGCTGACCCGGCGGGCTCCACCGGCCCGGACGGCCCGGCCGGCGCGGCGCGGGCCCACGGGCGGATCGGCAGCAGCACCAGCAGCGCCAGGCTGATCCAGACGTAGGTGTTGCTGCCGAGGAAGCCGTCCACCCCGGTGAAGTCCTTCTCCCACGCCCAGACGATCCGGCTGATCAGCAGGGCGTACGCCAGCGCGGCGAAGGCCGCCAGGGCGCGGCGCCGCCGGCTCCCGGGGGGCGCGGCGACGGCGTTGTCGACCAGCAGGATCAGCGCGGGGATCAGCCACACCAGGTGGTGCACCCAGGTCACCGGGCTGACCAGGCACATCACCGCGCCGGTCAGCGCCAGCCCGGTCGCCTCGTCGCCCACGGCCACCGCCGCCCGGGACCGCCGGACCCAGAGCGCCACGGTGGCCAGGACCAGCACCAGCCAGGCCAGCGTGCTCGGGTCCTCCGGGTCGAGCCGGGCCACCACGCCGCGCAGCGACTGGTTGGAGACGAACGCCAGCTCGCCGACCCGGCCGGTGTTCCACAGCGCGGTGGTCCAGAACTCCCGGGAGGCGTCGGGGAAGAGCGCGGCGGCGAGCAGCGTCGCGCCGACCGCGGCGGCCATCGAGGTGAACGCGGCCCGCCAGCGCCGGGTCACCAGCAGGTAGACGACGAAGATGGCCGGGGTCAGTTTGATCGCGGCGGCCAGCCCGATGCCGACCCCGGCCCACCGGCTGCCGGCCGGCAGCAGCCGGAGCAGGTCCACCGCGACCAGGAAGAGCAGCAGCATGTTGACCTGGCCGAAGTTGACCGTCTCGCGCATCGGCTCGAAGGCGGCGGCCAGGCAGAGCGCCACCGCCAGGGTGAACCAGCGGGTCCAGCCGGCCCGGCGGGCCACCGGGTCGAGCAGCCAGCGGATCAGCACGGCGCTGACCACCACGCTGGCGGCCACGCTGACGGTGATCGCCGCCGGCCACGGCAGGTAGGCCATGGGGAGCATGACCAGGGCGGCGAAGGGCGGGTAGGTGAAGCCGTACTGGGTGCCGGGCTTGAGGTAGTCGTAGATCTCGCCGTGATCGTGCACCCAGAAGGTCAGCGCGCCGTAGTAGACCTTGAGGTCGAAGAAGCCGTGCCGGACGGCCGCCACGGAGAGGAAGGCCGTCACCGCGACGGCGAGCGCGACCACCCCCACGACCTGCCACGCCGTCCGCCTGGCACCCTGCGCCACCGTCGCCTCCCTCGCTGTGCCCTAGGCTTCCGTCCCATGGCCATGGGGTACGTCCGCCCGGCGCGTCCCGAGGACGCCGGCGAGATCGCACGCATCCAGCTCGCGACCTGGCGGGTCGCCTATCGCCGGATCCTGCCCCGGCACGTGCTCGACAACCTGGACGAGGCGTGGCTCGCCCGGCGGTGGAGCGCGGCGGTGCAGGAGCCGCCCTCCGACGCCCACCGCGTGCTGGTCGCCGTCGAACAGGCCGAGCAATCCTATCTGGTGGGGTTCGCCGCCTCCGGTCCGGCGGACGCCGAGGCGCTCGCTCCGGGCGAGCCGGCCGAGGCCCTCGGCACGGGCGTGGTGGCGGTGACCGACCTGCTGGTGGAGCCGCGGTGGGGCCGGCGCGGGCACGGCAGCCGGCTGCTCGCCGCCGCCGTGGACCTGTGGCGCTCCGACGGCTTCGCCCGGGCGGTGGCCTGGGCCTTCGACGGCGACGAGGCGACCCGGAAGTTCCTCACCAGCACCGGCTGGGAGCCGGACGGCGCGGCCCGGGCCCTGGACGTCGACGACATGCTGGTCCCGCAGGTACGCCTGCACGTCGCGGTGCCCACCGAGCCGGTCGCCGCGGACTGAGCTTCCCGGCCGGCCCCCGACCCGGCCGACGAGGCGTAGGTCAGCGCGACATCCGCCCGACTGTCCCAGGGTCGGCCTAGGGTGACCCCCATGACGGCAGCGACGGCGCGCGAGGAGGGCTCGCAGGCAGCCCCGCCGGACCCGGGAGCAGCGGCGGAGCTGGACGGGTTCCGGGTCGAGCTGACCGGCTACGCCTACCGCATGCTCGGCTCGGTGCACGACGCCGAGGACGCCGTCCAGGAGACCCTGCTGCGGGCCTGGCGCGGCCTCGACCGCTTCGACGGCCGGTCCAGCCTGCGCACCTGGCTCTACCGGATCGCCAGCAACGTCTGCCTCGACCAGCTCCGGGCGCGGGGTCGCCGGGCGCTACCGGCGGACCTGGGGCTCCCGTTCCCACCGGTCGCCGCCGCGCTCGGCGCACCGGAGCCGGCCGGGCGGTGGGTGGAGCCCGCCCCGGACGCGGCGGTGCTGGCCACCGTCGGCGACCCGGCGGAGCTGGCGGTGGCCCGCGAGTCGGTCCGGCTGGCGTTCGTCGCCGCGCTCCAGCACCTGCCGCCCCGGCAGCGCGCGGTGCTGATCCTGCGGGACGTGCTGCGCTGGCGGGCCGACGAGGTCGCCGGCCTGCTCGACGCGAGCGTGCCGGCGGTCAACAGCGCGCTGCAACGGGCCCGGGCCACGATGGCCGCCGGGGCCGCCGCCGCGCCGGGGCCGCCCCTGGACCGGGAGCACCGGGACCTGCTCGACCGCTACGTCGAGGTCTTCGAGCGGTACGACATCGACGCCCTGGTGGGCCTGCTGCGCGACGACGCGGTGCACAGCATGCCGCCGTACCGGATGTGGCTGTGCGGGGCGGGCGACATCGGCCGGTGGCTGGTCGGGCCGGGCGCCGGCTGCCGGGGTTCCCGGCTGGTCCGGGTGGCGGCCAACGGCGGCCCCGCCCTGGCGCAGTACCGGCCCGACCCGGCCGGCGGGCACCGGCCCTTCTCGATCCAGCTGCTGGAGTTCTCCGGCGGGCGGATCAGCGGGCTCACCCACTTCCTCGACCCGCGGCTCTTCCCCCGCTTCGGCCTGCCCACCCGCCTAGACCCCTGACCGGGTCACGGCGGGCCGGCGGGGCCGGTGACGGTTCCCGGTCGGCCGGGAACCGCCACCGGTCGGGTCAGCCCTTGTCGGCGCCCTCGTTGGCGCCCCGGACGAAGTAGCGCTGGAAGACCACGAACAGCACGGCGACCGGGATGGTGGCCAGCAGCGCCGCCCCGAGCTTCAGCGGATACTGCGTGCCCTTGCCGAGCGAGCCGCTGACCAGGTCGGCCAGGCCGCGCGGCAGGGTGAACAGGTCGGGGTCCTGCACCGCGACCAGGCTGTGCGGGAACTCGTTCCAGGAGCCCTGGAACGACAGGATGGTCAGGGTGATCAGCGCCGGCCGGGCCATCGGCAGCACCACCGACCAGTAGGTGCGGAAGATGCCGGCGCCGTCGATGCGGGCCGCCTCCTCCACGCTGACCGGGATCGACTCGAAGAACTGTTTCATGATGAAGACGCCGGCCGCGTCGGCGAGCAGCGGCACGACCAGCCCGGCGTAGCTGTTGTAGATGCCGAGCTGGTTGAGCACCAGGAACTTCGGGATCAGCAGCACCACGCCGGGCACCGCCATCACCGCGATGACCGCGGCGAAGAGTCCCGAGCGTCCCTTGAACCGCAGCCGGGCCAGCGCGTAGCCGGCGAGCGAGTCGAAGAAGACCCGGCCGAGGGTGACCAGCACGGTCACCAGCAGCGAGTTGCCCAGCCAGAGCGGGAAGTTGGTTCCGGCGAAGATCCGCTCGAAGCCGGCGAGGGTCACCGGGTCCGGGAACGGCGAGAGCGGGTTGGCCGCCGCGTCCGGCTCGGTCTTCAACGAGTTGCCGAGCTGGATGACGAACGGGTAGAGGAAGATCAGCCCGAAGAGGATCAGGGTGGCGTACCCGAGGATCCGGGTGGTCAGCGTGCGGGGGCCGCGGCCACCGCGCCGGGCGCGCGCCGCCGCCACCGGCGGGCGGTCGGTGAGTGCGGTCATGACGACGACCCTCCCGGTACGCGCCGACGCCACCGGCCGCGCCGCGGCACGTCGGTGTCCCGCTCGGCGAGCATCCGGCGCTGGAGCACGGTGAAGACGATGATGATCAGGAACAGCACGAACGAGATCGCCGCGCCGGAGCCGTAGTCGAAGTCCCGGAACGCGGTCCGGTACGACAGGTAGGCCGGGGTGAGGGTGGTCTTGGCGGGTTCACCCTGGCTCATCACGTACACCTGGTCGAAGACCTGCCAGGAGCCGATCAGGCCGAGGGTGAGCACCAGGAACATGGTCGGCTTGATCATCGGCAGGGTGACGTACCGGAACCGCTGCCAACGGCTCGCGCCGTCCAGCATGCCCGCCTCGTCCAGGGCCACCGGGACGTTCTGCAGGGCGGCCAGGAACATCAGCATGAAGGTGCCGGAGGTGGTCCAGACCACCAGCGTGATGATCGAGATCATCGCGACGCTCGGCCCGGAGATCCACTCCCACCAGCTCAGCCCGAACGGCCCGCCGTCGGCGAGGGCGGCCGGCGCGGTGTCCAACCCGACCGCGCCGAGCAGCAGGTGCAGCACCCCCCGGGAGTCGGCGAACCACTGCGGCCCGGAGATGCCGAAGACGCCGAGCAGCGCGTTGACCGCGCCGGAGTTGGCGAACAGGAACAGGAAGACGACGCTGATCGCCACCGAGCTGGTCACCGACGGGAAGTAGAAGGCGCTGCGGAAGAAGCCCTTCCCCCTGAGCATCCGGTTGTTGACCACCAGCGCGAGGCCGAGGGCGAGCGCGGTCTGCACCGGTACGACGATCGCCACGTAGTAGAGGTTGTTGCGGATGCTGGTCATGAAGTCGCGGCGGGCCAGCCCGTCCTCGGTGAAGAGCCGGGTGTAGTTGTCCGCGCCGACGAACGGCACCCGGCCGGTGAACGGGCTGCCCTGGCCGTTCCAGTCGGTGAGGCTCACCCAGAGCGCCATCAGGATCGGCAGCAGCAGGAAGAGCCCGAGGATCACGAGCACCGGCGCGACGAAGAGCCAGCCGGCGACGTTCTCGTTGCTTCGGACGCCCCGTCCGGGGCGGCGCGGCGGTCCACCGGCAGCGGTGGCCGGCGCCGCGAGCGCGTCGGTTGCCATGTCCACTCCTCCCTTCGGTCGGAGGTGGAGACAGGGGCCCCTGGTCGACGCCGGAGCGCGGAAGGGGCCCCTGCCGTCACCTCAGCCGCCGAGCGCCGCCTTGGCGTTCTTGTCGAAGTTCTCCAGGACGGTCTTCGGGTTGCCGTTGGCCAGCCCCTGCAGGCCGGTGTCCAGGTCACCGACGACGCTGTCCATCTTGGGGGCGTTCACCGGGCCCTGGGCGTACTCGGCGCCGTCGATGAACGGCTTGTCCGCCGGGAACGCGGCGACGTACTGCTCGCGGACGGACTGGCGGGACGGCATGACGCCGAACGCCTTGGCGAAGGTGAGCTGCTGCTCGCCGGCGGTCATCGCCTCGACGAACTTGATCGCCTGCTCCTTGTACCTGCTCTTCGCGGCGATGCCCCAGCACTGGGTGAAGGAGAGGGTGCCCTGGCCCTTCGGCCCGGCGGGCAGCGGGACGACCTTGTACTTCACGTTCGGGAAGTCGTTCTGCAGGGCGCCCTTGATCCAGTTGCCCTCGATCGTCATCACCGCCTTGCCCTTGCCGAACGCCTCACCGGACCAGCCGGCGTCGAGCTGCTTCGGGTAGCGGGCCAGCCCCTCGGTGAGCAGCGACTTCACGTACGTGAGCGCGGCGAGGTTCTCCGGGGTGTCCGCGGTCGGCTGCTTGCCGTCCTTGCTCAGCAGCCAGCCACCGTTCTGCACCATGAACGCGCCGATCCGGTCCCGGGTGTCGCCCAGGGCCAGCGGCACCTGCCCGCTCGCCTTGATCTTCTTGGCGGCGGCGGTGAGCTGGTCCCAGGTGGTGGGTATGTCCGCGTCGGTCAGGCCGGCCTTCGTCCACAGCTCGGTGTTGATCTGGAGGGCGAGGGTGGAGAAGTCCTTGGGCGCGCAGTAGAGCTTGCCGTCGTAGGTGAAGGTGGTGCGCAGGCTCTCGTAGAAGTCGCCGGAGTTGCTGATCTTGTCGCCGTACGGCTCGAGGGCGCCGACGCTGGCGTAGTCGGCGAACCGGGCGGCGTCGACGTAGAAGACGTCGGGCGGGGTGCCGCCGGCGAGGGACTGCCCGAGCTGCTGGGTGAGGTCCTGGGCCGGGGTGACGGTCGCCTGGTTGCCCGAGCCGGTCGCCCACCTGGCGGCGGCGTCCTGCACGGCCTTCGTCTCGGCGTCGCCGGAGGAGCCGATCAGGATCTGCAGGTTGGCCGGCCCGCTGGACTGCGCGGCGCCGGAGTTCTCGTCGTCGTCGAAACCACTGCCGCAGGCGGCGGTGCCGAGCAGCGCCAGCGCGGCGACGCCGGCCAGCGCGGAACGGCGCAGGGATCGTGTCATCTTTCTCTCCTGGGTGGGGGATGCGGGGGATCAGGCGGTCTGGCGCCGCACCAGTGCGGGCTGGAGCAGCACGGGGGCGGGGGCTCCCCGGGTGCCGTCGAGCACGGCGGTGAGCAGGTCGACGCAGCGCGCGGCGGCCTCGCCGAGGGGTTGGCTGATGCTGGTCAGGCCGACCGCGGCGGCGACCGGGGTGTCGTCGAAGCCGATCACCGGCACGGCCGGCTCGACCTCGCGGACGGCCTGGAGGGCGCCCAGGGCCAGGGAGTCGCTGGCGCAGACCAGGGCGGTCGGGGCCGGGGCGGCGGCGAGCAGGTCGCGGGCGTGCCGTTCGCCCTCGGCGATGCCGTCCGTCGCTTCGCGGTGCAGCCCGGTCGGGTCGACGCCGGCCGCGCGCAGGGTCTCCCGCCAGCCGGAGCACCGGTCGTCGCCGACGCCGGAGCCGGCGGGCCAGCCGATGAAGGCGATCCGGCGGTGACCGGCGGCGAGCAGGTGCCGGGTGGCCTCGGCCGTCCCGGCGGCGCCGTCCACGTCGACCCAGCAGTGCGCGTCGAGGTCGTCCCAGGGCCGGCCGAAGGTCACGAAGGGCACGCCCCGACCGGCGAGCCAGGCGGTACGCGGGTCGCCGTGGTCGGTGCCGGTGAGCACGAAGCCGTCCAGGTCGTAGGAGCCGAGCAGGTCGTCGTAGGTGGCGATCTCCCGGGCGGTGTCGGCGGCGGTGTAGAGCATGGTGCGGTAGCCGGCCGCCTCGGCGGTCTCGGTGAGACCGTGCAGGAAGCGGTCGAGCACCGAGCCGTTGATCCCGTCCCGGGTCGGCTCGATCCGTACGGCGATCAGCTTGGAGCGGCCGGTGCGCATCTGGCGGGCGGCCTGGTTGGCCCGGTAGCCGAGGGCGGCGATGGCTTCCTGGACGCGCCGGCGGGTCTCCTCACGCACGATGTGCGGGGCGTTGAGCACGTTGGACACGGTCTGCCGGCTCACCTGGGCGTGCTGGGCCACCGTCGCGATGGTCACCTTTTCGGGCACTTGATCCCTCTCGCCGTCTTGAACGATCCAATTCCGATGCGGCAGTATTAGATCGTTCAAGTTGCTGGAATGTTTCGCACTTTGCACCGCCCCGGGCGACTTGTCAAGACGTCGTCCGCACCCCACAGGATCTGGAGTCGAAGCCGTGACCGAACGCCACCTGCAACCCCTGCTGCACGACCTGGTCGGGGTGGTCCACGCCCCCACCAGCGCGTTGGGTGACCGGGCCGGGCAGATCCGCCCGGCCGGCGTCCAGGGCGTCTTCCACGCCGACGCCCGGGTGCTCTCCCGGGCCGAGCTGCGGGTCGACGAGCGGGAGCCGGAGGCGCTGACGTACGGCCCGGACGGTCCGCACGGCGCCCGCTTCGTCGGCCTCGCCCGCTGGCTGGGCGACCCCGGCCCCGACCCGACCGTCCGGGTCGAGCGGGTCCGCCGGGCCGGCCCGCACGGGCTCGACGAGGAGGTACGGGTCGTCTCCACCGCCACGACACCGGTGCGGGCCACGGTCAGCGTCGACCTCGGCTGCGACCTGGCCCCGATCGAGGTGGTGAAGTCCGGCGCGACGGCGACGCCCATCGAGGCGAAGGCGGACCAGCCCGGCGAGCTGAGCTGGTCGGCCGACGGCATCACGGTGACCGTCACCGGCGAGGACGCCCGGGCGCACCCCGGCCGCACGCCCCGGCTCTCCTGGCCGGTCGACCTCGCCCCCGGCGGCGCCGTGACGCTGCGCTGGGGGTTGCGGGTCGACGACCCGCGCGCCGTGGTGGCTGCGCCGCGAGCCGAGCCGAGCTGGTCCCGGCCCGAGGTCCGCGCCGACGACCGGCGACTGGTCCGGCTGCTCGACCGCTCCCTGGACGACCTGCGGGGGCTACGGCTGACCGAGCCCGCCGCCCCCGGGGACGTCTTCCTCGGCGCCGGGGTGCCCTGGTTCCTCACCCTCTTCGGCCGGGACAGCCTCTGGGCGGCCCGGATGATGCTGCCGCTCGGCACCGAGCTGGCCGCCGGGACGCTGCGGGTCCTCGCCCGCCGGCAGGGCACCCGGATCGACCCGACCACCGGCGAGGCGCCGGGCAAGATCCTGCACGAGCTGCGCCGGCACGAGTTCGCCCTGGGCGACCAGGGGCTGCGACTGCCGCCGGCCTACTACGGCACGGTCGACGCCACCATGCTCTGGGTGGCGCTGCTGCACGACGCCTGGCGCTGGGGTCTGACCGCCGATGAGGTGGAACCCCTGCTGCCGCACCTCGAGGCGGCGCTGGGCTGGCTCGGCGAGCACGCCGACGCCGACGGCGACGGGCTGGTCGAGTACGTCGACACCACCGGCCACGGCCTGGCCAACCAGGGCTGGAAGGACTCCGGGGACGCCGTCCGGTTCCGCGACGGCCGGCTCGCCGCGCCGCCGATCGCGCTGGCCGAGGTGCAGGGGTACGCGCACCAGGCGGCCGTCAACGGCGCCGACCTGCTCGACGCGTTCGACCGCCCGGGCGCCGACCGCTGGCGCGGGTACGCCGAACGGCTCGCCGCCCGGTTCCGCGCCACCTTCTGGGTCGACGGCGGCCCGGCGGGCCCCCGTCCCGCGCTCGCCCTGGACCGGGAGAAGCGTCCGGTCGACGCGCTGACCAGCAACATCGGCCACCTGCTCGGCACCGGCCTGCTCTCCGGCGAGGAGGAGGCGCAGGTCGCCCGGCTGCTCACCGGGGACGCGCTGGCCGGCGGCTTCGGGCTGCGCACCATGTCCACCGACGACGCCGGGTTCAGCCCGCTGTCCTACCACTGCGGGTCGATCTGGACCCACGACACCGCGATCGTGCTCGCCGGGCTGGCCCGGGCCGGTTTCCGGGAGGCGGCGCTCGGTCTGGCGGAGGGGCTGCTCGGGGCGGCCGAGGCGTTCGACCACCGGCTGCCCGAACTCTACGGCGGCGACGACCGCACGCTGCTCGGCCGGCCGGTGCCGTACCCGGCGGCGTGCCGGCCGCAGGCCTGGTCGGCGGCGGCCGCGGTGCTGCTGCTCCAGGCCGGCGCGGGTCTGCACCCCGACGTGCCGAACGGCCGGGTGGCGCTGCGTCCGCTCGCCGGCCCGGAACTGGGCGCCCTGACGGTCCACGGCTTCCGCATCGCCGGCGCCCCCGTCGACGTCCAGGTCGACCAGGCCGGCCGGGCCACCGTCACCGGCCTCCCCGCCACCCTGCGCCTGGACCTCCCCGTTCCCACCCCACGCAGCGCCCCCACCCTCGTCCCCCGCTGATCCTCGCGCCGGTCACGAGGCGGGCGGCACCGGCCGCGCCGCCGGCCTCAAGACCCGGTGCGCAGCTCGGCGACCAGCTCGTCGTCCTCGCGAGCCCCGGTCGGAACGAAGCCGATCGAGGTGTAGAGGCGGGCGGCGGAGACGTTGGCCGGGTGGTACGACAGGCGGACCGGGCAGCCGCCGTCCTGCCCGCCGAGCCACTCGGCGAGGGTACGGACGGCCGCACGCCCGACGCCCCGGTCCTGCTCGGCCGCGTCGATCACCATCCCGCCGATCCAGCGGGAGCCGTCGTCGTCCACGCCCCACATGACGTGGCCGACCACCGCCTCGTCGGCGTACACCGCCAGCGAGGTCCAGACGTCCGACCGCATGCTCAGCAGCAGGTAGCGGGCGGCCAGCGCGGCCACCCACACGCGCTGGTCGTCGCGCGGGGCGACGTCGGCGACGGCCCGCCAGTTCCCGTCGTCGACCGGGCGCAACGTGACGTGGCGGCCGGCCCGGTCCCGCAGTGCGGCATCGATCACGGCGGCGAGCCTAGGGGCGCCCGCCCCGCCCGGCGACCGCATTTCCCGCGGTCCCCGGCGGGGCCGGCCGGTGCGGGCTCAGTCGAGCAGGGCGTCCAGGCCGATGGTCAGGCCGGGCCGGGTACGGACCGCGCGGACGGCCAGCAGCACCCCGGGCATGAAGGAGGCCCGGTCGTACGAGTCGTGTCGGATGGTCAGCGTCTCGCCGGTGGTGCCGAAGAGCACCTCCTGGTGCGCGACCAGGCCCATGGCGCGGACGGCGTGCACGCGTACCCCGTCGATGTCGGCGCCGCGGGCGCCGGGCACCTCGTCGGCGGTGGCGTCCGGCGTGGGCGCCATCCCGGCGTCGGCGCGGGCCTGGGCGATCGCCCGCGCGGTGTACGTGGCCGTGCCGCTGGGGGCGTCGAGCTTGCGCGGGTGATGCTGCTCGATGATCTCGACGGACTCGAAGTGCCGGGCCGCCCGGGCGGCGAACTGCATCATCAGCACCGCGCCGATGCCGAAGTTGGGGGCGATCACCACGCCGACGCCGGGTTTGCGCTCCAGCCAGCCGCGCACCCGCTCGATGCGCTGCTCGGTGAAGCCGGTGGTGCCGACCACCGCGCTGATGCCCTGGTCGATGCACCAGTGCAGGTTGTCCATGACGACGTCCGGGGTGGTGAAGTCGACGACCACCTCGGCGCCGGCGTCGGAGGCGTTGAACAGCCAGTCGCCCTGGTCGATCATGGCCACCAGGTCCATGTCGGAGGCGGCGTCCACCGCCTTGCACACCTCGACGCCCATCCGGCCACGGGCACCCAGCACGCCGACCCGGATCGGCTCGTCCGGGCCCTTCTCCTGCTCGTCAGTCACGGGGCACAACCTATCCCAATCAGGACGCGGTCACCCGCCGGGACCACCCACGTCCCACGGGGCGCCCGTGCTCCGCCCCGACCGCCTCCCCCGGCCGCCGGTGATCCACTCCAAACGCTCCCCCGGCAAGATCCAATCGTCCTGCCTCCCCCGGCACCGCGGAGATACAACCACCCGCCCCCAGGGCACTGCCGTGATCCACTCCGATGCGGCGTGTCGCGCCTTACGACCCAGCGAACACCGCGACACGCCGCAAACCGGGCCCGCACCCGTCCAGCCCCACCCGTCCGACAAGACTTGTCCCGGAGCCGTCCCACCGGGACCGACGGGCGAGCCCGAGATGCGGCATGTCGCGCCTTCCGGCCGCACGGACACCGCGACACGCCGCAAAGCGCCGCCGGCCACGGCGCGGCCGGCGGTCGAATCAGGCGGTCAGGCGGTCAGGCGGTGAAGTCGGTCTCGCCGAAGGGGCCGACCACGGCCAGGGACATCGGGCGGCTGAGCAGGTCGGCGGCGAGGGTGTTGACGTCCGCCACGGTGACCGCGTCGACCCGGGCCAGCAGCTCGTCGACCGGCATCAGGTCACCGTAGAGCAGCTCACCCTTGGCCAGCCGGCTCATCCGGGAGCCGGTGTCCTCCAAGCCGAGCACGAACGAGCCCTTGCTCATGCCCTTGCCCCGGGCCACCTCGGCCTCGGTCAGGCCGTCGGCGGCCACCCGGGCCAGCTCGGCGCGGGTCAGTTGCAGCACCTCGTCGACCTTGCCGGGCGCGCAGCCGGCGTAGACGGCGAAGAGGCCGCTGTCGGCGTACTGGCTGGCGTAGGAGTAGACCGAGTAGGCCAGGCCGCGCTGCTCGCGGATCTCCTGGAACAGTCGGCTGGACATGCCGCCGCCGAGGACGTTGTTGAGTACGCCGAGGGCGAAGCGCCGCTCGTCGGTGCGGTCGATGCCGGGGCAGCCGAGGATGACGTGCGCCTGCTCGGTCTCCTTCGGCTCGACCAGGGTGCCGGCCGGCCGGGTGCGTACCGGCGGAGTGGCCGGCCGGTGCGCGGCCGGCGCGGCCGGGTCGGTGTCCAGCGGGGTGCCGCGCAGCGCCTGCCGGACCAGCTTGACCACGGCGGCGTGGTCGAGGTTGCCGGCGGCGGCGATGACGATCTGCGGCGCGGTGTAGCGACCCCGGTAGAAGGTCTGGATCTGTCGCCGGGTCATCGGGGTGACCGTCTCCTCGGTGCCGGAGATCAGCCGGCCGAGCGGGTGGTCACCGTAGACGGCCCGGGCGAACAGGTCGTGCACCTCGTCGCCGGGCTCGTCGTCGTGCATGGCGATCTCTTCGAGGATGACGCCCCGCTCGGTCTCCACGTCCGCCGGCTCCAGCACCGAGTTCGCGACCGCGTCGCACATGACGTCGATGGCCAGCGGCAGGTCCTCGTCGAGCACCCGGGCGTAGTAGCAGGTGTATTCCTTCGTGGTGAAGGCGTTGGTCTCGCCGCCCACCGCCTCGATCTCGGAGGAGATCTCCAGCGCGCTGCGCTTCTGGGTGCCCTTGAAGAGCAGGTGCTCCAGGAAGTGCGCGGCGCCGGCCTCCGGCCCGGTCTCGTCACGGGAGCCAACGGCCACCCAGATGCCGAACGAGACGCTGCGCATTGCCGGGATCGCCTCGGTGAGCACGCGCAGCCCGCTGGGGAGCACGGTACGACGTACCGTGCCGCCCAGCGGGTCGTCGCTCAGCGTGCGGGTGACCGCCCGGGTCGTCCCGCCGGCCCGGCCGGGTGTCGCCCCGGCGGCGTGCCGGACGGCGCCGGACGGCACCACCCCCCGTCGACGCGCAGGGAAAGGCGAACGCTGGGCCCGACTCACGAAAACCTGCTCTCACTTCGACGAGGGGTGGGTGGTGCGGTGTCACGAGCGACGGCTCCAGCGGGGCGCGTCCTGCGCCGCGACCTGGAGCCGTCGACCGGCCGGGTGGCGAACGACGTCGCCACCCGACCGGGTACTACTCAGCTGTGCCGGGTACGACGGCGCGGACGCTCGCCGCCCTCGCCACCCTCGCCGCCGCGCTCCGGGCCACGACCGCCCCGGTCGCCGCCCCGCTCGCGGTCACCGCGGTCACGCGGACCCCGGTCGCCGCCACGGTCGCGGCCGGCCGGACGGTCACCCTCGGCGGGGGCCTCGCCGGCAGCCTCACCGGCGGCCGGCGCCGCCGGCGCCTCGGCGCCCTCCGGGCGGACCTTGTCCAGGTAGATCTTGCCGCGGGCGTCGATGTCCGCGATCTCCACCTCGACCCGGTCGCCGACGTTGAGGAAGTCCTCGACCCGCTCGACCCGCTTGCCGTCGCCCACCTTGGAGATGTGCAGCAGGCCGTCCCGGCCCGGCAGCAGCGAGATGAACGCGCCGAACGCGGCGGTCTTGACCACCGTGCCGAGGAACCGCTCGCCCTGCTTGGGCAGGGTGGGGTTGGCGATCCCGTTGATCCGGTCCACGGCCGCCTGGGCCGACGGGCCGTTGGTGGCGCCGACGTAGATCGTGCCGTCGTCCTCGATGGAGATCTCGGCGCCGGTCTCGTCCTGGATGGCGTTGATGGTCTGGCCCTTCGGGCCGATCACCATGCCGATCTTGTCGACCGGGATCTTGACGGTGGTGACCCGCGGCGCGTACTCCGACATCTCGGCCGGGCCCTCGATCGCCGCCCGCATCACCTCGAGGATGGTCTGCCGGGCCTCGTACGCCTGCTGCAACGCCGCCGCCAGCACGTCCGACGGGATGCCGTTGAGCTTGGTGTCGAGCTGCAGCGCGGTGACGAACTCCGGCGTACCGGCGACCTTGAAGTCCATGTCGCCGAACGCGTCCTCGGCGCCGAGGATGTCGGTCAGCGTCACGTACCGGGTCTTGCCGTCGACCTCGTCGGAGATGAGGCCCATGGCGATGCCGGCGACCGGCGCCTTCAGCGGCACACCGGCGCTGAGCAGGCCCAGCGTCGAGGCGCAGACCGAACCCATCGAGGTGGAGCCGTTGGAGCCGAGCGCCTCGGAGACCTGCCGGATGGCGTAGGGGAACTCCTCACGCGAGGGCAGCACCGGGATCAGCGCCCGCTCGGCCAGCGCGCCGTGGCCGATCTCCCGCCGCTTCGGCGAGCCGACCCGGCCGGTCTCACCGGTCGAGTAGGGCGGGAAGTTGTAGTTGTGCATGTAGCGCTTGCGGTTCTCCGGAGAGAGGGTGTCCACCATCTGCTCCATGCGCAGCATGTTCAGCGTGGTGACGCCCAGGATCTGGGTCTCGCCCCGCTCGAACAGCGCCGAGCCGTGCACCCGCGGCAGCACGCCGACCTCGGCGGTCAGCGGACGGATGTCGCGCGGGCCGCGGCCGTCGATGCGGATCTGCTCGCGCAGCACCCGGTTGCGGACCTCGGACTTGGTCAGCGACCGGAAGGCGGCGCTGAGCTCCTTCTCCCGGCCCTCGAAGCGCGGGCCGAGCTCCTCGGCGACCTTGGCCTTGATCCGGTCCAGGGCCTCCTCGCGGTCGGCCTTGCCGGCGATCTGGAGGGCCTCGGCGACCTCGGCGCGGGTCAGGTCGGCGACCGCCTGGTAGACGTCGTCCTGGTAGTCGAGGAAGACCGGGAACTCGGCGACCGGCTTGGCGGCCACCTCGGCCAGCTCGCTCTGCGCGCGGCACAGCTCGCGGATCGCCGGCTTGGCGGCCTCCAGGCCGCTGGCGACGATCTCCTCGGTCGGGGCGGCGGCGCCGCCGGCGATCAGGGTGACGGCGTGCGGCGTCGCCTCGGCCTCGACCATCATGATCGCCACGTCGCCGTCGGGCAGCGCGCGGCCGGCCACGACCATGTCGAAGGTGGCCCGGGCCAGCTCCTCCAGGGTCGGGAAGGCGACCCACTGGCCCTCGACGTGCGCGACCCGGGTCGCCCCGATCGGGCCGGAGAACGGCAGGCCGGAGAGCTTGGTCGACATCGAGGCGGCGTTGATCGCCACGACGTCGTACGGGTGCTGCGGGTCGAGCGCGAGGATGGTCTCGACGACCTGGACCTCGTTGCGCAGGCCCTTGACGAACGACGGGCGCAGCGGCCGGTCGATCAGCCGGCAGGTGAGGATCGCGTCCTCGCTGGGGCGGCCCTCGCGGCGGAAGAACGAGCCGGGGATCCGGCCCGCGGCGTACATCCGCTCCTCGACGTCGACGGTCAGCGGGAAGAAGTCGAACTGCTCCTTCGGCTGCTTGCCGGCGGTGGTGGCGGAGAGGACGACCGTCTCGCCGAGCTGGGCGACGACGGAGCCGGCGGCCTGCCGGGCCAGCCGGCCGGTGGAGAAGGTGATCTCACGGGTGCCGAAGGACCCGTTGTCGATCACGGCGGTGCGGGATTCGGTGCCGAGGTTGGTCTCGGTCATGTGCTGTCGTGCTCCTTCGCGTCGGGGGCCCACGACTCGGGAGCTGCTCAGACGGCCGGTCTTCGATCGAAGCGCCCGGGTGCCGGCGTGATGCCGGGTTGCCCGGGGGCCACTACCGGAGACCGGTACGCTGACCGGCTCCCTTACGGGTGGTCGCGCGGCCCAGTTCCTTCATTGGTACCGGAACGGGGGAGCGGCCGCAGGCCACTCCCCCGTCGCGTCACCTCCGCAGGCCGAGCCGCTCGATGAGCGACCGGTAGCGGTTGATGTCCTTCTTCTGGACGTAGTTGAGCAGCCGGCGGCGACGGCCGACCAGCAGCAGCAGCCCACGGCGGCTGTGGTGGTCGTGCTTGTGCACCTTCAGGTGCTCGGTGAGCTCCGCGATCCGCTTGGTCAGGACCGCGACCTGCACCTCCGGCGAACCGGTGTCGCCCTCGGCGGTCGCGTACTCCGAACGGATCTTGGCCTTGGCTTCCTGGTCGAGCGCCATGTTCTCCCTGTTTCGATGGGTTGATCAGTGGGTGTCCGTCGACTCGGTCAGTGGACCGGAAACGGACCGGTACCTCGCACCCGCGGCGTCGTGCAGGCACGCGAGGCCCCACGTCGGTCAGCCGACGTCCCAGTCAGCCTACCAGCCCGCGCCGGGACCGCCCGGTCAAGGGCGACGGGGCGGCCGGGCGGGAGCGCTCAGCCGACCGCGCGCCGGGTCCGCTCGACGTCCTCGGCCATCTGCGCGACGAGCGGCTCGATCGTCTCGTAACGGCGCTGTTCGCGCAGGTGGGCGACGAAGTCCAGGGCGAGCCGCTCGCCGTACAGGTCGCCGGAGAAGTCCAGCGCGTACGCCTCCACCCGGCGCTCCCGGCCGGAGAAGGTCGGGTTCGTGCCGACCGACACCGCGGCCACCAGCGACTCCCCGTGCCCCCGGCGCAGCAGCCGGGCGGCGTACACCCCGTCGGCGGGCACCGCCGCGTACCGGTGGCAGAGCAGGTTGGCGGTGGGGTAACCCAGCTCACGTCCGCGCTGGTCGCCGCGGACCACCACCCCCTCCAACCGGTGCGGCCGGCCCAGCGCGGCGGCCGCCGCGGCCACGTCGCCCGCGTCGACACAGGCCCGGATGTACGTGGAGGAGAAGACGGTGCTCCCGTCGGCGACCAGCGGCGCGCCCTCCACCCCGAAGCCGAAGGTCCGGCCGAGCCGCTCCAGCAGGCCGACGTCCCCGGCGGCCCGGTGTCCGAAGCGGAAGTTTCCTCCCACCACGACCAGCGCGGCGTGCAGGTGCTCGACCAGGATGTCGTGCACGAACGCCTCGGCGGTCAGCCGGGAGAATTCCTGGGTGAACGGCACCACGCAGAGCACGTCCACGCCGAGCGCCTCGATCAGCTCCGCCTTGCGGGCCGGCTCGGTGAGCACGGCGGGGTGCGAGCCGGGCCGCACCACCTCGGCGGGGTGCGGGTCGAAGGTGACCACGACCGACTTCACGCCCAGCTCCCGGGCCCGGGCCACGGCGTGTCCGATGGTCGCCTGGTGTCCCTTGTGCACCCCGTCGAAGACGCCGATGGTGACGACCGACCGCCCCCAGCCACCGGGCGCCGCCTCGTACCCCCGCCACCGCTGCATGCCGCTCCTCCCTGCTCCCCGCGCCGCGCGCGGGCTGCTGCGCCCGGATGCCGGGCCGATCTGCGCCGGTCAGGCCCGGCGAACCCCCGCCCGGCCGTCAGGCCGGGGCGAGCACGATCTCCGCGCGGGCCCGGCCGTCCCGCTCGCTGACGATAGCGATCAGGCCACCGTCGGGACCGAAGACGGCGTACGGCCCGGCGATGCCGGCCGGGTCCAGCGGGCCGCCGTGGGAGAGCACCTTCGCCTCGTCCGCGTTGGCCTCCCGACGCGGGAAGAACCGGTCGGCGGCCGCGTCGAGCGGCAGGTTGACCACCTCGGGGGCGCGCTGCTCCAGCTGGTCGAGGGTGGCCGCCTCGGCGAGGGTGAACCCGCCGACCGCGTTACGCCGCAGCGCGGTGAGGTGCCCGCCCACCCCGAGCGCCAGGCCGGCGTCCCGGGCGATGGCCCGGATGTACGTGCCGGAGGAGCAGGTCACGTCGATGTCGACGTCCACCACGTCGGGGGTGTCCCGGCGGATCGCCAGCACCTCCAGGCGGGAGATGGTGACCCGGCGGGCGGGCAGCTCCACGCTCTCACCCTCGCGCACCCGCTTGTACGCCCGCTGCCCGTCGATCTTGATGGCGCTGACCGCGCTCGGTACCTGGTCGACCTCGCCGGCGAGCGCGGCGAAGGCCGCCCGGATCGCGTCGTCGGCGAGCAGACCGGCCGGGGTGGTGGCGATCACGTCGCCCTCGGCGTCGTCGGTGACGGTGGCCTGCCCGAGCCGGACGGTGCCGGTGTAGCTCTTGCCCGCGCCGATCACGTACGTCAGCAGCCGGGTCGCCCGGCCCACCCCGATCACCAGCACGCCGGTGGCCATCGGGTCGAGGGTGCCGCCGTGCCCGACCCGGCGGGTCCGGGCCAGCCGGCGGATCCGCGCCACCACGTCGTGCGACGTCATGCCGCCGGGCTTGTCCACCACGATCAGACCGTCAGTGCTCACGACACCCAAGCCTGCCAGACGCCCCGTCGACGGCTGCGCCCACCGGGTGCGGCCGCGGGATCACCCCGGCCCGGATCGGACGCCGCGACGACCACGGGGCCACGCGGGGCAGCGCCCAGCTGGCCCTGGCGCTGGAAGAAGCCTCCCCTAGCTCCGGACGGCGCCGACCACCGCCCAGCCACCGGAACGCAGCCGCAGCAGCAGGGCGGCCAGCCGGATCACCACGAACAGGGTGAGCCCGGCCCAGATCCCGCCCAGGCCCAGGTCGAGGCCGTAGGCGAGCCAGATCGCCGGCAGGAACCCGCCGAGCGCGGCGACGATGGTGAGGTTGCGCAGGTAGCGGGTATCGCCAGCACCGATCAGCACCCCGTCCAGGGCGAACACCACGCCGGCCAGGGGCTGCATCGCCACGAACCACGGCCAGGCGACCATCGCCTGGTCGCGTACCTGGGGATCGGAGCTGAACCAGCCGGGCACCACGCCGGCGCCGGCGGCGATGAGGACCGCGAACGCGACGCCGCAGACCGCCCCGAGCAGGGCGAACCGCCGGGCCAGCGCCCGCGCCCCGGCGGCGTCGCCGGCGCCGAGCGCGGCGCCGATCAGCGACTGGGCGGCGATCGCCAGGGCGTCGAGCAGCAGCGCGGTGAAGAACCACAGTTGCAGGGCGATCTGGTGGGCGCCCACCGCGGCGGCGCCGAACCGGGCGGCCACCGCCGTGGCGGAGAGAAAGCTGGCCTGGAAGGCCAGCCCCCGGACCAGCAGGTCACGGCTGAGCACCAGCTGCTGCCGGATCAGCTCCGGCCGGGGTCGCAGGGAGACCCGCTCGCGGACCAGGGCGGCGGCGAAGAGCCCGCCGGAGAGGGTCTGGGCGGCCGCGTTGGCCACCGCCGAACCGGCCAGGCCCAGCCCGGCCGGGTAGACCAGCAGCGGGCAGAGCAGCGCGGAGAGCAGGTTGGGGGCGAGCACGAAGAGCAGCGGCCGGCGAGTGTCCTGGATGCCGCGCAGCCAGCCGTTGCCGGCGGCGGCGACCAGCAGCCCGGGGGCGCCGAGCGCCGCGATCCGCAGCCACTGCGCGGCCGCGCCGGCCACGTCGGCCACGTCGCCCCCACCACCGGCGAGGGTACGCGCCAGCGCGCCGCCGCCGAGCTGCATGCCGACCGCGACGAGCAGCCCGACGGCGAGGGCGAGCCAGGACGCCTGAACGCCCTCGGCCACTGCGGCGGCCCGGTCGCCGGAGCCGTACCGGCGGGCGGCCCGCCCGGTGATCCCGTAGGCCAGCACGGTGCCGAGCCAGGCGGTGAGGGTCATCACGGTGCCGCCGACGGCCAGCGCGGCCAGCGGCACCCGGCCGAGGTGCCCGACCACCGCGGTGTCGACCAGCACGTAGAGCGGCTCGGCGGCGAGCACCACCAGGGCGGGCAGGGCGAGGGCGGCGATCCGGCGCGCGGTGGCGGCGTCGGTGACGCTGGTCTGGCTCATCGTCGCCGATCCTGGCACGACCAACGTAAGGATCGCAATAGCGCCGACCACTTACGCCGGGACCGCGTGACCGGGGCCGCGGGCCCCCTGCACCACGTCGCCTGGCAGCAGGCCCTCGGCGAATGGGGCCGCGACCTGCCCGAGGAGCTCTTCTACGCCTGGGGCGGCCGGCCCGCTGCGGACATCACCGCCACCCTCAACGAGCGGCACGGCCTGATCATGCCGGTGGCGACCGCGCCCGAGGTACTGGCGCACATCGAGGACGGCCACGGCGGCTGCATGGCCTCGGTCCGGATGCCGGCGCCCTGGCAGCGACGGCCGGCCGACCACCGGTAGCGGTAGCCGGAGCGCATCGTCGTCCACCGGCGGGCTCAACCCGGCGGCAGTGAGTCCCGCCAGGGGCGGACCTGGCGGCGGCCGAGCAGCCGGACCACCGGCAACCACGGCGCGTAGGCGACGACGGCGGCAGCGGCGGCGGCGAACACCCCGCGGACCGACAAGGTCTCGACGGGCCGGCGACGCTGATGGCTGCCAAGAGGCGTCCCAGCGGCGGCGGTGCCGGTTGTCTGGCGTCCTTTAGAGCTGATGACGTAAAAGACTCGCCCCGGACCGGACCGGACCGGACCGGACCGGACCGGACCGTGAGTCGTCTACGTCATCAGCTCTGAAGGAGCGAGTCGAGTCTCGCGCTGCGCAGAGGCAGCCGCAGCGCCTCACCCGTACGCGGCGCCAGACGGGACGCAGCGCCCAAACGGACGCAGCGACAAAAGTCAGGAGCGGGTAGAGGCGCACGTAGCCCAGGAACTCGCGGTCCAGCCGCTCAGGGCAGCCGTGCGGCAGGTTCGGGCGGCCGGCGGCGCGGCGGTCCCAGCGGTGACGGACCACACGGGCGAGGGCAGAGCGGCCCCGGCAGGTCGACCAGGACGAGCAGGTCGGCTCGGGGCAGCCGGAGGTCCAGGGTGCCGCCGTAGTTGCCGTCCATCACCCAGCTGGGCGGGCGGCCAGCGCGGACACCTCGGCGCGGAATTCCGCGCCGTCGGGGGCGACCCAGCCGGGTCGCCAGTAGTGCCGGTCGAGGTGGATCAGCGGAAGGCGAGCCGGCGGGCGAGCCTCCCGGTGGGCGGTGACGTCGTCGACGTGGGACGTCGGCGGCGTCACCGCCGGTCGGCCAGCGTCACTGGCGGGTGTCCATCGAGGTCTGCAGCGCGCGGCGCATCTGCTCGCGCGCCTCGTCGGTGGTCTCGGGCTTGGGCTTGGTCGCCATCGGAAGTCCCTTCCAGGGTGCGGACCACCGAGACACGGTGGCCCTACGGGCGGTCCTGCTGGGCACCGGGCGGCGGTCCGGGATCTCCGGAGCGGTCGCCTGGCAGCGTGAGCCCGGGTCGGTCTGACCCTGGAGGGAGGCGGCACCGGGTGTGGCGCCACCGCCCACGACCTGCGTCGCGGGGCGGCGCGGCCGTTAACCCAAGTTAACGTTCAGTTCCATATGTTGCCCGCTGTTCCCGAAATCTGGACACCGGCGTCCGCCCAGCTCACCGGGCCAGGAAGTGCCAGCCCACCCACCACCAGAAGCTGAACAACCCGATCCGCCCGATGGGCACCGGGCCGATCTCGTACCGCATCAGGTACCCGCAGACGTCGCCCAGCGACGGCACCCGGGAGCCCTCCCGGCGGGAGGCCCACTCGACCGCGGCGAAGAGCAGCAGGGCGACCGAGAAGCCCGTGATGGCGAGGACCCGCATCATCGCCGGACCAGCCCCCAGAAGGCCGCCAGCCAGGCGAACCAGGCCCCGGAGCGGACCAGCTCGTCCTTGAGCAACGGATCGGTCAACCGGGAGAAGGTGGGAAACGCGTCCCGCGCGGCGAGCGTGAACGTGGCGGCCTCGAAGACACTGAAGATCGCGGCGGGCAGCACCCACCAGAGCGCACCCCGCCCCAACCGGCGAGGCGCCGGTCGCCGGGGCACCCGGTTGCCGAAGCCCAGCCAGATCAGCACCCCGCCGGCGACCAGCGTCCAGACACTGGCCTGCGTCGAGAAGGAGGGCAGTTGGCCACCCACCAGCGAGACGCAGGCGAGCACCGGCAGCGTGACCACCGGACGATCCCAGGCGCGGGGCGCCTCTACGGCCAACTCGTGGGGGTGATCCATCCTCCGATTCTGCCCGCGGTCACGCGGCGTGGGAAGACCGACACTCCTCGACGTCTCAGTGGGCGGTCAGGGCCTCGTCGAGCCGGGCGCGGATCCGCCCCACGACCTCCTCGGCGCCGCCCCGGCCGGTGAACCCGGCCGCGAACCGGTGGCCGCCACCGTCGAGCGCCACCGCCACCCGGCTCACGTCGACCGCGCCCTTGCTCCGCATGGACACCGCCCACTCGTCGGCCGCCACCTGCTTCAGCACGCACGCCACGTCGGCCTCCGCGGTGCACCGGACCGAGTCGATCAACGCCTCCAGCACGTACGGTCGCTGGTCGTGCCGGGCCAGGTCGTCCAGGGTCGCGTACGTCCAGACCAGGCCGTGGCCCGCCGCGGCCGCCGGCTCCAGGCGGGCCCGGAGCAGCACCTCGCCGAAGAGCTGGACCGCTCCGAACGGCCGGGTGTCGAAGACCCGACGCGAGATGTCGCCCGGGTTGATCCCGGTGGCGAGCAGCCGCGCGGCCAACCGGTGCACCGCCGGGGTGGTGGCCTCGAACCGGAACGAGCCGGTGTCCGTGGTCAGCGCGACGTAGAGCCCCACGGCGATCTCGGCGTCCAGCGGCACGTCCAACCGGGCGAGCAGCTCCCCGGCCACGACGGAGGTCGCCGCGGCCCGGGGGTCCACGAGGTGGATGCCACCGAAGCGGGTGTTCGAGGCGTGGTGGTCGAGGACCAGGGCGGCGCCGGCGGTGTCCAGCCGGTCCACCAGCTCGCCGAGGCGGGACTCGCTCGCCGCGTCGAAGCAGATCACCAGGTCCGGATCGGGGTACGCCTCGACGGCCGGCACCAGCAGGTCGGCCCCCGGCAGCCAGCGGAGCGACTCGGGCAGCTCCGGCGGCCCCGGGAAGGTCGCCTGGAGCCGTCGTACGCCCAGCCGGCGCAGGCCCAGCCCGAAGCCGAGCATGCTGCCGAGCGCGTCCCCGTCGGGGTTGACATGGCAGATCAGCAGCACCCGGGCCTCGGCCGACAGCCCACGGACCGCCGCCACCGCGGCGGCCCAGTCGGCCTCGGTCGGGCCCCCGTCACCGGACGCGGGCCCGGTGAGCAGTCCTCCGGCCGATCCGCCCGGGGCGTCGGTCACCGCCGGTCCGCTGCGGGCGGGGTCTCGTCGTCGACGTCGTCGGCGTCGTCCGAGACGTCCTCGTCGGACTCGACCCGGTACGGCTGGGGCTCACCCGCGTACTGCGCCCGGGCGGCCAGCCGCTGCACCTCGGCGTCGGCGTGGCGGGCCTGGGCGAGCAGGTCGTCGATCTGCTTGACCTGGTCCTGCACGTCGTCCAGGACGAAGGTCAGCGACGGCGAGTGGCGCAGCCCGAGGGCCTTGCCGACGGTGCTGCGCAGCATCCCCTTGGCGCTCTCCAGCGCGGCGGCGGTGCTGGCCTGGGCGGCCGCGTCGCCGAGCACGGTGTAGAAGACCGTGGCGTCACGCAGATCCGCGGTGATCCGGGCGTCGGTGATCGTGATCATGCCGAGCCGGGGGTCCTTGATCTGGCTCCGCACCACCGACGCGACCAGTTCGCGGATGCGCTCCGCGTGCCGGCGTACCTTGGCCGGATCCGTCATCTCCCCCACCTCCAGGGCATCCTGCTCCCGACCGGACACGACGGCAGGCAACGCCGTCGGGACCGACCGCTCAACATCTCGAACACTACCCGCGCGGCCCCGGCCGTCGCGCGCCGCCGGTGGCGACGGACACCCCTCAGTCGTCCTCGCCGTGCAGCCGGCGGCGGACCGAGAGCAGCTCGGTCTCGGGGCGAGCGGCGACCAGGCGCTCGCACGCGTCGAGCACCTCGTGGACGTGCGCCGCCTCGGCGGCCACCACGGCCACCCCGATCTCGGCCCGACCGTGCAGGTCGAGCGCACCCACCTCGGCGGCCGCCACCTCGAAGCGGCGCAGCGCCGCCACGATCGGCCGTACATATGATCTTTTGGCCTTGAGCGACCGGGAGTCGCCCGGCAGCAGCAGGTCGAAGAGCGCGGTTCCGGTGAACATCACCCCGGACGTTACGACCACCCACCGACATGATCAAGGGGTTTACGCCGGATCGGCGTAAACCCCTTGATCACTGTGTCAGCACCGGATCAGGCGCGCGGCTTCTCCCGCATCTCGAAGGTCTCGATGATGTCGCCGACCTGGACGTTGTTGTAACCACCCAGGGTCAGACCACACTCGAAGCCCTCGCGGACCTCCGTCGCGTCATCCTTGAACCGCTTGAGCGAGCTGATCGTGAGGTTGTCCGCCACGACCGACCCGTCCCGCAGCAGCCGCGCCTTGGCGTTGCGGCGGATGACACCCGACCGGACGATGCAGCCGGAGATGTTGCCGACCTTGGACGAGCGGAAGACGTCGCGGATCTCCGCGCTGCCCAGCTCGACCTCCTCGTACTCCGGCTTGAGCAGACCCTTGAGCGCGGCGTCGATCTCCTCGATGGCCTGGTAGATGACCGTGTAGTACCGGATCTCCACGCCCTCGCGGTCGGCGATCTCGCGGACCTTGTTGGCGGCCCGCACGTTGAAGCCGATGATCGTGACCGCCTCGGACGAGGCGCTCGCGAGCATGACGTCGCTCTCGGTGATCGCACCCACGCCCCGGTGGATGATCCGAAGCTGGACCTCCTCCGGGATGTCGAGGTTGAACAGCGCGTCCTCGAGGGCCTCCACGGAACCGGAGACATCGCCCTTGAGCACCAGGTTGAGCGAGGTCTTCTCGCCCTCCTTGAGCTGCTCCATGAGCGTCTCGAGGGTGGCCCGGCCGCGCGAGTTGGCGAAGGACGCCGCCCGCCGCCGTGCCTGCCGCTGCTCGGCGATCTGCCGCACCGTACGGTCGTCCGCCGCGGCGAGGAAGGTGTCGCCCGCGCCGGGCGGCGCGGTGAGACCGAGCACCATGACCGGACGGGCAGGGCCCGCCTCGACGACCTGGTTGCCGTTCTCGTCGAGCATCGCCCGGACCCGGCCGTGCGCCCCACCGGCGACGATCGAGTCGCCCGCCCGCAGGGTGCCCTTCTGCACCAGCACCGTCGCCACCGCACCGCGACCCTTGTCCAGGTGCGCCTCGATGGCCACACCCTGCGCCGGCCCGTCGATCGGAGCGGTCAGCTCCAGCGACGCGTCGGCGGTCAGCAGGACCGCCTCGAGCAGCTCGTCGATGCCGATGCCCGGCTTCGCCGCCACGTTGACGAACATGGTGTCGCCGCCGTACTCCTCGGCTACCAGCCCGTACTCGGTCAGCTGCTGGCGGACCTTGTCCGGGTTGGCCTCCGGCTTGTCGACCTTGTTGACCGCCACCACGATCGGCACGTCGGCCGCCTTGGCGTGGTTCAACGCCTCGATCGTCTGCGGCATCACGCCGTCGTCGGCCGCGACCACCAGCACCACGATGTCGGTGACCTGGGCACCACGGGCACGCATGGCGGTGAACGCCTCGTGACCCGGGGTGTCGATGAAGGTCACCGCACGGTCCTCGCCCTCGTGCGGCACGTGGACCTGGTAGGCACCGATGTGCTGGGTGATGCCACCGGCCTCGCCGGCCACCACGTTCGCCTTACGGATCGCGTCGAGCAGCTTGGTCTTACCGTGGTCGACGTGACCCATGACGGTCACCACCGGCGCACGGCTGACCAGCCGCTCCTCCGCGACCTCGGCGTCGAGGTCGATGTTGAACTGCGCGAGCAGCTCGCGGTCCTCGTCCTCCGGGCTGACGATCTGCACGTCGAACCCGAGGTGCTCACCCAGCAGCTGCAGGGTCTCGTCCGAGCAGGACTGGGTCGCGGTGACCATCTCGCCCAGGTTGAACATCTCCTGGACCAGCGAACCCGGGTTGGCGTTGATCCTGTCGGCGAAGTCCGACAGCGAGGCGCCACGGGAGAGCCGGACGACCTGACCCTGACCCCGGGGAGCACCCGAGCTCATGGTCGGAGCCGACAGGTTGTCGAACTCCTGTCTGCGCTGCTTCTTGGACTTGCGACCACGGGTCGGCCGGCCACCCGGACGCCCGAAGGCACCCGCGGCGCCGCCGCCACGGCCACGACCGCCGCCACCGGGGCGACCGCCGCCACCGGCCGGAGCACCCGGACGGAAACCGCCACCCGGAGCACCGCCACCGCCGCCGCCACCGGGACCGCCACGGTAGCCACCGCCACCGCCGCCGCCACCGGGACCGCCGCGGAAGCCACCGCCACCGCCGCCGCCACCGGGACCGCCGCGGAAGCCACCGCCACCGCCGGCCGGACGACCCGCGCCGCCGCCGGGACCGCGACCGGCCCCACCGGGGCCGGGGCGACCGGTGGCCGGACGCTGGCTCGGCATGGACGCCGGGCTGGGCCGGGGCGGCATGGAGGCCGGGCTCGGCCGCGGCGGCATGCCCGCCGGGCTGGGCCGGGGGCCACCGGCACCGGCGGCCGGGGGCCGCTGCTGCTGTCCGCCCTGGATGCCGAACGGGTTGTTACCGGCGCCGCGCGCCGGCGGACGACCGCCCGGACGGGCACCGGGGCCCGGGGCGGGCGCGCCGGGACGGCCGGCGGCCGGGGAACCCGGACGCGGCGGCACGGCACCCGGGCCGGGACGCGGACCCGGACGGGCCCCACCCTCGGCCGGGGGCTCCCGGCGGACGTTGTCACGCTGCTGCTGACGGGCGGCCTGCGCGGCCTTGACCGCGGCCTCCTGCTCAGCCTTCAGCGCGGCGGCACGCGCCTCGGCGGCCGCCACCTCGATGTCGTGGGCGCTCGCCGGCTTGGCGACCGGAGTCGCCGGCTGCGGCGGGCCGGGGACCGGGCCCTTGGGCTTCGGTCCGGGCGCCGGCGCGGCCGGCCGCCGGGGCGGCATCGGCTTCGCCGAGACCCGGGGGGCACCCGGGGTCGGGGTCGGGGACGGTGTCGCGGTCGGGGTCGGGGTCGGGGCGGCCGCCGCCGGAGCGGACGGCGCCGACGAACCACCGGCGGACGCGACGAATGCGCCACGCAGCCGTCGGGCGACGGGCGCCTCGACGGTGCTGGACGCGGACTTCACGAACTCGCCCATTTCCTTCAGCTTGGCGAGAACGGTCTTGCTTTCGACCCCGAGCTCTTTTGCCAGCTCGTGTACGCGGGCCTTACCTGCCACTGCACTCCTCACTCCGAGGTCGTGCGGGCAGTACCCGCAGCGACCTCACTCGTGCACTTGAAGCCTGGTCATTTCAGGGACTTCATCGTGTGCTCATGTCGGTCGTCCTACCTTGCTAGCGACCTTCGCCCGGTCGGGTTGACCGGACGTCGTGGTTGGCGCATCGACGTACTCCGCGACGGCGCCGTGGTCGGGGACCCCGGCTGTGCGCAGCGCACGCCCGAAGGCGCGACGCCGTACCGCCAGCGCGAAGCAGGCCGGATCCGGATGCATGTGCGCTCCCCGACCCGGCAGCCTGCGGGCCGGATCGGGCCGGAGGCTGTAGCCAGCCTCGTCACCGACCGCGACGATCCGCAGTAATTCGCTGGCCGGCGCGCGTCGCCGGCAACCCACACAGGTGCGCTCCGGCTGTACGCGTCGTACCACTGGAGGAAGTCTACCCCTAGCTGCCCGAGATCGCGCCGCCCGGCTCCGGGACGTGATCAGCTCCGCCCCGGCCAGCCGTGCCGTTCTGCTCCGCGTCCGACCGGATGTCGATCCGCCAACCGGTCAGTCGGGCGGCAAGCCGGGCATTCTGCCCCTCGCGCCCGATCGCCAGCGAGAGCTGGAAGTCCGGAACGGTCACCCGGGCCGCGCGGTTGGCCAGGTCGACGACCTCGACCCGCAGCGCCTTGGCCGGGGAGAGGGCGTTCCCGACGAAGGTCGCGGGGTCGTCCGACCAGTCGATGATGTCGATCTTCTCACCGTGCAGCTCGCTCATCACCGCGCGCACCCGCTGACCCATCGGGCCGATGCAGGCGCCCTTGGCGTTGACGCCCTGGGTGGTGGAGCGGACGGCGATCTTGGTGCGGTGGCCCGCCTCGCGGGCGATCGCGCCGATCTCGACCGTGCCGTCGGCGATCTCCGGCACCTCCAGCGCGAAGAGCTTCTTCACCAGCGCCGGGTGGGAACGGGACAGGGTGATCTGCGGACCGCGCATCCCCTTGGCCACGTGCACCACGACGCAGCGGATCCGCTCGCCGTGCGCGTACCGCTCGCCGGGCACCTGCTCGGACTGCGGCAGCACGCCCTCCAGCTTGCCCAGGTCGACGCTGACGATGCCCTTCTCGACCCGCGCCTCGTGCGCCTGCACCACACCGGTGACCAGGTCGCCCTCGCGGCCCACGTACTCGCCGAAGTGCACCTCGTCGGTGGCCTCCCGCAGCCGCTGGAGGATCACCTGCTTGGCGGTCATCGCGGCGATCCGGCCGAAGTCGTGCGGGGTGTCGTCCCACTCCCGCACCACGGTGCCGTCGGAATCCAGCTCCTGGGCGTAGACCAGGGCCGCGCCGGACTTGCGGTCGATCTCCACCCGGGCGTGCGACTCGGCGCCCTCGGTGTGCCGGTAGGCGGTCAGCAACGCGGTCTCGATCGCCGCGAGGATCGTGTCGAACGGGATCTCCCGCTCGCGCTCGAGTGCGCGCAGCGCCGCGAGGTCGATGTTCACCTCTCCTCGTCCTCCACATCATCTTCGTCGTCGAAGTCGTCGGTGTCCTCGCCGGTCTCGCCGGCCTCGTCGGTGCTGTCGAACTCGTCCGCCTCGTCGATCTCGTCGAGGCGGGTGAACTCGACCTGCACCCGGCCGGGGCCGAGCTCGGCGTAGCGGTGTTCCACGCGGCCGGAGTCGGTCTCCAGCACCACGCGTTCGTCGTCGGCCTCGACCACCCGGCCGGTGACCTGGCGGTCCCCGGTGGGCTGGTCGGCGCGCTGCTCAGCGGGGGCCGCGGCGGCCCGGGCGGTCACCTTGACCAGCCGGCCGACGTTGCGCCGCCAGTGCCGGGGCAGGGTCAGCGGGCGGTCCACGCCCGGAGAGCTGACCTCCAGCTGGTACTCCCCCGCCACGAGGTCGCCGCCGGACTCCTCGGCGGCGTCCAGCGCCGCCGAGACCGCGCGGGAGACCTCCGCCACGGCGTCCAGGTTGATCCCGCCGTCGGCGTCCACGATCACGCGGACGACGTGCCGGCGCCCGGCGCGGGAGACGGAGAGGTCCTCGAGGTCGTAGCCGGCCTGCCCGACCACCGGCTCGATCACCTCGCGCAGCCGGGCCCGCCGGGCCGCGAGGTCACCGCCGCCCCGGGGTGCGCCCGCGCGGTCCCCGCCCCGCGGACCGTCGGTACGACGGGATCGCCCCGTCGGCCCCGTCGGCCTGGTGGCACGACCACGCTGCGTCATCTGCGCACCCTTCTCCTGATCGGCGGCGGCCGGATCGGCCCGCCATGCCGGCACGCCACCGGGGCGGACGCGCCGGTGGCTGCGCAGAGCGTAACGCGCCGCCCCGGCGGCGGGCCGGGCGGCGCACCGACGCCGGTCGCCCACGTACCGGGGTGGATGGTGTTGACTTGTCCGGTGGCGACGGGCAGAACGACGGGGCATCGCGGTGGATCGGGGCATTCCCGGCGAAACGTGCTGCGGGCGGGGGCGCTCGTGGCGGTGGGCGGTGCCGCTGTCCCGCTGACCGGCTGTGATCTTTTCGACCGGGACGGGCCCGAGCCGCCCGACCCGCTGGAGCCCCTCGTGCGTGAGTCCCGCGACCTGGCCGCGCGGTACCGCGCCGCGATCGCCGCCGACCCGGGCCTGACCGACCGGCTCGCCCCGATCGCCGAGGCGCACACCGCGCACGCCGACGAGTTGCAGCGGGTGATCGGACGGCCCGCGCCCTCCGGCTCGGCCTCCCCGGGTGCCCCCACCGCCCCCGCCGGCCGCAACGCGCTGCTCGCGGCGTTGCGCCAGGCGGAGCGGGGCGGGCGGGACAGCGCGGCGAAGGCCTGCGCCGAGGCCCCCGGCGAGCGGGCGGCGCTGCTCGGCTCGATCGCCGCGGCCCGGGCCACCCACCTGGAGGTGCTGCGATGATCCGGCGGACGGCCCCCACCGACCCCGGCCGGGCCCTGGCCGACGCGCTCACCGCCGAGTACGCGGCGATTTACGCCTACGGCCCGATCGGGGTACGGCTGACCGACTCCGCCCGCCGGGACGCCCGCGCGGCCGAGGCGGCCCACCGCACCCGGCGGGACGCGCTGGTGCTGCAGCTCACCGCCGCCGGCGGTCCGGTGCCGCCGGACCGGGTCGGGTACGCGCTGCCCTTCCCGGTCACCGACCGGGCCAGCGCCCTGCGGCTGGCGGTCGAGGTCGAGGAGCGGACGGCGGCGTTCTGGCGGGCGGCGCTGCCGGTGACCGG
Organism: Micromonospora psammae; assembly: GCF_036902725.1. NCBI lineage: Bacteria > Bacillati > Actinomycetota > Actinomycetes > Micromonosporales > Micromonosporaceae > Micromonospora > Micromonospora psammae. The sequence continues at coordinate 572,931 of NZ_JBAKHM010000001.1, read as the reverse complement.
CGGCGCCGACCGCAACCGGGCCCTGGCCGCGCTCACCGACTGCGCGCTGCGGGCCACCCACTGGCGGCGGGCCGCCGGCGTGACTCCGCTCACCGTGCCCTTCCCGGGACGGCCGGTCTGAACGCGGTGCGCAGCCCTCCGGTTGCGAACCGCATACGGGGTATGCATACTCCGTTGCCATGTCCATCCGCCACGGCCTGCTCGCTCTGCTCGAGCGTGGCCAGATGTACGGCTACCAGCTACGGGCCGCCTTCGAGGAGTCGACCGGCTCGACCTGGCCGCTGAACATCGGGCAGGTCTACACCACCCTCAACCGGCTGGAACGCGACGGTCTGGTCCGTCCGCTGCCGGAGGGCGAGGGTGGGCAGCGGCCGTACGAGATCACCGACGCCGGGCGGGCGGACCTGGCGCTGTGGTTCGTCACCCCGATCAGCCGGGCCGACCGGCCCCGTGACGAGCTGTCCATCAAACTGGCGCTCGCGCTGACCACCCCCGGCGTCGACGTGCGGGCGGTGGTGCAGACCCAGCGCAGCGCCACGATGCGGACGTTGCAGGAGCTGACCCGGCTGAAGTACACCAGCGACCGACCGGAGGACCTGCCCTGGCGGCTGGTGCTGGACGCGATGGTGTTCCAGGCCGAGGCGGAGATCCGCTGGCTGGACCACTGCGAGACGAGCCTGGTCCGGTACCGGCCGGCCCCGGGCGGGGCCACCCCGAGCCGGGTGGAGCAGCGCGACGACGAGCAGGTCCACCGGTGAGCCGGAACCGCCGCCCGGGTCCGGGCGGCACGGCCGGGCCCGCCGTCGCCGCCCAGCGGGAGGACGTGCGATGACCCCGGCGGGAGACGTGGTGCTCGACCTGCGCGACGTCCACCGCACCCATGGCAGCGGCGAGGCCGCCGTGCACGCCCTGCGCGGGGTCAGCCTCACCGTCCACGCCGGTGAGCTGGTCGCCGTGATGGGCCCCTCCGGCTCCGGCAAGTCGACCCTGCTCACCCTCGCCGGCGGGCTCGACAGCCCCACCGCCGGCGAGGTCCGGGTCGAGGGGCAGCATCTCGGGGCGCTCGACCGCCGCCGGCTGGCCCAGGTACGCCGGCGCCGGATCGGCTACGTCTTCCAGGACCTCAACCTGCTGGCCAGCCTCACCGCGGCGGAGAACGTCGCGCTCCCCCTGGAACTGGACGGCGCCGGCGTACGGCCGGCCCGCCGGGCGGCGCTGGCGGCCCTCGACGAGGTGGGCCTGACCGGGCTGGGCGGGCGTTTCCCCGACCAGATGTCCGGCGGCCAGCAGCAGCGGGTGGCGATCGCCCGGGCGCTGGTCGGGGAGCGTCGACTGGTGCTGGCCGACGAGCCGACCGGGGCGCTGGACTCGCAGACCGGGGAGGCGGTGCTGCACCTGCTGCGCCGCCGGGTCGACGCCGGCGCCGCGGGCGTGCTGGTCACCCACGAGGCCCGGCACGCCGGCTGGGCGGACCGGGTGGTCTTCCTGCGCGACGGGGTCATGGTCGACTCCACCGCACCGCTGATCGGCGTCGAGCAACTGCTTTCCGGCAGCGACCGGTGAGCCGCGACCGGCTCACCGGTGCGCTCGGCTCCTGGCGGGCGGCGCTGCGCATCGCCCGGCGGGAGGCGCTGCGGGCCCGCGGCCGGACCGCGCTGGTGCTCGCGATGATCACGCTGCCGGTGCTCGCCCTGACCTTCGTCGCGGTCAGCGCCGACATGGCGGAGCTGACCCGCGCCGAGCGGATCGAACGCCGGCTCGGGACCGCCGACGCCGAGCTGCGCTGGGTGGCGGAGGACGCGGTGACCCAGGAGGCCTGGGGTGAGACCTACTGGGCCCGGCAGGGTGAGGCGGTGACCCGCACCCGCCCGGTGGCCGCCGCCGAGGTGGCCACGCTGCTCCCGGCGGGCAGCCGGGCCACCGAGGTGCGCTGGTGGGTGCCCTTCGACGTCCGGGTGGACGACCGGAACGAGACGTTCCCCGCCCGCGTACTGGACCTGACCGACCCGCTCGCCCGCTCGCTGGTCCGGCTGCGCGCCGGTCGGGTGCCGGCCGCGCCCGACGAGATCGCGCTCAGCGACCCGGCGCGGGACCGGCTCGACGTCCGCGTCGGCGGCATGGTCCGCACCGCCGACGGCAGCCGCGCCTACCGGGTGGTCGGGCTGGTGGAGTTCGCGGACGACCTGCGGGAGCTGGTCGTGCTGCATCCGGACGCGCCGGTGGCGCCCAGCGAGGCGAGCGGCGGGAGCTGGCTGGTCGACCTGCCCGGACCGGTGGACGCGGCACTGGTGGACCGGCTCAACCGGCACGGCGTCACGATCAGTTCCCGGGAACCGGCCCCGGGCACGGAGGCGCCCGGCGACGACGGCCGGTTCGCCCTGCCGGACGCCGAGACGGCCGGCAACGCGACGCTGGTCGGCGGGCTCGCCCTGCTGGAGGTGGTGCTCCTGGTCGGGCCCGCCTTCGCGGTCGGCGTACGACGGCGCCGCCGCGATCTCGCCCTGGTCGCGGTGGCCGGCGGTGACGCCGTCCACCTGCGCCGGATCGTGCTCGCCGACGGGTTGGTGCTCGGCGGCGCGGGCGCGGCGCTCGGGCTGCTGCTGGGCATCGCCGCCGCGTTCGCCGGCCGGCCGCTGGTCGAGCAGTACGTGATCCAGGCCCGCTCCGGCGGGTACCGGGTCTTTCCGGCGGCGCTGGTCGCGATCGGGGCGGTCGCCGTGCTGGCGGGGCTGCTCGCCGCGCTCGCCCCGGCCTGGACGGCGGCCCGGCAGGACGTGGTGGACGGGCTGGCCGGCCGGCGGACCGTGCCGCCGCACCGCCGCCGCTGGCTGGTCATCGGAGTGGCGCTCACCGGCCTGGGCGCGGCGACCGCCGCGGTCGGGGCACAGCGCGGCGGGCAACTGGTGATCCTCACCGGCCTGGTCCTCGGCGAGCTGGGACTGGTCTTCACCATCCCGACCCTGATCGGGCTGTTCGCCCGGGCCGGACGGATGCTGCCGCTGAGCCCCCGGATCGCGCTGCGCGACGCCAGCCGCAACCGCTCCTCCGCCGCACCGGCCATCTCCGCGGTGATGGCCGCGGTGGCCGGCAGTGTGGCCCTCGGCGCCTACGTGGCCAGCGACGACGCCCGCGCCCGGGCGGACTGGCTGCCCGGGATGCCCCCGGGGCATGTGCTGCTGACGCCGTCCGGACCGACCGACCCGCAGCCGCTGCCCGCCACGTCCGCGATCGCCGACGTGGTCCGGGCCGAGTTGGCCGGCGCCGGGGTCGCCCGGCTCGACGTACCGGTCTGCGCGGCGCCGCGCCAGCCCGACGACTACTGCGTCGTCGACGCGGTCGTACCGCCCGACCGGACGTGCCCCTACGACGCGGAGGCGTCCAACTCGCCCGAGCTGCGACGCCGGGCCCTGGCAGATTCGCGCTGCCGGGCACCGGTCCGCGCGCCCGACGGGATCCACCTGCCGGCGGTGGTCGACGACGGGTCGGCCCTGCCCGGACTCACCGGCGCGCCGCCGCAAGAGGTGGCGGCGGCCGCCGCCGTGCTGCGCGCCGGCGGCGCGGTGGTGACCGACCCGCGCCTGGTGGTCGACGGCCGGGTGACGGTCTCGACCAGCCGGCTCGCGGACAGCGCGGAGGTGCGGGCCACGGCCACCCGGACCATTCCCGGGTACGCGCTGCGCGGCGGGCTGCCGGTCGACCGGCTGGTGCTCTCCCCCGCCGCCGCCGGGCAGCTCGACCTGGCCGCCGAGCCGACGGGGTACGTCGTCGACACCGTCGCCCCGCCGAGCGCCGCCCAGCGGGACCGGCTGGCCGCCGCGCTGCGCCCGGTCGCCCCGCTGGTGCCCGAGGTGCAGCAGGAGGAGCCCGCGTCGGACCAGCGTCCGGTGCTGCTCCTGCTCGCCGTCGGCTCCGGTGTCATCACGGTCGGCGCCGCCGGGGTGGCCACCGGGCTCGCCGCCGCGGAGGGCCGCCGGGACCTGTCCACCCTCGCCGCGGTCGGTGCCAGTCCCCGGGTACGCCGGACGCTCTCGCTCTGCCAGGCCGGGGTGATCGCCGGGCTCGGCTCGGTGCTGGGCATCCTGGCCGGCCTCGGCTCCGCGCTGATCATCCTGGTCTCCTTCAACCGGCAGTACGCCCGCTCCTGGCCGGTCGAGTCCCCGTACCCGCTGGTGATGCCCTGGCCGACCCTCGGCGTGCTGGTGCTGGTGCCGCTGGTGGCGATGCTCGGCGCGGCGCTGTTCACCCGGTCCCGGCTGGCCGTGGAGCGCCGCCTGGACTGACTGAGGGTCGTCGAACGGGCACCCGGCGCGAAATTCGGGGGTGCCGCCCGACGCGCCGAGCCGGCAGACTGTCGGCGTGTCCGCTATGGGAACCCTCGCTCGCCGGCTCGGTCACCACGCCTGGTTCGGCGCGACCATGCGCCTACTCGTCCCCGCCGACCGGGCGGTCGGCCGGCTCACCCGGGGCCGGATGATCGCCTTCGGGCTGGTCCCCTCCCTGGTGATCACCACCACCGGCCGCCGCTCCGGCAAGCCGCGCAGCAACCCCCTGCTCTACGTGCGGGACGGCGACGGCTACGTGGTGATCGGCTCCAACTGGGGGCAGCGGCACCAGCCGGGCTGGGCGCTGAACCTGCTGGCTGATCCGGAGGCCGAGGTGGACGTCAAGGGGCGCCGGGTCCCGGTACGCGCCGCGGTGGCCACCGGCGCCGAACGGGAGCGGCTGTGGCGGCTGCTGGTCACCGAGTGGCCGGCCTACCGGACGTACGTGGACCGGGCCGGCGGCCGGGAGATCCGCATCTTCCGCCTGGTCCCGACGGGCGGCGACCGGTCCTGACCCGGCCCCGCGCCGCCCCACCCGACCCGGGCGCGGCGGGCCGGCGCGGCCGGGTGTGGTGGCTAGGGTGGAGTTGGCGCCGGCCGGCGACGACCGCGCCGGCGGGCGGCCCGACGCAACGGTCGCGGGAGGTGGTCGCGGTGGAGCGGAGCAGCGCGCGGGTCGGCGCCGACCCGCACCTGGACGATCCACGGTGGCGGGTCGCCGACCGGGTGGCCGACGCGGCCCGCCGCCGCTTCCCGGCGGAGATCCTGGCGGTGGCGGTGCACGGCCCGCTGGCCCACGGCGACGACGACGGGGGCGGCGACGGGGAGGTCGGGCTGCTGCTGGTCACCTACCGGCCCGGAACGGGGCCGGCCCCGTCGACCCGCCGGGTGGACGGGGTGCTGGTCGACCTGACCGTGGCCGGGGCGGAGGACTACCTGCGGCAGGCCCGGGGGCTGACCCCGCTCTGGCCGCTGACCGCCGACCGGTTCGTCACCACCACCGCCCTGTACGACCCGACGGACTGGCTGCGCGCGCTCCGCGACGAGCATCTCGGCCGGCTGGCCCGGGCCCGCCCGGCGGAGTTCAGCACCGCCGCGCGGCAGGCCTGGTACCGGGGCTGCGCGGCGCACGCCCGGGCCGCCCGGCTCGCCGAGTGGTACGAGACCGACCAGGCGCTGCTGATGCTCGCCGAGGCCCGGCTGGCGGCGGCCACGGTCACCGGCCTGCTCACCCGCACCTACTTCCGCGACCCGGGGGACGCGGTGCGGCGTACCGGGCTGGCCGGGGCGGACATGACCGAGGTGGGGATGGTGCTGTCCGGCCAGGCCGACGAGCTCGCCGCCCGCGGCCGGCCGGTCGACGGCACGGTGGACGACCTGCTCACCCCGTGAGCCGGCGCCGTCCCGGGCCGCCGGAGGCGTCGACGGTGGGCGTCGCCTACCCGCCGGCCTGGACGCCGATGAGGGCGCCGACCAGGTAGGTCGCGGCGGCGGCGGCGGCGCCCAGCAGCAGTTGACGCAGGCCGCCGGACCACCAGGGGCGGTTGGTGAAGCGGGCGACGACCGCACCGGCCACGAAGAGCCCCACCCCGCCGACGCCGAGGGCCAGCCAGAGGTTGTCGAAGCCGAGCAGGTAGGTCAGCAGCGGCACCAGGGCGCCGACGGAGAAGCACAGCAGCGAGGAGATCGCCGCCGCCCACGGGCTGGGCTGCTCGTCGGGGTCGACGCCCAGCTCCTCCCGGACGTGCACCCGCAGCGCCTCCTCGGGGTTGTGCCGGATCGCGTCGGCCACCTGGCGGGCCAGGTCCCGGGGCAGGCCCCGGGCCACCCACGCCTCGGCCAGCTCCCGGGCCTCGGCCTCCGGGTGCCGCTCCAGCTCCCGCCGCTCCTTGGCCACCTCGGCGGCGATCTGCTCGTTGGCCGATCGGACGCTGGTGTACTCGCCCAACCCCATCGAGATGGCGCCGGCGACCAGCCCGGCCGTGCCGGTGAGCACGATGCTGCGCGGGGAGACGCCGCCGCCCCCGACGCCCGCGATCAGGGCGATGTTGGTGACCAGGCCGTCCATCGCACCGAACACCGCCGGCCGCAGCCAACCGCCGGAGACGTCCGCGTGGTGCGCCTCCCGCAGCGCGGCCGGGGTCTCGGTCACGGCAGGGTCAGGATCTCGTAGCCGTCGTCGGTGACGACGATGGTGTGCTCGAACTGCGCCGTCCACCGGCGGTCCTTGGTGACCACGGTCCAGCCGTCGTCCCACATGTCGTACTGGTAGGTGCCGAGGGTGATCATCGGCTCGATGGTGAAGGTCATGCCCGGTTCCATCACGTCGGTCGGGCGCGGGCTGTCGTAGTGCGGCACGTAGAGCCCGCTGTGGAACGCCTCGCCGATGCCGTGCCCGGTGAAGTCGCGCACCACGCCGTAGCCGAACCGCTTGGCGTACGACTCGATGACCCGGCCGATCACGTTGATCTGCCGGCCCGGCTTGACCGCCTTGATGCCCCGCATCATCGCCTCGTGGGTGCGCTCGACCAGCAGCCGGGCCTCCTCGCTCACCTCACCCACGCAGAAGGTGGCGTCGGTGTCGCCGTGCACCCCGTCGAGGTACGCCGTGACGTCCACGTTGATGATGTCGCCGTCCTGGAGCACGGTGGAGTCGGGGATGCCGTGGCAGATCACCTCGTTGAGGCTGGTGCAGCAGGACTTCGGGAAGCCCTTGTAGCCCAGCGTCGACGGGTAGGCCCCGTGGTCGACGAGGAACTCGTGCACCACCCGGTCGATCTCGTCGGTGGTCACGCCCGGCTTGCAGTGCTCACCGGCGAGCTGGGTCGCCTGGGCGGCGAGCCGGCCGGCGACCCGCATCTTCTCGATGGTCTCCGGGGTCTGCACGTGCGAGCCCCGCCACTGCTGCGGACGCTTCTTGCCCACGTACTCCGGACGGGCGATGTGGCCAGGAACCGCTCGCCACGGGGAGAGCGTGCCTGGGGTCAGCGGCGCACGGACGGTCATGACGACAGCCTATCGCCGAGCCTCGTGGTGACCCCCGCCACGGCCGGCCCCCGGCGGTTGTTGCCGTGGCAACCGGGCTGTGCCATTGTGGCTGCGTGGATCAAGGGGGCGCACCTCCCGTCTTCTCCGCGAGCGCGGAGCTCGACGGAGATCACCTCCGCGTACGCGTCACCGGCGAGGTCGACATGGCGACCGCCGACACGATGCTCCAGACCGCCCTCCGCGAGCCCGCCGAGCGGGTCACGCTCGACCTGCGCGGGGTCACCTTCTTCGACTCGGCGGCCATCCACGCGGTGGTCCAGCTGGCCCAGCGCTTCCCCACCGGCGGCCTGACCGTGTACCCGTCCCGGCAGGTCGCCCGGGTGCTGGAGATCTCCGGCCTGGCCGAGCAGTCCTGGCTCCACCGGACCTGACCGCACCGCGCGGGCCGCCGCCGTCTGCGGCGCCTTGCGGTATCCCGGCCGCCCGACACCGCGACATCCCGCACAGCGAGTCGATCCCCCACGGCGGGCGGGTCAGTCCCGCAGCCGCCGGCGCAGCGTCACCTCGGTGCCCGCCGCTGTACGGCTGACCGTCAGCTTGCCGAGCGCCTCGATCAGCGCCAGTCCCCGACCACGGAACCCCGCGCCGGTCGACTCCCGCCACTGGCCGCTGTCGCGCACCGTCGCCACCACGGTGCGGTCCTCGATGGTCACCTCGACGGTGATCGTCGGATCGGTCGGCGTCACCGGGTGCTCGATGGCGTTCGCGGCGGCCTCGGAGATGGCCACGGTGAGGTCGAACAGGTCGGTCTCGCCGACACCGTGCGCGACGAGGAAGTCCTCCAGCCGCTTGCGCAGCACGCTCAGCCGGGTCGGGTCGGCGGGCAGCCGCAGCGCGAACCGGTCCATCTCGGCCGCCTCCAGGGCGAGCACCGCGACGTCGTCGTGCCGGACCCGCCCGGCCACCCGCTCCACCACCGCGTCGACCAGGTCGGCGACGTGCTCGCCGCCGGTGCCCGCGTCGGCCCGCAGCTGGGCGAGGGCCGCGTCGATGCCGGCGTGCCGGTCCTCGATCAGCCCGTCGGTGTAGAGCAGCAGCCGGCCGCCGGGGGCGAGCTGGCCCTCGACGGCACGGTAGCTGGTGTCGGTGATGGCGCCGATGGGCGGGCCGAGGGCCCGCTCGTGCAGGAACGCCACGTCGTCTCCTCGGATCAGCAGGGGGGACGGATGTCCGGCGCTGGCGTAGCGCAGCCGGCCGGTGCGGGGGGTGAACCAGAGGCAGACCACGGTGGCGAACATCTGGCGGTCGGTGGAGCCGACCAGGCGGTTCAGCCGGGTCAGCGCCTGCCCGGGGTCGTAGCCCTCCAGCAGGTAGGCGCGCAGCGCGTTGCGCAGCTGGCCCATCGCCGCCGCCGCGCGCACGCCCTTGCCGACGACGTCGCCGATGACCAGCACGACCTCGTCGTCGGCCACCCCGATCACGTCGTACCAGTCGCCGCCGACCTCCACGTCGGCGCTGCCGGGCAGGTAGCGGCTGGCCACCACGGCGCCGGGGAGCTGGGGCAGGGAGCGCGGCAGCAAGCTGTGCTGCAGGGTGGTGGCGATGCGGTGTTCGGCCTCGTAGAGCTGGGCGTTCTCCAGCCGTACGCCGACCAGGCGGGCGAGCTCGGTCAACGTGGCCTGCTCGGTGCCGTCGCCGTCGCGGCGCCACACCCGCAGTTCGCCCAGGGGGGTGCCGGCGGTGCCGGTCAGAGGCAGCACGTGGGAGGGCTCGGTCGCGACCGGCCCGCCGCCGTCGGCCTCGTAGCGGGCGCCGGTGGCGGTGACCACCACCCGGGCCGCCTCGGTGAGGCTGAGCGCGTGCCGGGCGGCGGCCTGCACCACGTCCGCGGTGGAGCGGGCGGTGTTGATCGCCACCGCCGCGTCGGCCAGGGCGCGCAGCCGACGGATGATCTGCCCGCGCAGCTGGCCCAGTTCGACGTTGGCCCGGACCCGGGCGATCAGCTCCTGACCGGAGAAGGGCTTCGTCAGGTAGTCGTCGGCGCCGACCGACAGCCCGGCGACGGCCTCGGCGGAGCCGGCCCGGGCGGAGAGCAGCACGATCGGCACGTGCCGGGTACGCGGGTTGGCCCGCAGCGCGGTGACCAGCCCGAAGCCGTCCAGCCGGGGCATCATCACGTCGGTCAGCACCAGGTCGAACGGGTGCTCCGTCGCCTGTTCCAGGGCGGCCACGCCGTCCGGCACGGCGACCACCTCGTAGCCGGGACCGAGCAGCCGGGTGACGTGTTCGCGCAGGTCGGCGTTGTCGTCGGCGAGCAGGATCCGGCCCCCGCCCGAGTTGCCGCCGTTCGTCTCCGGCAGCGCGGCGGCATCGCCGTCGCCGGTCCAGAGCGCGGTCTCCGAGACGTAGAGCGACGCCTGCGTCGGCTCGGTCAGCGGCGACGGGCTGCTCGCCACCCGGTCGGCGGGCAGGTGCGCGGAGCCGAACGGAACGGTCACGGTGAAGGTGGTGCCCGCGCCCACCCGGCTGCACACCTCCACGTCCCCGCCGTGCATCTCGACCAGTTCGCGGACCAGCGCCAGCCCGATGCCGGTCCCCTCGTGGCTGCGCGAGCGCACCCCGGGCACCCGGTGGAACCGTTCGAAGACGTGCGGCAGCTCCTCGGCGACGATGCCGACGCCGGTGTCGACCACCTCCAGCCGGGCCATGCCCTCGGCCGCGCGGACCCGCACCCGGATCTCGCCGTCGAAGGTGAACTTCAGCGCGTTGGAGACCAGGTTGAGGACGATCTTCTCCCACATGTCCCGGTCGACGAAGACCGGCGCGGGCAGGGGCGGGCAGTCGACCACCAGGCGCAGCCCGGCCCGGTCGGTGGCGGAGCGGAACGTGCTGGTCAGCCGGGACGTGTAGGCGGCGAGGTCGGTGGGCTGGTAGTGGGCGGCCAGCCGGCCGGACTCCAGCCGGGAGAAGTCCAGCACGGTGTTGACCAGCTTCAGCAGGCGCAGCGCGTTGCGGTGCATGACGGTCATCCGGTCGGTGTACGCCGGGGGCAGCGCCGAGTCGGCGAGCAGGTCCTCCAGCGGCCCGAGGACCAACGTCAGCGGGGTGCGGAACTCGTGGCTGACGTTGGCGAAGAAGTTGGTCTTCGCGCGATCCAGCGCGGCCAGTTCGGCAGCGCGCGCCCGCTCCTGCTCGTACGCCCGCTGCTGGCCGACGGCCCGGGAGATCTGCGCGGCGGCCAGGTCGAGGAAGGTCCGGTACTCGTCGCCGAGCGCGAGCCGGCGGGAGACCCCGACCACCAGCACACCGGACGGTTCGTTGGTGGCGACCAGCGGCAGCACCAGGGCCCGGTCGGCGGCGTGCGCGGGCACCGCACCGAGCAGTTCGGTCACGTCGACCTCGTCGGGGGCGCCGCCCGCGGCGACCCGGGCGAGCACGGGCGGCGGGTCGGCGGCGAGGCCCGCCGGGTCGGTGCCGCCGCAGCCGGCCAGGACGAGCCGGCCGTCGGAGTCGTGCAGGTGGACGAGGACGAACGGGACGTCGACCCGGTGTCCGTCGAGCACCTCGGCCGCGATGCGCCCCACCTCGGGCGCGCTGCGCGCCTCACCGAGCCGGGAGCCGAGTTCGGCCAGCGCCCGCAGCCGCCGTTCGCCGAGCACCCGGGCGGTGGTCTCGTTGACGAAGCAGAAGATGCCGTTGACGCTGCCGTCGGCGTCCCGGATCGGGTCGTAGGAGACGTCGAAGTAGACCTGCTCGACGAAGCCGTGCCGGTCGATCAGGAACGGGTGGTTCTCGCCGTGGTACGGCTCACCGGTGCGGAGCACCCCCTCCAGCACCGGGCCGAGCACGTCCCAGGTCTCCGCCCAGTGCTCGGCGGCCGGCTGGCCGATGACCGCCGGGTGCTTGGTGCCGATGGTGGGCAGGTAGGCGTCGTTGTAGAAGGTGCGGTGGTCGCTGCCCCAGAACATCGCGATCTGCGCCCGGGAGGAGAGCATCATGCCGACCGCGTGGCAGAGCGCCGCCGGCCAGGTCTCCGGGGGGCCGATCGGCGTGCCGGACCAGTCGAAGTCCCGCAGCCGCCGGCCCATCTCACCACCGGCGGCGAACGCCTCGGCCAGCACCGGGGGCAGAGAGCCGTCGCCGGAACGCCCGGACGGAACCCGCCCGTCCTCGCCCAGCTGGGCCGAGCTCATGCACCCTCCCGCTCCGGCCGTGCCCCGTGACGCCTCGGCGTTCACCGGCCGCGCCCCGCCTTCTACCCAGACGGATCAGCAACGTAACGCATCGGTCCGCGCCAACGCTGGTTACCCGGATCTCATCCTGCCGTCATCGGCCGGACACCGCTCGCCGGCGGAGCCGCGCGAGCCGGGGCGGAGACGGTCAGCAGGCCGGCAGGCCGTCGATGCTGGTGGCGTTCTTCCTGCCCCGATAGGCCGCCAGGTCCTCCTCGGTGCGGTGGGCACCCCACTCGATAAGCAGGTCACGCTCGCCGCGGTAGTCCATGAGCGGCACCGCGTACCCGCAGGCGTCGCTGACCCGGTCGAGCGTGACGTTGATCACACTCCGGACGGCGTGCGGGTCGGGCGCGTCCGGAAAGCCGGCCAGTAGCGACGCGAAGCCCGGATCGGTGAGCGGGGTGACGACGCCGCGTCCGTGCAGCCGTACGACCTTGGGCGGACCGGTGAACGCGCAGAACATGACGGTGATCCGCCCGTTCTCCCGCAGGTGCGCGATCGTCTCCGCGCCGCTGCCGTGGTAGTCCAGCCAGGCCACGGTCAACGGGTCGACGACGACGAAGGTGCCGCGCATCCCCTTCGGAGAGACGTTGACGTGCCCGTCGGGGCCGGACGGGGCGGAGGCCACGAAGAAGATCGGCTGCGCCTCGATGAAGTCCCGCAGCCGCCCGCTGATTTCCGGATACACCTTCCCCATGCCGGCCATCGTCGCACCGACGGCCGAGCAGTGGGACGCCCGTTCCCGTCAGCTGGAACGAGCGGCGCGGACCAGGGCGGTCACCGGGCGGGGGTCGGCCTCGTTCTCCGGGTGCCACTGCACCCCGAGCAGGAAGCGCCGCCGCGGATCCTCGATCGCCTCGACGACCCCGTCGTCGGCCCACCCGGTGACGACCAGGCGCCCCGGGTCGGCGACCCCCTGGTGGTGGTAGGAGTTGACCCGGTCCACCCCGGCCATCACCGTCCCCGCCAGACTGCCGGGCGCGAACCGGACCGGGTGCGCGCCGTACCGGCCCGGGGCCGGGCGGTGCCGGTCGTGGCCGACCAGGTCCGGCAGGTGCTGGTGCAGCGCCCCGCCGTGCGCCACCGCCAGCAGCTGCATCCCCCGGCAGATGCCGAGCACCGGCAGGTCGGCGGCGAGCGCCCCGGCGAGCAGCGCCAGCTCCCCGGCGTCCCGGTCCGGGCGGGGCTCGGTACGCGGGTCGGGCCGCCGGCCGTACCGCTCCGGGCCGACGTCGGCCCCACCGGCCAGCACCAGCCCGTCGAGCACCCGGACCACGTCGGCGTCCACGTCGTCCGGAGGCAGCACCACGGCCCGGCCGCCGGCCGCGGTCACCGCCCGGACGTACGCCTGCGGCACCAGGGCCGCCGGCACGTCCCGCCACACCGCCCAGCCGACCGGCTCGACGTACGCGGTGATCCCGATCAGCGGACGGCTCACCGGACGCTCACCGGGCCAGCACCGTTCGCGACTGCGGGGCTCGCAGAACCAGCTCACTCCTCGCGCTCACCGGGCCCGCACCGTTCGCGACTGCGGGGCTCGCAGAACCGGCTCACTCCTCGCGCTCACAGTGGGGTCACGTACGCGCCGGTGATCCCGCCGTCCACCACGAACTGCGCGGCGGTCATGAAGGAGGAGTCGTCGCTGGCCAGGAAGGCCACCGCGGCGGCGATCTCCTCCGGTGCGCCGAACCGGCCCATCGGCACGTGCACCAGCCGGCGGGCGGCCCGCTCCGGGTCGGCGGCGAAGAGTTCGAGCAGCAGCGGCGTGGCGACCGGGCCGGGGCAGAGCGCGTTGACCCGGATCCCCTCCCGGGCGAACTGCACGCCCAGCTCCCGGGTCATCGCCAGCACCCCGCCCTTGCTCGCCGTGTACGCGATCTGCGAGGTGGCCGCCCCCATCAGCGCCACGAAGGAGGCGGTGTTGATGATCGAGCCCCGGCCCTGCCGCCGCATGTGCGGGATGACGTGCTTGCAGCAGAGGTAGACGCTGGTGGTGTTGACCCGCAGCACCCGTTCCCAGGCGTCCAGCCCGGTCTCCAGGATCGAGTCGTCGTCCGGCGGTGAGATGCCGGCGTTGTTGAACGCCACGTCGACCCGGCCGTGCCGCGCCACCACCCCGTCGAAGAGGTCCCGGACCGCCGCCTCGTCGGCCACGTCGGCGGCGACGAACTCCCCGGCCACCTCGTCCGCGGCCCGCTTCCCCGCCTCGGCGTCGATGTCGACGCAGACCACCCGGGCCCCCTCGGCGGCGAACCGCCGCACCGTGGCCAGCCCGATCCCGCTGCCCGCCCCGGTCACCACGGCGACCCGGTCCTGAAGTCGTCCCTGCACGGCGCTCACTCCTCTGTCGCGATGAACACGTTCTTGACGTCGGTGAAGGCGTGCAGCGCGTCCGGCCCCAGTTCGCGGCCGAGGCCGGAGCGCTTCATCCCGCCGAACGGGGTCCAGTAGCGCACCGAGGAGTGCGAGTTGACGCTGAGGTTGCCCGACTCCACCGCCCGGGCCATCCGCAGCGCCCGGCCGACGTCCCGGGTCCAGATCGAGCCGGAGAGGCCGTACTCGGTGTCGTTGGCGAGCCGGACCGCGTCGGCCTCGTCGTCGAAGGGCAGCACCGAGACGACCGGGCCGAAGATCTCCTCCCGCCAGTGCCGGTCGGCCGGGGAGTCGGCGAGCAGCACCGTCGGCGCGTGCCAGAAGCCCGGGCCGTCCGGGCGGGAGCCGGTGAAGGCGACCCGGGCGCCGTCGAGGTAGCCGACCACGCGGTCGCGGTGGGCGGCGGAGATCAGCGGGCCCATCTCGGCGGTGTCGCGGGCCGGGTCCTCCACCCGCACCGCGCGTACCGCCGGTTCGAGCAGTTCCAGGAAGCGGTCGTACACCGGTCGCTGGACCAGGATCCGGGACCGGGCGCAGCAGTCCTGCCCCGCGTTGTCGAAGACCGCGCCCGGGGCGGTGGCGGCGGCGCGCTCCAGGTCGGCGTCGGCGAAGACGATGTTGGCGCTCTTGCCGCCCAGCTCCAGGGTGAGCCGCTTCACCTGCGCCGCGCAGCCGGCCATGATCCGGGTGCCCACCTCGGTGGAGCCGGTGAAGCAGATCTTGCGCACTGCCGGGTGGCTGACGAACCGTTCGCCCACCACCGCGCCCTCGCCCGGTACGACGGTGAACACGTCCTCGGGCAGGCCCGCCTCGCGGGCCAGCTCGGCCAGGCGCAGCGCGGTGAGCGGGGTCAACTCGGCGGGCTTGAGCACCACCGTGTTGCCGGCCGCGAGCGCCGGGGCGAACCCCCAGGCGGCGATGGGCATCGGGAAGTTCCACGGCACGATCACCCCGACCACGCCCAGCGGCTCGTGGAACGTGACGTCGATCCCGCCGGGCACCGGAATCTGCCGGCCGGTCAGCCGCTCCGGCGCGCCCGCGTAGTAGTCCAGCACGTCGCGGACGTTGCCGGCCTCCCAGCGTGCGTTGCCGATGGTGTGCCCGGCGTTGCGCACCTCCAGCGCCGCCAGCTCGTCGAGGTGCGCGTCGACGACGGCGGCGAACCGCCGCAGCAGCCGCGCCCGATCCCCCGGCGCCACCGCCCGCCACGACTCGAACGCCGCCGCCGCCCGCCCGATCGCCGCGTCCACCTCCTCCACCGAGGCCCCGGCAACCTCCCGGAAGCCCTCCCCGGTAGCCGGATCCACCACCACGGTCACCCGCTCCACCCCCCTTCGCCGATCATCGAGTTGTGGTGCTCAGGTGAGCCGTGCACCGCCGGTGGGGCGGGGTCAGAGGCGCTCGAAGCCACGGGTGAGTTCCCAGTCGGTGACGGCGGCGTCGAAGGACGCCAGCTCGACGCGGGCGTGGTTGGCGTAGTGGGCGGCGACCTCGTCGCCGAAGGCGTCGCGGGCCAGCTCGGAGGACTCCCAGAGGGTGAGGGCGTCGCGGAGGGTGCCGGGGACCCGTTCGGCGGTCGGGTCGTCGTACGCGTTGCCGGTGCACTCCGGGCCCAGCTCCAGCTCCCGCTCGATGCCGTGCACCGCCCCCGCGACCAGGGCGGCGATCGCCAGGTACGGGTTGACGTCCGCGCCGGGCACCCGATTCTCCACCCGCATGCCCTGCCCGTGCCCGACCAGCCGCAGCGCGCAGGTCCGGTTGTCGGCGCCCCAGCGCAACGCGGTCGGGGCGAACGATCCGGGCTGGTAGCGCTTGTAGGAGTTGACGTTCGGGGCGAAGAAGAGGCTCAGCTCACGCATCGAGGCGAGCAGCCCGGCGAGCACCCGCTGTCCGGTCACCGACAGGTGCGCCGGCCCGTCGCCGAGCATCGCGGACCGGCCGTCGGCGTCGCGGAGCGAGAAGTGGATGTGGCAGGAGTTGCCCTCGCGGGCGTTCGGCTTGGCCATGAAGGTGATCGACATGCCCTCCTGAGCGGCGATCTCCTTCGCCCCGTTCTTGTAGATCACGTGGTGGTCGGCGCAGGCCACGGCCTCGTCGTAGCGGAACGCGATCTCATGCTGGCCGAGGTTGCACTCCCCCTTGGCGCTCTCCGGGGTCAGCCCCGCGCCGGCCATCTCGGTGCGGATGCGGCGCAGCAGAGGCTCCACCCGGGCGGTGCCGAGCAGCGAGTAGTCCACGTTGTACTGGTTGGCCGGGGTCAGGTCGCGGTAGCCGCGCCGCCAGGCGTCCTCGTACGAGTCGCGGAAGAGCACGAACTCCAGCTCGGTGCCCGCGTACGCGGTCAGGCCGTGCGCGGCGAGGCGGTCCAGCTGGCGGCGCAGGATCTGCCGGGGCGAGGCGACCACCGGACCGGAGCCGTCCAGCCAGGCCAGGTCGGCCAGGAGCATGGCGGTGCCCGGCTGCCAGGGCACCCGGCGCAGGGTGCGCAGGTCGGGCACCATGGCGAAGTCGCCGTACCCGCGCTCCCAGCTGGACATGGCGTACCCGTCGACGGTGTTCATGTCGACGTCGACGGCGAGCAGGTAGTTGCACCCCTCGCTGCCGTGGGCGACCACCTGGTCCAGGAAGAAGGGGGCGTGGAACCGTTTGCCCTGCAAGCGGCCCTGCATGTCGACCAGGGCCAGCACCACGGTGTCTATCTCGCCGCCGACGACGGCGACCCGCAACTCTTCCAGCGTGAACGGCGTTCTGCTCATCAGCGGGCCTCCATCACCAAGGTCTACTGGCAATCCGGATCACCGTCAATGCCCCGGCGTCGTCGGCGGCAATCCCGATCGAGGAGTTCACATGCGTCGTCGCGTCGTTCTGTCCGTCGTCACCCTCCTCGCCGTCGGCCTGAGCCCCGCCACCGCCGGGGCCGCCGAACAGCCGGCAGGCGGGCCGGCCGCACCGCCGGGAAGCTCGCCGGCCACGCGGCCGGCGAGCGGTCTGGTTCCGCAGCCGCCCTCCGAGGGCTTCGATTTCACCCGGCCACAGGTGGTCGCGACCGGGCTCCAGGTCCCCTGGGGGCTGGACTTCCTGCCCGACGGCAGCGCCCTCGTCGCCCAGCGCGACCTGGGCACCGTCGTGCGGGTGCGCCCCGGCGCGGCACCTGAGCAGGTGGCGCGGATCCCCGGGGTGGTCGCCGGCGGCGAGGGGGGCCTGCTCGGCCTGGCCGTCTCCCCCACGTTCCGGCGGGACCGGCTGGTCTACGTCTGCTTCACCACCGCGTCCGACCTGCGGATCGTGCGGTTCCGGCTCGACCGGCCGCAGTCGGTGCAGGTGATCCTGAGCGGTGTCGCCCGCGCGTCGACGCACGCCGGCGGCCGGATCGCGTTCGGGCCCGACGGGATGCTCTACGCCGGCATCGGTGACGCGGGCGTGCCCGCCACCGCCCAGGACCTGGCCAGCCGCAACGGCAAGATCCTGCGAATGCGACCGGACGGAGGCGTGCCGGCGGGCAACCCGTTCGCGGGGTCGCTGGTCTACAGCTACGGCCACCGCAACGTGCAGGGTCTCACCTGGGACGCGCGGGGCCGGTTGTTCGCCACCGAGTTCGGCCAGAGCCGGTGGGACGAGGTGAACCGGATCGTCCGGGGCGGCAACTACGGCTGGCCGGTCGTGGAGGGCCGCAGCGGCGACCCCCGGTTCCGCGACCCGGTCGTCGTGTGGACCCCCGCCGAGGCGTCCCCGAGCGGCGCCGCCTACGCCGCCGGCAACCTCTTCGTCGCCGCCCTGCGGGGAGCCCGGCTCTGGGTCGTACCCGTCGCCCCCTCCGGTCGGGTCGGCACCCCCTTCGCCGAACTGCGCGGCGCCCACGGCCGGCTCCGTACCGTCGAGGTGGCGCCGGACGGCGCGCTCTGGGTGACCACCAGCAACCGCGACGGGCGCGGCACGCCGGCGGCGGACGACGACCGGATCCTCCGCTTCACCGCCGGCGGGCGCCACCCGTAGCCGGCGCGGGGCCACGGGTGGCGCGCGCCGGCTCAGGCCGGTTCGTCGGCCCGGGTGCCCTCCGGGGCCGGCCGCGGGGCCGGCAGGTCGACGGTACGGCGGGGGCCGGTGAACCACTTCCGGGCCGAGGCGTACCACCAGACGGCCACGAGCAGCAGCACGCCACCCACGGCGAGCGGGGCGTAGTTCACCGCCGACCAGCTGAAGTCGGCGTTGCCGGGCACCCCGGCGGGGACGATCGGCAGCACGAAGTAGACCGAGATGACGGCGATCTCGATCACCGCGATCCAGCCGAGCAGCTTGTACTTCGGGCCGAGCGTCCACGGACCGGGCTGGAACCGGTCGCCCATCCGCAACCGCAGCGCGATCGGGATGACGAAGGAGAGGTAGAGCCCGATCACCGCCACCGAGACCACCGCGTAGAAGGCGACCGGGATGCCGGACGGGCTCTGGTAGAGGGCGGGCAGGGTGAGCACCAGGCCGGCCGCCGTGGCCCCGATGATCGCGTTGACCGGGGTGCCGTTGCGGTCCACCCTCGACCAGAGCCGCCAGCCGGGCACCGCGCGGTCCCGGCTGAACGCGTACGCCATCCGGCTCATCGAGGTCACGCAGCTCATCCCGCAGAAGAACTGCCCGATGGTGGAGATGATGATGACGGTCTTGAAGAAGAACGGCGTCAGCGCCGACTCGAAGATCGCCCCGGAGAAGCCGCCGGCGGCGTTGACCGCCTCGACGTCGGTGGCGGCGAAGAGGAAGGCCAGCAGCAGGATCCAGCCGCCGACCGCCGAATAGAAGATCGACTGCCAGAGGCCGCGCGCGGCGGCCGACGAGGCGCCCCGGGTCTCCTCGGAGACGTGCGCGCAGGCGTCGAAGCCGGTGATCGTGTACTGGGTGAGCAGGAAGCCCAGCGGCAGCACGTAGAACCAGAAGGTCAGCCCGCCGGTGTCGCCGTCGCCGAAGCCGGAGTTGTTGAACCGCTCGGTGAAGACGAACCGGAAGCTCTGGTGGTCGTCCGGGACGAGGAGCAGGATGGCCACCACGGCGGCCGCGCCGGCCACGTGCCACCAGACCGAGACGTTCTGGAGTACGTCGATGATCCGGTGCCCGAAGATGTTGATCAGGCCGTGCAGCACCAGGATCACCACGAAGAGCACGAACGCCTGGCGCAGCGTGCCCGCCCAGCCGTCGAAGAGCGCCGACAGGGTCAGGTTGAGGAAGGTGGCGCAGCCGTAGTCCACCGACGCGGTCACCGCGACCAGCCCGATCAGGTTGAGCCAGCCGGTGAACCAGCCGTGCACCGGCCGGCCCATCTTCGCCGCCCACCAGTAGATGCCGCCCGCCGTCGGGTACGCCGAAACCAGCTCGGCCAGGCAGAAGCCGATGATCAGGATGAACAGCGAGATCAGCGGCCAGCCCCAGGAGACGGCGACCGGACCGCCGTTGTTCCACGCCTGGCCGAAGGTGGTGAAGCAGCCGGCCAGGATCGAGATGATCGAGAACGAGATGGCGAAGTTGGAGAAGCCGCTCCACTTGCGGCGCAGCTCCTGCTGGTAGCCGAGTTCGGCGAGCCGTCGGGCGTCGTCGTCCATCGGTTGCTCGGCGGTCGGCGAGGGCGTCGTGGCCACTGCACACCTCCCTGAGGTGGTCCCCGGTACGAGTTCGCCCGAGTCTCGTCCGGCTGATCACGACGGTCAATCGGTCACGGGTGCCGAACTCGCTAATTGCGTTGCCCTCCAGCCCCGTCCGACCGCATCCTTGGGCCTGTGAACAGGCCCGATCGTGACGGGCCCACCCCCGGGCGCTCGGCAGGAGCCCGGTCCGCGGCGGCACGGGGCACCCACCTCTCTCTCACGTACGGCGTGCTCCGCCGTGCCCGACGGGTGCCCCGCGCCGCCGTCCCTCCGCCCGGCGGTGCGGCCTGCTCAGCGCACCCGCACGGCGAGACCTGACCCGGTCAGCGGACCAGGTCGGCGATGAGGTTGACGGAACCCGCGACGATCACCACACCGAACACGTAGGACAGGACGGCGTGGGCGAGCACGGTGCCTCGGATCCGCGGATCGCGGATGGTCGTGTCCGACACCTGGTAGGTCATGCCGATCGTGAAGGCGACGTAGGCCATGTCACGGTAGGTGGGCCGCTGCGCAGACTCGCCTTCGAAGCCGATCCCTCCGGTCGTCGATCCGAATTGCAGGTCGGCGTAGCGCAGGGTGAAGACCGTGTTCACAACGGTCCACGACAGCAGGACGGTCAGCACTGCGGCGCCGACGAGCAGCACCCGCGTCGAGCCGCTCTGCCGGCCGGCGAGGCTGAGAGCAAGGGCGACGCCGAGCAGGCTGGTGACGCCCGCCCCTACCAGCAGCACCGCGGCGGTCACCCGCGTCTCGTCCTCACGCATGGCGAGCGTCTCGGTGTGGGAGCTGTCCGCTCGGAGAATGACCGGCCAGACGGTGATGAGGAACGCGAGCGCCGCGGCGTCCCAGCCCCCCACCACGGCCAACTGCCACGTCATGAACTGCAGGAGCGCCAGAGCGACGATGAACCCGATGCCGGCGACGATGACGGCTCGCCGCAGGGCTGGGGCGTGCCAGCCCAGGCATCGGTGATACCACGTCCGCTGGGGCATGCCGGTCATCGTCCGAGTGTCTCCCACCGCATCGCGTCGCGTGCCCATAGCCGCAGACGCGGCTGCAACAGACGTTCCGGGGCCGGCGACAGAGCTGACTCCCCCTCTCGCCGTCGCTCCGGGCCACGACCGCACCGACGGGACCGGCTATCCGAAGCGGTCAGCCAGCTTCGTCAGCTTGGTGACGTACGCCGGCCAGTCATAGTCGTCGGGGATGTCGCTGTTCTCCCGCCGCAGGCCGATCGCCGTGTCGTGCTGCTCGCGCATGATGTCGGCGTGACCGGCGTGACGAGCGAGGTCGCAGGCCACGTGGACGATGATCCTTTGCAGCGTCACGTCCTGTCGCCCCGGCCGCCACCACGGCACCTGCCCCGGCGCGTCGAGGGGAAGCTGTTCGATCGTCTGGTCCACGAACACCCCGACACGGCGATACAGGTCGATCAGCCCATCCTTCGTCTCGCCCTCCGACGCGTACCAGTCTGCCTGCGGGTCCGTCTCGAACGCCTGCATGGGAACCAGGTCCTCAGGCGTCGGGAACTCGCGCCCGAAGGTGGGCCCGAAGTAGCCGGCTTCGACATTGAGGCAATGCTTGAGGACTCCCAGCAGGTTGTTGCCGGTCGCGGTGCGGGGCAGCCTCGCCTCGCGTTCGCTCAGCCCGTCGAGCTTCCAGATCAGGTCTTCGCGCGTCGCCCGGAGGTAGTGGTGCAGCGCAGCCTTCGCATCGCCCAAGTCAGCCATGCCCGCCAGTCTCCCCCATGCGCCGAGCCCACCGGGAACGGTGATCCGCATGGCGTCGGCCTGACCGGTGCCCACTTCCCGGACCGGCCGCCGGCTCAGGCGAACAGCAGGCCGGCGACCCAGAGGGCGGCGACGACCAGCCCGGCCAGGAACTCCACCATCATCGACAGCCCGGCCGCCTTGAGCGCCTGCACGGTCGCCGGCCAGGCGAGCTGGTTGCTGCCGAGCCGCAGCCGCTCGGCGCCGAACACCCCGCCGACGAAGCCGAGCACCAGCCCCACCACCGGGATCACGAAGAACCCCACCAGCCCGAGCAGGCCGCCGGCCAGCAGCGACGAGGTGGGCACCCCGGTCCGCTTCAGGTTCCGCCCCGGCCAGGCGTACTTGACCACTGTGCCGCCGGCGGCGACCACGGTGGCCGCGGCGAGCACCGCCCAGCGGCCGGGCCCGGCACCGCCGAAGAGTGCCCAGACCAGCACCCCGCCCCAGCACAGCGGCAGGGCCGGCAGCCCGGGCACCACCACGCCGGCCAGCCCGGCGAGGATGGCCAGCGCGGCCACCACCGACACCGCCGCCTGCGCGTCCGTCAGGCTCACCTGGCCACCTCGCCCCGCAGCCGAGCGGTGATCCGCTCCGCCGGCTCCGGCGGGCCGAACCAGCGGCCCTGCCCGGTGTCGCAGCGCAACGCCCGCAGCCGCTCGGCCTGCGTCCCGGTCTCCACCGCCTCGGCGGTCACCCACAGCTCCAGCGCGTGCGCCAGCCGGACCAGCGCGTCCACGATCCGCTCGTCCCGGTGGTCGGCGGGGGCGTCCGGGTCCTCGGCCTTGATGCCCTCCACGAACGGCCCGGCCAGCTTCAGGCAGTGGATCGGCAACCGACGCAGGTACGCCAGGTTCGAGTAGCCGGTGCCGAAGTCGTCGATGGCGAGCCGGACCCCGAGCGCGGCGAGGCGACGCAGCGACCGCAGCGGCTCCCCCGCGGTGCCCATCACCGCGCTCTCGGTCAGCTCCAGCTGCAGCAGCTCGGCGGGCAGGCCGGTCCGGTCCAGGGCGGCGGCCACGGTGTCCACGATGGCCGGGTCGTCGGCCTGCCGGGCGGCCAGGTTGACGCTCACCACCAGCTTGGCGGCGGGGAAGTCACGATGCCACGCCCGGGCGTCGCGGCACGCCTGACCGAGCACCCACTCGCCAAGCTGGACGATCAGGCCGGTCTCCTCGGCGAGCCCGATGAACCGGTCCGGGCCGACCAGGCCCAGCTCCGGATGCCGCCAGCGGACCAGCGCCTCGACGGCCCGCATCGAGCCGTCCAGCAGCGACACGATCGGCTGGTAGTGGAGCACGAACTCACCCCGGTCCAGGGCGGCCGGCAGGCCGGCGGCGAGCGCGGACCGGGCGATGTCGGCGGCGCTGCGCTCCGGGTCGTACACCGCCCAGCGGCCCCGGCCCTCCGCCTTGGCCCAGTAGAGGGTGGTGTCGGCGGCCTTCATCAGGTCGGAGACGCTGGTCTCCGCGGCCGGGCACTCGACCACGCCGACGCTCGCGGAGACGGCGAGCTGCTGGTCGCCCATGAGCACCGGGGCGGAGACGGCGGCGAGGGCCAGCTCGGCCACGCCCACGGCGTCGTCGATCCCCTCGCCACCGTCGACCAGGATGACGAACTCGTCGCCGCCCATCCGGGCGACCAGGTGGCCCAGCCCGGCCACGCAGTCGGCGAGCCGCCGGGCGATGGTGACCAGCAGGCGGTCGCCCAGGTCGTGCCCGAGGCTGTCGTTGACCGCCTTGAACCCGTCCAGGTCGAGGAAGCAGATGCCGATCCGCTGCTCCGGCCCGGCCGTCCCGAAGAGCTGCCCCAGGGTCTCGAAGAACAACGTCCGGTTGGGCAGGCCGGTCAGCGGGTCGTGCAGCGCCTGGAAGCGCAGCCGCTGCTGGAGTTCGTACCGCTCGGTGATGTCCTCGATCATCGCGACGGTGAACCGGGGCCGGCCGTCGTCGTGCCGGACCAGCGAGACGGCCAGGTCGGTCCAGACGACGCTGCCGTCCTTGCGGTGGTAGCGCTTCTCCACCCGGACCGTGTCGTGCTTGCCCTCGATCAGCTCCTGGTAGAGCTCCCACATGCCGGCGGCGTCGTCGGCGTGGAAGAGCGACGCCACGTTGATCTGCCGCAGCTCCTCGATGGTGTAGCCGAGCATCTCGGCGAAGGACTGGTTGACGTCGATGATCCGCCCGTCGGTGCCGGCGATGCCGATCCCGATGGCCGCGCCGGTGAAGACCGCCCGGAACCGTGCCTCGCTGTCGCGCAGTGCCCGCTCCACCGCGTCCCGGGCCTGCCAGGCCGACCGGGCGATCCGCTCCTGCTGGCTGAACGTGCGGTCGCGCAGCGCCCGGGCGAAGCCGGCCGCGAGGGCGCCCTGCAACGCCGCCACCCGGTCGGCGGCCTCCGGCTCGCCCACCCGGCCCGGTAGCACCCGCGCCAGGAACCGGTCACCGAGCGCGAGGACCGACCAGTCCAGCACCCGGGGCTCGGTCAGGTGCGCCTCCACCAGCGCCCGCCCCACGTCCTCCGCCGCGACCGCGGAGAACTCCGGGGCCAGCAGGGCCTGGCCGAGCCGTACGGTGTGCACGAGCAGCAGCCGCTCGGTCTCGTCCGCGCTGAGCGGCACGAAGGCGAGCCGGCGCACCGCCCGCGCCCACTCGGCGGCGTACCGCTGGGCGCCCGGGCGACTGAGGTCGTCCCCGTCGGGATCCGGGACGGCGGACATGTCGACTCAGCCGGCGGCGCGGTCGTATCGGGCCACCCCACCGAAGGCCCCGAACCGCTCGGGGCGGTCGTCCACGTCGGACGGCGAGTCGGGGCGCCAGAGCGGCATGTGCACCACGCCGGGCTCCAGGACCGTCCAGTCGCCGAAGAAGCCGGTGATCTCGGCGCGGGAGCGCAGCGTGATCTCGGTGGCGGTCCGCTTCGACAGCCGCTGCGCGTCGAGCATCTCCTGCGGCTGGTCCTCGAAGGTGGAGTGTGAGATCACCAGGAAGCTGCCGGGCACGGCGGCGGCCCGCAGGGCGGCCAGGATGTCCGCCGGACGGTCGACGTCCGGGATGAAGTGCACCACCCCGGCGAGCAGGATGCCCATCGGCCGGTCGAAGTCGATCAGGCCGCTGGACCGGGCCTCGTCGAGGATCAGCTTCGGCTCCCGCAGGTCCGCGCGGATGGCGGTGGCCCGGTCGTTGCCGGCCAGCAACTCCCGGCTGTGCGCCACGGCCACCGGGTCGATGTCGACGTAGACGATCCGCGCCTGCGGGTTGGCGGCCTGGGCCACCTCGTGCACGTTGCCGACGGTGGGAATGCCCGAGCCGATGTCGAGGAACTGGTCGATGCCGGCGTCCAGCAGCACCCGGACCGCCCGGCGGAGGAACTCCCGGCCGGAGCGCATGGTGGCCGCCAGGTTCGGCGTCATGCTGGCGATCTGCTCGGCGAGCTGCCGGTCGATCTCGAAGTTGTGCGCGCCGCCCAGGAAGTAGTCGTAGACCCGGGCGGCGCTCGGCCGGCTCAGGTCGATCTCGGCGGGAGTTCCGTCCGGCATCTGCATCGCTTCGCCCCAGTTCGTCGCCGCGGCGCGGGTGGGCACCGGTGCCCGGGGCGCGCGCGGGCACGCGGACGCGACACCGGCCGACCCGCGGATCGTGTGGTGCTGAACACTCTATGCGCGCGCGCCCTGACGCGGGAGATCGACTTTTCGGGCGGTCCGCCGGGCCCCGCAGCCCGCCCGCGCACGAATCAGCCGGCGGACTCCAGCATCAGCGCGATGCCCTGCCCCACCCCGATACACATCGTGGCCAGCGCCCGCCGGCCGCCGCGCCGACGCAGCTCCAGCGCGGCGGTCAACGCCAGCCGGGCGCCGCTGGCACCGAGCGGGTGACCCAGCGCGATCGCGCCGCCGTTCGGGTTGACGTGCTCGGCGTCCTCCGGCAGGCCCAGTTCGCGCAGCACGGCGACGCCCTGCGCGGCGAACGCCTCGTTCAGCTCCACCACGTCGACGTCGCCGAGGCCGAGGCCGAGCCGGTCGAGGAGCCTGCGGGTGGCCGGCACCGGGCCGATCCCCATGATCCGGGGCGGTACGCCCGCCGCGGCGGCGCCGCTGACCCGCGCGAGGGGGGTGAGCCCGTAGCGGGCGACCGCGTCCGCGGAGGCCACCAGCAGGGCCACCGCGCCGTCGTTGACGCCGGAGGAGTTGCCGGCGGTCACCGTCCCGCCCGCGCGGAACGGGGTGGGCAGCGCGGCGAGCTTCTCCAGCGAGGTCTCCCGGGGGTGCTCGTCGACCTCGACCAGCTTCGTCTCGCGCCGCCCCGCCGGCACCGTGACCGGCACGATCTCCTCGGCGAACCGACCGTCGGCCTGGGCCTTGGCGGCCCGCTGCTGGGAGCGCAGCGCGAACGCGTCCTGCGCCGCCCGGTCGACGCCGAACTCGGCGGCGACGTTCTCCGCCGTCTCCGGCATCGAGTCGATGCCCCACCCCTGCTCCATCAGCGGGTTGACCAGCCGCCAGCCGAGCGTGGTGTCGTAGACCTCGGCGGCGCGGGAGAACGGCGTGGCCGCCTTCGGCAGCACGAACGGCGCCCGGCTCATGCTCTCCACCCCGCCGGCCACCACCAGGTCGGCCTCGCCGGCCACGATGGCCCGCGCGGCGGTGGCGAGGGCGTCCAGGCCGGAGCCGCAGAGCCGGTTGACGGTGCTGCCGGGCACCTGCTCGGGCAGGCCGGCGAGCAGCGCCGCCATCCGGGCCACGTTGCGGTTGTCCTCGCCGGCCTGGTTGGCGCAGCCGAGCACCACGTCGTCGGTGCGGGCCCAGTCCACCGACGGGTGGCGGGCGACCAGTTCCCGGATCACGTGGGCGGCCAGGTCGTCGGGGCGTACCCCGGCGAGGGCGCCGGCGTACCGGCCGATCGGAGTGCGGACTCCGGCCACGAGGTATGCCACGGTCATCGGCGCTGTCCTTCGGGGGTGGGAAGGGGCTCGGGGGCGGCGTCCGCCGGGTCGCGCCGGACGTCCCGGGCGCCAGGATATCCGCGTCCGGACCGGATAGGTTGACGGCATGGCCCGGCCCCAGTTCAGCGCAGAGACCGCCGGCAGCGGCGAGTTCGTCCGCCAGCCCAACCGGTTCACCGGTCGGGTCACCCCGCACTCGACCGCGGCGGAGGGCGGGGGCCCGGACGAGCAGGACCGCTGGCCGCTGGAGGCCGGCCGGTACCGGCTGATCTGGTGCCGGGCGTGCCCGTGGGCGCACCGGGCCCAAATCGTCCGCGGCCTGCTCGGCCTCGACGAGGTCATCAGCCTCGGCACGGTCGACCCGATCCGGGACGAGCGGGGCTGGCGGTTCGCCCTCGACCCGGACGGCTTCGACCCGGTGCTCGGCATCGGCTACCTCTCCGAGGCGTACCTGGCCACCGATCCCGACTACACCGGGCGGGTCACCGTGCCGGCGCTGGTCGACACCCGCACCGGGCGGGTGGTCACCAACGACTACCCGCAGCTCACCCTGGACTTCTCCACCGAGTGGCGCCGGTTCCACTCCCCGGACGCGCCGGACCTCTACCCGGTCGAGCTGCGCCCGGAGCTGGACGCGCTGATGGCCGAGATCCACCGGGACGTCAACAACGGCGTGTACCGGTGCGGCTTCGCCACCTCCCAGCAGGCGTACGACGAGGCGTACGTCGCGCTCTTCGCGCGGCTGGACGCGCTGTCGGAGCGGCTGGCCGGGCGGCGCTATCTGATGGGCGACGCGATCACCGAGGCGGACGTGCGGCTCTTCACCACGCTCATCCGCTTCGACCTGGCGTACCACGGGCACTTCAAGTGCAACCGGCAGAAGCTGACCGAGATGCCGGTGCTCTGGGCGTACGCCCGGGACCTGTTCCAGACCCCGGGGTTCGGCGAGACGGTGGACTTCGACCACATCAAGCGGCACTACTACGGCACCCACCAGGAGATCAACCCGACCGGCGTCGTGCCGCTGGGCCCGGACACCTCCGGCTGGACGACGCCGCACGGGCGTGGCTGACCCGGACCGGTCCGCCGCGGCGACCACCACCCCCGCCCGGGCGGCCGCCGCGGCGGCCGCCGCCGGCTGCGGGCTGGCCGGCGCCGTGTCGGTGGCCGTCGCGGTGGCCGCCGGTCCCGGCCCGGGCCTGACCGGGTACATCAGCGAGGCCGCCATCACCCAGAGCGGCTACGCCCCGACGTACCGGATCGGGATCTTCTCCCTGGCCGCGGCGCTGCTGCTGCTGGCCACGGCGCTCCCGCCGGAGCTGCGCCGCGCGGCGGCGCTGCTCGGCACGGGTGCGGTCTGCACCGCGCTCTCCGGCGCGGTGACGTGCAGCGCCGGCTGCCCGCTGCCGCCGTTCGAGACGCCGACCGCCGCCGATCTGGTGCACGGCGGGGCGAGCATCGGGGCGGTGGCGGCGACGGTCTCCGCGATGCTGGCGATCGCCGTCTCCGCGCGCGCGGCGCCCGGGCTGCGCCGGCTCGCCCGGCTCGGCGCCGGGGTGGCGCTGCCGCTGGGCCTGGCCATCGCCGTGGCGATCGTGACGGTCGGGCGGGGTGGCCTGGTGGGTGGCCTGGAACGGCTGTTGCTGGCGGTCGCCGCCGGTTGGGGTCTCGCCACGGCCATGGCGCTCGGGGCCGGACGAGCCGATCGCCGAGGGCGGAGCCGGAGCCGATAACGAATCCCTAACGAGTGGCGGCGCGACGCCACCGCATACCAGGAGCAGAGTTCCCGAAAGGGACAACCCTCCGTGACGGCCGGCGTTCCCTGCGACACATCGGGCTGCTTCACTGTGGCCGACCATCGGGCACGATCCGGTGCCCGGGCCACACACGGGGGGATTCCATCGTGCTGCCCAGACAACGATCCCGACTTCATCGACGCCTGCTGGCATCGACGGCCGCCACCAGCATGCTTCTCGGTGCCGCCGCGCTCACCGCCGAGACCGGGCCGGTCGCCGCCGCGCCCGCCTCGAACGCACCCCGCTCGGAGCCGAGCGCCAGCTCGCTCGGCATCGACCAGGCGATGGCCCGGGCGCGACGCACCGGCAAGCCGGTGGAGGCCGGCGCCGCCGGCACCTCGACCACCCTCGTCACCGCCCGTCCGGACGGCACCGTCGAGCTGACCCAGTCCGCCGTGCCGACCCGTGCCCGGGTCGACGGCCAGTGGAAGAACCTCGACCCGACCCTGGTCCGGCACGCCGACGGCAGCATCACCGGCGCGGTCACCACCAACCCGGTCCGACTCTCCCCGGGCGGCAGTGGCCCGCTGGCCCAGTTGACCTCCGGCGATCGATCTCTCGACGTGGGCACCCCGGTTCCGCTGCCCGCGCCGACCCTCGCCGGCCCCACCGCCACCTATGCCGACGTCCTGCCCGGGGTCGACCTGACCGTCCGGATCACCGGCGAAGGCTCGTTCTCGCACGTCTTCGTCGTCCGGGACGCGGTGGCGGCGAAGCACCCGGCGCTGGCCACCCTCTCGTTGAGCACCCGCGCCAAGGGCTTCACCCTGGCCACGGACGCGGCCGGCAACATCGCCGGCCGGGACCGGACCGGCGCGGCGGTGCTCACCGCGCCCGCCCCGGTCATGTGGGACTCCTCCGCCGACGCGGCCGTGTCAGCCGCGCCGGGCGGCGCCAGGTCCACCGCGACGGCGCCGGGCCGAGCCGCCCGCACCGCCCCCGTCGCGGTGGGGATCGGCAACGACCGACTGCGCCTCACCCCGGACCGCGGGTTGCTCACCGACGCCCGCACGGTCTACCCGGTCTACATCGACCCCACCTTCACCTGGACGCCGATCGGGCCGAAGATGTCCGGCTGGGCGACGATCTCCTACCAACACCAGTCGACCAACTACTGGAAGGACACCCCCGACCTGATCGGGCGGATGCAGGTCGGCAACTCCGGCAGCCAACGCTCCAACACCCTGATCAACTTCCCGGTCCCCCACAGCACGCTGGCCGGGGCGGAGATCGCCGACGCGTTCTTCAAGATCACCAACACCCGGTCGTGGAGCTGCACCGACAAGACCGTCAACGTCTACGCCCCCGGCACGACGCTCAGCTCCGGCAACGCCACCTGGAACTACTGGGAGTCACAGAGCAAGGGCCCGCTGGCCGCCTCCAAGAGCTTCGCCCACGGCTACAGCGGCTGCGACGCCGCCGGCGTCTCCTTCGACATCAGCAGCCAGATCAGGACCGACGTCACCAACAAGAAGCCCACCCGCACCCTCTGGATGGTCGCCGCCAACGAGGCCAGCGACACCCAGAGCTGGAAGGAATTCCTCGAGACCAGCCCCACGCTGACCATCCGCTACAACCACAAGCCCAACCAGCCCACCGGCCTGACCACCTCGCCGAAGACGGTCTGCGCCGGCGGCTCCACGGTCGGTGACGCCTCGGTCTCGCTCTACGCCCCGGTCTCCGACCGCAACGGTGGCACCCTCGGCGTCTCCTTCAAGCTCTGGAAGAGCTCCGACCCCACGCAGACCGCGATCGCCACCTCGAACCCGAGCCTGCTGACCTATTCCTCCGGTACCACGGCGGTACTCGTCGTACCGGTCGCCGGCCTGCGCACCGCCGCCGGGGTCACCGGCACGCCGGGCAGCGGGCAGCCGACCGCCTTCTCCTGGAAGGTCCAGGCGACCGACTTCCGTACCGCCGGCGAGTGGTCGGCCACCTGTACCTTCACCTTCGACCCCACCCGCCCGGGCAAGCCCGCGGTGGCCGAGCCGACCGGTCAGATCACGATCGGCCAGCCGATGACCCTCAGCGTCGGCCCGCCCGAGAGCGGCACCCCGCCCCGCGGGTACTTCTACCAGCTGAACGCCAGCGCACCGGTCGAGGTGACCGCGCAGACCGACGGCAGCGCCTCGATCACCCTGGCGCCGACCCGGTTCACCAACACCGTCACCGTCACCAGCCTCTCCACCGGCGGAAACATCGGCGACAGCGCCAGCGTGACCTTCAACGCCCAGCCGGCTGCGACCGCCGTGGACGGGGACCTCACCGGCGACGACGTCCCCGACCTGCTCGCGGTGGGAGCCACGAACGGCATCCCGTCCGGCGTCTGGCTGGCCAGCGGCATCGGCAACGGCGGCATCCAGCCGGTTGCCAGCAACATCGGCGCCAACGGCAACGGCGTGACCGGCGCCAACGCCCCCACCGACTTCGACGGCGGGCAGGCGCTCACCGGCCGCTTCGGCGGCACCGGGCTCCAGGACCTGCTGGTCTACTACCCCGGTGGCACCAACCCCGGTGGCGCGGGCATCCTGCGCGCGAACGGGGACGGCTCGGTGCTGCGGCCCGAGACCAACGAGAACCAGCAGAGCATCGACCCCGCCCAGCTCGTGGACCCGGACGGCAACTCGCCGCGGCAACTGGCCAACGCCGGCGACAGCCGCGGCCTCGCCTCGCCCTACCCCGATCTCATCGGCACCAGCGGGGACGCCACCCGCGGCTACCACCTGACCTACTACCCCAACCTCGGCTTCGTCGGCGGCTACTTCGAACCGGTCCACCTGACGACCGCCACGCCGACCGGCGGCACCGACTGGGACCGCTGGACGATCACCACCGCCCAGCTCGCCGACGGCACCGCCATGTTCCTCTGGAACCGCGACACCAACGCCCTGCACCTGTGGACCGGGCTCACCGCCACACCGGAGTCCGGACAGCTCACCTACACGGCGCACGCGCTGACCAACCCGGCATGGAACCCGGGGTCCGGTGCCGTCCTGCGCGCCGGTGACCTCAACGGCGACGGTACGGCCGACCTGTGGACCACGACGGCCGGGGCGAAGAGCACCGCCTGGCTGGTCACCGACCTCGCTCCCGGCACGGGCACCATCACCGCCCAGGCCGACCAGACGGTGATCACCGCCAGTCACGCCTGGCAGCTGAACACCCTCACCACCGCGCCGGTGACCGCACCGGACGCCGTGGGCACCCTGCACGCCACCGCCAGCGGCAAGGTCGAGCTGAACACCGGTGACCTCTTCGACCCGGACGTCGCGCTCGACGGCACGGGCACCCTCGTCACCACCGGCGCGGCGGTCGACACCCGGTCCGAGTTCACCGTGTCGGCCTGGGTGAAGCCCGACGCGACCGGTGGGACCGTGCTCTCCCAGGACGGTACCGCCACGGCCGGGTTCCGGGTCTGGGCGGAGGCCAGCGACAGCTCATGGCGGTTCGCGATGTCCCGCAGCGACGTGGCCGCTCCGGTGTGGGACACCGCGACCGCCGGCGCGAACAGCGCCCGGCTCGGCGTCTGGACCCAGCTCACCGCCACCTTCAAGCCGGGTGCCGGCAACCTGAGCACGATGTTCCTCTACGTCAACGGCCGCCAGGCGGGGTCCGCGTCGCACACCACGACCTGGAACGCCGCCGGCGGCCTGCGGATGGGCAGCCTGAGGACCGGCACGAGCAGCTACGGCGGCCACCTCCGGGGGCAGCTCTCGCTGGTGCAGACCTGGAACCAGGTGGTGGTGCACCCCACCCCGGCCGCTCATGACCTGACCGGCGACGGACGAGCGGACGTCGTGAGGGCGGACTCCTCGGGCGGGCTCTGGTTGCACCCCAACACCGGCAGCGGCGGCATGTCCACCTTCGGCGCGGCGGTGAAGATCGGCACCGGGTGGAGCACTTACCGCTGGGACGTCCAGGACTGGAACCAGGACGGCCTGGCCGACCTGATGGCTGTCGACTCGTCCGGTCTGCTCTGGACCTATCCCAACGTCAACGGGGCACCGACCTACACGCAACGGAGGCAGATCGGCGTCGGCTGGAGCAGCTACACGCACGCCACCGGGCACGCCGACGGGGACACCCGACCCGACCACTTCGGCGTCAACAACGTGACCGGCCAGCTCTTCCACTACCCGGACGGGTGCTGCAAGGTGGAGGTCGGTCGCGCCGGCTGGAGCAACTACCGGATCTTCCCCGCCGACTTCGACGGTGACGGGCTCGACGACGTCATCGCGATCGACACCGCGGGTGACATGTGGTACTACCCGAACACCGGCCAGTCGGGGTCGGCGATGCTCGGGGTCCGCAAGCAGATCGGTGCCAGCTGGACCAGCTACCGGGTGACGGTGACGGACCTGAACGGGGACCGGCGCCCCGACGTCGTGGCCGCGGACCCGAGCGGCAACCTCTGGCTGTACGCCAACAACGGCAACCTCGGCTGGAGCAACCGGGTGCAGGTCGCCAGCGGCTGGACCCCGACCGCGGCCAAGGCCATCGGCTAGGCGGTGTCGGCGGCCGCCCGACCCGGGTCACCCGGGACGGGCGGCCGTCGCGCTTCTGTAAGGAGCCTCACGCCGGCCGCTCCTTCTTGCCGGTGCTCGCCGGGAGTAGCCTCGGCTGGCGATGACCAATGTCTGGCACCTCACCGTCCGCCTGTATGTCGATCTCCGACTGCAGGCCAGCGGCGTCTGTCCGGCGCAGCCTCGTTCCTGACGCTGCCCGGTTCCGACCCCTTCCAGACCTTGGACACCTCTTCATGGCTTCCGCCCTGCGCAAGTTCCCCTTCTCCGTGCAGATCCTGCTCGGCCTCGTCCTCGGCGTGGCGCTCGGTTTCCTCGCCCGCGCCAACGACCTGAGCTGGCTGGCCAGCACCCTCGACACCGTCGGCGGCCTCTTCGTCCAGCTGCTCAAGCTGGCCGTGCCCCCGCTGGTCTTCACCGCCATCGTGGTCAGCGTGGTCAGCCTGCGCGGCGTGGCCAACGCCGCCCGGCTGGCGCTCAAGACGCTGCTCTGGTTCGGCGCGACCGCGCTGGTCGCGGTGGCCGTCGGCATCGGCCTCGGCCTGCTCACCGACCCGGGCCGGGGCGTGGCGCTGGACACCGCCGGCGCCGCCGCACCGAAGAAGACCGGCTCGTGGACCGACTTCCTCACCGGCATCGTGCCGACCAACCCGGTCGGCGCGTTCGTCGAGGGCAACGTGCTCCAGATCGTCTTCCTCGCCCTGGTCGTCGGCGCCGCGGCGCTGCTGGTCGGCGAGGCCGCCGAGCCGTTCGTCGCGCTCAACCGCTCGCTGCTGGAGATCGTGCAGAAGGCGCTCTGGTGGGTGATCCGGCTCGCCCCGATCGGCACGCTGGGCCTGATCGGCAACGCCGTCGCCTCGTACGGCTGGGACCTGCTGGCGCCGCTGGCAAAGTTCACCACCGCCGTCTACGTGGGCTGCGCGATCGTGCTCTTCGTGATCTACCCGCTGGTGCTGGTGGTCGCCGGCCGGCTCAACCCGCTGCGCTTCTTCGCCGGCGCCTGGCCGGCGATCGAGCTGGCGTTCGTCTCCCGCTCCTCGGTGGGCACCATGCCGGTGACCCAGCGCTCGGTCGAGCGGCTCGGCGTCCCGCGTGAGTACGCCTCCTTCGCGGTGCCCTTCGGCGCCACCACGAAGATGGACGGCTGCGCGTCGATCTACCCCGCCCTGGCGGCGATCTTCGTCGCGCAGATCTTCGGGGTGGACCTGGGCGTCACCGACTACCTGCTGATCGCCTTCGTCTCGGTGGTCGGCTCGGCCGCCACCGCCGGCCTCACCGGCGCGACCGTGATGCTCACCCTGACCCTGAGCACGCTGGGCCTGCCGCTGGCCGGCGCCGGCCTGCTGCTGGCGATCGACCCGATCCTGGACATGATCCGCACCGCCACCAACGTGGCCGGGCAGGCTCTGGTGCCGACCGTCGTCGCCGCCCGCGAGGGCACCCTGGACCGGGCCGCGTACGACTCGGCCGGCCGGCGTGAGCTGATCGACGCCGACGAGACCGAGCGGCCGGCCCGCTCCGACGAGCTGGCTCCCGTTCCCGCCTGACACCTGCCGTACGTCGGGGAGGCCCCTCGGGGTCTCCCCGACGGCGCTGCTGGAGGATCACCGCATGAGTGCCCTGTTCACCCCGCTGAGCCTGCGCGCGGTCACCCTGCCCAACCGGGTCGCCCTCGCCCCGATGTGCCAGTACAGCGCCGGCCCGGA
Source organism: Micromonospora psammae (assembly GCF_036902725.1). NCBI lineage: Bacteria > Bacillati > Actinomycetota > Actinomycetes > Micromonosporales > Micromonosporaceae > Micromonospora > Micromonospora psammae. The sequence goes on along the minus strand of NZ_JBAKHM010000001.1, from coordinate 538,651 downwards.
CGGCCTGCCCACCGACTGGCACCGGGTGCACCTCGGTTCCCGGGCCGTCGGCGGTGCCGGCCTGATCCTCACCGAGGCCACCGCGGTGGTGCCGGAGGGGCGGATCAGCCCGCAGGACACCGGGCTCTGGTCGGACGCGCACGTCGACGCCTGGCGCCCGGTCACCGGATTCGTCGCCGCGCAGGGCGCGGTGCCGGCCGTGCAGCTCGCGCACGCCGGGTTCAAGGCGTCCACCTACCGGCCGTGGGACGGCCGGGGCGGCGTGCCGGACGCCGAGGGCGGCTGGACGCCGGTCGGCCCGGGCGACGAGCCGTTCCTCACCGACCATCGGCGGCCGACCGCGCTCGACGAGAGCGGGATCGCCTTGGTGGTGGAGGCGTTCGCCGTCGCCGCGGCCCGGGCCCTGGACGCCGGCTTCGCCGCCGTGGAGATCCACGCCGCGCACGGCTACCTGCTGCACGAGTTCCTCTCCCCGCTGACCAACCACCGCACCGACGGCTACGGCGGCTGACCGCGCCGCCCGGATGCGGCTCACCCTGGAGGTGGCCCGGGCGGTCCGCGCGGCGGTCGGCGAACGGACGCCGGTGCTGGCCCGGATCTCCGCCACCGACTGGGTCGAGGGCGGCTGGACGGTCGAGGACAGCGTGGTGCTCGCCGGCGAGCTGGCCGCCGCCGGGGTGGACCTGGTCGACGCCTCCTCCGGCGGCGCCTCGGCTCGGGCGGCCATTCCGGTCGGGCCCGGCTACCAGGTGCCCCTCGCGGCCCGGATCCGCCGCGACGCGGGGGTGCTCACCGGCGCGGTGGGCCTGATCGTGGAGCCGGAGCAGGCCGAGGAGATCGTCGCCGGCGGCGAGGCCGACCTGGTGCTGCTCGGCCGTGAGCTGCTGCGCGACCCGTACTGGCCGCGTCGCGCCGCCGCCAAGCTGGGTGCCGCGCCGGGCTGGCCGGACCAGTACGCCCGCGCCTTCTGACCCGGACCCGCCTCCGAGGTCAGCCGGCCAGGTGGCTCCAGTCGTCCTCGAGGTCGCGCCAGGGGCCCTGGGCGGCCACCGTGCCGTCGATGAGCACCACCACGTGGTCGGCCCGGACCAGCGCGGCCCGCTTCGACGTCGATCCGACCACGGTCACCCCGTGCTCCCGCAGCGCCGCCCAGAGCGCCAGCTCGGTGGTGACGTCCAGCGCGGACGACACGTCGTCGGCGACCAGCAGCTCGGTCCGCGGCGCCAACGCCCGGGCCAGCGCCAGTCGCTGGAGCTGACCGCCGGAGAGCCGGGTCCCCTTGTGCCCGATGAGCAGCCCGAGCCCGCCGCCGGCCGCCGCGAGGTCGTGCTCCAGCTGGGCGGTGGCCACCGCGCCGGCCGCGTCCACGTCGTGGCCGAGGGCGATGTTGTCGGCGACCGTGCCGGAGAGCACCCGGGGTAGCTGGCCGACGTACCCGACCTGCTGCGGGCGCAGGAACAGCTCCGGCTCGGTCACCGGTTCGCCGTTCCACCGCAGCGTGCCGGTGTGGTGCACGATCCCGGCCAGCGCGCGCAGCAGCGACGACTTGCCGGCGCCCACCGGCCCGACCACCAGCACCAGCTGCCCGCGTTCGACGGTCAGGTCGACGTCCCGTACGGCGAGCGTGCCGTCGGTGTGCAGCGCCCCGAAACCGGCCAGCTCCAGCCGGCGCAGCGGGCGCCGGGCCGGCGGCACCGGCGCGGGCGCGGTGCCGGCGACGATGTCCACCCCCGGCACCGCCGCCGAGTACGCCCCGACCCCGGACATCGCGACCGTCCGGCGGGTCCAGACCCGGGCCGACGGGTAGTGGGAGACCAACGACGCGGTGGTCCAGGCGAACCAGCGGGCGGCGCCCAGCGTGGAGACCGCGACCAGGGTGGCGCCCGCGGAGAGCCCACCGGACAGGTAGAGCGCCCACGCCCCGATCGGCAGCAGCCCGCTGAGCACCGACGGGGTGGAACGGGCCCACACCTGCATGGAGATCTCCCGGCGCTGCCGGTCGCTGCGGACGGTGTCCAGCCCGGCCAGGTGGTCCAGCACCGGGCGGGTGGCGCCGGCGAGCTTCACCGTCCGGGCCGCCGAGAGCGTGGAGACCAGCGCGGTGGCGAAGGCGGCCCGGGCCTTGACCGTGCCCCGGGCGGAGCGCTCCAGGCGGGGGCCGAAGAGCGTCGCGGCCAGCCCGGAGGCCACCATCGTGCCGACGAAGAAGAGCCCCGGCACGGCGCTGCCGGTCACCACCGTCATGGTGACCAGGAGCACCACGGCGATGAACTGGTCGACCAGGTTGTCGGCGAGCTCCACGACCCGTTCGGTGTCGCCACCCTGGGCCACCACCTCGGCCGGGGTGTGCGCGCTGACCCGGCGCGGGCCGGTCTGGCCGTGCACCAGGCGCAGGCTGATCCGCAGCATCTGGCGCACCCACCACTGGGGGAACCACAGGTTGGTGAAGTAGGGCAGCGGCAGCACGACCAGCAGCGCGACGACGATGCCGAGCGCCGGCAGCCAGGGACTGCCACCGTCGACCACGTCCGCCCAGAGCCAGGGCAGCACCGCGCCGTCCAGGCCGAGCAGCACCATGACGACGAACATGCCGACCGAGACCAGGCCGTACCGCGGGTCGTTCAGGGCCAGGCGCAGGATCTCCCGCATGGTCCGCGCGGACGGCGGCGTGGGCGGGGGCGGCGGGTCGCTCTTGGGTACGGCCACCGGCCGGGCGGACGGCGCGGGCTCGGGCAGCGGCTCGACGACGTCCCACTCCCCGCCCGCGGCGGGAAGCAGGTCCACCCCGCCGCGTGCCGCGCCGGCCGGGGCGTACGCGCCGGCGTGGCTGGTGGCGAGCAGCTCGGCGAAGCGTCGCGACCCGCGCAGCGGCCCGGCCTCCAGCACCGCGCCGTCGGCCATCACCACCACCTCGTCGCAGCGGCGCACCGAGGAGAGGCGGTGCGCGATGACGATGCCGATCCGGTCGGTGAGCAGGCGCTCGGTGGCCTGGCGTACCCGGGTCTCGGTGACCGGGTCCAGCCGGGCGGTGGCCTCGTCGAGGATCACCACGTGCGGGTCGCGGACCAGGATCCGGGCGAACGCCACCAGCTGTTCCTGCCCGGCGGAGAGCACGTGCCCGCCCTCGCCCAGCCGGGTCCGCACCCCGTCGGGCAGCTCGGCGATCCAGCCGGCCAGGCCCAGCTCCTCCAGCGCCCGGGTGGCGTCGTCGAGCAGGTCGGGGTCGAAGAGCGCGACGTTCTCGGCGAGGGTGCCGGCCAGGATCTCGGTGCGCTGCGGCACCACGGCGATCCACCGGCGCAGCTCCTCGACGTCGAGGTCGAGCAGGTCGATGTCGCCGAGGAGGACCGTGCCGCGCGGCACGTCGACGGCCCGGGTGAGCACCTTGGCCAGCGTCGACTTGCCCGATCCGGTCCGCCCGACCAGGGCGTACGAGCGGCCCCGGGCGAAGGTCAGCCGGACGTCGCGCAGCGCCGGCCCCCGGCCGGTGTCCTCGCTCTCCGGGTAGCGGAAGGTGAGCCCGCGCACGGTCAGGTCGCCGTCGACCGGGGCCAGTCCGCCCGCGGGTTCCTGCCGGGCGCCGGAGAGCAGCTGCACCCGGGCCCAGGCGCCGAGCGCGTACTGCAGGTGCGGCACCCAGCGGGCGATGTGCTCGACGGTGGCACCGAAGGCGATGGCGAGCAGCCAGATGGCGGTCACCCGGGCTCCGTCGATCCGGCCGGCGGTCAGCGCCCAGGCGCCGCCGAGCACCACGGCGGCGATGCCGACCCGGATGGCGCCGGCGGCGATGGTGGTGACCCGGGCCGACATCAGGAACACCCGGCGTCCCCGGGCCAGCACCTCGGCGGCGCGGCGGGCGTAGAGCCGCAGCACGTAGGGCCGGGCCAGGCTGGTGCGGACGTCGTCCTGGCCGTGGACCGCCTCCTCCATCACCGCGGCGAGGTCGGACCAGGCCTCCTCCTCGGCCATCCGGGCCGGGGCGATGGCCGTGGTGGGGCGGCGCAGCGCCACGGCGAGCAGCGCGGTCAGGGTCAGCATGCCGACCCCGGCCGGCCACCAGACGAACATGGCGCTCGCCGTGGCCAGCAGGCAGACGGCCAGCCCCTGGACGAGCCGTACGCCGGTGTTCCGCAGCTCCGCCGCGACCTGGTAGACGTCGTTGTCGATGCGGTCGAGCAGCTCGCCGACCGGGGTGGTCTCCAGGGTGCCCAGGTCCTGCCCGAGCGCCACCCGGCAGAGGCGGCGGCGCACGTCGGCGGACCAGTCGGCGGTGAGGCCGGCCATCAGCAGCCCGATCACCAGGTCGGTGACCACAGCGGCGACGAGCGCGACGACCAGCGCGGCGAACCAGCCGGCCGACCGGTGCACCAGGACGGGACCGGCCAGCGCCGAGGCGGCCGCCTGCCCGGCGGCGCCGAGCACGATCAGCACGCCGACGATCGTGATCCGGTGGGGCGAGGTGACCCACAGGTCGCGGAGCAGGCGCATGGGTGGGTCCTCCGGATCCGGTGGCGGAGGTTCCAGCCTGCGGGGTGCGGCCCGGCTGCTCAACGCATTTACGCCGGGACCGCCGGAGCGCGGCGGTGGGGGCGGCCGACGGCGGCGCCGTCCGGCCGCCCGGGGACGTCAGGCCCGGCCGCTCGACCGCCGCCCCCGCCGGGACAGCGAGTCGAGGATGACCGCGGCGAGCAGCACCGCTGCGGTGATCATGAAGCGGACCGAGGAGTCGAGCTGCAACAGGAACATGCCCGAGGTGATCGACCCGAGCACCAGGCTGCCGAGCAGCGCCCCGTACGTCGACCCGCGTCCGCCGAAGAGGCTCACCCCGCCGATCACCGCCGCGGCGATGGCCACCAGCAGGGTGTCCGCCGCGCCGGTGGACTGGCCGGCGGCGTAGCCGCGGGAGGCGATCAGGATGCCGCCGAGCGCCGCCAGCGTGGAGGTGAGGGCGAAGACGGAGATCCTGATCAGGGTGACGTTGATGCCGGCGCGTCTGGCGGCCTCCACGTTGCCGCCGACGGCGAAGATGCCCCGCCCGTACCGGGTGCGGCGCAGCACCAGGTCGACGATCACCACCAGGGCGAGCAGGATGAGCAGCGCCGCGGGCACGCCCTGCCAGGCGTTGAGCACCGCCACGGTGACCCCGACCAGCACGGCCAGGCCGACGATCCGCAGCACGGAGCGGACCGGACTGCGGGTGGGCAGCCCGGCGGCGGCCCGGCGGCGCGTGTCGAGGAGCACCGCCGCCGCGTACACCAGCACGGCGAGCGCCCCGATCAGCCAGCCGGTGGCGGGGCCGAGGTTGACGTGGGTGATCCGGCCGATGAAGCCGGTGTACGGCAGGTTTATCGTGCCCTCGGGCTTGAGCAGGAAGAGCTGGAGGCCCTGCCAGCCGATGTTGCCGGCGAGGGTGACCACGAAGGCGGGCACCCCGAGCCGGGCGAAGATCGAGCCCTGCAGGGCGCCGATCGCCATGCCCAGCAGCAGCGCCACGATGATCGCGGCCAGGTCGCCCCAGCCGTTGCGGACGGTCAGCACGGCCAGGGCCGCGGCGGCCACCCCCGCCACCGAGCCGACCGAGAGGTCGATCTCGCCGAGCAGCAGCACCAGCACCACGCCGATGCTGATGGTGCCGGTCGCGGCGATCTGGAGGGTGAGGTTGGAGAGGTTCTGCGGGCTGAGGAACCGTTCGTTGAGCGACTGGAAGACCACCCAGATCACGATCAGTCCGATGATGACCGGCCAGGCGCCCAGCTCACCGGTGCGCAGTCGGCGCCGGATCGCGGCCATCGGCGAGCGGCCACCGCCACCTCCCGGCCCGGTCTGGACGCTGTCCCCGGCCGGCGGTTCCGGACTGGTCGTCGACGTGCTCAACGGGACACCTCCTGGTTGCTCTGCCCGACGGCACCGGCCGGGTCGGGCGCCGGACGGCGGCTCACAACTGGTCCCGGGGGGTGGCCCGGTTCGCCGGGCCGCTGTCTTCGCCGCCGCCCTGCTCCGGCAGCGGAGCGCCCCGAGCCCGGCGCCGGCTGACCGCGTTGTCCAGGGCCCCGGTGATCGCCTGGACGATCTCCTCCTGGCTGGTCCGGCTCGGGTCGAACACCCCGCCGTTGCGTCCCAGCCGCAGGACCACCACCCGGTCCGCGACCGCCTTCACGTCGGCGAGGTTGTGGCTGATGAGCAGCACCCCGAGGCCGCGCTTCTTGAGCCGCTCGATCAGGTCGAGCACCTCGGCGGTCTGCGCGACGCCCAGTGCGGCGGTGGGCTCGTCGAGCAGCACCAGTCGGGGCTCGCCGAGCAGCGACCGGGCGATGGCGACCGACTGCCGTTGCCCGCCGGAGAGCGCGGCCACCGGCACCCGTACCGAAGGGATCTTGACCGAGAGGCTGGTGAGCAGCTCGCGCGCGCGTCGCTCCATCCCGATCTCGTCGAGCAGGCCGGCCCGGGTGAGTTCCCGCCCGAGGTAGAGGTTGGCGACCACGTCGAGGTTGTCGCAGAGCGCGAGGTCCTGGTAGACGGTGGCGATGCCGAGGGCGCTGGCGTCGGCGGGTCGACCGATCTGGACCTGCCGGCCCGTCCAACGGATCTCCCCGGTGTCGGCCGGGTTGACCCCGGCGATCACCTTGATCAGGGTCGACTTGCCGGCCCCGTTGTCGCCGACCAGCGCCACCACCTCGCCGGGGCGGACCTCCAGCGACACGTCGGAGAGCGCCTGCACCGCGCCGAACCGTTTCGAGATGCCCGACATCGCGAGCACGGGCGTTTCGCTCACCGTCACCCGTCCGCCCCTCTCAGGAGATGCCCGCTTCGTCGCACGCCTCGGCGAAGGCGCCGGAGCAGACCTGGTCCCGGGTGTAGAAGCGGTCCTCGATGACGGTCTCCTCGATGTTGTCCCGGGTGACCGGGACCGGGTCGAGGAGCACCGAGGGCACCTCCAGGGTGCCGTTGTTGCGCTGCTGGGTCGGTCTGCCGGTGTACTGCTGACCGGTCGCGGCGGCCACCGCCATCGAGGCGGCGATCTCCGCCTCCGGCTTGATCGCCTTGTAGACCGTCATGTACTGCTCCCCGGCGACGATGCGCTGCACGCCGGCGAGTTCGGCGTCCTGACCGGTGACCGGCGGCAGCGGGCTGGGGAAGCCACCGCCCTTCATCGCGGCGATCGCGCCGCCGGCGATGCCGTCGTTGGCCGCGTAGACGCCGATGATCTTCTCCCGGCCGAGCGCCGTGACGGCCTGCTCCATCTGCTGCTGAGCCCGGTCGGGCGACCAGTCCGGGGTGTCGTACTCCTGGCCGATGTTGACCTTGCCGTCCAGCACCGAGTGGGCGCCGGCCTTGAAGTCGGCGGCGTTCGGGTCCGTCGGTGAGCCGTTGAGCATGACGATCTGGCCCCGCTTCGGGTCACCGCCCTTGCTCAGCGCGTCGAGCAGCGCCTGGCCCTGTACCTGGCCGACCTTCCGGTTGTCGTACGAGACGTAGTAGGAGATCGGTCCTTCGGCCAGGCGGTCGTAGGAGACCACCGGGACGTTCTGCGATACCGCGTTGTTGACGATCGCGCCCGCGGCCTTGGCGTCCACCGGGTCGAGGATGAGCACCTTGACGCCCTGGGTGAGCATCGCCTCGGCTTGGGACTGCTGCTTGGCCGGGTCTTGGTCGGCGTTCTGGTAGAGCACCTGGCACTTGCTGCAGAGTTCGCGGAGCTTCTCCTGGATCAGCGGCCGGTCGAAGACCTCGTACCGGGTGGTCTTCGACTCCGGGAGCAGCAGGCCGATCTTGAAGCCGTTCGCCGTGTTCTCCTTGCCGGTGGGGGGTTTCTGGCCGCCGCCACCACCACGGTCGTCGTCGCCGCCCCCGCCACAGCCGGTGATCAGTAGGCAGGCGGTAAGCACGGCACCGGCCGCCGCCACCCTGCCGCGATGTCTCGTTGCCATCCGCCACCTCCTGGAGTCCGGCTGGCGGCGCCCCCGTGCGCCGCTGCAACCAGGACTGACCCTGTCAGCTTCGTCCAATTCAGGCGGCTTGATGGGGAATATGGACGTTCTTCCAGGAATGGTGGCTGGGTGGAGCGGGTCCGGCACCGGGCGGTCGACGCACCCCGGACGCGGGGCAGCCACCGCGCCAGCTCCGGACGACCGGGCGGACCCCCGCCCTCGACGGACCGGGTCAGAACAGGACGGTGGCCAGGGTGCCGACCGGGCGGAAGCCGCAGCGCTCGTAGACCCGGCGGGCGGGCAGGTTGAAGTCGTTGACGTAGAGACTCACCGTCGGCGCGACCCGCTTCAACGCGTCCCGCACGACCGCGGCCATCGCGGACGTCGCGATCCCGCGCCCGCGCCACTCGGGCGCCACCCACACCCCCTGGACCTGCGCGGTCCGCCGGGTCACCACCGCCAGCTCGGCCTTGAACACCACCCGGCCGTCGACCAGCCGGGCGTACGCGCGGCCGGCCCGGACCAGGTCGGTCACCCGGCGCCGGTAGGCCCGTCCGCCGTCATCGGCCAGCGGGGAGACGCCGACCTCCTCGGTGTACATGGCGACCGCCGCCGGGAAGAGCCGGTCGATCTCGCCGGCCCGCACCAGGCGCACCTCCGGGTCGGGCGCTACCGGGGGCACCCGGTCGGTGGCGAGCAGGGGCTGGTTGGGACGGACGTCCCGGGCGGGCCCCCAGGCGTCGGCGAGGCGGTCCCAGAGCCCGAGCACGGCGTCGGCCCGCCCGACGATCGAGGAGCAGATCCGCTCCTCGGTGGCGAGCTGCTCGGCGAAGGCGGCGACGGCCGGTTCGGAGGCGAGCACCGGGGTGAGGTTGCCCCCGAGCCAGCAGATCGACTCCAGGTTGCGCCGGGGTCCGTAGCCGAGGATCCGGCCCTCGGCCCGCCACCAGGCCAGGCCGCGGGCGGCGACCCGCTCGGCGACCTGCGCGCCCGCGAACGGGTCGAGGTCGAGCAGCCGCTCCACCGCGCGGCGCTCCGACTCACCCAGTTGACGTACCGGCAGCGTCAGCACGACTACCAGCCTGCCAGATGGTGACCGGGCCGCGCGGGCCGACCGGGGCACTGCTCCCTGATGTCAGCCCCCTCACACCGCCACCCGCCCCACACACCGTCGATCATGCACTGGTGGTGGTGAACGAACGCCGCGAAGCCCCACGAATCACCCCCGACAACTGCATGATCGACAGGGCGGGACACGGCGGCGGACGAAGATCGGCTCCCGGGCTGGCCGGCGCCGGGTGCCGGGGCGGGAACGAAAGGAGTGGCCGGCCCGGGTGGGACGGCCACTCCTTCTCAGTCGTGGGTGGCGGGCGTTTGGTGGACGCCCGGCGAGGTCAGTGGACGGTGACGGTGGCGCCGCCGGGGACCAGGCCCCGCAGCTCCTCGGGGAGCTCGGCGCCCATCTCGTCGGCGATCCGCAGCGCCTCCTCGATCAGCGTCTCCACGATCTGCGCCTCGGGGACGGTCTTCACGACCTTCCCCTTGACGAAGATCTGGCCCTTGCCGTTGCCGGAGGCGACACCGAGGTCGGCCTCGCGGGCCTCACCCGGGCCGTTCACCACGCAGCCCATGACCGCGACGCGCAGCGGCACCGGCAGCCCCTCCAGGCCGGCGGTGACCTCCTCGGCGAGCTTGTAGACGTCGACCTGGGCCCGACCGCAGGACGGGCAGGAGACGATCTCCAGGCCGCGCTCGCGCAGCCCGAGCGACTCCAGGATCTGGTTGCCGACCTTGATCTCCTCCACCGGCGGGGCGGAGAGCGAGACCCGGATGGTGTCGCCGATCCCCTCGGCCAGCAGCGCGCCGAAGGCGACCGCCGACTTGATGGTGCCCTGGAACGCCGGCCCGGCCTCGGTCACGCCCAGGTGCAGCGGGTAGTCGCACTGGGCGGCGAGCTGCCGGTACGCCCGGATCATCACCACCGGGTCGTTGTGCTTGACCGAGATCTTGATGTCCCGGAAGCCGTGCTCCTCGAAGAGCGAGCACTCCCAGAGCGCCGACTCGACCAGCGCCTCCGCGGTGGCCTTGCCGTACTTGGCGAGCAGCCGCTTGTCCAGCGAGCCGGCGTTGACGCCGATCCGGATCGGCACCCCCGCGTCGCCGGCCGCGCGGGCGATCTCCTTGACCTTGTCGTCGAACTGCCGGATGTTGCCCGGGTTCACCCGGACCGCCGCGCAGCCGGCGTCGATCGCGGCGAAGACGTACTTCGGCTGGAAGTGGATGTCGGCGATCACCGGGATCTGCGACTTCTTGGCGATCGCCGGCAGCGCCTCCACGTCGTCCTGGCTGGGTACGGCGACCCGGACGATCTGGCAGCCGGAGGCGGTCAGCTCGGCGATCTGCTGGAGGGTGGCGTTGACGTCGGAGGTGAGGGTGGTGGTCATCGACTGCACCGAGACCGGCGCACCCCCACCGACCGGCACCGAGCCGACCATGATCTGGCGGCTGGCCCGACGCGGGGCGAGCGGCGGGGGCGGCACGGCGGGGATACCGAGACTGACAGCGGTCACTTCAGGCACTCACCTTGGGAAGAGCGTGATGGGGTTGACGACGTCCGCGGTGATGGTCAGCAGCGTGAACGCGCCACCGATCAGGATCATCGCGTACGTGAAGGGCATGAGCTTGAGGTAGTCCACGCGACCGGGGTCGGCGCGGCCGATCCGGGCGTAAAGCCAGGAACGGACCCGTTCGAACCAGATGATGGCGATGTGCCCGCCGTCGAGCGGAAGCAGCGGCAGCAGGTTGAAGACGCCGATGAAGAAGTTCAACCCGATGAACAGCGTCACGAAGACCAGCCAGGCCTTGTTGGCGAACGCCTCACCACCGAGCCGGCTGGCGCCGACCACGCTGATCGGGGTGTCCACGTCCCGCTCGCCGCCGGTGATCGCCGTCCACAGGGCGGGCACCTTCTGCGGCAGCCGCTGCAACGACTGGACCGTGCCGACGGCCAGCTCCTTGGTGAAGTCGGCGGTGGCCCCGAAGGCCTCCCCCGGCCCGTACGTGAGCCGGGGCGGGGTGCTGTACGTGAGCCCGATGCCGAGCGCGGCGACCGGGCCGACGGCGCCCTTCGGATCGTCCAGCGGCGGGCGCTGGGTCTGCCCGAGCACCGCGCTGGTGGTGCCCGGCTGGCCGTCGCGGACGTACCCGATCTGCGCGGTCTGGCCGGGCTTCAGGGCGCGCAGGCCGGTGAGCAGGTCGCCGTACTTGTTGATCGGGGTGCCGTTGAGCGAGGTGATCCGGTCGCCGTCGCGCAGCTGGGCCTGGCCGGCCGGGCTGGCCGGGTCCCCGGGGGCACACGCCCGCGCGGTGTCCGGGGTCACACACTCCTCGACGGAGATGACCGCCGGCTCCTGACGGACCTGCGCGTCGGTCCTGGGGAAGTCGGGGTTGGGCAGGCCCAGGGTGACGGCCGCCATCCAGGTCGCGATCAGGGCGAGCGCGAAGTGGGTGATCGATCCCGCGGACATGACGATCGTCCGCTTCCACACCGGGTAGCGCCACATCGCCCGGGGCTCGTCGGCCGGGTCCACGTCGTCGTCCTGCGGGGTCATCCCGACGATCTTGCAGAATCCGCCGAGGGGGATGCCCTTGACGCCGTACTCCGTCTCACCCCTGCGGAAGGACCAGAGAGTGGGACCGAAGCCGACGAAGTATCGGGTGACCTTCATCCCGAACGCCTTGGCGGTCAGCATGTGCCCCGCCTCGTGCAGACTCACCGAGATGAGGATCGCTAGGGCGAAGAGCGCCACCCCGAGCAGGTTTGCCATCAAGCTCCTTCCACCGACGCCGCGATGATCTCCTGCGCGTGCGCGCGCGCCCACGACTCCGCCGCGAGCACGTCCTCGACGGTACCTGGTTCGTCGAAACCGGGAGCTTCCTCCAACACCCGCTGGAGGGTGTCGACGATGCCGAGGAAGGGCAACCGGCCGGCGACGAACGCCGCGACGCACTCCTCGTTCGCCGCGTTGTAGATCGCCGGGCGGCAGCGGCCGGCCTCGCCGGCCGCCTTGGCCAGCGCCACCGCCGGGAACGCCGCGTCGTCGAGCGGCGCGAACTCCCAGGTGTGCGCCGTGGTCCAGTCCACCGCGGCGGCGGCCTCGGGCACCCGGTCCGGCCAACCGATGCCCAGGGCGATCGGCAGCCGCATGTCCGGCGGGCTGGCCTGGGCGAGGGTGGAGCCGTCGACGAACTCGACCATCGAGTGGATCACCGACTGGGGATGCACCATCACGGTGATGTCGGCGTAGGGCACGTCGAAGAGCTCGTGCGCCTCGATCACCTCCAACGCCTTGTTGACCATGGTGGCGGAGTTGATCGTGACGACCGGGCCCATGTTCCAGGTGGGGTGCGCCAGCGCCTGCTCCGGGGTGACGGCGGTCAGCTCGTCGCGCCGCCGGCCGCGGAACGGCCCACCGCTGGCGGTGACGACCAGCCGGCGCACCTCACCCCGCGTCCCGCCGCGCAGGCACTGCGCCAGCGCTGAGTGCTCGGAGTCGACCGGGACGATCTGCCCCGGCCGCGTCACCGCGGCCTTCACCAGCGGGCCGCCGGCGACGAGGGACTCCTTGTTGGCCAGGGCGAGGGTACGACCGGCGCGCAGCGCGGCCAGGGTCGGTGCCAGCCCCAGCGAGCCGACCACCCCGTTGAGCACGATGTCGCACGGCCACTGGGCCAGCTCGCTCATGGCGTCGGGCCCGGCGACGATCTTCGGCAGCCGGAAGTCCCCGGTGGCCCAGCCGCGCCGGCTCGCCTCGGCGTAGAAGGCGAGCTGGAGGTCCTGCGCGGCGGACGCCTTCGCCACCCCGACCGCGTCCACGCCCAGCTCCAGGGCCTGGGCGGCGAGCAGCTCCACGTTGCCGCCACCGGCGCCGAGCGCCACCACCCGGAACCGGTCCGGGTTGCGCCGCACGATGTCGATGGCCTGGGTGCCGATCGAACCGGTGGAGCCGAGCAGGACGAGGTCGCGGCGAGAAGTCACGCGGCCATTCTGCCCCCACCTCCTCGGGGCCCCGCTGGGAGCCTCAGCCCTCGCCCTGCGATCCCTCACCCGTCGTCGAGGAGGTCTGCGGGATCGATGGACAGTTCGAACGGCCGTCCCATGACGAAGGTGGCACCGGCCGTGGCAGTCACCACCCTCTGGAAGTGCCCGTCGACCAGCTCGCCCAGAGCTTTCATCGAGGTGATCGCACAAGAGGTGCGACGGCCTTGTCCGGCCGTGAGCTGGGTCGGCTCGGCCCGGGAGGGACCGGTGCCGTCAGCAGGGGTGCGAGGTGAGACTCGCGTGCGCGACGGCGTGGGCGAAGACGGCCCAGGCCGCGGGCGGGAACGTCAGCGCCGGACCCTGCCGGTCCTTGCTGTCCCGCACCCCGACCACGTGCGGGAGGTTGGTCGCCACCTCGACGCAGGTGGCGCCGCCGTTGTCGCTGCGGGTGGAGGTGCGCCAGACCGCGCCGGTCAGGTCCATGACTTCGCCAGCCCCCGAATCAGCTCCCGGGAGGCCCGGCGGGGCAACGCCTCGCCCCGCAGACTCTCCCACCTCCGTTGAAGGCTAGCAATGTCGTCCGGGTGGTCCGTGACGTGCGCCCGCAGCGGCGTATCCAGGTGCGCCACCTCACCGCCGTCGGGCGTCCGGGCCAGGATGAACGCGCCCGCCAGCCCCGCGTGCATGCCCGCCTCGGCGGGCACGACGTGCAGGTCGACGTGCGGCTGCTCGGTGACCCGCAAGAGGTGCTCGAACTGCTCGACCATGACGGCCGGCTCCCCCACCGCCCGGTGCAGCACCGCCTCGTCAACCACCGCCACCAACTCGGGCGGTTGTTCCCGATCCAACACGGCCTGCCGCTCCAGTCGGGAGGTGATGCGCTGCTCGACCTCGCCCTCCCGGAGCATCCGGCCGCCGCGCAGCACCGCGCGACCGTACGCCTCCGTCTGCAACAGCCCGGGGATCAGCGACGGCTCGAACCAGCGGATCAGCGTCGCCTCCCGCTCCACGCTGATCCACTCCCGGAACCAGGGGGGCGCGGCGTCGGCGCGGACCAGGACGAGCAGTCGCTCGAAGAGACCGCCCGCCTCCAGCGCCGCGTCCACCCGGGCGATGAAGTCCTGTGACGGGGTGCGGTGGCCGATCTCCACCATGCCGACCAGCGACGACGAGTAGCTGATCCGCTGGGCCAGCTCCTCCTGGCTCAGCCCGCGCTCCCGGCGGGCCCGCCGCAGCTCCGCGCCGAGGAACTCCAGCGTGGACATCGGACCGTTGCCCATCACACCTCCACCACACGCCGCTCACGGTTCGCCACCGACGACCACCGCGTCCCGGCCGGCCGGCACGGCGGTCGCTGAGGGCGCTCGCCACCTTCCGACCGTAGTCGCGTCCCCAGCAGAGTGTGAACAGGCGCGAGGAAGGAAGAAGCGGATGAGCAAGGGGCCGAAGCCCGTACCGCTGGCACCACGGCACCGGCGCGACTGGTGGCGGTGGGGCCGGTACTGCACCTGCGGGCTGCGCTGGCCCTGCCCGGACCGGCTGGCCGGCGTACCTGTGGGAACGCCGCCCCCGGCGAACCGCACCCACCGATGGGTCGGCGCCGCCGGGCCCCGGGTCGACGCGGAGTCGCTGGACGCCCGGGGACGGGCGTACCGGGCGAACGGTGGCCGCCGGTGACGCGGCCGGAGCCGACGCCGCTGCTGGTCGTCGGCGACCTGGTGACGATCTCCGAGGCCGACTACTGCTACGGCACCGGGCCGTTGCGGCTACGGATCACCGCCGAAGCCGCCGGTACTTCTCATCCCGGCCTGGAGTGGGTCGAGCTGACCGGGGTGGAGATCCGGCCGGATGGCAGCGAGGCCCGTGGCGGCCAACTCCGCACGGCGCTGGTCCGGGTCGCCGCGCTCCGCGCCCGCTCGGCCGGCGACGCCCGGTGAGTCGCGACGGAGTGTCGCTGGCCGAACTCGGTCGGCACGTCGCCAGCCGGCCCACCTGGCGCTGCCGGGCCTGCGCCGCCGCGTGGCCCTGCCAGCCGGCCAAGCTCCGGCTACGCACCGAGTACGCCCACGATCGGCCGGGGCTGGCCGTCTACCTGTGCCTGCTGATGCACGACGCGATCACCGACCGGCTGCGCACGCGGCCCGACCACATCGACCCGGCGCACTACTTCACCCGCTTCATCGGCTGGACCCGACCGTGGGATCCGGTCCCGCACCGTGACGGGCGGGACGCACCAACCTGAGGTGGCGTGGTGCTACGGCGTGGGAGGGCGCACTCCAGGCACCGCCGTGCTGGCCGGCGCCTCGACCTCCGGCGTGGCGGTGAGCGGGCCGGTTCCGCCCGCCGCTTCCTCCGGCGCCCGGCCCACGTGCGCGGCGATCAGGGCCGCCAGGTCGCGGTCCTGGTCCGGGGTGAGCGCCCCGCGCGGGATGTCCCACATGCCCAGCCCGCCGGGCTGCCACAGCAGGTACGCGAACGGCTCCGTGGTCACCCGGCCGACCGCCGCCCAGCCGATCCAGGTCCGGGCGGTCGGCGAACTCCATTCCACCCCGTCGGCGTCGACCCGGTAGTGGCGCGGGTGGAACCAGGTCGTCGGCAGTCGCCGCACCAGCTGCCAGGGCATGATGAAGAACTTGATCATCCAGCAGATGCCGATCCCGAGGGCGACCGAGGCGCAGATCGTGCGCCAGCCCGGCTCGCCGTCGTAGGCGGCCAGGCCGGTGAGGATCAGCAGCAGCCCGAGGCAGACCATGAAGATCCGGTTGTGTCGGCTGGTGACGGCGAAGAGCCGGCGGGCGTACGAGCGGTCCCGGGCGTGATCGAACTCGATGGGCATGGCCGCCGACCCTACCGTCCGGATGATCTCCGTGGTGCCCCTCCCGCCCGACAGAGCTCAGTTGTCGGTATCGGCGGTGAGCAGCCCGCGGCCGCGCAGGTTGGCGTACAGCTCGGCCCGCTGCTCCGCGTCCAGGCTGTCGACCGGCACCGGGAAGACCTGGTACCGGCTGAGCCGGAACAGCAACTGGCCGGGGATGGGCTCCACGCCGGTCAGCGCCGCCCAGCGCACGGTGCCGTCGGAGAGCGCGTTCGCGTACCGGACGCCCTCGTCGGAGATCGTCCACGTGATGGGGATGCCGTACATCTTCCAGCTGGCGCGCACCATCGCCCGCAGGACCAGCGGGGAGAGCAGCGCCGCGACCACCGCGGCGGCGATCCACGGGACAGCCCTCAGGGGGTCACCGATGAGCACCGTCGTCAGCGCCGGCAGGAGCAGCAGCACCGGGCAGAGCCAGTACAGCAGCAGGATGCGCCGGTAGGCGCTGCGCAGGGCGGCGGTGAGCCGCCGCCGGTCCGGCTGCGTCTCGAAAGTGATCATCACGGCGGGAGACGATACGGCCCCCGCGCCGCCCCCGCTGACCTGGCGGGGCTCAGTCGTCGGCGCGGCGGACGAAGGTCTCCAACAGCTCTCCGCCGTACCAGTCGGTGCGCTGCCCGACGTGGGTCATGCCGAGGCGGCGGGCGACCGCCATGGACGGCTCGTTGCCGGGCGAGACGACCGCGTACACCTCCCGGGTGCCGGTGGCGAACTCGCGGGCCAGCACGGCCCGGGCCGCCTCGGTGGCGTAGCCGTGCCCCCAGGAGTCGGGGTGCAGGTGCCACCCGACCTCGATGTCGTCGGTCGGCACGCTCTCGTCAGGCCCCGGCAGGGGCTTGAGGAGCAGGCTGCCCACCACCAGCCCGGTGCGCCGCTCCTGCATCGCCCAGGTGCCGTACCGGTCGCCGTGGTCGGCGTGCCGGTCCCGCCAGAAGGCCAGCCGGTCGGCCGCCTGGGCGGGCTCGGTCAGCGGCAGCCCCGACGCCACACCCAACCAGCGCACCACCTCGTCCCGGGAGTAGATGTCGAAGATCCGGTCGAGGTCCGCCGGCGAGTCGGTCCAGTCCCGCAGCAGCAGCCGCTCGGTGATGAGCACGGTCATGGCGGGGGATCGTAATGCGTGCGGGGACCCGCCGCGGGGAAGAGGATCGTGATGGGCGACGCATGGCGGCGTACGAAGCGGATCACCCGGGGCGCGTTCCGACCGGTACGCGGCCGGGACCTGTCGCTGCACGCCGCCGCGATCACCTTCTACGGGGCGATCGCCGTGGTGCCGGTGGCGCTGCTCGCGATCTGGCTGACCTCCCTGCTGGCGGGCGGGGAGCGGGTCCGCCGGCTCACCTCGTACGCGGTGGACACGCTGCCCGACGCGATCGGCGCGCCCCGGGCGGTGGACGCCCTGGTCGCGGCCGGGGTGGAGTTGACCCCGCTGCTCGCGCTGGCGTCGCTGCTGCCCGCCTCCCTCTACGGCGAGGGGCTGCGCCGCGCGTTCGTCTCCGTCGCCAAGCCACCGCACCCGGACGAGTCGATGGTCGGCTGGCGGGGCCGGTTGCTGCTGCTGCCGCTGCTCGCCCCGGCCCCGGCGCTGCTGCTGTCCATCCTGATCGCGCTGCCCACCACCACCCGACTGGTCCGCCAGGGCGGCTGGGTCGGGGCGCTCGGCGTCGTGCTGTCGTTCCTGGGGGTGTGGCTGGTGCTCACCCCGGTGCTGATGTGGGTGTTCCGGGTGGTCGGGCCGGCCTCGCCGGACTGGCTGTCGACCCTCGCGGTGGGCTCGTTCACCGCCGCGAACCTCGCCGGCTTCCTGCACGGGTTCGTGCTGTTCGCCTCGCTCCCGATCGACCTGGGCGTCCCGTTCGGCGGCTTCGACGAGATCGGCGGCGGCGTCGCGGTGCTGCTCTGGCTCTACCTGTTCCACGTGATCGTCCTGGCCGGCTACTCCGCCACGCTGGCGCTGTCCCACTGGCGGGTGGCCCGCGCGGCCGGTCGCGCCGGCCCTGGGGCCGTCGGTCGATGAGGCGCCGCCGACCCCTCCCGGAGGGGGCCCTGCGGCACTAGGCTGCCGGGCCATGAGCGCACCGAGCGAGCTGCCCTCCCGCGCCGACGTCGTGGTCGTCGGGTCCGGGCACAACGGACTGGTCTCCGCCGTGCTGCTGGCCCGCGCCGGGCTGGACGTGCTGGTCCTGGAGGCCGCCGAGGTGATCGGCGGGGCCACCCGCACCGAGAACCCGTTCCCCCGGGTGCCCGGGCTGCGCCACTCCACCGGGTCGTACCTGCTCGGGCTGATGCCGCCGGAGCTGCTCGCGGCGCTCGACGTGCGGATCCCGGTGCTGCGCCGCGACCCGCACTACTTCCTGCCCACCCCGGGCGGCCTCGGTGCGCCGTACCTGCTCTTCGGCAGCGACACGGCGGCCACCCGCAAGCAGCTCGCCGAGTTCTTCTCCCCCGCCGACGTGGCCGCCGACGACGCGATGCAGGCCGAGCTGGCCCAGCTCCGCGAGGACCTGGCGCCGGCCTGGCTGGCCGAGCCGCTGCCGGTCGAGGAGACCGCCGAGCGGTACGTCCGCCCCGCGCTGCGGCAGACCTTCGTCGACCTGGTCCGCGGCTCGGTGGCCGATCACCTCGCCCGCTTCGACTTCCGCTCCGAGCTGCTGGTCAGCATGTACGCCGTCACCGACGGCCTCTCCGGGCTCAACGCCGGCCCCGACGACCCCGGCACCGGGCACAACTTCCTGGTCCACAACATGGCCAGACTTCCGGGCGCCGACGGCACCTGGATGATCGCCGAGGGCGGCATGGGCACCGTCTCCCGGACCTTCGCCGAGGCCGCCCGCGCCGCCGGGGCCACCATCGAAACGGGTGCGCCGGTGACCGGGGTGACCCTGGACGCCGGCGGCGCGGCCAGCGGGGTGACGCTCGCCGACGGCCGGCACGTCGCCGCCCCGGTGGTGCTCGGCGCCTGCGACCCGTACCGGCTGATGGAACTCCTGCCCAACGGCGCGCTCCCGGCGCCGCTGCACGAGCGGATGGCGGCGGTCCGCCGCCCCGGCACCACCCTCAAGCTCAACCTGGCGCTCACCGGGCTGCCCCGCTTCTCCTGCCTGCCGGAGGGGACGGCCAGCCCGTTCGGCTCCACCATCCACCTGCTCCCCGGCTCGGCCTCGCTGGTCGGTGGGGACGCCACCTCGCCGATGACCGCGTTGCGCGCCATGTGGGCGGACGTCCAGGCCGGCCGGCTGCCGGAGGAGCCGACCATCGAGTGGTACCTGCACACCACCGTCGACCCGTCGCTGTCGGACGACGCCGGCCACCACTCCTCGGCGCTCTTCGTCCAGTCGGTCCCCTACCAGCCGGCCGGCACGACCTGGGACGCCGCGCTCCCCGGCTACGTCGACAAGCTGATCGCCATCTGCGAGCGGTACGCCCCCGGCACCGCCGACCTGATCGCCGACGCGGTGCCGCTGCCCCCGCCCGGCATCGAGGCGCACTTCGGCATCACCGGCGGGCACATCCACCACGTCGACAACACCGTCTCGTTCACCGACCGGATGCCGTACGCCACCGGGATCGACGGCGTCTACGCCGGCAGCGCCGGCTGTCACCCGGCCGGCAGCGTCATCGGCGCCGCCGGCCACAACGCCGCCCGCCGCATCCTCACCGACCTCGGCAGGTGAGCCAAGGCCCACCCCACGTCGATCATGCACTTGTGGTGCCCGGCTCGCACTGGTTCACGGCCTTTGTGGCCCACCACAACTGCATGATCGGGAAGGGGGCGGAGGATCAGCTGAGCGCCTCTCCGGCGGGGGCGGGGGTGTCGGCGTCGGCGCGGTGCGCGCGGATCTTGTGGCCGACGCTGGTCAGGCAACGGCCGCTGGGCATGTCGAACTTCCAGCCGTGCAGTTGGCAGGTGAGCTGGTCACCCTCGACGATGCCGAACCGGCTCAGGTCCGCCTTGAGGTGCGGGCAGCGCCGCTGCACCACCCAGCCGTCCAGGGTGATGTCCTCGGCGTCGACGGCCCGCTCGTGCTCGTCGTACCAGCCCTCGGCGTACTGGAGGCGCTCGGTGGACAGGCACTTGAAGAAGGCGTAGACGAACTCGTTGTACTGGCCGATCCGGGCCGCCGAGAAACGGCAGGAGAGGAAGAGCGAGTTGACCCAGTCCACCTCGCCGATGTGCAGCAGGTGCTCGATCAGCGCCCGTTCGGTACGGAACCGGTAGCGCACCTTCTCGTCCGCGTACGGGCGCACCTCCTTGCCCGGGAAGTCCACCACGATCGACTCGACCGATTCACCGTCGTAGCCGACCAGGTCGAAGCGGACCGGGCCGCCGACCCCCTTGGCCAGGTAGATCGACTCGTCCAGCAGGGGCTCGATCCGGCGCTTCATCTCGCCCAGCACGTCCACCTCGGGGTGCCGCCACGACGCCTTCTCCGCCTCGATGATCGGGCGCTTCCGCTCCCGCATCTCCTCCAGGTGGGCGACCTTGTTGGCGAAGAACTCCTCCACCGGCACCGGGTGGGTGGTGCTGGCGCCGGAGGTGGTGACCTCGGCGACGCTGCCCGGGAGCAGCACGATCCCGTTCGTGCCGCCGACCTTGGCGTACTCGGCCAGGAAGACGGACTGGTCGGGAAAGATGTTGCCCTCGTCGCCGTGGATGTCGTTGAACTGCCACAGCGCGTCGTCGAGGAAGCAGGGCGGGCCGGCGATCGGGAAGACGTGGTCGGCCTTCAGGTCGTCGATGTAGCGCCAGGTGCGGTCGAACTGCCGGTCCCGCTTCTGCTTGCCGAACGCGGTCTTCGCCGCCTGCGGCAGCTCGTAGACCATCGGATACCAGATCGCGCCGGAGAACTGGAGCAGGTGGGCGTGCACGTGGCCCAGCTCGGCGAAGAGGCTCAGGTCGGTCGGGCGGGCGTCGTTCTGGTTGAGCAGCCGCACCCCGTCGTACTCCACCCAGAGCGAGGAGTCCCCGATCGGACCGTCGGTCGGGCTGGTCAGCGCCTGGATCATGATCTTCAGGCCGCCGTCGAGCTCCACGACCTGCTCGTTCGGGGCCTTCAGGAACTTCGTGAAGCCCAGCGCCCGCAGCTCGTCCTCCATCTCCGAGGTGGGGAACTCGGGGAGCAGCACGGTGGCGTCCTTGGAGACGTACCGCTTGAGGTGGGCCGCGTCGAAGTGGTCCCGGTGCAGGTGCGAGACGTACAGGTAGTCGACCTGGCCGAGAGTGTCCCAGTCGAGCAGGGAGTTGTCGGGGAAGGGGAACCACGAGGCGAAGTAGGCCGGATTGACCCACGGGTCGCACAGGATGCTGCCCGCGGCCGTGTCGATCCGCATGCTGGCATGTCCCGTACCGGTCACTCGCACCGCAGTCCCCCTCAAGACGACAAACAAGGTGTACGTCAGAACGCTACCGGAGGCAGTCTGGTCGCCGGTCCGCGACGCCGGTAGAGCCGTCGCGCCCGCCCCGGGCGGGACCATCGGTCCGGCCGCCCGGCGGCGCCCTCGCCCGCGTACCCCGATCAGGCCGGACCCTGCGCCGGGCCCCGCGCGGGACGTGCCAGACTAACCGGAGATCCGATCGCGAGGGAAGGACCGACAGTGGCAGGAAGCGAGCCGGTAACCGCGCCAGATCAGCACAAGCCCGGGCACCGCAAGTCCGGACGGATCGGCGCGGTGCTCTCCGCGTTGGCGCTGCTGGCGATGCTGTGCGGCAACCACGAGGGCAGGGTCGAGAACATCTGGCTGATCGGCCTGGCCGCGTTGCTGCTGGCGATCGTCGTCGGCGATGTCGTGCTGCGCCGCAACGGCCTGCGCTCCTGACCCGACCGACGCGCCGGACCGGACACGGGCGAAGGGCCCACCCCCTCGGGGGTGGGCCCTTCGTCACATCGGTCCTCGTCGCGCCGGTCAGCGGCCGAAGAGGATGTCCTGCACGTCCTTGAGCGCGGCGTCGACCTCGGCCTCGAAGTAGCCGCCCTGCACCAGGCCGAAGCGCAGGGTGTCCAGGTCCTTCGGGTTCACCGGCATCGGGTTGCGGCCCTGCATGCCGCCGAGCAGGGTCTCGAAGAACCGGTCCACCTGGTCCGGGTCGTACCCGCTGCCGAACCGGCGCACCTGGAAGCTGCGGCGGATCTGGTCGACCCGGTAGAGGTCGCTGCCGGGCGGACCGGCCATCGGCGGACCCACCATCGGGGGACCACCGACCGGCGGACCGGCCACGGCGGGCGGACCGGCCATCGGCGGGCCACCGAAACCCTGCTGGGGCGGTGCGGGCGGCGGACCGGCCGGACCACGGCCCCGCATGTCGCGCAGTTCCCGCTCGGGCATCCGGATCTCGGCCGTCATGTCGGTACGCCCGTGTCGGCCGGCCTCGAAGCCGTCGAACCGCGGCTCCTCCTGGCCGTACCCGGTCGGCTCCTGGCCGTACCCGGACGGACCGGCGGGCAGGCCGCGCGGCGGCGGGCCGCCGTGACCCATGCCGCCGGGACCCATCTGGCCCGGGCCGGGACCGACCGGGCCGGGGCCACCGGGGCCGGGGCCGGCCGGGCCGCGCGGGGCGTCGTACCCGCCACGGGGGGCGTCGTACCCGCCGGCGTAGGCGCCGGTCGGCTCGTCGTACCGGTTGCCGTAGGGGTTCGGCGGTCCGGCCTGGGCCGGCATCGCGCGCGGCGGCATCGGCTGCGGAACGGGCGAGAGGCCCCGGGGGTCGTCACGCATGGGGGGCGGACCGAGCCGGTCGGCCGACCCCCGCAGGTCGCCGCTGCGCCCGAGGCCGCCCCGCTCCTCCAGCTCGGCGAGCTGCCGCTCGACCCGGTCCAGGTGCAGGTCGACCTGCCACTCGTCGTAGCCGTTGAATCGGACGCGGAAGACGACGTCGTGGACCTCCTGGGAGGCCACGGGCGCGCCGACCGGCTGGCCGGCGAGCGTCGCCTCGACCCGGTCCAGGAAGGCGTCCACCTCGTCGACCTTGTATCCCCGGCGGAGCGCCTTTCGCCGGAAACGCTGACCCTGACTCGCCACTATGTCTCCTGGTCTCGTTCGCTACGCCCGGTCACGCCCGCGCGGCGCGTCGGTGTCCCTGTCCGCGGCGGCAGCCAACTGCCCGCACGCGCCGTCGATCTCGCGCCCCCGGGTGTCGCGCACCGTGGTGGACACCCCGGCCTCGCGCAGCCGCCGGACGAACTCCCGCTCGACCGGCTTGGAACTCGCGTCCCAGCGGCTGCCGGGTGTCGGGTTGAGCGGGATGAGGTTCACGTGGGCCAACCTGCCGGCCAGCAGCCGCCCGAGCAGGTCCGCCCGCCACGGCTGGTCGTTCACGTCCTTGATCATCGCGTACTCGATCGACACGCGGCGTCCCGTCCGGGCCGCGTAGTCCCATGCTGCGTCCAGCACCTCGGCTACCTTCCAGCGCTGGTTGACCGGCACGAGTTCGTCGCGCAGATCATCATCGGGCGCGTGCAGCGACAGCGCAAGGGTCACTGAGAGGTCTTCGCTGGCCAGTCGGCGGATGGCCGGAACCAGGCCGACCGTGGAAACGGTGATGTGCCGCTGCGACAGGCCGAGCCCCTCCGGGGCCGGCGCGACCAGCCGACGGATCGCGGCGATCACCCGCGAGTAGTTGGCCAGCGGCTCGCCCATGCCCATGAAGACGACGTGCGACAGCCGTGGCGGCGAGCCGGCCACCGCACCCGAGGCGGCGACGCCGGCGAGGTAGACCGCCTGGTCGACGATCTCGGCGGTGGAGAGGTTGCGGGTCAGGCCGGCCTGGCCGGTGGCGCAGAACGGGCAGGCCATGCCGCAGCCGGCCTGGCTGGAGATGCAGACGGTCACCCGGTCCGGGTAACCCATCAGCACGCTCTCCACCAGCGAGCCGTCGTGCAGCCGCCAGAGGGCCTTGCGGGTGGCGCCGTCGTCGCAGGCCAGCTCGCGTACCGGGTTGAGCAGCGTGGGCAGCAGCGCCCCCGCGAGCCGCTCCCGGGTGGCCGCCGGCAGGTCGGTCATCAGCTCCGGGTCGCGCACCAGCCGGCCGAAGTAGTGGTGGGACACCTGCTTGGCGCGGAAGGCGGGCTCCCCCAGCTCGGTCGCGAGCGCCTGCCGGCCCGGCAGGTCCAGGTCGGCGAGGTGGCGGGGCGGCATCGAGGGTCGGCGCCCGGCGGCGTCAGGGTCTACGGGGATCAGCGGCAGGCTCGTCATGGCGCGTCCAGTCTGACACGCCCGCACGGGGAAGTACCTGGCCGGAGGGCCCGAATCGCCCCCCACCGGGCGGACCACGCGGACGACGGGGCGTGATTCATGCCTCAGCCCACCACCGGCACGAAGACCGCCAGCAGCAGATACGCGGTCGGCACGGCGAAGAGGATCGAGTCGAGCCGGTCCATCAGGCCGCCGTGCCCGGGCAGCAGGTTGCTCATGTCCTTCACGCCGAGATCCCGCTTGATCATCGACTCGGCGAGGTCGCCGAGCACGGCCGCGCCGGAGACCGCGACCCCGAACAGCGCCCCCCACCAGGGCGGCACGTCGAAGAGCAGCCAGATCAGCAGGGCACTGCCGGCCGCCGCCGCGCCGACCGAACCGGCGAAGCCCTCCCAGGACTTCTTCGGGCTGATCGACGGGGCCATCGGGTGCTTGCCGAAGGACACCCCGGCGGCGTACCCGCCGGTGTCGGAGAGCACCACCGCGACCAGGGTCAGCAGCACCCGCAGGTGCCCGTCGTCGGGCACCGCCGCGAGCAGCGCGGCGAACCCGCCGAGGAACGGCACGTAGACCGCGATCAGGGTGGCGGCGGTGAGGTCCCGCTGGAAACCGGCGGGGCCGTCACCGAGCCGCCAGATCATCGTGCCGAGCACGGTGACCAGCAGCCCCAGGCTGAGCGCGTCGGGGCCGGCGAACCAGGCCAGCCCGACGGTGAGCACGCCACCGGCGACCAGCGGCGCCAGCGGCGGGTGGGCGCCACTGCGGCGTACCGCGCGGGCCATCTCCCAGATGCCGACGCCGACCGCGGCGGCCACCACGGCCAGGAACGCCGGCCGGTAGAAGAAGAGCGGAACCAGGATCAGCGCGCCGAGCCCGAGGCCCACCCCGATGGCGGCGGGCAGGTTGCGACCGGCCCGGCTGGGCGCCGACTGGCCGGTGGCCGGCCGGTCCGCGCTGGCCCGGCGTCGGCCGCGCCGCCGGCCCGGGGGCCGCTGCGGCTCGGGCTCCGGCTCCTTGGGCACCGGGGGGAACTGCGAGGTCGGCATGTCGTCGTCGCGCACCGGCGGCAGCGAGGAGGTGGGTACGTCGTCGTCGCGCACCGGCCACGCGGGGCCGGGCCGGTCGTACCGGTCCTCGCGGTGCCCGTCGTAGCGCGGGTCGCGGTCGGCGTCGTGGCGGTCGGCGTCGTCGCCCGGCCCGCCGTACGGGTCGCCGACGGGCTCGTCGTGGTGGACGTGCGGCCGGGGACGGGCCTGCGGCCCGGCGTACAGGTCCGCGCCGGACAGCCGGCTCCACGGGCCGGTGGGCTCGACGTCGCGCTCGGGCCAGGGCAGCGCGGGTGGGCGCTCGGGCCGGTCCCAGCCGCGAGGCTCAGGGCTGCCGTAGGGGTCGGGGTGGGACATCACGCACCGAGCGGAAACGGTGCGAGTGCCGCCACATGACGCAAGACCAAAGCCATCCCCTACACGCGTGACAGTCCGTCGGTTGACCGGCCCGGCGGCCGGCCGATCCCCGCCGTTCACCGCGCGGTGGCCGGGAATCGTGCCGAGCCTACTGCACGGGCCCGCCGGGGGCGGCGGACGAGCCCCGCCGGCACCCGGCCGGCCCGGTGCCGGCACCCACCTGCCACCGGCGGCGAACGGAGCGAGGCCCGCTCCCCGGGCAGGGGGCGGGCCTCGTGTCGTCTCGACGGGACGTCCCGTCCGGGCGACTACACCTCGAGCAGCTCGGACTCCTTGTGCTTGACCAGCTCGTCGATGGTGGCGACGAAGCGCTGGGTCAGGTCGTCCAGCTCCTTCTCGGCGCGCCGACCCTCGTCCTCGCCGGCCTCGCCGTCCTTGACGATCCGATCCAGCTCTTCCTTGCCCTTGCGGCGGATGTTGCGGACGGCCACCTTGGCCTCCTCACCCTTGTGCCGGGCCACCTTGATCATCTCGCGGCGGCGCTCCTCGGTCATCTGCGGGAGCAGGATGCGCAGCTGGTTGCCCTCGTTGTTCGGGTTGACGCCGAGGTCGGAGTCGCGGATCGCCTTTTCCATGGCGTTGATCTGCGAGTTGTCGTACGGCTTGATGATCACCATGCGCGGCTCGGGGACGCCGACGGATGCCATCTGGGGCAGCGGAGTGGGCGTGCCGTAGTAGTCGATGATGACCTTGGAGAACATGGCGGCGTTGGCGCGACCGGTGCGGATGGCGCCGAACTCCTCCTTGGCGTGCTCGACCGCACGCTCCATCTTCTCCTCGGCCTCGAGGAGGGTGTCGTCGATCACCGGTCTCCTCGCCTCCTTCTGTGCTCGTCGTGGGCTGTGCTGGTGTCGGGCCGGAGGACCGCCTGCTCCGGCGGGGCCGCTCAGGCGGTGATCAGGGTGCCGATCTTCTCACCGCCGACCGCCCGGACGATCGTGTCGTCGCCCTGCGCGCCGAAGACGAGCATCGGCAGGCCGTTCTCCATGCAGAGGCTGAACGCCGCCGCGTCGGCCACCCGAAGGTTGCGGCGCAGCACCTCGGAGAAGGTGATCGAGTCCAGCTTGCTGGCGGTCGGGTCGATCCGGGGATCCGCGGTGTAGACCGCGTCCACCCCGTTCTTGCTCATCAGCACCACGTCGGCGCGGATCTCCAGCGCGCGCTGGGCCGCGACGGTGTCGGTGGAGAAGTACGGCATCCCGGCGCCCGCGCCGAAGATCACCACGCGGCCCTTCTCCAGGTGCCGGATGGCGCGCAGCGGGATGTACGGCTCGGCGACCTGGGCCATCGTGATCGCGCTCTGCACCCGCGTCTCGATGCCCTCCTTCTCCAGGAAGTCCTGGAGGGCGAGGCAGTTCATCACCGTGCCGAGCATGCCCATGTAGTCGGCCCGGGCCCGGTCCATGCCGCGCTTCTGCAACTCCGCGCCGCGGAAGAAGTTGCCGCCGCCGACCACCACGGAGACCTGCACCCCGCGGCGGACCACGGTGGCGATCTGCCGGGCGATGCCCTGCACGACGTCCGGGTCGACGCCGATCGCGCCACCGCCGAAGACCTCACCGGAGAGCTTCAGCACCACCCGGCGGGCCCGCCCGGGCGGTGGCGCCGTCGGGTCGTCCGCCTCCAGGCTCCGGTCACTCACAACCTGCGTCATCCGCCCCGCCCTTCCCGCGCACGTCGTCCGCGCCGCGTACCGCGTACCTGCCGTTGCCGACCCTATGTGACGAGGAGGCCGCGGTGCCTGTCACGTACACCGGGCCTCCTCGTCGACGTTCATACCCGCCGGGCGTCACGCGCCCGGTCCGGCGGCTCAGGCCTGGCCGACCTCGAACCGCACGAAGCGGGTCACCTCGATGCCGGCCTCGGCCAGCATCTGCTTCACGGTCTTCTTGTTGTCGGCGACCGACGACTGCTCGACCAGGACGTAGTCCTTGAAGAACGCGTTGACCCGGCCCTCGACGATCTTCGGCAGCGCCGCCTCGGGCTTGTTCTCCTCGCGGGCGGTCTGCTCGGCGATGCGCCGCTCGGACTCGACGACGTCGGCCGGCACCTCGTCGCGGGTCAGGTACTTCGGCCGCATCGCGGCGATCTGCATGGCGACCCCACGGGCGTCGGCGTCACCGGCCTCGTCGGTCTTGCCGGAGTACTCCACCAGCACACCGACGGCCGGGGGCAGGTCCTGGCTCTTGCGGTGCAGGTAGACGGCGGTGTTGCCGTCCAGCTTGGCGAAGCGGTTGAGCACCAGCTTCTCGCCGATCTTGGCGGACTGCTCCTGGATCAGGTCGGCGACCGGCTTGCCGTCGATCGAGCTGGCCAGCAGCTCCTCGGCGGTGCCGACGCCGCTGCGCTCGCCGTGCTCGACCAGCTGCTGGGCCAGCGCGATGAAGGCGTCGTTCTTGGCGACGAAGTCGGTCTCGCAGTTGAGCTCGAGCAGCGCCTTGCCGGAGTGGGCGACCAGGCCGTTCGCGGCGGTCCGGCCGGCGCGCTTGCCGACGTCCTTGGCGCCCTTGACGCGCAGGATCTCGATGGCCTTGTCGAAGTCGCCCTCGGCCTCGGTCAGCGCCTTCTTGGAGTCCATCATGCCGGCGCCGGTGAGGTCGCGGAGCTTCTTGACGTCCGCGGCGGTGAAGTTGGACATGACTCTCTCTTCGGTGTTGGAGACTGCGGTGGGTTGGTCTGAGGTGCCGGTTACCCGGATCAGGACCGGATGTGCCCGGCGTACCCGCCACGTCCCCACCGTCGGAGAAGAACCGGACGATGGGGACGCGACGGTTGCGGTCACTCCGCGGCGACAGCCGCCGGCTGCTCGGCCTTCGCCGGCTCAGCCTGCGCCGGCTCAGCCTGCGCCGGCTGCTCGTCGGCCTTCTTCGGCTCCTCGAGCAGCTCGCGCTCCCACTCGGCCAGCGGCTCGTCGGCGCCGACCTGGCCCGGCTCCGGCTTCTCGTCGGTGCCCCGACGACGGCCCGAACGAGCGATCAGACCGTCGGCGACGGCGGCGGCCACGACCCGGGTCAGCAGCTCGGCCGAGCGGATCGCGTCGTCGTTGCCCGGGATCGGGAAGTCGACCTCGTCCGGGTCGCAGTTGGTGTCCAGCACCGCGATCACCGGGATGCCCAGCTTGCGGGCCTCGTCGACGGCGATGTGCTCCTTCTTGGTGTCGACCACCCAGATCGCGGCCGGGAGCTTCTGCATGTCCCGCAGACCACCGAGGGTCTTGGTGAGCTTGGTCTTCTCGCGGAAGAGCTGCAGGGTCTCCTTCTTGGTGTAACCCGCGGCGGTGCCGGTCAGGTCACCCAGGGCCTCCAGCTCCTTCATCCGCTGAAGGCGCTTGTACACCGTCTGGAAGTTGGTCAGCATGCCACCGAGCCAGCGGTGGTTGACGTACGGCTGGCCGACCCGGGTCGCCTGCTCGGAGATGGCCTCCTGCGCCTGCTTCTTCGTGCCGACGAAGAGGATGCTGCCGCCCTCGGCCACCGTGTTGCGCACGAAGTCGTACGCCTTCTCGATGTAGTCGAGGGTCTGGCGCAGGTCGATGATGTAGATGCCGTTGCGCTCCGTCATGATGAAGCGCTTCATCTTCGGGTTCCAGCGCCGGGTCTGGTGCCCGAAGTGGACACCGCTCTCCAGCAGCTGACGCATGGTCACGACGGCCATGGGGGTACTCCTCAAGATCCCTGGTTGTCACGCCCGACCGGTGGCCGGGCGTCCTGGCGCCTGGTCGCCGGCCATGGTGGGCCCGACCAAGATCGGGACCAGGGAGGCCGTCGCCCCACGACGAACCGTGGAGAGGGCGCGCGAGGTCGACCGCACGAGGCGGTCGCCAGTCGCCCAGTGTACGCCCCTTCCCCGCCCGTCGACCCTCGGGTGCGAGGAAGGGGCCCGTTCGTGCCTGCCGCACGGCGAGGGGGCTCGCCGACCGTCGGATCGGGGGCTTTGGGTCAGCCGGCGGCGAGCGCGGCGGCGACGAAGAGGACCAGACCGACGGTCAGGTAGGCGGTCGGCGGGCGCAGCCAGCCCCGCGCCCCGTCGGCCATCGCCAGACCACCGGTGCGCAGCCCGTACAGGCCGGCGGCGAAGATCGGCAGCCCGGTGACCAGGAAGGTGCCCACGACGACGTGGGACGCCGGCACCGGGTCGGCGGTCAGGCCGTGCACCAGCACCCGCAGCGCCGGGAGTTCGAAGACCAGGACCAACAGCCCCAGGAGTACGGCGAGGGCCGGCCGCCGGGTCCGGTAGACGCCGTCGGAGGGGACGCCACCCGCCCGGTACGTCCCGTCCGGGCCAGGCATCGCGTCCGGGCGGGGCGCCACCGGGACCATCGGACCGGTCGGCATCTCCAGCGGATGGGCCGGCTCGGCGGGCCGGCTCGGCTCGACGATCGGGTAGCCGCCCAGCGGGGCCGGTCGGGTCGGCTCGGACCGGTCCGCGCCGCCGTCGGTGAGCGGGCCGGCGCCGGACGCGCCGAGCCGGTCGGGGCCGGCGAGCGGGCCCGCGCCGGTGGTGGAGAGGCGGTCGGCGGTGGACTCCCGGGCCGCCCGCCGGCCCGGGCGGCCGGTGGGCAGCTCGCCGGAGACATCCGGATCATCGGATTCGGCGCGACGCGAGCGGGCCGGCTCATCGGGCTCGGCGCGACGCGAGCGGGCCGGGCGGTATCCGTCGGGGTCGGCCGGAGAGCCGCTCAACGGGTCCCCCGCCCCGAAGCGTCCCGAATCGCCGTACCGGCCGCCGCCTCCGGTGGAGTCGCCGTAGCGGCCCTCCTCGGCGACGCGTTGGTCCGGAATCCGGAACTCGTCGTCGCCGAAGCGGGAGTCGGCCGCGCCCCGCCACTCCGGTTCGTCATACCCGCGCTCCCGTCCGGCGGGGTACCAGCGCGACTCCTGATCATCGGGATAGCTCCGTCGTGCGTCCACGCCGGCACCGTATGCGACCCGCCCCGGCCGGCGCCATTCGCGCCGGTCGGTGACCGGGCCATAGCACAGGACCGGGATGATCGTCCGGTCGTCCACCACAGGCCGCGCCGTCATCCACAGCCGGGACGTCGGGGACGACACGGCCGGCCGGTGACCGCCCACCCTGACCGGCATGACGAAGCGGAACCAGGCCGTCGGCGCGTACGGCGAGCGGTGCGCCGTACGGCACCTGATCGGAGCCGGGCTGCGCCCGGTGGCCCGCAACTGGCGCTGCCGGGACGGCGAGATCGACATCATCGCCTGGACGCCCCGGTGCTCGCCTTCTGCGAGGTGAAGACCCGACGCACCGAGGGCTACGGCAGCCCCGCCGAGGCGGTCGTCCCGGCCAAGGCCCGCCGGCTGCGCGGCCTGGCCGCCCGCTGGCTCGCCGAGACGCGGCACCACCGCCGACGAGGTGCGCTTCGACGTCCTGTCGGTCCGGCTGCCCACCGCCGGCCCGGCCCGGGTCGAGCACCTCAAGGGGGCGTTCTGATGACCGGCCGGACCGCGACCCGGGAGGCGGCCCGGTGAGCTACGCCAAGGTGCTCTGCGTCGGGCTGGTCGGGGTCACCGGCCACCTCGTCGAGGTCGAGGCCGACCTCGCGTCGGGGCTGCCTGCGGTGGTCATCTCCGGGCTGCCCGCGTGCTGCACGAGGCGCGGGACCGGGTCCGGGCCGCCATCGTCAACTCGGGCCAGCACTGGCCCAACCGTCGGATCACCCTCAACCTGCTGCCGGCAACGATGCCCAAGTACGGCTCAGCCTTCGCCTGGCGAACGTCAAGATGTGCCATGCTCAGCGTCATGACGCGAGCCGCCATCTACGTTCGGATCAGCCGTGACCGCGAGGGAGGTGGCCTCGGCGTGGCCCGGCAGGAGCAGGACTGCCGCGAGCTGGCCGGCCGGCACGGGCTGACCGTAGCGCAGGTCTACAGCGACAACGATCTATCGGCGTACAGCGGCAAGCCGCGTCCGGCCTATCGTCGGATGCTCGATGACATCGCGGCGGCCCGGGTCGACGCCGTGCTGGCATGGCACACCGACCGGTTGCACCGCTCCCCCACAGAGCTGGAGGAGTACATCTCAGCCTGTGAGCCGCGCAGGGTGCCGACGTTCACCGTCAAGGCTGGCCCGCTGGATCTGAGCACGCCGAGCGGTCGCATGGTCGCGCGCCAGCTCGGCGTGGTCGCCCGATACGAGGTGGAGCACCAGGTCGAGCGCCAGCAGCGCGCCAAGCTGCAAGCTGCGGCGGACGGCCGATGGGCGGGCGGCCGGCGGCCGTACGGG
This sequence comes from Micromonospora psammae, assembly GCF_036902725.1. NCBI lineage: Bacteria > Bacillati > Actinomycetota > Actinomycetes > Micromonosporales > Micromonosporaceae > Micromonospora > Micromonospora psammae. Next base: position 506,920 of record NZ_JBAKHM010000001.1, on the reverse strand, counting down.
TATGAGCCGGATGGCGTGACCCTACGGCCGGATGAGGCCGGAGCGGTCGCCAAGGCCACCGACGCGATCCTGTCCGGCGCCAGCCTGCGCGGTCACGCCGCCGAGATGAACGCGTGCGGGCTGCTCACCTCAACCGGGCGCCCGTGGACACCGAACGAGCTGCGGAAGGTGCTGCTGCGCGCCCGCAACGCCGGCCTTCGGGAGCACCGCGGCGAGGTGGTCGGTCCGGCCGCGTGGCCGCCGCTCGTCGACGAGGACCGGTGGCGGGCACTGGTGTCCGCGCTGACCCACTCGAGCCGCCGCACGCAGTGGTCCTCGGCCCGCCGGTGGCTGCTCTCAGGCCTGGCCCTATGCGGGGTGTGCGGTTCACCGGTGCGCGCCACGCTGGTTGCCACCAAAAGCCGGAGCGTCGCGAGTTACACCTGCAAGGTGGGCAAATGCGTCAGCCGCAACGCGGCCGAGTTGGACGCCTACGTCGGCGCGGTGGTCGTCGAGCGGTTGTCACGGCCTGACGTGGTCGACCTACTCTCCGCGTCAGGCCGCCCGGACTCCGGCGCGCTCCATCTCGACGCCTCCGCGCTGCGGGAGCGCCTCGATGGCCTCGCGGCGGCGTACGCTGATGGCGCGATCGACGTCCGACAGTTGCGCGAGGGTTCCGAGCGGCTGCGCGCCCGGCTCGCCGAGGTAGAGGACCAGCTGGCCATCGCCGGCCACGGTGACGCGCTGGCCGGGCTGGCCGGGCTGATCGGCGCCGCCGACGCCGGTGCGGCGTGGGACGGACTGGACCTACACCGCCGGCGGGCGGTCGTCGACACGTTGATGACGGTCAGGATCCACCGCACGAAGAAGGGCCGCCCCCTGGGCTGGACGCCGGGCAGCTCCTACTTCGACCCTTCGACGGTCAAGATCGCCTGGAGGAGCTGACCTATTCCGCGCGCCCCTTTCGCGCCAGCGGAAGGTGACGCTTTGCCGCGCCTCGCGGATCCAGCGGTGGGCAGTACCGACCGGCACGCCAGCCTCCTCCGCCAGAACGACCGCCTGCCGGGGGTGGTTACGACGGCGTCGCTGTAGGCCTCAACGACCCGGTGCGGAAGCAGTGCACGTGCCCGCAGACCCGCTGCAGGCCGCTGGTCATCGACGCGCGATGGGCGGTCAGGCCGGCACCCTGGATGGCCGACACGGCCTCGATGCCGTGCTCGGCGCAGGTGTGACGGCGGCGTCGAGCGAGCCGCGCAGCGTGTCGTTGGCGGCGCTGTACACCTCCAGCCGAACGGCCGCAGGGCGGTCACAGTTGTGCAGGGTGACCGGTACGGTGCTCACTGGGCGCCTCCGCGAGGCGATCAAGGGGCCCGAAGCACAGGAGCGTGAACTCCTACCGGTGAAGAACGCCGCCGAGGCGCGGTCATCCCGGGCGTCCGTCCGCGGCCACGGTCGCCGGGACGACTGCGGCCGTCCCGGCCAGCGGTCACGGTCACCCGGCCGACGGCGGCGCCCCTTGCGCCGGCCCTGGGCGCCGGACCGACGGCGGCGTCCAGGTCAGCACAGTGGTCAGTCCCCCTCGAAGCGGATCTCCAGATCACGTTCGCGCGCGCAGCGCTGGACGAGCCGCACCACCCGCTGCACCTGCGTCACCTCGGTGGGCGTCCGGGCGATCTCGGCCAGGCAGTCGAGCTCGGCCAGCAGCCGCGGGGCCTGCTCCGGGCCGACCAGCAGTTCGCCGAGCGGGTCCACCCGGTCCAGCGTGGGGGTACGCCCGCCGCCCCGGACCCGCGCGAGCAGGTCGAGCAGCACGTCGTCGGGGTCGGGCACCAGCTGGGCGGCCACGACCGACGGCCGGCCACGACCTGGTCCGCCGCGCACCTGTCGGTAGAGGACCACATCCACCCCCACGGTCGGCCCCCTCCTCCCGTCGGCGCGCCGGAGCACCGGCGACGGCACACCCCGTCCCGTGTCCATTTTCACCGCTCGCGCGCTCGTTGACCAGCATGGACGGCGCGTCGAACTGTCCCGTTGGTCAGCGGCCGCGGACGAGTCGCCCCGGCAGCGCCGCCGCGCCCACCGGGCGGCGCGCGCCGGCCCGTGCACGACGCGGCCACCGACCGGCGAGCCGGCTGCGGTGAGCCCCCCGTTCGCGGCGTGTCGCGGTATCCCGCCCCCAAGACACCGCGACACGCCGCGAATCGGGCTGGAGCGGCACGCCGCTGGAACCCTCACCCGGCGGCACGCGCCTACGCTGAGGGGATGCCGGTCGAAGGTCAGCGGGTACGGGGGTCGCGGTGACGGCGGCGCGCCACTCCACCCGGGTGTCCCACGAGGCGCTGCCGCCCGCCATGCGGGAGGCGGTGGACGACTTCGCCGACCACCTGGCGCGGGTCCGCAACCGCTCCGCCCACACCGTGCGGGCCTACGTGGCGGACCTCGTCTCGCTCCTCGACCACGCCGTCCGGATGGGCTGCGCCGAACCGGCCGCGCTGGACCTGGCGGTGCTGCGCAGCTGGCTGGCGAAGCAGCGGACGCTCGGCGCGGCCCGTACGTCGCTGGCGCGTCGGGCCGCGTCGGCGCGGACGTTCAGCGCCTGGGCGCACCGGGCCGGGCTGCTGCCGGTCGACGTCGCGGCGGCGCTCTCCAGCCCCCGGGCGCACCGGGAGCTGCCCACCGTGCTCCGCGCCGACCAGGCCGCCGCGCTGGTCGAAGCCCCCGTTCGGGCGGCGACGACGATCGGCGCACCGCACCGGACCGACGCACCGCCGGCCCCGGGCACCGTCCGCGAGAGCACCGCCGCAGCACCGCCCGCCCCGGGTGGGCCCACCGCCGCAGCACCGCCGGCCCCGGGCACCGTGGGCGGGAGCACCGCCGACCCGCCGGCCGCAGCCGACCGCGGGGCGGCGATCGCCGGTCCGGGCGGCGAACCGCCGTTCACCGAGGGCATCCCGAGCGTCGTGTCCGACCGAGGCGCGGGCGATGATCCGGTGCGGCTCCGCGACCGGGTGCTGCTCGAACTGCTCTACGGCACCGGGGTGCGGGTCAGCGAGGCGTGTGGCCTGGACGTCGCCGACGTCGACCACGGGCGCCGGGTGGTCCGGGTCCTCGGCAAGGGGGGCCGGGATCGCTCGGTGCCGTACGGGGTGCCGGCGCAGCGAGCCATCGACGACTGGTTGCGGTCGGGCCGCCCGGCGCTGGCCGCCCCCGGCTCCGGGGACGCCCTACTGCTCGGGGCCCGGGGCGGGCGGCTCAACCCGACCACCGCCCGCCGGATCGTCGCCGGGTACGCCGAGTCCCTCGGTCTGCCCCGGGTCAGCCCGCACGGGCTGCGCCACTCGGCGGCCACCCACCTGCTGGAGGGCGGGGCGGACCTGCGCGCCGTGCAGGAGCTGCTGGGTCACTCGTCGCTGGGCAGCACCCAGATCTACACGCACGTCTCCGTCGAGCGCCTGCGGGCCGCGTACCGACAGGCCCATCCGCGCGCCTGACCGACCGACCGCGCAGGTGCGTGAACCGGCAGCCGATGATCCATCAGCGGATACGATCACCGGGTGACCGTCGCCCGGCCGCCCGAGCCGATTCCCGGGGCCCGACTGCTCTTCTCGCTGGACCCGTCGGTCAGCCATCTCAACCACGGCTCGTTCGGCGCGGTGCCGATCGGCGTGCAGCGGGCCCAGCAGCGGTTGCGCGACGAGATGGAGGCCAACCCGCTGCGCTTCTTCACCCAGGGGCTGGCCGACCGGATCACCCACACGCGGCGGCACCTGGCCACGTTCCTCGGCGCCGACCCGGACGGCACCGCCCTGGTCGGCAACGCCACCACCGGGGTGGCGGTGGTCCTCCAGTCGCTCGGCCTGCGCCCCGGCGACGAGGTGCTCAGCACCGACCACGGGTACGGCGCGGTGGGCTTCGGCATCGCGCGGGAGTGCCGCCGCACCGGCGCGGTCTCCCGCACCCTGCGGGTGCCGCTGGACGCCACCGACGAGGAGGTCGTCGAGATCGTCCGTACCGGCCTGCGCCCGGGCCGGACCCGGCTGCTCGTCGTGGACCAGCTCACCTCGGCCACCGCCCGGCTCTTCCCGGTGGCGGCGATCGTCGGGCTGGCCCACGAGCGGGGCGTGCCGGTGCTGGTGGACGCCGCGCACGTACCCGGCATGCTGCCGGTCGAGGTGGGCGCCATCGGCGCGGACTTCTGGGTGGGCAACCTGCACAAGTGGGGGTACGCGCCGCGCGGCACCGCCGTGCTGGTGGTGGCCCCGCCGTGGCGGGACCGGATCGAACCGCTGGTGGTCTCGTGGGAGCAGGAGGCCGGTTTCCCGGGCAACGTCGAGTGGCAGGCCACCCTCGACTACACGGGCTGGCTGAGCGCCCCCCTCGGGCTGTACACGCTGCGCAGCCTGGGCGCCGACCGGGTGCGGGCGCACAACGCGGCGCTGGCCGCGTACGGGCAGCGGGTGGTGGGGGACGCGCTCGGGGTGGCGCCGGCCGACCTGCCGCACCCGGGCGGACCGACGGTCGCCATGCGGATCGTCCCGCTGCCACCGGGCGTCGCCACCACCCTGGACGCCGCCCGGGCGCTGCGGACCCGGATCGCCGAGCGGCTCGCCGCCGAGGTGGCCGTGATGAGCTGGGACGGGCGCGGCTGGCTGCGGCTCTGCGGCCAGGTCTACAACACCCCCGACGAGTACGAACGGCTGGCGGTGCGGCTGCCGACGCTGCTCGCCCAGCGCTGACCCGGACGGCCTCCCGCGCCGCCCGCACCGGCAGGCGACCGACCCGGCGGAACGACCGGGGCCCAGGCCGGGAGGCGGGTCCTCCACCGGCAGGAGCCGGACCGGCCCGGCTCCGAGCAGCGCCAGCGGGTCGAGGTAGTCGACGCCCTGCCGCAGCCCCCAGTGCAGGCAGGCCGACGCGGCACAGCCGGGATGGCCGGCCAGCAGGTCGCCGAGCGGGGTGCCCGCGACGACCGGGTCGCCGGCGCGTACCCCGGGTCGGACCGGCTCGTAGGTGGTCCGCAGGCCCGCGGCGTGCCCGACGGTGACCACCGGGCGGCCGGCGACCAGGCCCGCGAAGAGCACCGACCCGGGTCCGGCCGCGCGGACGGTGGCCCCCGCCGTCGCGGCCAGGTCGACCCCCCGGTGGCCGGGCAGCCAGGGGTGCGGCGGCGGGTCGAAGCCGCGCACCGGGCGGGGTGTGCCGTCGAGCGGCCAGCGGAACCTCGGCACCGGCCCGGGCGCTGCGCCGACGCCGACCGCCGTCGCCGGTGGCGTGGCGGCGACGGCCGGTTCGGCAGCGTTTCCGAGGGCGACCGCCACCGCCGGGGCCAGGACGAGGGCGACGGCGCACCCGGCCGTCACCTGTCGCGATGCTGTGCGCATGCCCGGAGCGTGCCGGGGCCGGTGCCCCTGGACCAGCGCCGCGCTCTCCGCTGTGGACAGCGGGGGCGCCTGTGGAAAACGCCCGCCATCGGAGGCGATCTGCTAAGCGTCACTGTCTAGGCTGTCACCACGGCGGTCCGGCAGGTCGGTGCCGGCCCCGTCGACCACCGCGACGAGGCGGGGACCGGGAGGCGTCATGACCAGCGTGGACGAGGTGAGCCGGCCGTCGCGGGTCGCCGGGCCGGACGAGGCGATCAGTGCCGAGGAGCTCCAACTGGCCGCCCGCAACCACGGCATTCCGCTGGAAGCGCTGCGCTACGACGTCACCCCGGCCGGCCTGCACTACCTGCTCATCCACTACGACATCCCGGACACCGACCCGGCCACCCACACGCTGACCGTCGACGGGGCGGTCCGGGTGCCGATGGTCCTCGGGCTGGACGATCTGCGCACGCGTCCCCGGGTGACCCGGCGGGTGACGCTGGAGTGCGCCGGCAACGGCCGGGCGCTGCTACGCCCCCGCCCGGTCAGCCAGCCCTGGCTGGTGGAGGCGGTGGGCAACGCCGAGTGGACCGGCACGCCATTGGCGCCCCTGCTGCGGGAGGCGGGTATCTCCCCGGGCGCGCTGGACGTGGTCTTCACCGGCGCCGACCACGGCGTCGAGCGCGGCGTCGAGCAGGACTACCAGCGGGCCCTGCCGGTCGCCGACGCGCTCCGCGAGGAGGTGCTGCTGGCGTACGAGATGAACGGCGCTCCCCTGCTGCCGCAGCACGGCGCGCCGCTGCGGCTGATCGTCCCGGGCTGGTACGGCATGGCCCACGTCAAGTGGCTGCGGAGCATCACGGTGCTCACCGAGGCGTTCGACGGGTACCAGAACGCGGTGGCCTACCGGCTGAAGCGGGACGCCGACGACCCCGGCGTGCCGGTGACCCGGATCGAGCCGCGCGCCCTGGTCCGCCCGCCCGGGTTCCCGGACTTCATGACGCGGACCCGGGTGCTGCGGCCCGGAGCGTGCACGGTGGACGGTCGGGCCTGGTCCGGGCACGCCCCGGTGACCTCGGTGGAGGTGACCACCGACGGTGGGGCCAGCTGGGCGCCGGCCACTCTGGACCGCGCGGACGGCGGGGACTGGTCCTGGCGGCGCTGGCGGTACGAGTGGACGGCGGAGCCGGGGTGGTACGTGCTGGGGGCCCGGGCCACCGACGCGTCGGGGCGTACCCAGCCGGTGGAGCAGCCGTGGAACCGGGGCGGCTTCGCCAACAACCTGGTCCAGCGGGTCGAGGTCGTGGTGCTCGCGGAGTGAACCTCCGGGCGCGGTCGAGGGCCCACCGGCGGGTGGGGGCGCCGCCGGGACGGGAAGGGTGGTCGGTCAGCCGCCGAAGCCGGAGTCGGCGGGCAGCGAGATGTCCGGCTTCTCCAACTCCTCGACGTTGACGTCCTTGAACGTCATCACCCGGACGTTCTTGACGAACCGGGCAGGACGGTACATGTCCCACACCCAGGCGTCGTGCATCTCGACCTCGAAGTAGACCTCGCCGTCGGAGTTGCGCACGTGCAGGTCGACCTGGTTGGCCAGGTAGAAGCGGCGTTCCGTCTCCACCACGTAGGAGAACTGGCGGACAATGTCGCGGTACTCCCGGTAGAGCTGCAGCTCCATCTCGGTCTCGTACTTCTCGAGATCTTCCGCGCTCATCGCACTCCGCCTTCCATGACCACATCTTCCCCCACTGGCGCCGGAGGTCGAGGCTGCTCGCCCAACGCCACGCCGACGGTACCCCCTGACGCGCCCGAGCGCTCCATCGGCTTCCAGGCGGGCCCGCCGACCGGTCGCCGGGACCGGGGCGGGGTGCCCTCCCGGCCCGAGACGGCCGCCACGTTCACGTACGAGAAGCGGTGTTCCAGGCACGGTCCCCGCTCGCGCAGCGCCTCGGTGTGCTCCGGGGTGATGTACCCCTTGTGCTCGGCGAAGCCGTAGCCCGGATACCGGCCGTCCAGCTCCACCATGAGCCGGTCCCGGGTGACCTTGGCCAGCACGCTCGCCGCGGCGACGCAGGCGGCGACCCGGTCGCCCTTCCACACCGCCAGCCCCGGCACGTCCAGGCCGTCCACGCCGAAGCCGTCGGTCAGCACGTACTCCGGCCGGGTGGTGAGCGACGCCAGCGCCCGGCGCATCGCGGCCAGGTTGCACACGTGCAGCCCCCGGGCGTCGACCTCCTCGGCCGGGATGACCACCACCGCGTACGCCAGCGCCCGGTCGACCACCTCGGCGTACACCCGTTCCCGGCTGGCGGCGGTGAGCAGCTTGGAGTCGGCCAGCCCGTCGATCTCGCCCCGCCGCCCCTCGGGCAGCACGGCGGCGGCGGCGACCAGCGGCCCTGCGCAGGCGCCCCGACCGGCCTCGTCGGCCCCGGCGACGTGCCGGAAGCCCCGCCGTTGCAGGGCCCGTTCCAGCGCGTACAGCCCACCGTCGCGGCGCACCACCGTGCGCGGGGGCGTCAGCACGACGCCTGCCCGGCGGTGGCGTCGGCGAGGGCCCGGGTCAGCACCGCGGGCAGCTCCGCCGGGTAGTACCGGTCGCCGCTGGCCGCCAACTCCTCCGGCGACCACCAGCGGTGACCGGAGACGCTGGCCCGTTCGAGGTCGGTGAAGCCGGCGGTGTCCACCTCCCAGGCGGGCACCCGCACCAGGAAGAACTGCTGTTCCTGCCGGTACCCCACGCCGTCGAAGGTGAACTCGATCGTCTCGGACCAGACCGGTTCGCCGAGCGCGGCCGGGTCGAGCCGGAGCCCGGTCTCCTCGGCCAGTTCACGGGCGGCGCCCTGGGCCGGGGTCTCCCCCGGGTCGAGGCCGCCACCCGGGGTGAGCCAGTACCGGTGGTCGGGGCGGGCCGGGTCGGTGCCGTCGAAGAGCAGCACCCGGCCGGCCGCGTCGACGAGCAGCACGCGGGCCGCACGGCGAGGGGTGTAGACGGTCACCGCCCCAGCCTGCCAGACGGGGGCGACGAACGACCACGCCCGGGCCGCCCTCGTACGTCACGGGTTGGGGATGTCGTCGAACTGCTCCGGGACGCTGAGCCAGGTGGCCCGGTCGACCGGCCAGAAGACGGTGAAGGCCCGCCCCACCACCTGGTCCTCGGGGATGGTGGCGTTGTCGATGTCGCGGCCGGACTGCTGCCAGTGCTCCAGCGAGTCGCCGGAGGCGGAGCGGTGGTCACCCATCACCCAGAGGCGTCCGGGCGGCACGGTGATGTCGAACTCCTGGTCGGCCGGCTTGTCCCGCTGGCCGTCCGCGGAGAAGAGGTACGGCTCGTCGAGCGGCTTGCCGTTGATCACCAGCCGGTCCGCGTCGCAGCAGACCACGTGGTCGCCGCCGACACCGATCACCCGCTTGATGAAGTCCTCGCCGTCCGGGTTGCCGCTCCACTCGGTCGGCGCCTTGAACACCACCACCTCGCCGCGGTGCGGCGAGCGGAAGTCGTACACCAGCTTGTTGACCAGCACCCGATCGTCGATCATGAGGGTGTTCTCCATCGACGGGGACGGGATGAAGAAGGTCTGCAGCACGAAGGCGCGAACCAGCACCGCCACCAGGATCGCCACGCCGAGGAGGATCGGCAGTTCCTTCCAGAAGGAGCTGCGCGGCTTGTCGGTCTGCTCGTCAATCACGGGAGGAGCCTACGTTGCCGGGCCCGGACCGACCGTCCGGAACGCGCGACAACGGTGATCAGCGTCGTGACCGGCAGGACGAGGGCGACACCGCCCACCGGGGCGGGCGCGGGCGGGGCTGACGGGGTGGCGGAGGCCACGGCGGGACGGGAGAGCTGGGCGAAGGTCTCCGGGACCGACAGCGGGGCCCACCGCGAGGAGGGCCACACCACCATGAAGGCCCGCCCGACCACGTTGTCGATCGGCACCGGGCCCTGGCAGCGGGCGTCCTGCGAGACCAGCCGGTGGTCGCCCATCACGAAGATCTGGCCGGACGGCACGACCACCTCCTCGAAGCGCCGGGACCGGCACTCCTTCGGGTTCGGTGGCACCTCCAGCGGCGAGTCGCGGACCACGTACGGCTCGTCCAGGGGGATGCCGTTGACCAGGACGCGCCCCTGGTCGTCGCAGCACCTGACCCGGTCACCGGGGACCCCGATCACCCGCTTGATGAAGTCCTTCTCGCCGGGCCGGCTGACCCCGACCAGGTCTCCCAGGGTCCGGCTCGTCCGGCCGACGATGCCGGCCGGCGGCGCCGGGCTCTCCTGGGCGACCCACCGGTCGGTGCCCCGGAAGACCACCACCTCACCGCGCACCGGGTCCCGCACGTCGTAGACGACCTTGTTGACCAGCACCCGGTCGCCGATGAGGAGGGTGTCCTCCATCGAGCCGGAGGGGATGAAGAAGGCCTGGAGCAGGAAGGTGCGGATCAGCACCGCGAGACAGAAGGCGACGACGAGGAGCAGCGGCAGCTCCTGCCAGAGGGGCATCTGCCGACGGCCACGCCGGACCCGACGACGCCACGGATCGACTGTGCCGTCCTCGTCAAGCACCTGCACCACGCCACTCCCCGGTCCGCAGAAACGACACTACCGCCCGGGAGCCTCGTCGAGGCTCCACGGGCGGTAGTGGACATTCGCATCGCCGTCGACTGCCGTCGCGGCGTCGCTGCCCTGCTGCGCCCGTAACGACCAGGGTAATGCGATCCGGTCGATACGACATCCGCGCAGCTCAGGCGGCGTGGCGAGCGGGAAGTCAGCTGGGCTGCTTCTCCCGCTTCTCCTTGATCTTGGCCTTCTTGCCGCGCAGCTCACGCAGGTAGTAGAGCTTGGCGCGACGCACGTCACCGCGGGTCACGACCTCGATGCGGTCGATGCCCGGGCCGTTGAGCGGGTAGGTCCGCTCGACGCCGACACCGAAGCTGACCTTGCGGACCGAGAAGGTCTCGCGCAGACCGTCACCCTGGCGGCGGATGACGACGCCCTGGAAGATCTGGACACGGGACCGGTTGCCCTCGACGACCCGCGCGTGCACCTTGACGGTGTCACCGGCACGGAAGTCGGGAAGGTCGGTCCGCTTCGACTGGGCGTCAAGGGCGTCCAGGATGTTCATCGCTGCGTCCTCGTGAGGCTCACGGCGCACCGTCAATCGGTGCGCGGATGGGTGATTCTGATCCCCGGATGGTGGTCGGCGGGCCGACCCCCGGTCGGGGATCCTCGCAGCCACCCGCGGGCGCGGGCGGATGCGGCAACCCCTCTACTTTGCCACATCCCCCGGCGGCAGCTGAAATCCGGCCCGGCCCAACGCGGCGACGTCCCGTTTGTCCAGGCTCTCCGGGGGCAGCGCGGCGATCATGTCCGGCCGGCGGCCGGCGGTGCGGGCCAGCGCCTCGTCCCGGCGCCACCGCGCGATCCGGCCGTGGTCACCGGAGCGGAGCACCTCCGGCACCTCGTGCCCGCGCCAGTTCGCCGGCTTGGTGTACATCGGGGCCTCCAGCAGGCCGTGCGCGTGCGACTCCTCGTCCAGCGAGCCGGCGTTGCCGAGCACCCCGGGCAGCAGCCGGGTGACCGCCTCCAGGATCACCAGCACCGCGACCTCGCCGCCGAAGAGCACGTAGTCACCGAGGGAGACCTCGGTGACCCGCATCCGGGTCGCGGCGTGGTCCAGCACCCGCTGGTCGATGCCCTCGTAGCGGCCGCAGGCGAAGAGCAGGTGCGACTCCGCGGCCAACTCGTACGCCATCGCCTGGGTGAAGGGGACGCCGGCCGGCGAGGGGACCAGCAGCCGGGGCAGGGTGTGGCCGTCCGGGCTCAACTCGTCGGGGGCGAGGGCGTCGAGCGCCTCGCCCCACGGCTCCGGCCGCATCACCATGCCGGGTCCGCCGCCGTAGGGCGTGTCGTCGACCGTGCGGTGCACGTCGTGGGTCCAGCTCCGCAGATCGTGTACGGCCAGCCGGATCGTCCCGTTCTCCCGGGCCCGACCGATCAGCGACAGGTCGAGCGGGACGAAGTACTCGGGGAAGATCGACACGATGTCGACGCGCATGAGGGGGTCGCTCCGGGTCAGAGGTCGAGCAGACCGGCCGGTGGGTCGACCACGACGCGACCGCCGGCGAGGTCCACCTCGGGAACGATCGCCTTGACGAAGGGGATCAGCGCAGTACGCCCCTCGGGGCGGCGCAGCACCAGCAGGTCCGACGAGGGCGCGTGGTCGATCCGGGCCACCTCGCCCAGCCGCTCGCCGGAGGGGGTGACCACGGCCAGCCCGACCAGCTGGTGGTCGTGGAACTCCTCCGGGTCCTCCGGCGGTGCCACGTCGGCGCTGTCCACCGTGAGCAGGGTGCCGCGCAGCGCCTCGGCGACGTCCCGCTCCAGGATGCCCTCGAAGGCCACCAGCATCCGCCCCTGGTGCCAGCGGGCGGACTCGATCACCAGTTCCTCGGGGACGCGGAAGGGCACGCCCGGACCGGCGGCCGGGTTGGCGGGGGGCGTCGCCCCCGGCTCGGTCCCTAGGACCGTGCCGGGGGCGAACCGCGCCTCGGGCTCGTCGGTCCGCACCTCCACGGTGACCTCACCGCGGATCCCGTGCGGTTTGCCGATCCTGCCGACGATGAGCAGCATCAGTACGAGTCGACGATGTCGACGCGTACGCCGCGTCCACCGATGGAGCCGATCACCTGGCGCAGCGCCTTGGCGGTCCGGCCGGACCGCCCGATCACCGTGCCGAGGTCCTCGGGGTGCACGCGGACCTCGAGCCGCTTGCCCCGACGGGAATCGACCATCCGGACCCGGACGTCGTCCGGGTGGTCGACGATGCCCTTGACCAGGTGCTCCAGCGCGGGACGCAGTGGCATGTCAGGCCTGCTCACCGGCGTCGGCAGCAGCGGCCGGGGCCTCGGCCGGAGCCTCGGTCTTCGGCGCCTCGGTCTCGGCCTTGGCGGCCTTCTTGGCCGGCTTGGCCGGGGTCTCCGGGGCCAGGCCGGCGGCGGCCTTCGCCTCGGCCTCGTACGCCGCCTTGCGGTCGGCCCGCTCGGGGGCGACCTTCAGCGGCGGCGGGGCCGGCAGGCCCTTGTACTTCTGCCAGTCGCCGGTCAGCTCCAGCAGACGCTGCACCGCCTCGCTCGGCTGCGCGCCGACGGAGAGCCAGTACTGGACCCGCTCCGACTTGACCTCGATCACCGAAGGGTCCTCCTTCGGCTGGTACACGCCCACGAACTCGATCGCGCGACCGTCACGCTTGGTGCGCGAGTCGGCGACGACGATGCGGTACTGCGGGTTGCGGATCTTGCCCATCCGCAGGAGCCGGATCTTTACGGCCACAGTTGTTTCGCTCCTGTTGCGATCTCACCGGCCCGGTACGGGCGGTGCACGGGTGAGCGCCGACCGGCACAGTGGGGTTGTGCCGGAGACTGCTCGGTGGACTGGCGACGTGCCCGGGTTAGAGGGCGCCGGACACACGCCGGATACCAGCCAACCATTCTGCCAGATGGCCCACCGATCTCTCACACCGGACGGTCACGCCGCCCCGCGCGGCGTCCCCACGTGACGGACGTCACTCGCTTCTCCGGTCGACGGGGAGGCGGCCGGGTGCGGGCTCAGCGGACCGGCGGACGGTCCCAGCCGGCGGGGAGGCCGTCCGGGACCTGCCAGTCCGGCGGCGGGGCGAAGTCGCACCAGGTGCCGTCGAACGGGAACTTCCCCGCCTCGGCCAGGCCGATCACCCGCTCCCCCTCGGCGCGTACCGCCGCGGCGTCGGTCACCCAGTAGTCGTCGGGGAAGGCCAGCCGCTCGGCGAACTCCTCCTCGTCCTTCCACTGCCAGCTCAGGTCCGGGTGGACGACCACGTCGAGGTCCTGGTCCACCACGTCCACCCCGGCCACCGGGCCGTCGTCCCACCGGACGCCCGGCTCCTCCAGGTTGACGTACCAGTTCACGAAGCGACCCTCCGCGTCGCGGAACCACCAGACCGAGTGGGCCGCGCCGGTGGGCAGGAACTTCAGCAGCGGCGGACCGTTCCACCGGCCCCGGGCCAGCCGGTACGACGAGGTGATCCACTCGGCGAACGGCATCGCCCGCATGCCCAACCCGGCCTCGGTGACCTCGTGCGCCACCGGCGAGTCCCGGGCGATCCAGATCAGCAGCCCACGCTCGTCGTCGCTGACCACCCGACCCGGGCGGACCCAGCCGATCCGGCCGTGCCGCACGTTCCGGTGCATGATCAACCGACCCGGTTCGAAGCGCACCTCACCACCCCCGCCTGTCAACGGGCCCTCCCCCACCGGAGGTGGCAGGAAGGGCCCTTCCCCGCGTCAGTAGGCGCGGGCGAGGATGGCGACCAGGTCGGGCTCGTCCTCGGAGTCCGGCACGGAGCCGTCGGCGCGGAGCAGGCAGCGCACGGTGACGCCCTGGCCGTTCGCCTCCGCCTCGCCCTGGACGCCGACCGCCGACCACGGCACCCGGGCCCAGCCGGTCGCCGCCGCCTCGATCGCCTCGGCCAGGGTCGACACCTCGACCGTGCGGGACTGCCGGTGCGCCAGGGCCTGGTCGTGCAGGGCCTGCTGGTCGGTCTCCAGCGCGGCCAGCACCGCGCCGACCACGTCCGCCACCGGGGTGGGGGACTTCGAGCCGTCCGTCCGCCGGACCACCACCGCGTTGCCGGCGGCCAGGTCGCGCGGGCCGACCTCGACGCGTACCGGATAGCCGCGCAGCTCGGCGTCGACGGCCCGGCGGCCGAACGCGGTGTCGGTCCGGTCGTCGAGCGCGACCCGGACACCGGCGTCGCGCAGGCCGTCGCGGAGCTTGGCCGCCGCCTCGCCGACGCCCTCGCCGTCCTTGACGATCATCACGTACGCCTGGACCGGCGCCACCCGCGGCGGCACCCGCAGCCCGTTGTCGTCGCCGTGGGCCATGATCAGGCCGCCGAGCATCCGGGTCGAGGTGCCCCAGGAGGTCGTCCAGGCGTGCTCCCGCCCGCCCTCGGCGGAGGAGTAGCTGATGTCGAACGCCTTGGCGAAGTTCTGCCCCAGCTCGTGGCTGGTGCCCAGCTGGAGCGCCTTGCCGTCGCCCATCATGCCTTCGCAGGTGTAGGTGGCGGTCGCGCCGGCGAAGCGCTCCCGGGCGGTCTTCAGACCGACCACCACCGGGATGCCGAGCACGTTGACCATCAAGTCCTCGTACGCCTCGTGCAGGATCCGCCGGGCGTAGGCCCGCGCGTCCTCGCGGGTGGCGTGCGCGGTGTGCCCCTCCTGCCAGAGGAACTCGCTGGTCCGCAGGAAGATCCGCGGGCGCAGCTCCCAGCGGACCACGTTGGCCCACTGGTTGAGCAGCAGCGGCAGGTCCCGGTACGAGTCGATCCACTTGGCCATGAACTCGCCGATCACCGTCTCGCTGGTGGGACGCACCACCACCGGCTCGGCGAGCTGCTTGCCACCACCGTGCGTGACGACGGCGAGCTCCGGCGAGAAGCCTTCGACGTGCTCGGCCTCGCGCTTGAGGTAGCTCTCCGGGATGAAGAGCGGGAAGTACGCGTTCTCCGCCCCGGCCGCCTTGATCCGGGCGTCCATCTCGGCCTGCATCCGCTCCCAGATGGCGTAGCCGGCCGGTCGGATGACCATGGTGCCGCGGACCGGGCCGTTGTCGGCCAGCTTCGCCTTGGCGATCAGGTCCTGGTACCAGCGGGGGAAGTCCTCCGCACGGGGAGTGAGCACGCGTGCCATGACCGCACATCCTATGCGCCGCCGGTGGGGACAGCGCGATCGGGCGCGGCATTCCGAGCATCCGCCGTCATGGCGACCCTCGATCCGGGTACGGAGGGACCCGCCGCCGGAGCACAACCGGCGCCCGGCTGGTGGCAGGGCGGTGGTGCCACCGACCTAGACTTCGACCACCATGGTTGAGCACAGGGACAGCAGTCCGGTGCGGGACGGCATCGTCGACGCCGCCCGAGCGCTGACCGTCGCACGCGGCTGGGACGGCGTACGGATGGGCGCGGTGGCCACCGCCGCCGGGGTGAGCCGGCAGACCGTCTACAACGAGTTCGGCAGCAAGGCCGGGCTGGCCGAGGCCCTCGCCCGCCGCGAGGTGGACCGGTTCGTCGGCGACGTACGCGCGGCGCTGGGCGAGCACGGCGCCGACGTCCGCGCCGGGGCGTACGCGGCCATCCGGCACACCCTCACCGCGGCGGCGGACAACCCGCTGATCAAGGCGATCCTGACCAGCGCCCGGGGCGGCTCGGACGAGCTGCTGCCGTACCTGACCACCCGCGCCGACCTGGTCCTGACCGAGGCCTCCGGCGCGCTGCTGGAATGGGCCGACGGCATCCTTCCCGGCACCGACCCGGTCGCCCTGGCGTTCGCGGCGGACTCCATAGTCCGCCTGGTGGTGAGCCACATCGTGCTCCCCCAGGCCCCGGTCGACCAGACCGCCCGCGCCCTCGCGGACCTGGCCCTGCACCTCTTCCTCCAGGCCACCACCCCGGCCCGCTGACCACGCCTCACACGCCCCACGCCGCACGCCGCACGCCGCACGCCAAGATCGTGCTACTTCCTGGATGTAGTGGCATCCAGACGCGACGCAGGCCACTACATCCAGGATCGAGCGCGATCTTGCGGCCGCAGGGCACCCCGGGCCGCGAGGCACGTCGGGCCGCGAGGCACGTCGGGCCGCGCGGGGCGGGGTCAGCGGAGCACGCGGCCGCGCAGGACGATGCGGGAGGGGGTGCGGACCACGCGCAGGTCGGCGCGGGGGTCCTCCGGGTACACGGTGAGGTCGGCGAGACCGCCCTCGACCAGGCCGGGGAAGCCGAGCCAGTCCCGGGCGCCCCAGGAGGCGGCGGCGAGGACGTCCACCGCCGACATGCCGGCCTGCTCGTGCAGCAGCAGCATCTCCTCGGCGGCCAGCCCGTGGTCGATGCCGCCCCCGGCGTCGGTGCCGACGTAGATCGGCACCCCCGCCTCGTACGCCGCCCGGACCACCTCGGGGAAGCGGTCGCGGAGGGCGAGCATGTGGTCGGCGTAGCCGGGGAACTTCGCCCGCGCCTGCTCGGCGATCCCACCGAACGTCCGGATGTTGATCATCGTGGGGACCAGCGCGGTCCCCTGCCGGGCCATCAGGTCGACCAGGTCGAGGCTGAGGCCGGTGCCGTGCTCCACCGAGTCCACCCCGGCCCGCACCATGATCTCCACGGCGGACTCGCTGAAGGTGTGCACCGCGGCGCGTACCCCGGCGGCGTGCGCGGCGGCCACGGCCGCCGTCATGGTGTCGGCGTCCCAGGCCGGCGCGAGGTCGCCCACGCCGCGGTCGATCCAGTCCCCGACCAGCTTGACCCAGCCGTTGCCGGCCGCCGCCTGCTCGGCCACGGTGGCGGCGACCTCCGCCGGCCCGACCTCGACGCCGATGTCGCGCAGGTAGCGCTTCGGCGGGGCGACGTGCCGCCCGGCGCGGGCGAGCCGGGGCAGGTCCGGCTCGTCGTCCAGCTCGGGATAGGGGTACGGGGAGCCGGCGTCGCGGATGGCGAGGACCCCGGCGTCCCGGTCGGTCCGGGCCAGCTCGCGGGCCTGGTCCAGGGAGGTGATCGGGGCGCCGCCCCGGGCGATGCCGATGTGGCAGTGCGCGTCGGTCAGGCCGGGCAGGACGAACCCGCCGTCGACGACGGTCTCGGCGCCGGGCACCGGGTCGAAGGTGACCCGGTCGCCGACCAGCCACAGGTCCCGGACCTCGTCGTCGGGCAGGAGCACACCGCGCACATGCAGAGCCATGTGCACAGTCCTACCGGATCATTCCTCCCGCCGCGCGGGAGGGCCGGACGCTCACCGTTTGCGGCATGTCGGGGCATCCACCAGCGGGGACACCGCGACTGGCCGCAAACGGCGTGGCTGAGGGGCGGTCAGCGGGGCCGCTGGTCGCCCTTGCCCAGCTTGTTGAAGTCGATCTTCGGGAGCTTGAAGCCCGGCGGCAGACCCTGGCCGCCGGCCAGGTCGCCCGGGTCCATGCCTGGCGGGAGCTGCGGCATGCCGCCGGGGAAGCCGCCCGGCATCCCGGCGCCCGCCCCGGTACGCGGCCGGCCGCCGCCCTTGGTGCCCTTGCGCTTGTTCTTCGGCGACTTGGTGGCCTTGCGCCGCCCGGCACCGGGCAGGCCCATCATGCCGCCCATCTGCTTCATCATCTTCTGCGCGTCGGTGAAGCGGTTGAGCAGCTGGTTGACGTCCATCACGGTGACCCCGGAGCCGTTGGCGATCCGGGCCCGGCGGGAGCCGTTGATGATCTTCGGGTTGGTGCGCTCGGCCGGGGTCATCGACCGGATGATCGCGGTGACCCGGTCGAAGTGCTTGTCGTCCAGCTCGGCGAGCTGGTCCTTCATCTGCCCCATGCCCGGCATCATGGCCAGCACGTTGGCGATCGGGCCCATCCGCCGGACCGCGATGAGCTGGTCGAGGAAGTCCTCCAGGGTGAACTGCTCGCCGCCCATCAGCTTGGCGGTCATCTTCTCCTTCTGATCGGAGTCGAAGGCCGCCTCGGCCTGCTCGATCAGAGTGAGGACGTCGCCCATGCCGAGGATCCGGCTGGCCATCCGGTCGGGGTGGAAGACGTCGAAGTCCTCCAGCTTCTCGCCGGTGGAGGCGAAGAGGATCGGCTGGCCGGTGACCTCCCGGACCGACAGCGCGGCGCCACCGCGGGCGTCGCCGTCGAGCTTGGAGAGGACCACACCGGTGATGCCGACGCCGTCGCGGAACGCCTCCGCGGTGCGGACCGCGTCCTGGCCGACCATCGCGTCGATGACGAAGATGACCTCGTCCGGGTCGACCGCGTCGCGGATGTCGGCGGCCTGCTGCATCATCTCGGCGTCGATGCCCAGCCGGCCGGCGGTGTCGACGATGACGATGTCCCGGGCGGCGCGCCGGGCGTGCTCGATGGAGTCGCGCGCGACCTGCACCGGGTCGCCCGTGCCGTTGCCGGGCTCCGGGGCGTACACCTCGACGCCGGCGCGGCCACCGAGCACCTGGAGCTGCCCGACGGCGTTGGGGCGCTGGAGGTCGGCGGCGACCAGCAGCGGCTGGTGGCCCTGGGCCTTGAGCCAGCGGGCCAGCTTGCCGGCGAGGGTGGTCTTACCGGAACCCTGGAGGCCGGCCAGCATGATCACGGTCGGCGCCTGCTTGGCGAACTGGAGCCGCCGCCCCTCGCCGCCGAGCACGTTGACCAGCTCGTCGTTGACGATCTTGATGATCTGCTGGGCCGGGTTGAGCGCCTCGGAGACCTCCGCGCCGCGGGCCCGCTCCTTGAGGTTGGCGATGAAGCCCTTGACCACGGGCAGCGCGACGTCCGCCTCCAGCAACGCCATGCGGATCTCGCGCGCGGTGGCGTCGATGTCGGCGTCGGTGAGCCGCCCCTTGCCGCGGAGCTTGGTGAAGATCCCGGACAGGCGGTCACTCAAGGTGTCAAACACACGAACATCCCGTTTGTCAGTGTTCCGGCGGGCACAGGCGGCCGGGCGAACAGATCCGACCACCGCTAGGGTAGCCCGCCGTCCGTACCCCCGCTCCGAGCCGGCCCGGGCCCGACGCCGCCGTCGAGCCGCCCGTCCCGCTCAGGACCGCCGGCCGCCCGGGATCTCCGCCCGCAGCAGCGTCACGGGCCCCACCACCGGACGTCCGAAGAGGGCCACCCGGACCGGCCACCGCCGCCGGGCAGTCACGAGACCAGCCCCGACTGGTAGGCGAAGACCACCAGCTGGGCCCGGTCCCGCGCGCCCAGCTTGACCATGGAGCGGCTCACGTGGGTACGCGCGGTGGCCGGGCTGACCACCAGCCGGTCGGCGATCTCGGCGTTGCTCAGCCCCTCCCCGACCAGCGCCACCACCTCCCGCTCCCGGTCGGTGAGCGCGCCGAGACGGGGGTGGGGTCGAGGCACCCGGGCCGGCCGGGTGGCGAACTCCCGGACCACGCGCCGAGTCACCGACGGCGACAGCAGCGCCTCCCCCTCGGCGACCAGCCGGATCGCCCGCAGCAGCTCGGCCGGCCGGGTGTCCTTGGTAAGGAAGCCGCTGGCGCCGTACCGGAGTGCGTCGAAGACGTACTCGTCCAGTTCGAAGGTGGTCAGCACGACCACCCGGGTGCCGGCCAGGTCCGGGTCGGCGACGATCCGGCGGGTCGCCTCGATGCCGTCGACGCCGGGCATCCGGACGTCCATCAGCACCACGTCGGGGCGTTCCCGCCGGGTCAGCGCGACCGCGTCGAGCCCGTCGGCGGCCTCCCCCACCACGGCCAGGTCGTCCTCGCTCTCGACGAGGGCGCGCAGCCCGATCCGGACCAGGGCCTGGTCGTCGGCGAGCACCACGGTGATCACTGAGCCTCCTCCACGGGCAGGGTCGCCGCCACCCGGAACCCGCCGCCGGGTCCGGGGCCGGCGCTGAACGTGCCGCCCAACGCGGTCACCCGTTCCCGCATGCCGGCCAGGCCGAGACCGCCTCCCGGGCCGCTCACGGCCCCCCGGCCGGTGTCGGTCACCTCCACCTCCACGCCGGTCGGCGCGTGGTGCAGCCGGACCGCGGCGGTGGCCGGTCCGGCGTGCCGCAGCACGTTGGTCAACGACTCCTGCACCACCCGGTACGCGGCCAGGTCGACGGCGACCGGCAGGACCCGGGGCTCCCCGGTGACCTCCACGGTGACGGGCACCCCCGCGCCGGCCAGTCGGTCGCGCAGCTGGGGCAGCTGGGCCAGCCCCGGCGTCGGCGCCCGCTCGTCGACCGCCTCGTCCCGCCGGACCACGGTGAGCGTCACCCGCAGCTCGTCCAGCGCCTCCTTGCTGGTGCGGCTGATGGCGGTCAGCGCCGCCTCGGCCTGCTCGGGCTTCCTCGCCAGCAGGTGCAGGGCGACCTCCGCCTGCAGGTGGATCGCGGCGAGGCCGTGCCCGACCACGTCGTGCACCTCCCGGGCCACCCGCAGCCGCTCGGCGTCGGCCAGCCGGCGGGCCTCGTCGACCCGGCCGCGGGCCGCGGCCTCCCGGGCGAGCCGGACCGTGGTGCCGACCGCGAACGGGACCACCACCCAGGCGGCGGCCGGCATGGCGCCGAGCACCCCGGGCGGGCGTACCCCGACCAGCACGTGCACCAGCAGCGCGGCGAGGGCCACCCCGCCGGCCACCACCGCGCTCCGCAGCGGCAGGTACGCGGCGACCGTGTAGACCGCCACGAAGAGCGACAGCAGGATCGGCCCGTACGGGTACCCGAGCACCAGATACGCCGTGCTGGCCGCGGTGGTCACGGCGAGGGTCGCCAGCGGCCAGCGCCGGCGCACCGCCAGCGCCAGCGCGGCCACCACCACCAACGGGTACGTCGCCGCCCCGGTGCCGACCCCCTGCTCGGCGCCGGCCGCTCCGGTGCCGACCAGTCCGATGCCGAGCAGCACCAGGGCGACCACGGCGTCCAGGAGCCCGTCGCCCCACCCGGTACCGCGGTTCCGGTCCACCCGTCCCCTCCCCGCCCGCCTAGTCGATGTCCCGGCGCTGCAGCAGCAGCCCGCCCAGGGCCGCGAAGGCGACCAGGTAGGCCGCGACGACGAGGGCCGCCTGCCCGCCGCCGACGACCGTCGCGACACCGGGGGTGTCCCCGGCCGCGCCGAGCGCCGCAGCCAGCGAACCCGCGTTCGGGCCGGGCAGGCCCTTCTGCATCTGCGCCACCCAGTCCAGCAGGGGCGCGGCGATCGCGGCGAGCAGGTTCTGCACCGCGAGCAGCCACACCAGGCCCAGCCCGACGGGCAGGGCGACCGCGCGCAGCGCGACGGCGAGCACGGCACCGAGCATCGCCCACATCGTCGCGATCAGCCACCCCGCGCCGATCCCGGTGAGCAGGTCCCCCGCGCCGGGCCAGGACGCCGGCTGCGACTCGGCGACGGCGATCAGCGCGGCTGCCACCGCGCCGACGGCGAAGACGGAGAGCACCACGACCAACGCGGCGGCGGCCAGGGCGAGCAGCTTGCCGGCGTACACCTCCTGCCGGGAGGGGCCCTGGGACAGGACGGTCTTCCAGGTGCCCCAGCCGTACTCGCCGCCGACGGTGAGCACGCCGAGGATCAGCATGATCGCGCCGAGGAAGACCGGCAGACCGCCGAGCGAGTTCCCGACCAGGTGGTCCGGGAGCAGCATCGGCAGGGTCCGGTCGGTGTTCGGACCGGCGGTCCCGCCGGCGATGCTCGCGTACGGGAAGACGTAGGTGAAGATCAGAGAGAGCACCAGCGTGATGGCCAGCAGCAGCCAGGACGCCGGCCTTCGGACGAGTTTGGCCAGTTCGGCCCGGAAGCTACGCGACATCGGCCGTTCCCTTCTCGATGAGGTCGAAGAACACCTGCTCCAGGTCCCGCTCGCGGGGTCGCAGCTCGCGGACCGCCACGCCGGCGCCGACCAGCTCCGCGTTGAGCCAGGCGGCCCGCTCCGGCTCCACGGTCAGCTCCAGCCCGCCGTCGACCACCCGTACCCGCTCCGCCCCGACCAGCTCCCCGGCCCGGGCGGCGGCCGTGTCGAGCGGCTCGGCGAGCACCCGCAGGCCGGTGGCCCCGCGCAGCTCGGCGACGCTCCCCTCGGCGATCAGCCGCCCCCGGGAGATCACTCCGACCCGGTCGCAGACCTGCTCGACCTCGCCGAGCAGGTGGCTTGAGACCAGGACGGTGCAGCCGCCGGCGCCGAGCCGACGGAGCAGCGTGCGCATGTCCGCCATGCCGGCCGGGTCGAGGCCGTTGGTCGGCTCGTCCAGGATCAGCAGGCGGGGGTCCTTGAGCAGGGCGGCGGCCACGCCGAGGCGCTGCTTCATGCCCAACGAGTAGCCGGCGTACCGGTCGCCGGCCCGGTCGGTCAGATCGACCAGGTCCAGCACCAGGGCCACCCGCTCCGGACCGACGCCGGCGTAGCGGGCCAGCACCCGCAGGTTGTCCCGGCCGGAGAGGTAGGGGTAGAAGGCCGGTCCCTCGATCAGCGCGCCGACCCCGCCGAGCCCTCCGGCGGCGGGTGGCCGGCCGAGCAGCCGTACCGTGCCGGCGGTGGGGCGGACCAGCCCCAGGAGCATGCGCAGGGTGGTGGTCTTGCCGGCGCCGTTCGGGCCGAGGAAGCCGTACACCTCGCCGGCCCGGACGGCCAGGTCGAGGTCCCGCACGGCGGTCAGCCCGCCGTACCGTTTGGTGAGCCCTTGGGTCTGCACTGGCAGGTTCATGCCCTGAGCGTGCCGCCCGCCGGCCCGCTGCGCGTCGCCCCGCAGGCGACCCTTCCCCTACGTCGCCGGACGTAGGCCGGGTGCCCGGAAGGGGCCCCTACACGGCGGCGAGGACGGCCGCTTCCAGGCGGGTCCGTTCGGCGTCGCCGGGCCAGCCGCCGACGAGGTAGAAGGCGTCCACCACGTCGGCGCCGAGGGTGGAGATCCGGGCCGCCCGGACCTGCGCGCCGGCCTCGTCGAGGGCGCAGGTGACCCGGTACAGCAGCCCGGCCGCGTCGGCGGCGCGCAGCTCCAGCAGCACCGCGTCGGTGGCCGCCTCACGGTGCCACACCACCCTCGGGGCGGCGCCCTCCCCGCGCGCGGCGAGGGCCCGGCCGCGCAGCCGCTGGGTCACCGAGACGTCGCCGTTGACGGCGCGGCGCAGGTCGGCGCCGAGCGCGATCGGGTCGGGCGCGAGCCCGTAGCGCGGCTGCACCCGACACTGGACCAGGGCCCGGCCGTCGACCGTAGCGGCATCCGCGGAGAGCACCTCCAGCCGGTGCAGGGCCAGACACCCGGCGACCGTCGCGAGCAGGCCACGCCGGTCCGCCGCGGCCACCGACACCCGGTCCCCGGTCAGGTGTACGACCGGCAGCGGCCCCGCCACCAGCGCCGGGTCCGGGGCGGGGGGCGCGGGCAGGGCCCCGGTGTCCAGCGCGGTACGCACCCGGGCGACCAGTTCGGCGACGAGCCGCCCCTTCCAGTCCGACCAGGCGGCCGGCCCGGTCGCCGCCGCGTCGGCCCGGACCAGGGCGTGCAGCAGGTCCAGGGTGGCGGTGTCGCCGACCCGCTCGGCCACGCCGGCGATGGTCACCGGGTCGGCGAGGTCGCGGCGGGTGGCCACGTCGGGCAGGAGCAGGTGCAGCCGCACCAGCGTGCCGATCAGCGCCGCCTCGGGGGCGGGCAGGCCGATCCGGGTGGCCATCGCCTCGGCCAGCGGCGCGCCGACGGTGCTGTGGTCCGCGGAGGTGCCGGCGGGCTCGTGCCGGCCGGCCCGCCCGGCGGCACCTCCGCCGGGCAGCCCCTTGCCGATGTCGTGCAGGAACGCGCCGAGCAGCAGCAGGTCGGGGCGGTCCACGTCGCGGGTGTGCCGGCTCGCCTCGTACGCGGTCTGCACCAGGTGCCGGTCGAGGGTGAACCGGTGCACCGGGTTGTGCTGGGGCAGGCTGCGCAGCCGGGTCCACTCGGGCAGCCAGCCGTCGATCAGCCCGTACCGGTCGCAGGTCTCCCACGCGGGCACCAGGCCGGGACCGGCGCCGAGGAGGGTGACCAGCGCGGCGCGGGCGGCCGGCGGCCAGGGCGCGGGCAGCGGCGGGCAGTAGGCGGCGAGCCACTCGCAGGTGGCCCGGGCGATCGGCAGCCGGGTGGTGGCCGCCGCGGCGGCCACCCGCAGCGACAGGCTCGGGTCGGGGCGGGCGCCGATGGCGGTGCGGGCGAGCACCAGCTCACCGTCGTGCTCGACGACGTCCCGGGCGACCGGGCGGCGCTGCGGGCGGCCGTCGGCGCCCCGGCGGCGGCCGGAGCGCAGCCGGTCGGCGGCGCGCCAGGCGTCGTCGAGGGCGTGGCTGACCGTGCGGGCGTCACCGGCGACCCGGCGCAGCAGCGCGTCGCCGTCGCCGTGGTCGACGTGCAGCGCGTCGGCGTCGCCGTCGTCGCCGGCCGGCGGTCGCGGCGTGCGGTCGGGCTCCCCCGGTTGCCGCAGGCCGAGCAGCGCGGCCACCCCGGCGCGTTCCTGGGCGACCAGCCGGTCGACCCGGCGGCCGACCTGCCGGTGCAGCGCGTCGCGGGTGTCGAGCAGGCGCCGGTGGGCGGCGCGGACGGCGGGTCGCAGCGCGTCGGTGACGCCGGCGGTGGCGATGGCCCGCAGGATGCCCACGTCGCGCAGCCCGCCGGCGGCCTCCTTGAGGTCGCCCTCGAGCAGGAAGGCCAGCTCGCCGTGGGTGCGCCAGCGGGCGCCGGTGATCTCCCGCAGGGCGGGCAGCTGGCGGACGGCGGTACGCCGCCAGTGGTCGGTGGCGGTCCGGGTGAGGGTGTCGGCGAGCGCCCGGTCACCGGCGAGGAAGCGGGCGTCGAGCAGGGCGAGGGCGACCTTGACGTCGTCCTGGGCCACCGAGAGCGCCTCGGCGAGGGTGCGGACGGAGTGGTCCAGTCGCAGCCCGGCGTCCCAGATCGGGTACCACAGCGACGCCGCCAGCTCGTCGATGCCGGGCACGCCGGCGTGCAGCAGCACCAGGTCGAGGTCGCCGTACGGGGCGCACTGCCGCCGCCCCAGCCCGCCGACCGCCACCAGGGCGACCCCCGGCCGCTCGGGCACCAGCCGGGCCAGCCATCGGTCGAACGCGGCGGCCCGCGCCTCCCGCGCCGCCTCCCCCACGCCCCCGGGAACGCCGACGACCCCGTTGACCAAGAGGTTCGCGTCGTCGTCACCGGTGTTCCCTGACGCGTTCTTCTTGATCAACGAGGTCATCGGGGTGGCCTCCCTACAGGGCGTCGAGGCCGCGTTCGCCGGTGCGGACCCGGACGACCTCCTCGACGCCGGTCACCCACACCTTGCCGTCGCCGATCTTCCCGGTCCGGGCCGCCGCCACGATCGCGTCCACGATCTTGTCGACGTCCATCTCGTCGGTGAGCACCTCCACCCGGATCTTGGGCAGGAACTCGACCGTGTACTCGGCACCCCGGTAGACCTCGGTGTGCCCCTTCTGCCGCCCGTACCCCTGGACCTCGCTGACGGTCAGGCCGGCCACGCCGAGGGCGTGCAGGGCCTCCTTCACCGCGTCCAGCTGGTACGGCTTGATGACCGCGGTCACCAGCTTCATGTCCAACCCCTCCATCCCAGGAACGTTAACCGGCGACCTTCTCGTCCACCGGCGCGGTGGCCGGCGCGGCCGCGTCGTCCGGGGCCGGCTTCCCGGCGCCCGGGGCCAGCCCGGCCATCGCGAACGCCCCGCTGCCGGCGCTGCCGGTGGTCGGCGACAGGTCGTACGCGCTCTCCGCGTGCTCGGCCACGTCGATGCCGGCGACCTCGTCGTCGGCGTCGGAGCGCAGGCCGATCAGCGCCTTGACGGCCAGCGCGATCACCAGGGCCACCCCGAAGGAGTAGACCGAGACGATGCCGCTGGCCAGCGCCTGCCGGCCGAGCTGGGTGAACCCGCCGCCGTAGAACAGGCCCTCGCTGCCGCCCAGCCCCTCGATCGCCGAGTTGACCTGAAGGGTGGCGAAGAAGCCGATGGCGAGCGAGCCGATCCAGCCGGCGACGAAGTGCACGCCGACCACGTCGAGCGAGTCGTCGAAGCCGAGCTTGTACTTGAGGCCGACCGCCACCGCGCAGACCGCGCCGGCGACCAGGCCGAGCAGCACCGCCGGCAGCGGGGCGATGAAGCCGCAGGCCGGGGTGATGGCGACCAGACCGGCGACCGCGCCGGAGGAGGCGCCGACCAGGGTCGGCCTCCCGCTGCGCAGCCACTCCACGATGATCCAGCCGACCAGGCCGGCGGCGGTGGCGACCTGGGTGTTGACGAAGGCGACCGCGGTGGTGCCGTCCACGGTCAGTTCCGAGCCGGCGTTGAAGCCGAACCAGCCGAACCAGAGCAGACCGGCGCCGAGCGCGACCAGCGGCACGTTGTGCGGCTTGAAGCTCTCCCGCGGCCAGCCGAGCCGCTTGCCGAGGACCAGCACCAGGGCGAGCGCGGCGGCGCCGGCGTTGATGTGGACCGCGGTGCCACCGGCGAAGTCCAGCGCCTTGATCTTGGCGCCGATGAAGCCGCCGCCCCAGACCCAGTGCGCGACCGGGACGTAGACCAGGGTGAACCAGGCGAAGGCGAAGAGCAGCCAGCCGGAGAACTTCAAGCGGTCGGATACCGCGCCGCTGATCAGGGCGACCGTGATGATGGCGAACATCATCTGGAAGGCCATGAAGACGTAGGTCGGGATGCCCGTCCCCGCGCCGAGGAAGAGCCACTCCTCGCCGATGAAGTCGGTCTCGGTGCCGAGGTACTGGGTGAAGCTGCCGATCACGTTGTTGACGCCCGCGTCGTCGTTGGTGCCGAACGCGAGGGTGAAGCCGTAGATGACCCAGAGAACGGAGATGAGCCCGATCGCGGAGAAGCTCATCATCATCATGTTGAGTACGCCCTTGGACCGGTTCAGCCCGCCGTAGAACAGGGCCAGACCCGGCGTCATGAGCAGCACGAGCGCAGACGACAGGAGCAACCAGGCGGTGTTGCCGGTGTTGATCTCCACGCTGCCTCCTCTCGGTGTGGAAGTCCTCCCATCCGACTGGTACCTGGCAGCATCGCCCGTCAGCCGGTTGGCGGGAACTCTCGCCTCCGGCTGTTTCCTTCACCGACACCCCTCGATTTCCGGCGCGTGACGGGTTGTTTCCGGCGTGTGAAGAACCACGATCATGGTCGCCAGCCCCTACCGGAGTGGCGCCACCCGGCGCGGGTCGGCCGGCCTACTGCAGGGCGCGCTCCAGCGCGTGCCGCTCGTAGTCCAGCAGCCGCAGGTCGCGCATCGGCCGGCGCAGGTGCCCCTTGTGCACGATCCGGACGAACGCCGGCTCCCCGGCCGCCGCCATCCGGCGGATGCCCTCCACGTGGTCCACGATCCGCTTGCGGATGGTGCGGATCAGCCGGTGCCGGTCCCGGGGGATCAGCCCGT
Source organism: Micromonospora psammae (assembly GCF_036902725.1). NCBI lineage: Bacteria > Bacillati > Actinomycetota > Actinomycetes > Micromonosporales > Micromonosporaceae > Micromonospora > Micromonospora psammae. The sequence continues at coordinate 479,682 of NZ_JBAKHM010000001.1, read as the reverse complement.
ACGCGTCGGCGAAGAGCCGCAGCCGGCGCGGCCGGTCGGGACGCTTCCAGCCCAGCGTGATCGAGTCCCGGTCGGAGAAGATCGGCACCCACGTCCACGCCGCGTACGCCACGTCGTAGATCCGCGCGCCGGGCGAGGCGAGGTCGAAGTCGATCAGCCCGAGGGTGCCGTCCGGCCGCCAGATCACGTTGTGCGGAGCGGCGTCGTGGTGACAGATCACCTCGGTGTCCGGGGGCGGCGGGCCGAACGAGCGCCAGACCGCCCCGGGCGGCGGGGCGAAGCCGTACTGGGCGTCGTGGAACATCCGGAGCATGGTCGCCACCGTCACCAGCGCCTCGTCGGTGACCCAGTGCGGGGCCAGCGGGTACTCCCCGCACTCCCCCTCCAGGTACGACAGGACCTCGCGGTTGCGCTCGTCCATGCCGAGGGCGCGGGGCGCGCCGGAGAAGCCGACGTACTCCAGGTGGCGCAGCAGCGCGTGCACCGACGGTGTCCACGGCCCGGCGTTGCGCCGGACCGTGTCGCCCACCCGGACGACGGTGCTGACGTTCCCGCCGTGCAGCGGGATCTCCTGCGAAGTCACGTACGGTCTCCCGAGGCCCGGTGCCGCGCGGCGGGGGTCCCGCCAACCGGCGTAGGCGCGATCGTCGTTCGTCACCGCGAGGTTACGCGTCCCGGGCGAGCGGCTCGGTGCCGAGCAGCGCGTCGACGAACTGCACGGGGTCGAACGGGGCCAGGTCGTCCGCGCCCTCGCCGAGGCCGACCAGCTTGACCGGGATGCCGAGCTTGCGTTGCACGGCGATCACGATGCCGCCCTTGGCGGTGCCGTCGAGCTTGGAGAGCACCACCCCGGTCACGTTGACCACCTCCGTGAAGACCCGGGCCTGCTCCAGGCCGTTCTGGCCGGTGGTGGCGTCGAGGACCAGCAGGGTCTCGTCGATCGGGCCGTGCTTCTCCACCACCCGCTTGACCTTGCCCAGCTCGTCCATCAGGCCGATCTTGTTCTGCAGCCGGCCGGCGGTGTCGATCAGCACGGTGTCGGTGCCGGCCTCGATGCCCCGGCGGACCGCGTCGAAGGCGACGCTGGCCGGGTCGGCGCCCTCCGCGCCGCGGATGGTCTCCGCACCGACGCGGCCGCCCCAGGTCTGCAACTGGTCGGCGGCGGCGGCGCGGAAGGTGTCCGCCGCGCCCAGGGTGACGCTGTGGCCGTCCGCGATCAGCACCCGGGCGATCTTGCCGCAGCTGGTGGTCTTGCCGGCGCCGTTCACCCCGACCACCAGCAGCACCGCCGGCTTGCCGTCCTTGGGGGTGGTGCGCAGGGACCGGTCCAGGCTCGGGTCGAGGGCGTTGACCAGCTCGGCGGCGAGCAGGGCGCGCAGCTCGGTGGCGGAGCGGGTGCCGAGCACCCGGCTCCGCTCGCGCAGCCGGTCGACGATCTCGCGGGTGGCCTCGATGCCGATGTCGGCGGTGATCAGGGCGTCCTCGATCTCCTCCCAGGTGTCCTCGTCGAGGTGGTCGCGGCTGAGCAGGCCGAGCAGGCTCTTGCCGAAGACGTTCTGGGAACGGGACAGCCGGGAGCGCAGCCGCACCAGGCGGCCGGCGGTCGGCTCCGGCACCTCCAGCGGGGGCGCCACGACCGGCGGCTCGATCAGGATGCCGGTGGAGAGTTCGGACTCCGGCGCCTCCACCGGTGGACCGGCCAGATCCTCCTCGGCCCGGGTGTCGACCTCGGTCTCCGGCAGCGGCGGCTCGGGGCGCCGGCGCAGCCGGGGCACCACCAGGCTGAGGCCGCCGAGGATCAGCAGTCCGAGCAGGGCGAGCGCGACGAGGAGGTATTCCGTCATGCCGAAATCCTGTCAGATGGCGGCGGCCACGTCCCACTCACCGCCTCCGGAGGCGGACGAGCTGCGGGTACGCTCGCCGCAGCCAGGGGTGGCGGGCCCGCCGACCGGGTAGAAATGGTGAAACGTTCTCTGCTCGGAGGTGCCACCATGCCCGACTCCCGCCTGCTCATCGGCCCGTTGCTACGACGGGTCGTCGGCACGCGGGCGACCGTCTGGGTGGAGACCAGCGGGCCCGCGGTGGTCCGGGTCCGCACCGCCGACGGCGCCTGGGGGCAGGCGCCGACCTTTTCCGCGTACGACCACCACTACGCCCTGGTGGTGGTGGAGGGGCTCACCCCGGACAGCGCCACCAGCTACGAGGTGCTGATCGACGACGAGGTCGCCTGGCCGGTGGCGAAGAGCGGTTTCCCGCCCAGCGTGATCCGGACCCGGGCCGCCGACGACCGGGACCAGCCGGTGAAGCTGATCTTCGGTTCGTGCCGGGAGACCACCCAGCACGCCACCACGCGCCGGCTGCCCCCGGACGCGCTCGACGCGTACGCCCGGCGGCTGATGGCCGAACCGGAGCCGGGCGCCCTGCCCGACCTGCTGGTGCTCCTCGGCGACCAGGTCTACGCCGACGTGACCTCGCCCACGGTGCGGCGGCTGCTCAAGCGGCGCCGGCGGCGGCCGAAGGACGCCCCGACCGACCAGGTGGTGAGCTTCGACGAGTACACGAAGCTCTATCTGGAGTCGTGGCGCGACCCGGAGATCCGCTGGCTGCTCTCCACCGTGCCGAGCGTGATGATCTTCGACGACCACGAGGTGATCGACGACTGGAACACCTCGGCGTCCTGGCGGGCGGAGCTGCGCCAGCAGCCCTGGTGGGCCGAGCGGATCCGCAGCGGCCTCGCCTCCTACTGGGTCTACCAGCACCTGGGCAACCTCTCCCCGGACGAGATCGCCGACGACCCGCTCTACGCCAAGGTGGTCGCCGCCGAGGATGCCACCTCGGTGCTGCGCGAGTTCGGCGAACGGGTCGACCGCGAGGCCGACGAGGCGCACGACACCGAGCGCTGGCGGGCCGTGCAGTACCAGTGGAGCTACTCACTGGACCTGGGCCGGACCCGCCTGGTCATGCTCGACAACCGGTGCAGCCGGGTGCTGGAGCCGGGCAACCGGGCGATGCTGCCGCCCGGCGAGTGGTCCTGGTTCCTGGACCGCGCGCACGGCGTCTACGACCACCTGGTGGTCGGCACCTCGCTGCCCTGGCTGCTGCCACCGGCCATCCACCACGTGGAGGCGTGGAACGAACGCCTCGCCGACTCCCGCCGCCGCTGGCCCAGCCGGCTCTCCGAGCAGATCCGCCGGGCCTGGGACCTGGAGCACTGGGCCGCGTTCCGCCGCTCCTTCGACGCCCTCGGCGCACTCTTCGCCCGGATCGGCAGCGGCACGCCGGGAGAGACCGGCGACCGGGTCGGGGCCGGTCCGGCGTACGCGCCGCCGGCCTCGATCAGCGTGCTCTCCGGCGACGTGCACCATTCCTACGTCGCCCGGGTCCGGTTCGACGACCCGTCGGTGCGCACCCCGGTGCACCAGCTGACCTGCTCGCCGATCCACAACCAGGTGCCGGCGGCGATGCGCCCGCTGATGAAGCTGGGCTGGCTTCCGGGGCCGGCCGCGGCGGCCCGGGCGCTGGCCCGCTCCGCCGGGGTGCGTCGGCCGAGCGTGCGGTGGAAGAAGCTGGCCGGGCCGTACTTCGGCAACGCGGTGGCCACCCTGGAACACTCCGGCCGGGGGGCCGAGGTGCTGATCGAGGGCACCACCAGCGACGGCCACCTGCGCCAGGTGGCCCGCCAGCGACTGGCCGCCGGGGACTGAGGTCACGGCCCGTACGCTCTGTGCCGTGGAGGACCACCTGCCCGAGAGCCTGCACGCGGTCGAGCACGAACTGACCGCGCTGCTGCGCCGGGGGCGGGGCCTGTCCTGGGAGATCGCCCGGGAGGTGCATCCCCACCTGGAGCCCGACGCGTACGGGCTGCTGCTGTGGCTGCGCCGGTCCGGCTCGATCCGGCTGACCGACCTGGCCGCCCGCCTCGGCGTCGGCAAGGGCACGCTCAGCCGGCAGATCCACGGGTTGGAGCTGCTCGGCCTGGTCCACCGCGACCCGGACCCGACCGACCGGCGGGCCTCCCAGCTCAGCCTCACCGAGGAGGGGACCCGCCGCTTCGACGCGGCCCGGGCCGCCCGGCTGGGGCAGATCCGCCGGACGTTGGAGAGCTGGCCGAGGCGGGACGTGGCGGAGTTCGCCCGGCTGCTGCACCGGTTCAACGACAGCTTCTGACCGGGTCGGGCCGGGAACGGCGCGCGCCCGCTGATAACCGTTCGCGGCTGTCGCACCCGAGGGCCAGGATGTCCCGATGACCTGGAGAGCACCGGAGATCACCCGGACCACCGAACCGTACGTCGGCGACGAGCGCACCATGCTCGAGGGCTGGCTCGACTACCACCGGCAGACCCTGCTGCTCAAGTGCGCCGGGCTGACCGCCGAGCAGCTGAAGACCCCGAGCGTGGAGCCGTCCGGGCTGACCCTGCTCGGCCTGGTCCGGCACCTGGCGGACGTGGAGCGCTGGTGGTTCCGCATCCGGGCCGCCGGCCAGGACATCCCCGGCCTCTACGACGGCGAGGAGGACCCGGACGCCGACCTCAACGCGCTCGCCGACGCCGACCCGGAGGCCACCTTCGCCACCTTCGCCGCCGAGGTCGCCGCCGCCCGCGAGGCCGCCGCCGGCCTGTCGCTGGACGACACGTTCCGCCGGCCCCGCTGCGACGGCAGCGCCGACGAGATGAACGTCCGCTGGGTCTACGTCCACATGATCGAGGAGTACGCCCGGCACAACGGCCACGCCGACCTGATCCGTGAACGCATCGACGGCGTCACCGGGGAGTGACCTGCCCGCCGGGCGCCCGTCACCGCGCGCGCCCGGCCCGCAGCAGGTGCTCGCCGAGCGGGGTCAGCGTGTGCCGTACCGCCGAGCCCACCCGGTCCGTGCTGATCAGCCCGGCGGAGCGCAGCGTCGTGGTGTGCTGGCTGGCCGAGGCGACCGAGATGCCGACGGTCCGGGCGAGCTGCGAGGTGCTGGGGCCGTCGGCGACCGCGCCCAGCACCGCCGCCCGGGTCCGCCCGAGCAGGTCGGCGAGGGGTTTCCCGCTGGTCAGCTCGCGCCGGGTGGGCCGGATGGGATAGGCCAGCACGAGCGGGCCCGCCGGGTCGTCCAGGACGCACGGGCGCGGCACCAGGTAGGACGGGACCAGGGTGACCCCCCGGCCGGCGGGCGTCAGGTCGATCCGGTGGGCGAAGCCGCACTCGTACGACAACTGGTAGCCCTCTCCCGACGACGTCCAGGACAGGTAGGGGCTGAGGTCGCGCAGCACCCGGTCGATGCCAACGTCCACCATGGTGTGTCCCCGCACGGCGCGGTCGGCGTGCACCGCCGCCGTGATCGTCGCCCAGTACGGCGCCACCGCGACCTCGTGGAACGCCACCATCGCCGCCCGGAGCCGGTGCCGGGCGGCCGGTTCCCCGACGGCCAGGGCGCCGACCCGGGGCGGCAGGTCACCGGCCTCGATCCGGGGGCGCAGCTCCGCCGCCAGGGCCTCCGCCGGGGTGGCGGCCACCTCGTCGAGGGCCGCGGTCAGGTCGGTGCCGAGGCGGGGCGGCGTGAGGAAGTCCGGGAACCATCCGGGCAGGCGGCACAGGTCCAGGTAGGGGCGCATCCGCGGGCGGAGCGCGGCCCGGGTACGGGCCTGCCAGGCGGTGAGGTGCTCCGGGACGGTGGCCTCGACGAGTCGCTGGCCGGCGGCGCCCAGCTCCAGCAGCACCGACGGCGCGGACCGCAGGACGGTGCGGCTGAGGTCCGTCGCGTTGAGGTGCAGGGTCGTCACGCCGGGAACGCTAGTCACCTTTCGGGCACAGGTGAAAGGGGGTGGAGGTCGGCCGTCGCCGCCCGCACCCTCACCGCATGAGAAAGCTTCTCGCCGCGGCCACCGCGGGTCTGACCGTCCTGACCGTCGCCGCACCGCAGCCCGCCGCCGCCCGTGGGCGACCCGACACGTACGTCGTCTCCCACGACCCGGGGGTGCTGCCCGAGGGGATCGCGGTGGCCCCGGACGGCACCATGTACGTCACCAGCGTCGCCACCGGCGCGGTCTACCGGGGTCACGTCCGGCAGCGGACGCTGCGCCCGTTCCTGCCCGGTGGCGCCGACGGTCGCCGCAGCGCCGCCGGGGTGCACCTGGACCGGCGGGGCCGGCTCTTCGTCGCCGGCTGGGACACCGGCACGCTCTTCGTCCACGCCCCCGACGGCACCCTGCTGGCCCGCCGGACGGCGCCGGGCGCGGCCCTCAACGACCTGGTGGTCACCGCGGACGCCGTCCACGTGACGGACTCGGCCACCGGCACGATCTGGCGGGCCGGCCTGCACGGCGAGGAGGTCGGCGAGCTCGTCCCCTGGCTCACGCCGGCCGGGTTCCCCGCCGCCCCGGGCTTCCTGAACGGCATCGTCGCCACCGCCGACGGCCGGATCGCCCTCGTCGCGGACCAGGGCACCGGCGTGCCGGGCACCGAGCGCCTCTGGCGGGTCGACCTGCGCACCGGCACGGTCGGCGAGGTCGCGGTCGCCGGTGGGCAGCTGGGCGCCGACGGGCTGCTGCTGACCGGCGACCGGCTGCACGGCGTGGTCAACTTCCCCGACGGCCACGGCGGCTGGAGCTTCGCGGTGAACCTGGCGATCCTCGACGCCGACCGTCGCACCGCCCGGGTCGTCCGGCAGTCCCGACCGGCCGGCCTGGCGCAGTCGCCGACCACGATCGCCCGGGACGGTGGCCGGCTGCTCTGGGTCAACAGCCAGCTCAACGCCCCCGCCCCGCGGCCACCCTTCACCGTCACCGAGGTACCCGGGCTGCGGTGACCGGCCGTTCGGCCCGGCCCGGGCTGCGGCACGCCGGGCCCAGGCCCCGGCGTGCCGCAGCCGGGACGGGACGGTCAGGCGGCCAGCGCGGCGCGCAGGTAGCGCAGGTCGGCGGGGCTGGACCAGCGGTGCGCCGAGAGGCCGGCGGCGCGGGCGCCGCGGACCGCCCAGTCCTCGTCGTCGACGAAGAGCACCCGCGACGGCGGGGTCTCCAACGCCTCGCAGGCCGCCTGGAAGTACTCCTTGGCGGGCTTGTGCACCCCGATGACCGAGGAGTTGACCACCACGTCCAGCTCGCCGACCAGACCGAGCGCGGCCAGGTCGGAGTCGAGCAGATCGGTGGCGTTGGTGCCCAGTCCGACCCGGATGCCGGCGGCGCGCACGTCGCGCACGAAGGCCAGCACGTCCGGGTCGACCTCGCCCCGGTACCGCTGCCACTGCTCGACGGCGGCCCGGGCCCGCTCGGGGCTGCCGACGGACTCGGTGAGCGCGTCCGCGACGCTGGTCACCCATTCGGCGTGCCGGACCTGCCCGGTGAGCACCGGCTGGAGCCGGCTCCACTGCATGGCGATCTCGCCGAGCACCCCCTCGGAGAGCCCGTACTCCCGCTCGACGCCGGCGGCCACCGCCGGGTCCCAGCGGCGCAGTACGCCGTCGAAGTCCAGCAGGAGCGCTGTCGCGCGTTCCCGACCCACTACGTGTTCTCCTCGCCGCGGCGCTGCCGCTCGTCGTCGTCGGCCCGGTTGAGCCGTTGGCTGATCACCTGGGTGACCCCGCCGCGCATGGTCACGCCGTAGAGCGCGTCGGCGATCTCCATCGTCCGCTTCTGGTGGGTGATGACGATCAGCTGACTCTTCTCCCGCAACTGTGCCAGCAGCGTGATCAGTCTGCCGAGGTTCACGTCGTCGAGAGCCGCCTCCACCTCGTCCATGATGTAGAACGGGCTGGGCCGGGCGCGGAAGATCGCCACCAGCATCGCCACCGCGGTGAGCGACCGCTCCCCACCGGAGAGCAGGGAGAGTCGTTTGATCTTCTTGCCGGGTGGCCGGGCCTCCACCTCGACGCCGGTGGTGAGCAGGTCCTCCGGGTCGGTGAGGATCAGCCGTCCCTCGCCGCCGGGGAAGAGCACGGTGAAGACCTGCTCGAACTCGCGGGCGGTGTCGGCGAAGGCGCTGGCGAAGACCTCCAGGATCCGCTCGTCGACGTCCTTGACCACGGTGAGCAGGTCCCGCCGGGTGGCCTTGAGGTCCTCCAGCTGCTCGGAGAGGAACTTGAACCGCTCCTCCAGCGCGGCGAACTCCTCCAGCGCCAGCGGGTTGACCTTGCCGAGCAGGGCCAGCTCCCGCTCCGCCTTGGCAGCCCGCTTCTCCTGCACCGGCCGCTCGTAGCGGACCGGCTCGGGCACCGGCAGGCCGTCCCGCTCGGCCGCCGCCACGTCCACCTGGGTGGGCGGGACGAGCTGGGTCGGGCCGTACTCGGCGACCAGGGTCTCCACGTCCAGGCCGAAGTCCTCGGCCGCCTTCGCCTCCAGCTGCTCGATGCGCAGCCGCTGCTCGGCGCGGGCCACCTCGTCCCGGTGCACCTGGCCGGTCAGCCGCTCCAGCTCCGCGCCGAGCCGCCGGGCCGCGCCGCGTACCTCCTGGAGCTCGGCCTCGCGGGCGGCGCGTTCGCGCGCCACGGCGTCGCGGTGCTCCTCGGCCGCGGCGATGGAGGTGGTGAGCCGGGTGAGCGCCTCCCGGGCGCCGCCGACCACGGCCCGGGCGATCGCCGCGCCGCGGGTCCGCGCCGCGCGTCGGGCGGCCGCCCGCTCGCGCGCCGCGCGCTCGGCGGTGGCCTGCCGCGCCAGCGAGTCGGCCCGGCCGGCGATCGAGGAGACCCGTTCCTCGGCGGTACGCACCGCGAGCCGGACCTCCATCTCGTTCTGCCGGGCCCGGGGGACCATCGCGGCGAGCTGGTCCCGCTCCTCGGTGGAGGGTTCCGCGTCGATCGGGGTCGCCTCGGCCAGGCGTAGCCGTTCCTCCAGCTCGGCCAGGGCGAGCAGGTCGCGGTCCCGGGCCGCCTCGGCGCGGGAGCGGGACTCGCCGAGCCGGTCGGTCTCCGCCTTCGCGGACCGGGCGGCGGCGCCGAGTTCGGCGAGCCGACGGGCGGCGGCGTTGCGGTGGCTCTCCGCCTCCCGCTTGGCGGCGGCGGCGTGCTGCACCGCCTCCTTGGCGGCGGCCACCTCGGCGCGCGCGTCGACCAGCTGTTCGCGCAGCTCGGCGCTGGTCCGCTCGGCGGTGAGCCGGTTGGCGCGGGCCTCCTCGACGGCGGCCTGCACCTCGATGTAGCTGGGCGCCTTGGCCGAGCCGCCGGCCGCCGCGTACGCCCCGACCACGTCGCCGTCTCCGGTGACGGCCCGCAGCTCCGGGTTGCCGGCGACCAGCTCGGCGGCGGCGGTCAGGTCGTCGACGAGCACCACGTCGCGCAGCGCCCGGTGCACCGCCGGCCGGATCTCGGCCGAGCACTCCACCAGGTCGGGCGCCCAGCGGGCCCGGTCGGGCAGCTTGGGGCGCAGCGCGTCGGCGGAGCCGTCCATGCCGGGGCCGGCGGGGCTGCCGACCAGCAGCCCGGCCCGGCCGGCGTCGGAGATCTTCAGCAGTCGCATCGCCTCGACAGCCTCGTCCACGCCGCTGACCGCGACGGCGTCGGCGAGCCCGCCGAGCGCGGCGGCGAGGGCCGCCTCGTGGCCGGGGGCGACGGTGAGCAGGCCGGCCAGGCTGCCGAGCAGTCCGGGGACCTCACCGGCCCGGGCGAGCAGCGCGCCGGCGCCGTCCTTGCGCCGCAGCCCGAGGGCGAGCGCCTCCTCGCGGGCCTTCCAGGTGGCGGCGTCCTTCTCGGCGGCCCGCTCGGCGTCGGCGAGGGACCGGACGGCGGCCTGGGCCTTCTCCTGGACGGCGACCGCCTCGGCGTGCCGCTCGTCGAGGTCGGCGTTGTCCCGGTCGGCCTCGGTGGACTGCTCGGCGACCGCGTCGAGGTCGGCCTGCGCCCTGTCGGCGCGGGCCATCGCGTCGGCGTGCGCGGCGGCGAGCCGGTCGATCTCCTCACCGGCGCTGGTGGTGCGGGCGCGGGCCGAGTTGACCTGGCCGGTGAGCCGGGCCAGCCCCTCGCGCCGGTCGGCGATGGCCTTGGCGGCGGCGACCAGCTCCCGTTCCGCGGCGGCGAGCTGTCGCTCCAGCTCCTGGCGCTGTTCGACCGCCTCGGCGAGCCGGATCTGGTCGTCGGTGAGCGCCGCGCGCAGCTCCTCCTCCTGCTCGCGCACCCGCTGCGACTCGGCCTCCAGCTGGTCGGGGTCCCGGCCGGGGCGCTCGTCGTCGGAGACGGCGCTGAGGTGGCGCAGCCGTTCCCGGGCGAGCTGCTCGACGGAGCGGAACCGTTCCTGGAGGGCGGAGAGCTTGTACCAGGTGTCCTGGGCGGCGGCGAGCAGCGGCGCGTCCTCCGCGAGGGCGGCCTCCAGCTCGCCGAGGCGGCCCTGCACCTCGGCGTGCTCCGCCTCGACCTGCTCCCGCCGCTCGCGCAGCGCGGTCTCGTCGGCGATCTCCCGGTCCAGCGTGGCACGCAGGGTGGCCAGGTCGTCGGCGAGCAGCCGCAGCCGGGCGTCGCGCAGGTTGGCCTGGATGGCGGCGGCCCGCCGGGCCACCTCGGCCTGCCGGCCCAGCGGCTTGAGCTGGCGGCGCAGCTCCGCGGTGAGGTCGGTGAGCCGGTTGAGGTTGGTCTGCATGGCGTCGAGCTTCCGCAGCGCCTTCTCCTTGCGCTTGCGGTGCTTGAGGACGCCGGCCGCCTCCTCGATGAACGCCCGCCGGTCCTCCGGCTTGGCGTGCAGCATCCCGTCGAGCCGGCCCTGGCCGACGATGATGTGCATCTCCCGGCCGATGCCGGAGTCGGAGAGCAGCTCCTGGATGTCGAGCAGGCGGCAGGAGTCGCCGTTGATCTCGTACTCGCTCTCGCCGGAGCGGAACATCCGGCGGGTGATGGAGACCTCGGTGTACTCGATCGGCAGCGCGCCGTCGGTGTTGTCGATGGTGAGGGTGACCTCGGCCCGGCCGAGCGGCGCCCGCCCGGCGGTGCCGGCGAAGATCACGTCCTCCATCTTGCCGCCGCGCAGCGCCTTGGCGCCCTGCTCGCCGAGCACCCAGGCGATGGCGTCGACGACGTTGGACTTGCCGGAGCCGTTCGGGCCGACCACGCAGGTGATCCCGGGCTCCAGCTTGAGCGTCGTCGCGGAGGCGAAGGACTTGAACCCCTTCACCGTCAGGCTCTTGAGATGCACCTTCTCGATCCTCGTCCGGTGGCCGCCGAACCGGCGCGGGCTGCGCGGCCCCTGGTGAACCCGCAGACTAACCGGTCAGCGCCGGTCGGCCGGCACGCGACCCGCCCCGGGCGGCGGTGACGGGCGGCCGTTCGGGGGCGGCGCGGACGCCACCACTTACGACAAGATCGCGGAATTGCGTGTCGATAAACGGGGGGAGACAGAGCTGCGCGCCGGCACATATGTGTCGGCGCGCGTTCTTTCTGTGGTGCGATTCAGTTTTGGAACCGACTGGAGAACTGGAGATCAGGTGAGCGCCGGCTCAGCCAGCCGGAGGAGGTCGTCAGCCTCCGCTGCGGCGGCGGCGAGCCGATCATTTTCGGCGCGCAGCCGCGTGATCTCGAACTCCAGTGCCTGGACCCTGGAACGTAGACGGGTGACCTCGTCGAGCAGACGCCGGTCGGGCGCTGCACCTACGTGGCCGTAGAGGGCTTTCGCCATGCTGACTCCTTGATATGCGCTGCCGGAAAGGCCGGCCAACGCGCGCCCATTCGTGTTCGCGGCTGTCATCCCAGCGATATGCGGGCATGACCGGGCGCGACTGGCGACACCTACATATTGAGCCGATACCCCCTCCTTCGTCAAGTTCTCGCAGGCCGTAGATCATCTCCACGTCTACCCTGTCCACTTGCCGGGGGGCCACAAGGCTCGGACACGCTCTGTCCGGACTCCTTAACTGTACGCCCAGTAATGTGGGTACGGTCACGTCGTGAGTCGAGTTCGCCTTAACTCTTCCTTAGCCACGTTGCCGCAGCTCACGGCCCGCCCGTAGCGTCACCGCCGGCCCGCAACCGACCCTTGGAGGCAGAGGCGTGTACGGCTGGAACGACCCGATCGACCCGGAGGGCACCCCCCGGCGACCGCAGCAACCGAGCGATGAGCCGCCGGCCTGGCTGAACGACCGCACCGAACCGCGGTCGGCGTACCTCTTCGGCGACGAACCGGGGCAACCGGGTGACCGGACCGCCGCCCCGGACCACCGGTACGCCCCGGCCACCGACGACCGGTGGGCCGACACCCCCACCAGCGGGTTCGCCGCCGTCAGTCGGCCGTACGCCGAGCCGGACCGCACCGCGCCCGTCCCGCCCGTCGACCTCACCGCGCCCCGGGCCGCCGTTGCCGGCCCGGCTACCGACGAGGCGCAGGGCCGGCACCGGCAGCGCCGCCGCTTCCCGCGCTCCCTGGTCATCGGCGGCGCCGCCGCCGCGGCCACCCTGGTGGTCAGCCTCGGCGTGGGCGCCCTGGTGCTGCCGGGCGGCAACGACGAGCGGACCGAGCCGGCCTCGTTCGACGACACCGTGGCCGCCGCCCCGGTGGTCCCGGCGACCACGGCGGCCCCGGGCGAGGCGTCGGCCGCCCCCACCGCCTCCCCGTCCGCGTCGCCGACCACCGCGAAGCCGAGCCCGTCGCCGAGCCGGACGGTCAGGCCCACCCCCGCGCCGAAGCGGACCACGGCCGCCTCCCGGCAGCGCGCCGACCGGACCCCCACCGGCGCCGGCACGACCAGCGCCCCCAGCGGCGGCACGCAGGTCGGCAGCCAGGCCAAGGAGGTCGTCCGGCTGGTCAACGCCGAGCGGGCCAAGGCCGGCTGCGGCGCGGTCACCATCGACGACAAGCTGATGACCGCCGCCCAGCGGCACAGCCAGGACCAGGCCGACCACAAGGACATGTCGCACGACGGCAGCGACGGCAGCGACGCCGCCGAGCGGCTGGACCGCGTCGGCTACAGCTGGCGCACCTACGGCGAGAACGTCGCCTGGAACCAGCAGACGCCCGCCGAGGTGATGGACGCCTGGATGACCAGCGCCGGCCACCGCGAGAACATCCTCAACTGCGCCTTCACGGAGATCGGCGTCGGCATCGCGAGCAGCAACGGGCCGTACTGGACCCAGGTCTTCGCCGCCCCCCGCTGAGGCGGACGCCCGCCCCCCGTCGCGACGTGACCACGTCGCCGGCGGGGGGCGCTCGTTTGACCGGGTGAGGCGTGCGGCGACGAAGGCGCCGCCGGGACCCGGGAGCTGCCGATGCGGATCCGGCTGCCAGCGTGCGCGCGGCGCGTGGGGCCGCGGCGAGCCCGCCGCGCCGAGACCCGGCCGCCGCGTCGCCGCAGGGCCCGTCGGGTCCTGCCGGCCGCCGTCGCGCTCACCCTGCTCACCCCGATGTACGCCTGCCGCCCCGGCCCGCTGACCCCACCGGGCGCGCCGACCCCCTGGCCGACGGCGTACGCGCACCGGTGGCAGTGGCAGTGGCAGCTCGACGGCCCGCTCGACGTCACGGTCGACGCCGACGTCTTCCTGCTCGACCCGGTCCGGGTCACCGCCGCCGACACCACCGCGCTGCGGAGGCGGGACCGCCGCCTGATCTGCCACGTGCCCGTCGGGTCGTACGCCGGCACCGACCCGGACGCCAGCCGCTTCCCGGCGGCGCTGCGCGGCGCCCCGACCGGCCAACCGCAGCGCCGCTGGCTCGACATCCGCCGGTGGGACGTCCTGGAACCGGTGCTGGCCGACCGGTTCCGGCTCTGCCGCGGCAAGGGATTCGGGTCGGTGGCCCTGGTCGACGCCGACGGGTACGCCCACCGCACCGGCTTCCCGCTCGGCTTCGACGACCAGCTGCTGTTCAACCGGCGGCTGGCCACCCTGGCCCGCTCCCTGGACCTCTCCCCCGGGCTGGTGAACGACGTGGGACAGGTCGCCGCGCTGGCCCCCGACTTCGACTTCGCGGTCAACGAGGAGTGCGTCCGGCTGCGCCAGTGCGCCAAGCTGCTGCCCTTCGCCGACGCGCGGAAGCCGGTGTTCCACGTCGAGTACGCCGGCACCCCGGAGCAGTTCTGCGTGACCACCCTCGGGTACGGCTTCTCGTCGATCCGCAAGACCCGCGAGCGGGACTCCTGGCGCGAACCCTGCCGGCTGCCCTGACCCCGGGCGACCCGGCCGGGACCGGCCTGCCGGGGCCCGGACCGCGTCGCGGTCCGGGCCCCGACGGTACGGGTCGCTCAGCGGACGCCGACCAGCTCCGGCGCCGGGGCCGGCGGGTCGGCCGGCGGGGCGTCGGCCCGGGCCCGCAGGAAACGCGGGGCCCACCAGTTGGCGTCGCCGAGCAGGGTCATCAGCGACGGCAGCACCACCGCGCGGATGATCGTGGCATCCAGCAGGATCGCCGCGGCCAGGCCGACGCCGAGCTGCTTCATGTCGATCGTGCTGAGCGAGGCGAAGATCGCGAAGACCCCGACCATGACCACCGCGGCGCTGGTCACCACCCCCGCCGACGAGGTGATCCCGTAGGCCACCGCGTCCCGGTTCGACATGCCGCTGCGGATGCCCTCACGGATCCGGCTGACCACGAAGACGTGGTAGTCCATGGAGAGCCCGAAGAGCACCACGAAGAGGAAGAGCGGCAGCCAGGAGACGATCGCCCCCATCGAGGTGAAGCCGAGCAGCCCTTCGGCCCACTCGCCCTGGAAGACCAGGACCAGCAGCCCGTACGCGGCGCCGGCGGAGAGCAGGTTGAGCAGGATCGAGGTGACCGCGACCACCACCGACCGGAACGTCCAGGTCATCACCAGGAAGGTCAGCGCCAGCACGAAGGCCATCACGATCGGCAGCTTCTCCCGCACGTGCTGCGCGTAGTCCTCGCTGGCGGCGACCCCGCCGCCGACGGCGTACTCGACCCCGGGGATGCCGCGCAGCGCGGCCGGGAGCAGGTCGCCGCGGAGTTCGTCCAGGGAACGCACCGCCTCGTCGTCCCGGCTGGCGTACGGGGTGGCGACCTCCAGCACCGACACCCGGCGGTCGGCCGACACCTCGATCTTCGGCCCGTCCCCCTCAACCGGGGCGAAGAGCGGGTCGGCGCCGGCCCGGCCGGCCAGGTCGGTCAGCGCGGCCCGTACCCGGTCGGCCTGCTCGGCCGGCGCCCGGACGGCCACCGTGTGGCTCGTGCCGGTGCTCGGGAAGGCGGCGGTGAGGCGGTCGTACGCCTGCATCGCCGGGGTGCTCCGGGGCAGGTCCTCCATGCCGGGGAACTTCAGCTTCATGCCGAGCGCCGGGGCGGCCAGGGCGAGCAGCAGACCCACCGAGACGACCAGGGTGGCCACCGGCGCCTTCAGGGCCGGGCGGAGCACCGCCGGCCAGAACCTCGGCGGCACCGGCTGACCGTGCCGGTCGGTACGCGCCGCGGTGAGTCGCCAGAGCAGCGGCACCCGGGGCCGGTCCACCCAGCGGCCGAGCTTGGCCAGCAGCGCCGGCAGCACGGTCAGCGAACCGGCCACCGCGACCGCGACCACGAGGATCGAACCGACGGCGAGGGAGGAGAAGACCGCGTCGTTGGCGAGCAGCAGCCCGGCCATCGAGATGATCACGGCGAAGCCGGAGACGACCACGGCGTGCCCGGAGGTCTCCGCGGCGATCTCGACCGCGTCCAGCCCGGACCGCCCCTTGGCCCGCTCCTCCCGCTCGCGACGGACGTAGAAGAGCGAGTAGTCGACCCCCACCGCCATGCCGATCAGCAGGATCACGCTGGACGTGGTGTCGGTGGCCGGCACCAGGTGCGAGGCGAGGGTGGAGAGCCCCATCGCGGCGGCGACCGAGGAGAGCGCCAGCAGCACCGGCACCCCGGCGGCGATCAGCGCGCCGAACGCGATGATCAGGATGGCCAGGGTCACCGGCAGGCTGAGCAGCTCGGCCCGCTTGAAGTCCTTGCCGAGGGTGTCGTCCAGCGCCTTGTTGATGGACGGCCCACCGACCTGCTCGACCCGCAGCCCCGGGTGGGCCTGCTGCACCTGGGCGGTGGCGTCGCGCAGCGGCTGGACCCGCTCGGAGGCGTTCTGCGGGTCGCCGGACATGGTGATCGGCAGCAGCAGCGCGCCGCCGTCGCGGGACGGCACCGGCGCCCCCACCGACGCCACCCCGGTGACCTGCCGCAGCCTCTCGGCCGCGTCGGTCGCCGCGGCCTGCGCGGCGGTCCGGTCCAGCAGCACTCCGGAGCGGGGCGTGATCAGGACGTTCTCCACCGCCGGGTCGTCGAAGTCCCCCGCCGTGACGATGACGTCCGCCCGACCCGACTCGCCGATCGCCATGTCGGCGTCGGTGGCCTCCTTCAGGCCGGCGGCGTTGCCCCCGACGAAGCAGACCGCCACGAACACCACCCAGAGCGCGATCGCGCGCCACGGGTGCTCGGCGCTCCACCGCGCCACCCGCACCGTCACCGGTCTCCTGCCCATCTGCTGACCCCCTCCGCACGTCCGCGCTCTGCCGACCCTGCTGACGCTAGGGAAAGGGGCGTTCGGGGACATCGGGGAACGGCCCGGGCTCGTCCCGGACGTGGCCGGGGCGGCCCGATCGGACGGGACCGGGTGGGTCAACCGGGCAGAGGCGGTGAAACCGGGTGGGAAGCCGGAGCGCGCCCGGCGTGGCACACCGGCGCAACCCCGAGCCGACTCGGGGTCACCCCTTCAGGGCTCCCCGGGGGCGCGGCTGACAACGCGGGCAACTGTACGACGACCGGTTCATGAACGCCTCCCGGCGGATCGGCGCGCCGCACCGCCGGCACGGCTCGCCCTCCCGGCCGTACGCGTTCAGCGACCGGTCGAAGTAACCGCTCTCGCCGTTGACGTTCACGTACAGCTCGTCGAAGCTGGTGCCGCCCTGCTTGATCGCCTCGCCGAGCACGTCCCGGACGTGGCCGAGCAGCCGGTCCGCGGCCGGGCCGGTCAGCGCGTCGGTCGGGCGGGCGCCGTGCAGCTTCGCCCGCCACAGCGCCTCGTCGGCGTAGATGTTGCCCACGCCGGAGATCAGGGTCTGGTCCAGCAGCGCCCGCTTCACCTCGGTACGCCGCCGGCGCAGCGCCGCCACGAAGTCCGCGTCGGAGAACTCCGGGTCCATCGGGTCCCGGGCGATGTGCGCGATCTCGCCGGGCAGCTCCGCGCCGCCCTCGCTGACCGAGAGCCCGCCGAAGGTGCGCTGGTCGACGAAGCGCAGCTGCGGACCGTCGTCGGCGAACCGGAACCGGACCCGCAGGTGCAGCTCGTCGGCCGCCTCGGCCGGCTGCATCAGCAGCTGGCCGCTCATCCCCAGGTGGCCGACGAGCGCGTCGCCGCTGTCCAGCGGCAGCCAGAGGTACTTGCCCCGGCGTCGCACGTCGGTCACCGCCCGGTCGGCCAGCACCGCGGCGAAGTGTTCCGGGCCGGGCAGGTGGCGGCGCACCGCCCGCGGGTGGCGGACCTCCACCGCGGCGATCCGCCGGCCGGTGACCCACTGGGCGAGGCCCTGCCGGACGGTCTCGACCTCGGGCAGCTCAGGCACGACCCAGGCCCACCTCGGCCGGGTCGCCCGCCGACTCGGCGACGGCCGCCTCGGCCCGTTCCCGCTCGGCCTGCGCGGTCAGCTCCCGCCAGGCCGCCTCGGCCGCGCGCTGCTCGGCCTCCTTCTTGCTGCGCCCCTCGGCGCCGCCGTACCGGTTGCCGGCCACCACCACCCAGGCGGTGAAGGTCTTCAGGTGGTCGGGCCCGGCGCCCTCGATGCGGTACTCCGGGACGCCCAGCCCGAGCGCGGCGGTGAGCTCCTGGAGGCTGGTCTTCCAGTCCAGCGCGGCGCCCCGGCCGGCCGACTCCGCCATCAGCGGGTCGAAGAGCCGGTGGATGACCTCGCCGGCGGTGTCCAGCCCGTACTGGAGGTAGATCGCGCCGAGCAGCGCCTCCAGGGTGTCGGCGAGGATGCTCGCCTTGTCCCGGCCGCCGGTGCTCTCCTCGCCCTTGCCGAGCAGCAGGTACACGCCGAGCCCTTCCGGCCCCAGCCCCCGGGCCACGTCCGCCAGGGCCCGCATGTTGACCACGCTGGCCCGCAACTTGGCCAGCTGCCCCTCGGGCAGGTCCGGGTGGTTGCGGAAGAGCGCGGTGGTGATGACCACGCCGAGCACCGAGTCGCCGAGGAACTCCAGCCGCTCGTTGGTGGGCAGCCCGCCGTTCTCGTACGCGTAGGAGCGGTGGGTGAGGGCCCGCTCCAGCAGCTCGGGGTCGAGCGTCACGCCGAACGCCGCTTCCAGGTGACCGACGGGAGCACGCCGCCGCTTGTCGTTGGTCATGCGCTTACCTCGGTGTCGTTGCTGTCGATGTGCGAGAGGTTCTCGGGAGCGCCGGCGACCAGCGCCCGGACCCGGTCGGTGGCGCCGCGCCGCCACAGGTGGGCGGCGAGGGCGATCCCGGAGGCGACGTCGTCGGCCGCCGCGGCGCCGTGGCAGACCACCACCGTGCCGGCCACCCCGAGCAGGGCCGCCGCGCGGGGGGCCCCACCCTGCGCGGGCGGGCCGCCGGCCATCGCGTACGCGCCCTCGATCGCCTTGAGCAGCACGTTACCGGTGAACCCGTCGGTGACCACCACATCGGCGCGCGCGCCGAGGCAGACGTCGTACCCCTCGACCAGGCCGACGTAGCTGCCGTCGCAGGGCAGCGGCACGGCGGCGAGCAGGGGGTCGGCGGTGCGCCGGGAGCGGTCGCCCTTGCCGGCCTCCGTGCCCACCGAGAGCAGGCCGACCCGGGGGGCGGCGACGGCGTGCGCCACCGCGGCGTACGCGGCGCCGAGCACCGCGTGCCGGACGAGGGTGACCGGGCGGGGTTCCAGCGAGCCGCCGACGTCGAGCAGGACGACGGGACCGGCGACGGCGGGGATGGTCGCCACCAGCGCGGGCCGGCGGACGTCCTCCCAACGGCCGAAGCCGA
The DNA here is from genome assembly GCF_036902725.1 of Micromonospora psammae. Classification (NCBI taxonomy): domain Bacteria; kingdom Bacillati; phylum Actinomycetota; class Actinomycetes; order Micromonosporales; family Micromonosporaceae; genus Micromonospora; species Micromonospora psammae. Next base: position 460,833 of record NZ_JBAKHM010000001.1, on the reverse strand, counting down.
GCGCGGCGGCGGAGACGGTGGCGCCGGTGGAACCGGCGGAGACGAGGGCGTCGGCGGCGCCGTCGCGGACGGCGACGACGGCCGCGCGGACCGTGGTGTCGGCCCGGGGGGTGTGGTCGGTGGCGCCGGCCGCGGACCGCACCGGCCGGACGGTCACCCGGGCGCGCTGCGCCGGGGTGAGGGCGTCGGTCACCTCGGCCGCGACCTCGGTCGGGCCGACGAGCAGCAGGTGCAGGCAGGGGTCGGCACGCACCGCCCGCAGAGCGCCGTCAACCACGACGGCGGGAGCATCGTCCCCGCCGAGGAGGTCAACGGCGATCCGCGCGGTGCCCGGCTCCATCGGATCGCCGGCCGGAACGGGCCGGCCGGCGTCGGAGGGAGCCGGGGCACCGGGCGATCGCCAGGGTGCGCGCGCCGCCCGACCCGGGGTCGGGGGCGTCACTCGGCGTCCAGGTCAGACCTCGAGAACCTGGCGGCCGTTGTACGTGCCGCAGACGGAGCACGCGGCATGCGGCAGCTTGGGCGACTTGCACTGCGGGCAGGCCACGGTCGCGACCACAGCCGCCTTCCAGTTCGCCCGGCGGGACCGGGTGTTGCTGCGCGACATCTTGCGCTTCGGGACGGCCACGGTTCCTACTCCTCTGTACGGTTCAGTTGCGACAGGCCCGCCCAACGCGGGTCGATCTGCTGGTGGCTGTGATCGGCCGGCAGATCGTCCCAGTGCACCCCACACTCGGGGCACAACCCTGGGCAGTCCTCCCGGCAGAGCGGGTTGGTCGGCAGCGTCAACACCACCGCGTCCCGCAGCGCCGGCTCAAGGTCGATCAGATCGCCCTGCATCCGGCCCACCTCGTCCTCTTCGGTCGTCTCGTCCGTGGCGCTGTTCTCGTACGCGTACAGCTCCTGGACGTTCACGACCACCGAGTCGTTGATCTGGCGCAGGCACCGACCACACTCGCCCCGGACGGGACCGCTGATGGTCCCGGAGACGAGCACGCCCTCGGACACCGACTCCAACCTCAGGTCGAGGTCGAGGTCCGCGCCCTCCGGCACGCCGATCAACTCCACGCCGAGGTCCGCCGGTGCCGGGGCGATCCGCTTGACCGTACGCAACGCGCCAGGCCGGCGCGGCAGGTCTCTCGTGTCGAGGACCAGCGGCGACCTGGGGTCGAGTGTCGATGGCGAGTGCTTGGGCATAGTCAGACTCCGGCCGGTGAGAGGCCGACAAAAAAGGTTACCTGGGCGACCACCGGAACGTCGAACCGGGGGCGACGCCCACCCCGCCTGTCGGCTGGTGAGGTGCCGTTCAGAAGGGTAGCGGGCGTTCCGCCTCGTCCCCACCGAAGGTGCCGATCTCCCGCAACGCGTGCATCTTGTCCCGGCCGCGCTCTATCGACGCCAGTGCCCGGGTCAGGAACTGCTCGAAGTTCGCCAGCGCGGTGTCGACGTAGTCGTCCACCTCGTCCCGCAGGCGCTGCGCCTCGGCGCGCGCCTCGGCGATGATCCGGGCGCCCTCGTGCTCGGCGGAGACCGTGATCTCGTTCACCGAGACCAGGCGGGCGTGTTCCGCCTCACCCTCGCTGATGATCCGGTCGGCCTCCCGCTTGCCTGCCTCCATGATCTTGTCGCGCTCCTCCAGGAGCGCGGCGGCCCGGCGCAGGTCGGCGGGGAGGTCGGCGCGCAGTTCGTCCAGAGCCGCGATCATCTCGCCCCGGTCGACCATGCAGTTGTTCCGGGACATCGGGACGGAGCGGGCCTGCTCCACCATGGCGATCAGTTCGTCGATGCGATCGAGCGGGTCCACCGGTACCTCACTCCTGTCGTTCTTCGGCCGACCTACATGATGCGGGCTACGGCCGGATTCGGCGCCCCACCCATCATGTCGCGCCCGAGCGAGTGGTTCCCCCACCGCCCGGCCCGGCGCGTCGCGCCGACCCGCTCAGGGAGTGGGCGGGGTGGGGCCCAGCCGGGCCTGGAGGGCCGCGCGGACCCGGTCGGGGACGTGTGAGGAGATGTCCCCGCCCCACTTGGCGACGTCCTTGACCAGGCTGGAGGAGAGGAACGAGTAGAGCGGGTTGGTCGGCATGAAGAGCGTCTCGACCCCGGCGAGGCCGATGTTCATCTGCGCCATCTGCAACTCGTAGTCGAAGTCGCTGACCGCCCGCAGCCCCTTGATCAGCACGCTGGCCTCCTGCGCCCGGCAGAAGTCGACCAGCAGGCCACGGAACGACTCGACCCGGACGTTGTCGTACGAGGCGGTCACCTCGCGGAGCATGTCGATCCGCTCCTCGACGGTGAATAGGCCTTTCTTCGACTGGTTCACCAGCACGCCGACGATCACCTCGTCGAAGAGCCGGCTGGCCCGTCCGATGATGTCGAGGTGTCCGTTGGTGACCGGGTCGAACGAACCGGGGCACACCGCACGTCTCATGATCGGCGACCGTACCAAAGGGTGGTCTCGCCGTAACGGCGACTGCGCTCAGCAGTGATGCCCTGCACCCAGTCGACCGGCCCGGTCCGACTGGACCGCTCCACGACCACCAGGGCGTCGGGGGCCAGCCACTCGCGCTCGACCAGCGCGGTGAGCATCGCCTCGATCTCCGCGTCCGGCAGGGCGTACGGGGGGTCGGCGAAGACCACGTCGTACGGCTCGCCACCCGGACCGGCGGCCAACACGCCGGCCACCTTGCCGGTGACCAGCCGGGCGACCGGCGCGGCCCGCAGCGCGGCGACGTTCTCCCGGATCACCCGCGCCGCGCGCGGGTCGGATTCGACCAGCAGCACGTGCGCGGCGCCCCGGGAGAGCGCCTCCAGACCGACCGCGCCCGAGCCGGCGTACAGGTCGGCGAAACGGGCCCCGGCGAGGTCCACCTCGGCTTGGACGGCGCTGAACAGCGCCTCGCGGACCCGGTCGGAGGTGGGTCGGGTGCCGGCGCCGGGCGGGGCGGCTATCCGCCGCCCGCCGAGTGTGCCGGCCACGATCCGGGTCACCGTCTCCCCCTGCTCATGGGGATGACGCTACGCGACGGGCGGGGCGGGCCGAGTCACCCGGGCACGACCCGGTCGAGTGGTCGGGTGATCACGAGCCGTACATCAAGGATCTCAGATGCATAACATCATTGTCTGTCGTACGTGGACGCTGGGCCGGGCGGGGCGATCCCACTAGGGTCTGCCGCGTGCCGGCGAGTCTCCGCCGGCCGCGGCGTCGGGAGGGCACCGGCGCGGACCGCACCGCTCAAGGGCCGCGTCCTGGCACCGCCGCCCCACGCCGCACCCCCCTGCATCTTCACCCCGGGAGTACGCGTGATCCGTCCCCCGCTGTCGCCACGGCGACCGCTCGCCGTGGCCGCCGCCACGCTGGCCGGCCTCGCCACGGCCCTCGCCTTCACGGCACCGGCGAGCGCCACCAACACGTCGCCGTCGCCGTCGCCGTCGGCCTCGCCGACGACGACCACCTCGCCGACCGGCACCCCCACGGCGCCCACGCCGAACTGCGTCAAGGCCGACGACGCGAAGTACACGCACACGTTCGACGGGCCCGCCGGCACCGCCTCGATCACCCTGACCAACGGTCCGCTCTGCGCCGGCGAGGAGCAGGAGCTGGCCCTGGTGTCGTACGTGACGCCGTCGGCCACGTTCGCCGTGCCGCAGTACGTGCTCGACAAGTCGGTGAAGAAGTTCACCGGCGTGGCCGGGGGCGAGCTGGGCGTGGCGACCCTGGACTTCAAGGTCGAGGTGCCCGACTGCTACACCCAGGTCGACTTCGTCTTCGGCAGCAAGGTGATCGACCCGCTGACCGACGACAGCGACCGCTACGGCGACCGCAAGGTGGGCAGCTCGAACGGGATCGGCGCCCGCTCCACCGGCCCGCGTGCCTGGTACAACGGCGGCTCGGGCACCTGCTCGGCGGCGCCCGAGGTGATCGCCGAGTCGGACTGCGCCGGCAACGTCGAGCTGACCCTGGTCAACCGCAAGGGCAACGCCTCGGCGACCTTCGCCATCACCGGCAGCGGCGGCTTCACCGAGTCCGTCTCCGTCCCGATGCGCAAGATCGAGACCCGCAAGCTCACCCCGGGCCAGGCGCAGGAGCTCAAGGTCACCACCGCCGGTATGGCGGACTTCACCGGCGGCTGGGAGAAGCCCGAGGACTGCCAGCAGCCCGAGGCTGGCGCTCCCGAGGCCAGCTACGAGTCGACGTGTGACGCGATGACCTTCCGGGTCAACAACCCGGAGGACGGGGTCACCTTGAACGCCACCTTCACCCCCAGCAAGGGCGAGAAGAAGACCCTGACCGTCGAGCCGGGCCGCAACGGCACGGTCAGCTTCCCCGCCAGCAAGGGCCTCACCGTCACCGTCACCGGCGACCTGGACTCCGGCGGCCCGCTCGCCTGGGAGCAGCCGAAGGACTGCGAGACCGGCGGTACCGGCGGCGGTGAGCAGGACGGCGGCCTGCCGGTGACCGGCGCCGCGGCCGGCGGCATCGCCGCGGGCGCGCTCGCCCTGTTGGCGGCCGGCGCGGTGCTCTTCGTCATCGCACGTCGTCGGCGGGTCCGCTTCACCGCCTGACCCAGCACCATCCGAGGGCGCGTCGACCTACCGGTCGGCGCGCCCTCGCCGTTCCACCCCGCCCCCGCCCTTTAGCCCCGCCGGCCCCTGCTCCGCCCTTCCGCTCCCCTTCCCTTCCGCCGCCGGTCCGCCCTCCGCCGGTCGGTCGCCCCCGGTCCGCCCCCGCTGCCGGTCAGTCGCCTTCGGTCCGTCGCCGTCGGCCCGCCCACGCCGCCGGTCCGTCGCCATCGGTCCGCCCACGCCGCCGGTCGGTCGCCGCCGATCAGTCGGACCCGGCTTCGCCGCCGTCCGCCCCGCCGGTCCGTCAGGGCGTTCCCTCCTGCTTCCGCCCTCGCACTTCGCCCCGCCCTACCGTCTCCGCCGGTCCGCCTCCGGGCGGCGAAGACTTGTTCGGCTGCCTTTAGAGCTGATGACGCAGATGACTCACCGCCGAGGCTCGGACCGTCACTGCCATCGCTACCGCCTCGGTGCCACGGTTTCTGAGTCGTTTACGTCATCAGCTCTAAAGGCCGTGCCACAGGTGACCGGGCAGACGCGGGCGACAGCCAGCCGCCGCAGATCGGCGACCGGCCGCAACAGCCGGCCACCCACAGATCGGCATTTCGGCCGCAGAGACGGACACGCACCAAGGGCGTCCGCGAAGGCGTGCCCGGCTCTCACCAGAGCGGGCACACGACGGGCAGAGACACGACGGGTAGGCACCCGACAGGCACGTGGGGGGCAGGCACGGCAGCAAGCCAAGTGGGATACGACGACGGCGAGCCAGGGGCCGGGGCGGGGACTCAGCCCTTTTCGAGGTACTCCGCCCGCTCCTCGTCGACCAGCGCGGCGACCGAGGCGGCCAGGGCCGGATGCCGGGCCAGCTCCGGGTCCTCCTCGACCAGGGTTACCGCCTCGGCCCGGGCGTCCCGGATCAGGTCGGTGTCGCGCAGCAGGGAGAGCAGGCGCAGGTGCGAACGGCGGCCCGACTGGGTCGCGCCCAGCACGTCGCCCTCGCGGCGCTGCTCCAGATCCAGCTCGGCCAGCTTGAAGCCGTCGGTGGTGGAGGCCACCGCGTCCAGCCGCTCCCGGGCCGACGACCCCTCGGCCGCCTCGGTGACCAGCAGGCAGAGCCCGGCGGCCGAGCCCCGGCCGACCCGGCCGCGAAGCTGGTGCAGCTGGGAGACGCCGAACCGGTCGGCGTCCAGCACGATCATCACGGTGGCGTTGGGCACGTTGACGCCCACCTCCACCACGGTGGTGGCGACCAGCACGTCCAGCTTGCCATCGGCGAAGGAGCGCATCACGGCGTCCTTCTCGTCGGCGGGCAGCTTGCCGTGCAGGACGCCGATCCGCAGCCCGTGCAGCGGTCCCTCGGCCAGCAGCGGCGCCACCTCGGTCACGGCCAGCGGGGGCCGCCGTCCGTTGTCGTCCTCCGGCGGCGGCTCCTCCTCACTCTGCGGCCCCTCCCCGATCCGTGGGCAGACCACGTACGCCTGGTGGCCGGCGGCGACCTCCTCGCGCAGCCGGCGCCAGGCCCGGTCCAGGAAGGCCGGCTTCTCCGCGGCGGGCACCACGTGCGAGGCGATCGGCGAGCGGCCCTGCGGCAGCTGGGACAGGGTGGAGGTCTCCAGGTCGCCGTAGACGGTCATGGCCACCGTGCGCGGGATCGGGGTCGCGGTCATCACCAGCACGTGCGGCGGCTGGTCGGCCTTGGACCGCAGCGCGTCCCGCTGCTCCACGCCGAACCGGTGCTGCTCGTCGACCACCACCAGCCCCAGGTCGGCGAAGTCGACCCCCTCGTAGAGCAGGGCGTGGGTGCCGAGCACGATGCCGGCCCGCCCCTCGGCGACCTCCGCCAGGGCCCGCCGCCGGGCGGCCGCGCCGAGCGAGCCGGTGACCAGCTCCACCCGGGTGGCGCCGTCGGCGGCGCCCAGCTCACCGGCCTGGGCCAGCGGGCCGAGCAGGTCGAGCATGCCCCGGTGGTGCTGCGCGGCGAGCACCTCCGTCGGGGCGAGCAGGGCCGCCTGGCCCCCGGCGTCGACCACCTGGAGCATCGCCCGCAACGCGACGACGGTCTTGCCGGAGCCGACCTCGCCCTGGAGCAGCCGGTGCATCGGGTGCGGGGTGGCCAGGTCGGCGGCGATCTCGGCGCCGACGTCGTGCTGACCGGGCGTCAGTTCGTACGGCAGTCGGGCGTCGAACGCGTCGAGCAGGCCACCGGCGCGGGGCGGTCGGGCCTTCGCCGGCCAGGACGCGGCCCGCGCCTTGCGCTGCACCAGGGTGAGCTGCACGGCGAACGCCTCGTCCCACTTGAGGCGGCGGCGCGCCCGGTACAGCTCCTCCTTGCTGGACGGGCGGTGGATCTCCCGCAGCGCGGTGCCGATGCCGACCAGGTTGCGGCTGGCCCGCACGGTAGCCGGCAGGGGGTCCTCGGGCGGGGTGAAGGTGTCCAGCACCACCCGGACGCAGCGGGCGATCACCCAGGTCGGTACGGCCGCGGCGGCCGGGTAGACCGGGATCAGCGCACCGGCGAACTCCTCGATCTCCTCGTTCGCCGCCGCCTCCGCGTCGCCACCCTCGCCGAGCAGGACGTACTCCGGGCCGTTGAGCTGGCGCTTGCCCCGGAACTCGGTGACCTTTCCGGCGAAGAGCCCCCAGCGGCCGGGGCGCAGCTCCCGCTCCCGCCACGCCTGGTTGCCGAAGAAGGTCAGGGTCAACACCCCGCCGGAGCCGTCGCCGACGGTCACCTCCAGCAGGTTGCCCCGGCGCTGGCGCATCGGCCGCACCGCGGTGCGCTGCACCTGGGCCAGCACGGTGACCTGCTCGCCGACGTCGAGCGAGCGGATGTCGGTGTGCTCGCCGCGCTCGTCGTACCGGCGGGGGAAGTGGTAGACCAGGTCACCGGCGGTGTGCAGGTCGAGGTGGCTGGCCAGGGCCTTCGCCGTCTTCTCCCCGACCAGCTTCTTCAGCGGCGTGTCCACCGTCGACGGCTCGGACGTCATTCGACCCCCACCAGGAGCGGATAGTGCGGCTGCCCGCCCTCGTACGCGTGCACCTCGACGAACGGCCAGCGCCGGCCGACGTGCGCCCGGACCGCCTCGGCCAGGCCGTCCGGGGCGTCCACGCCGGTGAGCAGGGTGACCAGCTCGCCGCCGCCGCCCAGCATCCGGTCGACCACCGCGGCGCAGGTGTCGACCAGGTCGGCGCCGATCAGGTGGACCTCCCCCTCGACCAGCGCCAGCACGTCCCCCGGCCGGCACGGGCCGGCGACGGTCAGCGCCTCCCGGCTGGCGTGGCAGACCTCGGCGTACCGGCAGGCGCCGGCCGCCTCGGCCATCGCGATGACGTCGTCCTCGAAGCGCCGCTTCGGGTCGCGGACGGCGAGGGCGGCCAGCGCCTGCACGGGCGAGCGGGTCGGCACCACGCTCACCTTGATGCCCAGCCCGTGCGCCTCCCGGGCGGCGGCGCTCGCCACCGCCTGGGTGTTCGGGTCGTTGGGAAGCACCACCACCCGGGCGGCGGCGGTGGCCCGGATGGCGTCCAGCAGCTCGCCGGTGGAGGGGTTGCCGGGCACCACGGTGGCGCCCTCGCCGGTGAAGAGCTCCGCGATGCCCGCGCCGGCCGCGACCACCACGGCCGCACGGCCGTCCGCCGCCGGGCCGGGCCGTGGGGCCGGCGCGGTCTGGTCGGCGAAGCGGGTCACCGAGATCCGGTACGGCCGGCCGGCGACGACTCCCGCCTCGACCGCCGCGCCGACGTCGTTGACGTGCACGTGCACGTTCCAGGTGGTGGACGCGGCGGGCGAGGCGCCGTCGCCGACCACCACCAGGGAGTCGCCCAGCGTCGCCAGTTCGGCGCGCAGCCGGGCCACCGCCTCGTGCCCGGCGTCGAGCAGGAACTGCACCTCGTAGGCGTACTCCTCGGAGCCGGACTCCCGGACGGTGGTGAGCGGCGGGCGGACCGTGCGGGTCACCGGCGCCGAGCGGGGTGGGCTCTCCCCCGTGATCACCTCGACCAGCGCGTCGAGGAGCAGGCAGAGCCCTCGGCCCCCGGCGTCGACCACCCCGGCGCGGGCCAGCTCGGGCAGCTGCTCCGGGGTGCGGGCCAGGGCCCGCCCCGCCTCCCCGGCCGCGGCCCGGGCCACCGTGCGCAGGTCGTCGCTCCCGGCCTGCTCGGCCGCCGCGGCGGCGGCGGCCACCACGCTGAGCACGGTGCCCTCGACCGGGTGGGCGACCGCGGCGTACGCGGCGGTGGTGGCGTGGCGCAGCGCACCGGCCAGCTGCCGGCCGTCCACCGCCGGCGCGTCGGCGAGCGCGTCGGCCAGGCCGCGCAGGATCTGCGACAGGATCACCCCGGAGTTGCCCCGGGCGCCGAGCAGCGCGCCCCGGGCCATCAGGCGCAGCGCGCGCCCGTGCGGGGTGTGCCCGTCCTCGGGGAGGGTCTCCAGGTCCATCGCCAGGGCCTGCTGGGCCGAGGTGAGGGTGAGCACCATGTTGGTGCCGGTGTCCCCGTCGGGCACGGGGTAGACGTTGAGGTCGTCGATCTCGCGCTGGTGACGCCGCAGCGCGGTGAGCCCACTCGCGCACCAGCGGCGCACCGCGGCGGCGTCGAGGGTGTCCAACACGGCCAGAAGCCTACTGGCGCGCACCGACACCCGCCGGGGTCGGCCGGCCCACCCCGGCGTGTCCACCGCGCCGCGGGTCAGGGCGGCCGGCGGGTGGACGGGCCCCGATCACGCCGGCTCCCGGGGCGGGCACTAGCCTCATGGCGTCCCTTCGTCGGGTGTCCTCGCGGGGCGGGCGGGCCGGCCGTCGTGGCAGGTGACCGCCCTCACGTCCCCACCGGCCCATCGGACCGGTTGGGCGGGGGTAGGAGTCATCGGGTAAGCTGGCTAGGTTGCCCGTGCAGCACCTGCCGGCGACCTCATGAACGTTTCAATCCCAGGAGTATCCCGTGGCTAGCGTCTGCGACGTCTGTGGCAAGGGGCCGGGCTTCGGCCACAACGTGTCCCACTCGCACCGGCGGACCAACCGCCGCTGGAACCCGAACATCCAGTCGGTGCGTACCCCGGCCGGTGGCGGTAACACCAAGAAGCTGCAGGTCTGCACCTCGTGCATCAAGGCCGGCAAGGTCACCCGCGCCTGACGCGGTAGCGCCTCCGGCTCGAACATTCGCCAGCACCGGCGGACCGTCACGGTCCGCCGGTGTTGTGGTGTCCGGGGTCCCGTCGAGCCGCTTGTCCGAGTTCGGTCAGGCGCGACGACGCCTCGCCGCGCCCGGCCGGTGCTACAGGGGACGGCCGAAGGAGAGGCAGCCCGGCGCGTCGGCGTAGAAGCCGAAGTTGGGGATCCGCTCGTACCCGGCGGCGGTGTACATGGCGATCGCCTCGGGCTGCTTGTCACCGCACTCCAGGATGATCCGCTTGCGGCCGTGGTACCGGGCCGACTCCTCGACCGCGGCCAGCACCGCGCGGGCCACCCCGCGGCCCCGGGCGGCCGGGACGGTGTACATCCGCTTCAGCTCGGCGGTGTCGTCGCCGTGGCTGCGCCAGCCGCCGCAGCCGACGGGCTCGCCGTCGAGGTGGGCGACGAGGAAGACGCCGTGCGGCGGGGTGAACTCGGCCGCGTCCACCGGCGTCTCGTCGCCGCTGCCGCCGTAGCGCTGACCCAGGTCGGCCAGGGCCGCCCGGATCAGCGACTGCGCCACCGGCGAGTCGAAGGGCAGCGGCCGGATCTCGATCTCACTCACCGGTAAAGGTTACGACGGCTGGCGGCCCTTACCGGAAGTGGTCCCAACCGGCCGGACCGGCGTGGGCGGCGCCGTCGACGGTGACGCCGGCGCCCTCCGCCACCCGGCCGATCGGGCGCCACTCCGCCGGCAGGGCCACCGACCGGGGGAAGGTCGCGACCAGCGCGTGGTCGTCGCCCCCGCCGAGGATCCAGGTGTACGGGTCGACGCCGAGCGCCTGCGCGGCGTCGCGCATCTGCCGGGGCACCTCGAAGGCGTCCCGGTGCACGTCGATGCCGACCCCGCTGGCCTTCGCCACGTGCCCCAGGTCGGCCAGGAGGCCGTCCGACACGTCGATCATGGCGGTGGCGCCCAGCCGGGCGGCGTGCGGCCCGGCCGGGTACGGCACCTCCGGCCGCCGGTACGCCTCGACCAGCAGTCGGGGGGTGCGGAAGCCGCGGGAGAGCACGGTCAGCCCGGCGGCCGCCCAGCCGGCCCGCCCGGCCAGGGCGACGACGTCGCCGGGGCGCGCGCCGGAGCGGAGCACCGGCGGCCGGCCGCCGAGGTCCCCGAGGGCGGTCACCGCGATGGTCAGGGTGGGGCTGGCGGACATGTCGCCGCCGACCACGCTCGCCCCGACCCGGGCCGCCTCCGCAGCCAGCCCGTCGGCCAGCCCCTCGGCCCAACTGGTCTCCAGCTCGGCCGGCATGCAGAGGGCGACCAGCAGCGCGGTCGGGGTGGCTCCCATCGCGGCGATGTCGGCCAGGTTCGCCGCCGCCGCCCGGTGCCCGACGTCCGTCGCGCTCGACCAGTCCCGCCGGAAGTGCCGCCCCTCGACCAGCACGTCGGTGGAGGCGACCACCCGCCGGTCCGGCGCGGCCACCACCGCCGCGTCGTCGCCGGGGCCGAGCAGACACGTCGATCCGTACGTCAATCGGGCGGTGATCCGGTCGATCAGGCCGAACTCGCCGACACCCGCGACACTCATGGCATCCTCTCGCCGCGCTCGCTCACTGCTGTCCCTCGACCACCGATAGGGATCACGCCTGCTCCGTAAGGTAGTTTCACCCTTCGGGCCGCCCCGCGGCGGCGACGGACGGAGGTCGAGTCGTGGTACAGGCGTACATCCTCATCCAGACCGAGGTCGGCCGGGCGCGTGACGTGGCCGGTCTCATCGCGGACCTGGCCGGTGTGGTCCGGGTCGACGCCGTCACCGGGCCGTACGACGTGGTGGTCCTCACCGAGGCGAACACCGTCGACGAGCTCGGCAAGCTCATCGTCAGCAAGGTGCAGATGGTGCCCGGCATCACCCGCACCCTCACGTGTTCGGTGGTGCGACTGTAAGTGGACCAGATCACTTCCTCCCCGACCGCCGGCTCCCGCTCCGGGAGCGGCACGCCGTCGACCGACGACCGGCCCGGCGCCGGCTGGGACCGGTCGACCCGGCGGGCCGCCCTGATCGCCTCCCTGGTCGCGGTGCCGGTCACCGTCGCGGTGGCCGGGTTCACCTTCGCGAAGCTGGCCCCCGAGCAGCCGGCCGCCGCGCCGGGCCCGGCCGTGACCTCCGCCTCGGCGCAGTCCACCGCCCCGGTCGAGATGGCCGCCCCGGCGCTGGCCGAGCGCCCCGGCGTGGTCTGCCGGGCGCTGATGTCGCAACTGCCGCAGACCGTCGGCGACCTGGCCCAGCGGCCGGTCACCGCGGGCGCCGAGCAGAACGCCGCGTACGGCGATCCGGCGCTGACCGTGGCCTGCGGCGCCGCCGCGCCGGCGATCGGGCTGACCGACGACGTCTGGGTGGTCAACAAGGTCTGCTGGCACGCGAAGGAGGAGACCGGGGCGACCGTGCTCACCGCGGTGGACCGGGAGGTCCCGGTCACCGTCCGGGTGCCCCGCTCCTACGGTCCGGCGTTGCAGCGGGTGTCGCCGATCTCCGACACGATCGTCGCCTCGGTCCCGTCGGGCGGCACTCCGCCCACCGGCTGCCGCCGCTGACCGCTGCCGCCCCGCGCCGCGGACGCCGGCGGTCGTCCCGCTCAGCGGTCGCGGTGCAGGGCGGTCCGGATGAGGCGGTTGACCAGCTTGGGGTATTCCAGGCCGGAGGCGGCCCACATCCGGGGGAACATCGACGTCGGGGTGAACCCGGGCATGGTGTTGATCTCGTTGAGATAGACGTCCAGCTCGGGGGTGACGAAGAAGTCGACCCGGGCCAGCCCGGAGCAGTCCAGCGCGGTGAAGGCGCGGGTGGCGTACTCCTGCACCTGGCGGGTCACCCGGTCCGGCAGGCCGGCCGGGATGTCGTACTCGCAGGCGTCGTCGATGTACTTCGCCTCGAAGTCGTACCAGTCGTGGCCGGAGACGACCCGGACCTCGGCCAGCACGGACGCCTCCGGGGCGCCGCCGGCCTCACCCTCCAGCACCCCGCACTCGATCTCGCGGCCGACGACCGCGGCCTCGATCAGCACCTTGGTGTCGATCTCGCGGGCGGTGGCGACGGCGGCGTCGAGCTGCGCCCAGTCGTCGACCTTGGTGATGCCGAAGGACGAGCCGGCGCGCGACGGCTTGACGAAGACCGGCAGGCCGAGCCGCTCCTTGTCCTCCTCGCGCAGCGTCATGCCGTTGCGCAGCACCACGTACGGGCCGACCGGGATGCCCTCGGCGACGCAGAGCTTCTTGGTGAACTCCTTGTCCATCGCCGCGGCGGAGGCGAAGACGTTCGCGCCGACGTAGGGGATGTCGGCCATCTCCAGCATGCCCTGGATGGTGCCGTCCTCGCCGTACGCGCCGTGCAGCACCGGGAACACCACGTCGACGTCGGCCAGCGCCCGGGGCCCGTCGGTCGGGTCGAGCACCATCAGGCCACCGGCGGTCGGGTCGGCGCGCAGCACCACCTCGGCGCCGGAGCCGGCGGTGATCTCGGGCAGCTTGCGCGCCTGGATCGACAGCTGGCCCGGGTCGCCGTTGGTCAACACCCACTGGCCCTGCCGGGTGATGCCGACGGGCACCACCTCGAACTCGTCGGGGTCGAGCGCGCCGAGCACGCTGCCGGCGCTGACGCAGGAGATGCCGTGCTCGGGGCTGCGTCCGCCGAAGACGATGGCCACGCGGGTCTTGCCTGGGGTGGTCACTGGGGTCACCTCTCGGTACGCGACTGCGGAGCCGCCGGCGGCTCACCCGGTTGACCTTACTGTGGGTGGCGGCGGACCGATGGCCATACCCGGGAGGACGCGTGTGTCCCTCGCAAACGGTCGAACGTACCGATACGGTGCGTGACTAACGGTCGGTGCCGTGCCGGCGGCCGACCGCGATCACCTTCACCCGCTGCCGGCCGGCGCGGACCATGCCCAGGGCCATGAAGGCGCCGGCGATCCGGTCCGCGGCCTCGCGGCTGTTCGCCCCGACGACCTGCCGGCGGCGCTCCGGGCGGTTCCGCTCGTCGCGGGCCTCCCCCTCGACATGACGGACGTCGGTGAGCACGACGAGGAACCTGGTCATCACGACCCATCCCGGCATCCGGACACCCACATCAGCCCCTCATCACCGCGCGGCGGCGGGCCCGTGGCGATCGGGTACGGGGGAGTAACCCCGATCGCCACGTGCCCCATCCCCTCCGGTCACTCACCCTCGCCGTCGCCACGACAACCGCGGGTGAGGACGCCGTCACAGATTGACAGGTGGACACGCGTGAATGCAACTCTCATCGACGTTCTCTCATGCACACATTCCCAAGGACATATGTCACCATCGACGCATGGCTCCGAAGACCGCCCGGGCCCGCAGGCTGGGCATCGCGCTGCGTACCCACCGCGAGGCCGCCGGCCTCACCCTCGAGGCCGCCGCCGACGAGATCAACAGCACCCGCAGCACCCTGTCCCGCTACGAGAACGCGCAGACCCTGGTCAGTCCTGCCACCGTCCGCGCGCTGCTGAGCCTCTACGGCGTCGGGTCCGACGACATCGCGGCGGCGGTGCAGCTGGCCAAGGACACCCGCAAGCCGGGCTGGTGGGTGCCGTACTCGCACCTGCTGGACAAGCGCACCATCGACTTCATCGCCCTGGAGGCGGAGGCCACCGGCATCGCCAACTTCGAGCCCTCGGTGGTGCCCGGCCTGTTGCAGACCGCCGACTACATCCGCGGCGTGATGCGCGGCGGCCCGCACACCCTCGGCGACGACCAGGTGGAGCAACGGGTCAAGCTCCGGCTGGACCGGCAGCAACGGCTCACCGCCACCGACCCGCCCATCTTCGACGCGATCATCGACGAGGGCGCGCTGCTGCGCCCGGTCGGCGACCGGACGGCGATGGCCGGCCAGCTACGCCACCTGCTGAAGATGGCCGAGCTGCCGAACGTCACCGTCCAGGTGATCCCGCTGGCCGCCGGCTACCACCGCGGCACCCGCGGCTCGCTGCACATCCTGGAGTTCGCCGACCCGGAGGATCCGATCATCGCCTCGGTGGAGACCGTCGCCGGGCAGATGGTCCTCGACCGCCCCGGCGACCTGCGTACCTGCACCAAGATCATGGAACACCTGCGGACCGTCGCGCTCAGCCCCGCCGACAGCCGCGACCAGCTCCTCGAACTGCAGAAGGGACGGTAGGAACCGATGACACCGACGATCACCGCGGCGCTGGCGACGGCCAGGTGGCGCAAGAGCACATACAGCGGCGACCAGGGCGCCTGCGTGGAGCTGGCGACCGTGCCGGACCTGGTGGCGGTCCGCGACTCCAAGGACCCGGCCGGCCCGGTGCTGCTCTTCCCCCCGACCGCCTGGGCCGCCTTCACCACCGCCCCGCCCCGCCCCTGACCGCTTTCCCACCCGCGCCGCCCGAGGGCGGTCGCGGGTGGGGTCAGGCAGCCAGGGTGGGTCGGGGGGCCGGGGCCGCGCGGAGGCTCTCCAGGGCGGCGATGGCCACGCCACGCGCGCCGGCCATGTCCCGGTCCGGCACCAGGGCGAAGGTCGCCACCGCGGCCTGCTCGGCGCGGAGCACGGTGTGCTCCCGCACGACGGCGAGGAACCACTCCCGGAACTCCGGCGCCGCCTCCACCACGCCACCCCCGACGAAGTACGCGTGCGGGTCGGTGAAGTTGGCCGCGATGGTGAACAGCCGGCCCAGCGCCGCCGCCTGCTGGGCGAAGACCTCACGGGCCAGCTCGTCACCCCGCTCGGCGTACCCCCGCAGCAGCTTGGCGGCCCGGTCGACCGGCTCGGCGGCGAGCGGGTGGCCGGGGTGGCGGGTCAGCCAGTACGGCAGCAGGCTGCGCCGGATCCCGGTCAGCGAGGCGACGCTCTCGGCGTCCCCGACGAAGCCACAGGCGCAGGTCGGCTCCGGCTGGCCGGGGGCGAGCAGGTTGGTCAGCGGGATGTGCACGTGCCCGAACTCGCCGGCCATCCCGGCCGCGCCGGTGACCACCCGGCCGTTCTCCACCACGCCACCACCGAGCCCGGTACCGACGATGGCCGACACCGAGGACCGGGTCATCGCGTCCGCCCCGAAGTGGACGTGGTGGGCGTAGAGCGCGGCCGCGTTGCCGTCGTTGTGGTAGACCACCGGCAGGCCGAGCCGCCGCTCCAGCGCGCCGCGCACGTCGTAGCCGTGCCAGGCCGGCTGGGCGAAGTTGGTCGACCCCCGGGACGAGATGACCCCGGTGGCGCTGGCCGGGCCGGGCGTGTCCAGCCCGACCGCCCGCACCAGCTCCCGCGGTACGCCGGTGTGCGCCAGCACGCCGTCCAGCGCGCGGGCCAGCGCCTCGATCGCCGCCTCCGGACCGGCCTGGACCTCGCTGGGGATCTCCAGCAGCCCGTCGACCAGGAACCGGCCGTCCAGGGTGAGCACGGTGGCGTTGTCGCTCGTGCCACCGTTGTCCAGGCCGACCACCACCGGCACGTCCAAGCCGCCCACCGCCTCCCGATGCCAACCTGATGGCGAAGCTAGTTCCCCTTTCCCGCCCCCGCCATGCCGCGAACGGCCAGCCCGCCCGGACGATCCGCCGAGCCCGCCCGCTCGGCCCCGCCCGGCGGACCGGCCCGCTCAGCCCGGCCGGCGGGCGGTGACCGCGGTGGCGTCCCACTCCGGCGCGCGCAGCACCCTCGGCGCCAGACCCAGCGCCCGCATGGACGCGCAGAGCGCCTCCGCCTGCCGGTCGCTCGTCTCGACCACCAGGTGACCGCCGGGGGCCAGCCAGTCCACCGCGCCGGCGGCCACCCGGCGCAGCACGGCCAGCCCGTCGGCGCCGCCGTCCAGCGCCACCGGCGCCTCGTGCAGCCGCGCCTCCGGCGGCAGCAGCGCCACCGCCGCCGTCGGGACGTAAGGGGCGTTGGCCACCACCAGGTCCAGCCGTCCCCGCCGGTCGCGGGGCAGCGGTTCGTACAGGTCGCCCAGCAGGACCGCGACGTCGCGGCCGGCGAGGTTGCGCCGGGCGCAGGCCACCGCGGCCGGGTCCACGTCAACGGCGGCGAGCCAGCGCGGGGCCAGCCGCTCGGCGAGCGCCACGGCGATGGCACCGGAGCCGCAGCAGAGGTCGACCACCGCCGGCGCCGGTCCGGCGACCGCCGCCGCGGCCTCCACCAGCAGGGCGGTACGACCCCGTGGCACGAAGACGCCGGCGTCGACGGCGACCCGCAGGCCGCAGAACTCGGCCCAGCCGAGCAGGTACTCCAGTGGCTGGCCGGCGACCCGGCGGTCGGCCAGCGCGGTCAGCGCCTCGGGCGAGTCGGCGGCGGCGATCAGCAGCTCCGCCTCATCCTCGGCGAAGACGCAGCCGGCGGCGCGCAGCCGCCCGACGAGGGCGGGACGGTCGGGGTGGAACGAGGTCGGTGTCATGGGATGCCTCTCGGGAACGCTCATCGGCGCTCCCGCCGTCGCCTACTCCGGCGACGGGGACCCGGCGGGGAGCGCCGGTCCGGTCGTCTGGCGGATCGGACTCACCTCCCCCGGTCGGGCCTGCTGCGGGCCGGCCTCACGATAACGGACGGGTCGGCCCGGCGGCGTCCAGCGCGGCCGCGATGTCGGCGACCAGGTCGGCGGTGTCCTCGGCCCCGCAGGAGAGCCGGACGAACCCCGGCGCGGTGTCGTCGCCCCACTGGGCCCGCCGGTCGGCGGTGGTGTGCAGCCCGCCGAACGAGGTCGCGGCGGCCACCAGCCGGGCGGCCTCGACGAACCGGGCGACCCGGTCGGCGTCGCCGAGGTCGAAGGAGAGCACCCCGGGCATCCGGCGCATCTGCGCCGACGCCACCGGGTACGCCGGATCCTCCGGCCGCCCCGGCCAGCGCAGCCCGCGCACGTCGGCACGGCCGGCGAGCAGCTCGACGACGGCCGCCGCGTTCGCGGTCTGCCGGGCCAGCCGCAGGTCCAGGGTGGCCAGTGAACGGTGCGCCAGCCACGCGTCGAACGCGCCGGGCACCGCGCCGGTGGCGGTACGCCAGCTCGTCACCGTCTCCAGCAGCTCCGCCGAGCGGGACGCCAGGTAGCCGAGCAGCAGGTCCGAGTGCCCGGTGAGCGCCTTGGTGCCGGAGGCGACGACCAGGTCCGCGCCGAGGTCCAGCGGGCGCTGCCCGAGCGGGGTGGCGGTGGTGTTGTCGACGGCCACCAGCGCGCCGGCGGCGTGGGCCCGCTCGGCGAGCGCGGCGACGTCGGCCACGTCCAGCCCCGGGTTGGCCGGGGTCTCCAGCAGCAGCAGCCGCACGCCCTCGAAGGACGGGTACGGCCCGGCCGTCGGCACGAACCCGACCCGCACCCCGATCCCCTCCAGGGTGGCGGTGGCGAAGGCGCGCACCGGGAAGTATCCGTCGGCGGGGAGCAGCACGGTGTCCCCGGGCCGCAGCACGGCCAGCAGCAGCCCGGTGATGGCGGCCTGCCCGCTGGCGAAGACCCGGCAGTCGCCCCCCTCCAGCTCACCGATGGCCGCCTCGAGCAGCCGGCGGGTGGGGTTGTCCGGCCGACCGTAGCCGTTGGCCGAGGCGGCCGGGCCCTGCCACGGGTCGAGGTGGTACGGCGCGGCGAAGACCGGTCCGGGCAGGAACGGGTCGCCCGGGGCCGGCTCGGGCAGCCCGGCCCGGACGCACCGGGTGCCGTCGTGGAAGTCGGTCACCGGGGCCTCATTCGTACGACTCGGGCTTGGCGGTCCGGCTCATCAGGGTGTCCACGGCCAGCCGGGGGTCCATGCCCTCGTGGCAGATCCGCTCGATCTGCTCGGTGATCGGCATCTCCACCCCGTGCGCCCGGGCCAGGTCCCGGATCGCCAGGCAGCTCTTGACCCCCTCGGCGGTCTGCCGGGTCGCCGCCTGCGCCTGCTCCAGCGTCTCCCCCCGGCCCAGGTGCTCGCCGAAGGTGCGGTTGCGGGCCAGCGGCGACGAGCAGGAGGCGACCAGGTCGCCCATGCCGGCGAGCCCGGCGAAGGTGATCGGGTCGGCGCCGAGCGCCACGCCCAGCCGGGCGGTCTCGGCGAGCCCGCGGGTCATCAGCATCGCCCGGGTGTTGTCGCCGAAGCCCATCGCGGTGGCGATGCCGTACGCCAGGGCGATGACGTTCTTGACCGCCCCGCCCAGCTCGCAGCCGGTCACGTCGTCGTTGGTGTAGGGCCGGAAGTACGGCGTCCGGATCGACGCCTGCACCAGCGCGGCACGCCGGGGGTCGGTGCCGGCCACCACGGTCGCGGCGGGCTGCTCGGCGGCGATCTCCGGGGCGAGGTTGGGGCCGGATACCACCACCACCCGGTCCGGGCTGACCCGGGCGGTCTCCACGATCACCTCGCTCATCCGCTTGGTGGTGCCGAGCTCGATGCCCTTCATCAGGGAGACCAGGGTGGAGTCCGGGGCGAGGTGGCCGGCCCACTCGGCGAGGTTGCCGCGCAGCGTCTGCGAGGGCACCGAGAGCACCACCAGCTCGGCGCCGGCGATCGCCTTGGCGGCGTCGCCGGTCGCGGTGACCCGCTCGGGCAGCCGCAGCTCCGGCAGGTAGTCCGGGTTGCGGCGGCGGGTCCGGATCGCCTCGGCCACCGACTCCCGCCGGGCCCACATCGTCACGTCCCGCCCGGCGTCGGCGAGGATCTTGGCGAAGGCGGTCCCCCAGGAACCGGCCCCCAGCACCGCCACGTGGCCACTCATGCCGTCGCCTCCCTGCCGTCGGCGCCGCCGCGCGGCACCACCGCTCCACCCCTGGCGGTCCGCCCGCTCGGGTCGCTCATTCGGTCACCTCGGAAGTACGCGGACGGGCGGGACGTTGCCACAGCGGCGGCGGGGTGCCGCCGCGGATGCCGGCGAGCAGGTCGCGCAGGCTCAGCATGATCTCGTCGGTCATCTCTTCCAGGACCGCCCGGCTCGGCGTGGCGCCCGCCCACCGGCTCAGGTCGATCGGCGGGCCGGCGACCACGGTCACCGGGGTGCGGGGCCGCAGGCCGAACCGGGTCGTCCGGGGGTCGAACAGCTTCTCCGGGCCCCACATCACCAGCGGGATCACCGGGGCGCCGGTGGCCAGCGCGAGGCGGGCGGCGCCCGTCTTGCCCTTCATCGGCCACAGCTCGGGCTCCCGGGTGGTGGTGCCCTCCGGGTAGATCACCACGGCACCGCCGGCGCTCAGCGCGGCGACCAGCTTGTCCAGCGACTTGACCGCGTCGGCGGTGCCGCGCTCGACCGGGATCTGCTTGCAGCGGTGCAGGATCCAGCCGATCACCGGCACCCGGAAGACGCTGGCCTTGCCGAGGAACTGCGGCCAGCGCCCGGCGTCGTGGATGAAGTGCGCCGAGACCAGCGGGTCGGCGTGCGAGATGTGGTTGGGCACGATGATGATCCCGCCGTCGCCGCGCAGGTGCTCCGCGCCCCGCCAGGTGCGCCGGGTCCAGGCCAGCATCACGGGCTTGACCAGCACCACGGCGAAACGTTGCCAGAAACCCAGCTTGCGCCGTGTCACCCTGCCTCCTCGTCACCCCGACCCCGCGCGTCGCACCCGCCCGGTGCGGCCCGCCGCGGAAATCATGCCTGCTCGCCCCGGGTACGGCCAGTGCGGGTACCTCCGTCGACGCTGGCAGGATTGTCGCGTGGGCCAGCCGAGGTGGACCGTGGTGGTACCGGTGAAGCGCCTCGGCGCGGCGAAGAGCCGGCTGCGGGGCGCGCTGCCGGCCGTACCCCATGAGGAGCTGGCGCTGGCGCTGGCGGCCGACACGGTCCGCGCGGCGCGGGCCTGCCCCGCGGTGGCCGAGGTCCTGGTGGTGACCGACGACGACCGGGCGGCGGCGCTGCTGGCCGCGGCCGGGGCGCGGGTGGTGCCGGACGCACCCGACGCGGGGTTGAACGCCGCCCTGCGGCACGGCGCGGCGGCGGCCGCCGCCGACGCCTGGGTGGCCGCCCTCACCGCGGACCTGCCGGCGCTGCGCCCGGCCGAACTGGCGGCCGCGCTGACGGCGGCCGCCACACCCCCGGCGGTACGCCGGTTCGTGGCCGACGCCCCGGGCACCGGCACGGTGCTGCTCACCGCGCCGCCCGGGGTGGCCCTGGCGCCCCGGTTCGGGGTCGACTCGGCGCGGGCGCACGCGGCGAGCGGCGCGCTGCCGCTGACCGGCCCGTGGCCCTCGCTGCGCCGGGACGTGGACACCGCCGCGGACCTCGCGGCGGCGCGGCGGCTCGGGCTGGGGCCGGGCACCGCCGCGCTCACCACGGCGTGCCCCTGACGCCGGCGGTGTACGGTGCTGGGCATGCAGGGCACGGTGGCCACCTTCGACGCGCAGACCCGCACCGGGGTGCTGCTCCTGGACGACGGCACCGAACTGGCCTTCCCGGCCCGCGCCTTCGACGCCTCCGGGTTACGCCTGCTCCGCCTCGGGCAGCGGCTGCGGGTGGAGACCGACCCGGACGGCACGGTGGTCCGGGTGACATTGCCGACCATGGCCTGACCGACCCGGGCCGAGTTCATTTTGCGTTAACCGGGATCGGGTGATTATGAGCGGGTGAGCACCCCTCGCGAGCACCCCGCCAGTCAGCCCCACGCCGCCGATCCCACCGGCCCCCGCACCGGCGCCCGCCGCCGGGGCGGGTCCCGCACCCCGCGCGCCCCCGAGGACGTCGTCACCACCGGAGACGTTTCCGACGCGGCCGCCGCCTCGGCCGGGCTGGAGGAGGTGCTGGACTCCGGCGGGCCGCCTCCGCCGCCGCCGTCCGGGCCGGACGACGAGCCGCCGGCCGCCGCGCCGCTGCCGGAGGACCGCTTCCTCAACCGGGAGCTCTCCTGGCTCGACTTCAACGCCCGGGTGCTGGCCCTGGCCGAGGACCCCCGCACCCCGCTGCTGGAACGGGCCAAGTTCCTGGCCATCTTCGCCAGCAACCTGGACGAGTTCTACATGGTGCGGGTGGCCGGCCTGAAGCGCCGCCGCTCCGCCGGCCTGCCGGTGCGCGGCGGGGACCGACTGCCGCTGCGCACCCAGCTGGAGCTGATCACCGAACGCAGCGCCGACCTGGTCGCCCGGCACGCCGCCTGCTTCGTCGACGACGTGCTGCCGAAGCTCGCCGCGGAGGACGTGCGCATCCTGCGCTGGGCGGAGCTGGACGACCCCGAACGGGAACGGCTGCGGACCTGGTTCCGGGAGCACATCTTCCCGGTGCTCACCCCGCTCGCCGTCGACCCGGCGCACCCCTTCCCGTACATCTCCGGCCGGTCACTCAACCTGGCGGTCGCGGTCCGCGACCCCGACGGCGGATCGGAGCTCTTCGCCCGGGTCAAGGTGCCCAACAACGTGCCCCGGTTCGTCCGGGTCGCCAAGGACCGGCCCGGGGTGCGGATGCTGCCGGTCGAGGAGCTCATCTCGGTGCACCTGGGACAGCTCTTCTCCGGCATGCAGGTGGTCGAGTGCCACCTGTTCCGGGTCACCCGCAACGCCGATCTGGAGGTCGACGAGGACCGGGACGAGGACCTGCTCCAGGCCCTGGAACGGGAGCTGGCCCGGCGTCGCTTCGGGCCACCGGTCCGCCTGGAGGTCGCCGCCTCCATCTCCGACCACATGCTGGAGCTGCTCGTCCGGGAGCTGGACATGGACGGGCACGACGTGCTCCGGGTGCCCGGCCTGCTCGACCTCTCGGCGCTGTGGCAGCTGTACGGCGAGGCCGACCGCCCGGACCTGAAGGACCCGCCGTTCGTGCCGGCCACCCACCCCCGGCTCGCCGAGGGCGAGGTGCCGCGCAGCGTCTTCGCCACCCTGCGGGACGGGGACGTGCTGGTGCACCACCCGTACCACTCGTTCGCCACCAGCGTGCAGCGCTTCATCGAGCAGGCCGCCGCCGACCCGGACGTGCTCGCCATCAAGCAGACCCTCTACCGCACCAGCGGGGACTCCCCGATCGTCGACGCCCTGGTCGACGCGGCCGCCGCCGGCAAGCAGGTGGTGGTGCTAGTGGAGTTGAAGGCCCGGTTCGACGAGGTGGCCAACATCGGGTGGGCGCGCACCCTGGAGCGCGCCGGCTGCCACGTCGTCTACGGCCTGGTGGGCCTGAAGACCCACTGCAAGACCGCGCTGGTGGTACGCCAGGAGGGCAACCAGATCCGCCGCTACTGCCACATCGGCACCGGCAACTACCACCCGAAGACGGCGCGGCTCTACGAGGACTTCGGGATGCTCACCGCCGACCCGGAGATCGGCGCCGACCTGACCGACCTGTTCAACGTGCTCACCGGCTACAGCCGGCAGACCGCGTACCGGCGGCTGCTGGTGGCGCCGCAGGGCATCCGCAGCGGCCTGATCGAGCGGATCGAACGGGAGATCGCCCACGTCCGCCTCGGCATGCCGGGGCTGGTGCAGTTCAAGGTGAACGCGCTGGTCGACGAGGAGATCACCGACGCGCTCTACCGGGCGTCCCGGGCCGGCGTCCACGTGGACCTGCTGATCCGCGGCATGTGCACGCTGCGGCCCGGGGTGCCCGGGCTGTCGGAGAACATCCGGGTCCGCTCGATCCTCGGCCGGTTCCTCGAACACTCCCGGATCTTCCGGTTCGGCAACGACGGCGACGCCGAGTTCTGGATGGGCTCGGCCGACCTGATGCACCGCAACCTGGACCGCCGGGTGGAGGCGCTGGTGCAGGTGAGCGACCCGGTCGCGCGGGCCGAACTGGACCACGTGCTGACCGCCGCGTTCAGCTCCGAGGTGGACGGATTCGAGCTGGCCTCCGACGGCACCTGGACGCGGCGCACCGGCGCACCGGAGGAGCCGCTGGTCGACCTTCAGGAGCTGCTGCTGCGCCGGGTGGGCGGGACCCCCGGCTGACCGGGCCGGACCGCGTGGGCGGCGGCGCTGCGCTCCCCTGCCGGGGCTGAGCGGCCCGTACGACGGGACGCCCGGACGTAGGGTGACGAGATGGTGGAGGAGGAACCGGTCGGCATCCGGGCGGCCGGCGGGGTGGCCTGGCGGCCGGGCGCCGACGGCCGCATCGAGGTCTGCCTGGTGCACCGCCCTCGCTACGGCGACTGGTCGCTGCCCAAGGGCAAGCTGGAGCGCGGCGAGCACCCGCTGCTCGCCGCGGTCCGCGAGGTGGCCGAGGAGACCGACGTGCGGGCCGTTCCGCAGGTCCGGCTGACCACCGTGCGGTACCGCAGCGAGGGCCGGCCGAAGACCGTCGACTACTGGTCGATGCGGGCGGTCGGCGAGGGCGGCTTCCAGCCCGACACGGAGGTCGACGACGTGCGCTGGCTCGCCACCGACGAGGCGGTCCGGCTGGTCAGCTACCCGCACGACGCCGAGGTGCTGGGCGCGTTCGCCGCGCTGCCGCCGGTGACCACGACGCTCGCCCTGGTCCGGCACGCGCAGGCCGGCAAGCGCGCCACCTGGTCCGGGCCGGACGACGGCCGCCCGTTGGACGCCACCGGCCGGGCCCAGGCCGAGGCGCTCGCCCCGCTGGTGGCGCTGATCCGCCCGACCCGCCTGCTGTCGGCCTCGGCGCGCCGGTGCGTACAGACCCTCGACCCGGCGGCCGCGCTGCTGGACCTGCCGATCGAGGTGGCCGGCGAGCTGAACGAGCCACGCCCCGGTCAGCAGCCCGACGAGTGCGCGCTGGCCGCCGCCGCCCGCCTCGCCGGGCTGGCCGCCGCCGGCGACCGGGCGGGGGTGTGCAGCCAGGGCAAGGTGATTCCGGGAGCGATGGAGCGGTTGACCGGCCGGGCCTACGACTGGACCACCCCGAAGGGCGGTGGCTGGCTGCTCGCCTTCGGCGCCGACCGGCTGGTCGGCGCCGACCGCCTCTGAGCCGGCACCCGGCAGGACGACCGAACCACCGGCCGCTGCCGGCCCCATCCCAGCGCGGACGGGACAGACCGCGTCAGGCGGGCGGGAGGGTCAGGGTCACCCGCACCGGCAGGTGGTCGCTGGCGGTGCCGGGCGGGGCGACCGCGTCGGCGGCGCCGACACCCGGCGAGACGAAGACGTGGTCGATCTGCTCGCGCGGGTCGTCGGCGGGGCTGGTCGGCAGGGGCCGGGCCGCGGCCAGCGCGTCGGTCAGGCCGGCCCCGGTGAACTCGGCGAAGGCCGGCGCGCCCGGCTCGGTGTTCAGGTCACCGGCGACGACCAGCGGCCGCCCGGCCGCGTACCCGAGGGCGAAGTCGGCCACCGCGCGGGCCTGGACCACCGGTTCGCGGCCCGGCGGCGGTTGCAGGTGGGTGGCCACCACCGCCAGCCCCGGCTCGCCGGCGCCGAAGTCGACGGTGACGCCGAGCGCCTGCGCCCCGGTGGGCGCCCCCACCGCCGGCAGCGCCCGGGTGCGGACCGACCGCAGTGGCCAGCGGCTCAGCACCGCGTCGCCCCAGAGCGGGTCGGCCGCCGGCGCGAAGACGTACCACCGGTCCAGCCGCTCGGCGAGCAGGTCCAGGCTGTCGTGACCGCCGTTGAGCAGCCAACCCCGGTCCACCTCGCTGAGCAGGACGACATCGGCGTCCCGGACGGCCCGCGCGAGGCGGTCCGGGTCGAACCGCCCGTCCAGGCCGAAGCCCATCCGGATGTTGTACGCCGCCACCCGGATCCGCTCGGGCGCCCCGGCCCGGTTCTCCGCGACCAGCGTCTCGTCGCCGACGAGGGCGGCGAGCAGGACCAGCACGGCGGCGGAGCCGGCGATCCGCAGCCGGGGCGGCGCCGACGAGGGCGGGGTAGGCGCGGTGGGGGTCGGGGTGCGGCCGGCGGTGAACGCGGCCACGCCGACCAGCGCGGCCACCACCACCGGCACCCAGGCGTTCGGATGGCCCAGGTCGTAGGCCGCGTAGTACACGGTCGTCGAAACGGCGAAGGCGAGCATTCCCGCGACGGCCGCGAGGGCCCGCCGGCCGGCGACCGCACGCTCGCCCGGCCCGCCGCGCCGGCCCGGCACGTCGAGGTGGGGGGCGGTGGCGACCCGCGCGTCGACGGTGTCACCTGCGCCCGCCGCACCCCGCTCGACCGTCAGGACCCGTTCGTCCGCCCTGACCCGGTCGTCGGCCCTCATCAGGTTGTCGGCCGGGGCCCGGTCGTCCGCCGCGGCGAACAGCGCCAGGCAGCCGCCGAGGCCGGCGGCGGCGAGCAGGACGGCCGGCAGCAGCAGGCCGCCACCGCCCACGGCGAAGAGCGCGGTTCCGGCCAGCAGGAGCGCCGGGCCGAGCCACCGGGTGGTGCGGGCCGGCGGGGCCAGCGCGGCGAAGAGGAAGCCGCCGACCGCCACCGCGAACGGCGCCAGGCCGAGCAGCGGCCCGGGCGTGGTGGCCACCAGCCCGTCGCCGCGGGAAGGCCAGCGCAGCCACCCGAACTGGTACGACGTCGCGGTCCGGGCGACCGCCGGGGAGAGCGCCACCAGGCCGGCGAGGAGCAGCGTCGGGCCGGCCAGCAGCCAGCTGCGGACGCCCCCGGCACCGGCGGGCGGCGCCGGGCGGGCCTGCCCGGCCAGGAAGAGCGCGGCGACCACGACCGCGACCAGCCAGGCGTCCGCGCCCCCGGCCCACCCCGACCGGTACGTGTCCAGCATGGTGTGCAGGACCGCGCCGGCGCCGAGACCGACGGCCAGCCCCGGCACCGGGCGGTCCGTCACGGCCGCGGTGGCGGCGAGCCACACCAGGCCGGCGAGCAGCCCGCCTGTGGCGAGCCAGAGCTGGAGCGGGCCACCGGGCTGACCGGTGAGGGCGACCCGGACGGCGGCCAGCGCCAGCGCCGCGACGACGCTCACCGGGCGGGCTCCGACGCGACGGATCAGCGCCGGCGCCGCGAGGGCGAGCACGAACCAACCGAGCGCGAACGCCCCCAGCAGTTCGGCCGGGGTGGACGCGGCCTGCCCGAAGATGGTGATGACCGCCGGCAGGAAGACCCGCAGCACGTCGACCAGGAGGACGACGCCCAGGGCGAGCGTGGCGGTGGTGAGGTGGCGGTGACGCACGAGCCCTCTTTCGCCGACCGGTGGGGGTCGGCCGATTCTGCGTGCGGCCGGCGTGCCGGGTCAACAGGTGTGCGCGGGCCGGGCCCGGGCCCGCCGGGTACGCCGAAGGGCGCCCACCCTCGGTGGACGCCCTTCACGTGCGGTTTCAGCGCTTGGCAGCGGCCTTCTTCGCCGGGGACTTCTTCGCCGGCGCCTTCTTGGCGGCCGCGCTCTTGCTGGCCGTGGCGGTGGTCTTCTTCGCCGCGGTGGCCTTCGTCGCCGCCGTGGTCTTCTTCGCCGGGGCGGCCTTCGTCGCCGCCGTGGTCTTCTTCGCCGGGGCGGCCTTCTTGGTGGTCGCCTTGGCCGTGGTGGTCTTGGCGGCCTTCGCCGGGGCGGCCTTCTTGGTCTCCTTGGCGGTGGTCTTGGCGGCCTTCGCCGGAGCGGTCTTCTTGGCCGGGGCCGCCTTGGCGCCCGTGGCCTTCGCGCCGGCGGTCTTGGTGGCCGCGGCCGCGGTCTTCTTGGCCGGCGCGGCGGCCTTCGGCACCTTGCCGCTGGCCACCATCTCCTTGAACCCGGCGCCCGGGCGGAAGGTCGGCACGGAGGTCTTCTTGACCTTCACCGCCTCACCGGTGCGCGGGTTGCGCGCTGTTCGGGCGGCCCGGACACGCTTCTCGAACGATCCGAATCCGGTGATCGCCACCTTGTCGCCCTTGGTGACCGCCGCCTGGACCTCGGCGATGACCGCGTCGAGCGCTGCCGTCGCCGTCTTCCGGTCTCCCAGGCGATCGGCGAGCGCCTCGATGAGCTCGGCCTTGTTCACGACTTCCTCCCGATTGTGCAACTGACTCGACGCGAGCCATTCTGCGCGCACGGTATGCCCTGTGCTGCCTGGACACAAACATTCGATGGAAAAAAGCCCTTGTGTCGTAACGGATTCGCCCCCACCGGGTGGACCGGTGGGGGCGAATACGGATGAGCGATCGGGCGTACGGCTATGCGACGGCGGGCGTGAACGACGGCCGGCCGGCCTCGTAGGCGCTGATCTCGGCCTCGTGCCGCAAAGTCAGTCCAATGTCATCCAAGCCCTCCATCAGCCGCCAGCGGCTGTGGTCGTCGAGCGGGAACGACCAGGTGGCCTCCCCGACCCGGACCTCGCGGGTGGCCAGGTCGACGGTGACCGGGGTGGTCGGATCGGACTCGATCCGATCCCAGATCTCCTCGACGGCTTTCAATTCCAGCTCGACCGGAAGGAGGCCTTCCTTGAGGGCGTTGCCGCGGAAGATGTCACCGAATCGAGGAGAGATCACCGCGCGGAAACCCCAGTCGCGCAGCGCCCAGACGGCATGCTCCCGGGAGGACCCGGTACCGAACTCGGGACCGGCCACGAGAATCGACGCCCCGGAATGAACGGGATCGTTGAGCACGAATCCCGGATCCTCCCGCCACGCGCTGAAGAGCCCGTCGGCGAAACCGGTCCGGGTCACCCGCTTGAGGTACACGGCGGGAATGATCTGATCGGTGTCCACGTTGGAGCGCCGCAGTGGCACGGCGGTGCCGGTGTGGGTGGTGAACTTGTCCATCGTGCGGCTGCCCTTCTACAGGTCGGCGGGGGCGGCCAGCCGGCCGACCACGGCGGTGGCGGCGGCGACCGGCGGGGACACCAGATGGGTGCGCCCTCCCCGGCCCTGACGGCCCTCGAAGTTGCGGTTGGAGGTCGAGGCCGAGCGTTGGCCCGGCTTGAGGGTGTCGGGGTTCATGCCCAGGCACATCGAGCAGCCGGCGAAACGCCACTCGGCGCCGGCGTCGGCGAAGACCTTGTCCAGCCCCTCGGCCTCGGCGGCCTCGCGGACGGCGGCCGAGCCGGGCACCACCAGCATCCGTACCCCGGCGGCGACCTGCTGGCCGCGCAGCACCTCGGCGGCGGCCCGGAGGTCCTCCAGCCGGCCGTTGGTGCAGGAGCCGACGAAGACCACGTCGACCGCGAGGTCCCGCAGCGGCGTGCCGGGGCGCAGGTCCATGTACTCCAGGGCGCGGCGGGCGGCGGCCCGCTCGGACTCGGTGACGAACTCCTCCGGGTCCGGCACCGCCGCGTCCAGCGGCGCTCCCTGGCCGGGGTTGGTGCCCCAGGTGACGAAGGGCGTGACCCTGCCGGCGTCCAGGGTCACCTCGGCGTCGAAGGTCGCGCCCTCGTCGGTGGGCAGGGTCCGCCAGTGGGCCACCGCCGCGTCCCACTCGGCGCCCCGGGGCGCGTGCGGCCGCCCCTTGAGGTACGCGAAGGTGGTCTCGTCCGGCGCGATCAGGCCGGCCTTGGCGCCCCACTCGATGGACATGTTGGCGACGGTCATCCGCCCCTCCATGGAGAGCGCGCGGATCGCCTCGCCCCGGTACTCCACGATGTGGCCGCGACCGCCTCCGGTGCCCACCTGGGTGATCAGCGCGAGGACGAGGTCCTTGGCGGTGACGCCGGGGGCGAGCCGGCCGGTGACGTTCACCGCCATGGTCTTCGGGCGGGCCTGCGGCAGCGTCTGGGTGGCCAGCACGTGCTCGACCTCACTGGTGCCGATGCCGAAGGCGAGCGCACCGAAGGCACCGTGGGTGGCGGTGTGCGAGTCGCCACAGACGATCGTCATGCCGGGCTGGGTGAGGCCGAGTTGCGGGCCGATGACGTGCACGATGCCCTGGTTCTCGTCGCCGAGCGGGTGCAGCCGCACGCCGAATTCGGCGCAGTTGCGGCGCAGCGTCTCGATCTGCGTGCGCGAGGTCGGGTCGGCGATGGTCAGCAGGTCGCCGCGGCGGGACCGGAACGCCGGGTCGTCGTACCCGGTCGGGGTGTTGTGGTCCTCGGTCGCGAGCGTGAGGTCGGGACGGCGGACCCGGCGGCCGGCCAGGCGCAGCCCGTCGAAGGCCTGCGGGCTGGTCACCTCGTGCAGCAGGTGCAGGTCGATATAGAGCAGATCAGGCTCACCCGTGGCGGCGCGTACGACGTGCGCGTCCCAGACCTTCTCGGCCAGGGTCCTCGGCTCAGGAGTGACTCCCACCATCTGGACATCCTAAATTCTGGGAGGTATGTTTCGGCTTGTGGGACACAGTATGAGCGGTGTCGGCGTCCTCGACAAGGCGGTGGTCATTCTGGCCGCCTGTGTCGACGGCGCCAGCCTGGCCGAACTCGTTGAACGCACCAAGCTGCCCCGGGCCACCGCGCACCGGCTGGCACAGGCCCTGGAGATCCACCGGATGCTGGTCCGGGACACCCAGGGGCGCTGGCGTCCCGGGCCCCGGCTCGGCGAGCTGGCCAACGCCGCACCGGACGTGCTGCTGACCGCCGCCGAGCCGCTGCTGGCCGCGCTACGGGACGCCACCGGCGAAAGCACCCAGCTCTATCTGCGCAGAGCGGACGAACGGGTCTGCGTGGCCGCCGCCGAGCGGGCCAGCGGGCTGCGCGACACGGTGCCGGTCGGCTCGGTGCTGCCGATGACCGCGGGTTCCGCGGCGCAGATCCTGCTGGCCTGGGAGCCCCCGGAGGCGGTCATGCCGCTGCTGCCCCGGTCCAAGTTCACCGGCCGCACCCTGGCCGAGGTACGCCGCCGCGGCTGGGCGCAGAGCGTCGCCGAGCGGGAGGCCGGTGTGGCGAGCGTCTCCGCCCCGATCCGGGACCGCACCGGCCGCGTGATCGCCGCGATCAGCATCTCCGGCCCCATCGAGCGGCTGGGCCGCCGCCCCGGCGAACGGCACGCCATGGCCGTGGTGCGCGCCGGCCAACGCCTCTCCGGGCTCTGATACCTGCCCCTCCCCCGACCCCGACCCCGACCTCTGCCCCTCCCCCGACCCCTGCCCCCGCCTTCCCCGACCCCTGGACCGGCCTCGCCGCACCCGGCCTGGCCCTGCCCCGCCCCCGCCCAACCCGGCACTGACCCGCCTGGGCTGGGAGAGTTGACCAAGAGGTTTGCGCCACGTCACGCCTCCGGCGTGACGCTGACCTCTTGGATCACCGAGGCGGACGGCTGGGGCGGCGACCTCTACCGATCTCGGCGGCCGGTCGGAGCAGGGGTCGCCCGCTTTAGAGCTGATGTCGTGAACGAATCACGGGTGGGACGGGCCGTCGCCGGCCCCGACCCCAACCCCGACCCCAACCCCGGCCCCGGCCCCGGCCCCGGCCCCGACTGATGATTCGTTTACGACATCAGCTCTAAAGCGTCGCGACACCCCTGCGGCTCCCGCTCGCCGGGCCGACTCCACGGAACCAGTCGCTCCCCGGCCCCGCCGCCTCCGCGACCACGCACCGGACGGACCGGCACTTGCTGAGCCGGGATCTTCGGCATCGACCGGGCTCGCCGGCCGCCGCATCCCGCGCCGGGCGCAGCGGTGCTCGCCGCACCGACACTGTGGGGAGCGGCGGGAAAGCGGCGGGGCCGACGGTCGCTTAGCGGGGGGGCACAGCCAGGTTCAGCAGGGCACAGCCGGGTTCAGCGGGGGCACAGCCGGGTTCAGCGGGGGCACAGCCGGGCGAGTCCGCGCCGAGAAGGCGAACGGCCCGCCTCACTGAGGTGAGACGGGCCGTTCGGCGATGTAGCCCCGACCGGATTCGAACCGGCGCTACCGCCTTGAGAGGGCGGCGTCCTGGGCCGCTAGACGACGGGGCCAGGCACTTTCCTGCTTCACCACCCTGGCCGGGCGGCGCGGTTGTAGTCTAGCGACACCGCTCGCCGCCGCGACGACGGGGGCCGGGTCTCCCGCGCGGGTGCGCCCCACCCGCGACGACCGGCCCTGGCAGCGCCCGCGCCGCACCCGAGGTCCCCGCGCCGGGCGACGCGAGGGGGTGGAGACACGAAGAAGCCCGCCCCACCGAGGTGGGACGGGCTGTCCACGTGTAGCCCCGACCGGATTCGAACCGGCGCTACCGCCTTGAGAGGGCGGCGTCCTGGGCCGCTAGACGACGGGGCCAGAACTTCACCTGCTCTCCCACCCTCGCGGGTGGGAGAGCTGCACTCTACCAGAGATCATCTTCCGCTCCCCGAAGGGAGCGGAGCGGAACTCCGCCAGAATCCAGCGTCCGGGATTCTCGCGAATCCGCGGTTGCGCTGGGGTACCAGGACTCGAACCTAGACTAACTGAACCAGAATCAGTCGGGCTGCCAATTACCCCATACCCCATCGGCCCCTTGCGGTGCCGGGAATGAACTTTACCCTCCCCGCACCGAGAGGCCAAATCCAACCCCCTGAAACGCCTGTGAGCTGCGGAAACAGGGCGTCGGACGCGTCAGGCGACCGGGACCACCGGGTTGGTGAGTTCGCCGATCCCCTCGATCCGCACGGTGACCGTATCCCCGTCGGTGAGCGGGCTAACCCCCGCCGGCGTGCCGGTCAGCACCACGTCCCCGGGCAGCAGCGTCATCACGTGCGAGATGTACGACACCAGACCCGGCACGTCGAAGACCATGTCCTTCGTCCGGCCCAGCTGGCGCACCTCCATCTGCTCCGGGTCACGCCCCACCTCGCACCGGATCTCCAGGTCGGAGACGTCCAGCCCGGTGGTGATCCACGGCCCGATCGGGCAGAAGGAGTCGAAGCCCTTGGCCCGGGCCCACTGCCCGTCCGAGCGCTGGAGATCGCGCGCGGTGACGTCGTTGGCGCAGGTGTAGCCGAAGATGGCCTTCTCCGCGGCGGCCCGGTCGGCCCGGCGGGCGCCCGTCACGCCGATCACCACGGCCAACTCCGCCTCGTGCTCGACCTGCTTCGAGAAGATCGGCAGCCGGATCGCGTCGCGCGGCCCGATCACCGAGGTGGAGGGCTTGAGGAAGAGCAGCGGCTCCTTCGGGACCTCGCTGCCGTGCTCGGCGGCGTGGTCGGCGTAGTTGCGGCCGACACAGACCACCTTGCTGGGCAGGATCGGCGAGAGCAGCCGGACGTCGGAGAGCGCCCAGCGGGCGCCGGAGAACTGGAGCTGACCGAACGGGTGGCCCTCGATCTCGGCGATGGTCAGGCTCTGCGGCCCGGCCCCCGACTCGCCCTCGACGACCCCGAACGACATTCCCTTGGCATGAGCAAAACGAGCGATACGCACCCGGCCAATCTAGCTCCCCGATGCGGCGGTCGCGGCCGCCGACGCCGGGACCGGGCCGGCGTCGGCGCAGCGTACGCCGGTCGCGGCCGGTCGGTGCGGGATTCGGCACTTCGTACCCGCCCGGAGGGTCCGGGCCCATACCGTCGGCTCCGGAGGTTCGTTCGTATGCCTGCATCGAGACGACACCACAGAGCCCTCGCCGTGTTCGTGCACGGACTGGGCATCCTCGCCGCCGTGCCGGCACTGCCCACGGCGACACCCGCGACGAAGGTCGAGGCGGCAATGGTCGCCCCGGCCAGCCCGACGCCCGCGGCGGCCGAGGCCGCGCGCAAGCCGGAGGCGGGGCAGCGGGCGCCGGCCCCACCGGGAGCACCCGGGGTGGCCGCGACCGGAGGGGTCATCCCGGTCACACCGGCCGCGCCGGCACCCGGGATGACCACCACCGCCAGGCCGGGAGTGCCGCGACCGGCGCCGCCGGTGACCGTCGCGGTCGCACCCGCCGGCACGCCGGCGCCGGGCTACCGGATCCGGGTACGCAACGACACCAGCACGCCGCTCGTCACGACCGTGCGGCAGGAGCTGCCCGTCGGCTCGTCGGCGACCGCCGTCAGCGCCGGCGGACGGGCCACCCGCCCCCTCGGGCGCAACGGCGCCGGCGAGGTGACCTGGCGGCTCACCCTGCCCGCCCGCAGCACCACCACCCTCGACACCGCGCTCACCGCCACCGGGCCGGGCCGGTCGGTGACGGCCCCGGCCTGCGCCTACTCCAGCGACGGCGAGCGGCCGTACGACTGCGGCACCGCCACCTGGCAGGCCGCCGTGCCGTCGCCGGCGACGCAGGTCACCGCGGCGCAGCCCTGGCGCCGGCCACCGGTCCTGGGCGGGGCACTGGCCGTGCTGCTGGCGCTCACCGCCGCCGGCGTGTGGTGGTGGCAGCGGGCCCGACGCCGGCGGACCGGGTTCGAGCCGACCGGCGCGGCGCCGGCGGCAGCGGGCCATCCGCCGTACGGCGGTGGACCGGACGCCCCGGCGGGCGGCACCGTGTACCCGCGGCCGGCCGCGCCGGGGCCCGCTGGGCGCCGCCGCACCCCGCCGGCCTGGCTGATGGTCGGGGTGGCCGTGGCGGTGCTGGCCGGGGTGGTCCTGGCGGCGGTCTGGACGGGCAGCCAGCGGGTCGCCGCGATCGACACCGCCAAGCAGCCGACCAGCGGCGCGTGGAAGGGCCGCAGCGCCACCGGCGCGCTCGGGGTGCCGCTGCGCGAGCAGGCGTTCGAGTTCACCGTCTACCGGATGAGCTGCGAGCCCGGCGTGGCGGCGAACCGGCGGTGCCAGGCGACGGTCGGGGTGCGCAACGTCACCCCGGAGCAGCAGACCTGGCACGGTCAGCTCCAGCGGGCCTACCTGCCGGGCGGCAACTGGGTGAGCACCGACGAGGACGCCACCCGGCTGGCGAACCTGGGGCGGGACGTCTTCGCCCATCCGGTGTCGGCGGGCAGCCGGGTGGTGCTGCCGCTGGTCTTCACCCTGCGCGGCGCCCAGCAGCCGAAGCAGCTCGAACTGCGCAGCGGGGTCTTCTCCGCCGGGGTGCGGGTGGACGTGCCCTGACCGGGCCCGGGGCGGCGGTCGTACCCTTGGGGCCGTGACCGCCGCCCTCGCTCCCGCCGTCCTCGACGCGGCCGACTGGCAGGCCCGGCGACGCGCCCACGAGGAGCGGGTGGACGCCTGGCTGGCGCCGCACCTGGCCCGCCGCCGCACGGGCGGGCGGCACCCGGTGGAGGACTTCCTCTTCACCTACTACTCGCACCGGCCGGCCCAGCTGCGCCGCTGGCACCCCGGCGCGGGGGTGGTGCTGCGCGACGCCGACCCCGCCGAGTTCGGCCGGGACTACCGTGCCGACCCCGCCGGGGTCACCCTCGACACCGACCGGGTACGCGACCGGCGGGTCGACTCGATCGAATGGATCCGGGGGCTGCTCGCCGCGACCGCCGGCCGGCCCGCCCACGTCGGCTGCTTCGGCATGCACGAGTGGGCGATGGTCTACCGGCAGACCCAGGACGAGGTCCGGCACAACGCCTGGCCGCTGCGGCTGAGCCCGGAGCGGACCGCCGCCGTGGTGGAGGAGCGGGGCGTGCGGTGCAGCCACTTCGACGCGTACCGGTTCTTCACCGCGCCGGCCCGGCCGCTGAACCTGCTCACCCCGACCCGGGAGAGCCAGCACGCGCTGGAGCAGCCGGGCTGCCTGCACGCCAACATGGACCTCTACAAGTGGGCGTACAAGCTCTCCCCGCTGGTGGCGAGCGAACTGGTGGCGGAGTGCTTCGCGCTGGCCCGGGAGATCCGCACGCTGGACATGCGGGCCTCCCCGTACGACCTGTCCGCGCTGGGCTACCCGCCGGTGCGGGTCGAGACGGTCGAGGGCCGGCACGAGTACGTGCAGGCGCAGCGGTCGTTCGCGGAGCGTGCCGCGCTGCTGCGTTCGCGTCTGATCGCGGAGTGCGAACGGCTCCTCGCCGCCTGACCGGCCCCGGTCGGGCTCACCGCGCCGGGTGACCCCCATGGGTTGCCCACTCCGGGGCGAGGATGGACATCACCGTGGCGTCCACCCAGCTGTCGCCGTCGCGCAGCACCTGCCGCAGCACGCCCTCGGCGACGAAGCCGACCTTCTCGTACGCCCGGCGGGCGCGCGGGTTGAAGGCGAACACCTCCAGCGAGATGCGGTGCAGGCCGAGCCGTTCGAAGCCGTGGCCGACGATGAGGCGTACCGCCTCGGTGCCGAGGCCACGGTCCTGGCCGGCGGCCACCAGCAGGGTGCGGAAGTTGCAGTTGGCGTGGTGGGCGTCCCAGTCGTTCAGCACCACCTCGCCGACGCAGGAGCCGGTGGCGTTCTCCACCACGGCCAGGTCGAGCCGGTCGGTCTGCGCGTTGCGGCTGCCGTACCAGGAGCGCAGCCGCTCCTCGCCGATCTCGTCGGGCGGGCTACCGGTCAGCCGGGCCAGCTCCGGGTCGGCCAGCGCCGACCGGAAGGTCGCGATGTCGTCGTCGACGAAGGGGCGCAGCGTCACCAGGTCGCCGACGAGGGTGGGCTTGGTGGCGAAGTCGGGGGTGGTCACCGGGCAATTGTCGGCGGCGCGTCCGCCGGCCTCGACCGCTTTACGCGGTGGCCCGCTGGTCGCGGCGGCGCAGGCGCTCCTCCAGCTCGGCCATGGTGTCGACGAACCAGAGCTGGTCGCCGCGGTCGGACTCGGTGACGAAGTCCCGCAGGGCGGTGCTGCGGGCGACGTGCGCGGAGATGTCACCGACCACGGCCAGCCGCAGCCGATAGTTGACGAACTTCTGCACCACCTCCCCGGCCACCCCGGTGCGCAGGGTGAAGAACTCGACGGCGAGCCGTCGGACCGGCAGCAGGACCAGGTCCGCGCCGTGGCCCAGCGCCGCGCCGATCACGTCCATCGCGTCGTCGCCGCCGCAGAGTCGCGGGCCGTCGGGGGCGCAGGCGAGCACGGCGCGGCCGTGCAGGGTGACCAGGGTGTCGGCGGACATGCTGGCAGCGTAGGCGGGCGGGTCGCGGCCGGGCAGCCGGTTTTCGGCGCTCAGTCCCCGTCGACCCGCCGGTCCCGCTTGCGCTGCGACTGGCGTTTCTTGTCGGCCAGCCGGCGTTCCTTGGCGCCTCGGGAGGGGCGGGTGGGTCGCCGGGGCGGGGGCGGCGGCGCGACGGCGGCGCGCAGCAGCTCGGCCAGCCGTTCCCGGGCCGCCTCCCGGTTGGCCAGTTGCGCCCGGTGCTCGCTGGCGGCGATCGTCAGCACCCCGTCGACCAGGCGGTTGGCCAGGCGTTCCAGCGCCCGGGCGCGCAGCGTCGGCGGCAGGCTCGGCGAGGCGGCCAGGTCGAAGCTCAGCTCGACCCGGGAGTCGGTGGTGTTGACGCCCTGCCCGCCCGGCCCGGAGGAGCGGGAGAACCGCTCCCGCAGTTCGGCGGCGGGTACGACCCACCGGTCGTTCACCCGCAGTCCGTCGTCCACGTCCCGAGGCTAGCGCCCCGGGGTGGTCGCCGTGGCGCTGGGCGAGGGGCTGGGTGCCGGCTCGGCCCGCTCGTGATCGGGACCGACGGCGGCGTACGCGACCGCGCCGACGAGCAGCAGCGCGATGACGCCGACCTTGGTGGTGACCGCCCGGATCAACAGCCAGGCGGTGCGCCGGGCGCCGGGCACCGCTTTCTTGGCCGCCTTGTAGTCCGTCCACCCGCGCCGGGCCCGGGCGTACTGGGCGCCGACCGCCCAACCGAGGAAGAGTCCCACCGCCAGCAGGACCGCCATGAGAGGAAGCTCCACCCACGCCAGTATCCATACCCAGCGTGATATTTCTATGGGCCGATGGTCCCGCGGCAGGAATCCGACAGTTTTCCCGTTACGACCGGCCGGTCCTGGCGCGTCCCGACTCAGCCGCCTTTGCCGATGATGGTGTCGGCGGTCTGCTGCACCTGGTCGATCGGGATGGCGAAGCCGATGCCGATCGAGCCGTTGCCGTCGATGGTGGCGATCGCGGTGTTCACCCCGACCACCTCACCCCGGGCGTTGACCAGCGGGCCGCCGGAGTTGCCGGGGTTGATGGAGGCGTCGGTCTGCACCGCGCTGCGCCGGTTGGTACCGAGGCGTACCTGCCGGTCCAGCGCGCTGACGATGCCGGCGGTCACCGTGCCGGTCAGGCCGAGCGGCGAGCCGACCGCCAGCACCGGCTCCCCCACCCGCGTGGTGCGCGGCTTGGCCAGCGGCAGCGGGGCCAGCCCGGCGGCGGCCGGCACCCGGAGCACCGCCAGGTCGCTGCCCGGTTCCCGGCCCACCACCTCGGCGGCGAACCGCCGGCCGTCCGGCATCTCCACCGTCACCGCGCCCCCGCCGCCCTTGGCCAGGATGTGGTCGTTGGTGATGATGTGCTGCTGGTTGTCGATGGCGAACCCGGATCCGGTGGCGGCGGACCCGGAGGCCCCGCCGGCCAGCACCGACACCACGCCCGGCACGGTCTTGCGGGCCGCCGTGACCAGCTCCGCCGGGACGGGGGCGGCCGAGGCCGCCGCGGGTCCGGGCGCGTCGTGGCCGGCCACCCAGCCGCCGGCCGCCGCGCCGGAGACCGTGGAGAGGGCCACCACCGCCGCCGCGGCGAGCAGCCGCCCACCCCGGCGCCGCCGGGACGGCTCCTGTCCCGATCCGGGTACGTCCCACCGGGGCCGCCCGTCCGGGCCCAGCTCCGGGGAGAGGAACCACGGGCCCCGCGGCTCGCCCAGTCCGGTCTGCACTGCCATACGTTCCGCTCCTCACTGGTCGGTCCGACGGGCTCAGGGCAGGCGGGAGAACCACCGCATCGACCCGGCCGCGGCGCCCATGGCGAACACCAGCCCGAGGCCGATGAACCGGGCGGAGATGTCCTGGCGCTCCTTGCGGTAGCCCACCGAGGAGCCGATGTCCTCGTAGACCTCGCGGAGCTGTTCGCTGGAGCCGGCCTCGTGGAATCCGCCCCCGGTCTCGTCGGCGACGGCCCTGAGGGTCTGCCCGTCCACCGGCACCTGGATCGGCCGGCCGCCCCGGTCGACGAACCCGTCGGGGGTGCCGAACGAGATGGTGTGCACCGGCACCTTCACCGCCACGGCCGCCGCCGCGGCCTCCATCGGGTCCGCGCCGGAGGTGTTCGCCCCGTCGGAGAGCAGGATGATCCGGGCCGGCGGTGGCTGCTGCGCCGCCTTGGCGTCCAGGCTCTTCACCGCGCCGAGCGACGCGCTGATCGCCTCGCCGATCGCGGTGCCCTGCACACCGGTGATCCCCTCGGCCAGCCGTCCGATGCCGTCGTCCAGCGCCCCCCGGTCGGTGCTCGGTGGCACCAGCACCGCCGCGCTGCCGGCGAACGCGACCAGCCCGACGTTGAACTCGTCGGGCAGCCCGTCGACGAACTGGCGGGCCGCCTCCTTCGCCGCCGCCAGCCGGTCCGGCTCCACGTCGGTGGCGAGCATCGAGGTGGAGACGTCCACGGCGACCATCACGGTGGCCCGTTCCCGGGGCACCCGCACCTCCGCGCTGGGCCGGGCGAAGCCCACCACCAGCAGCGCGAGCATGGCCAGGAAGAGGCCGGCGGGCACGTGCCGGCGCCAGGCGGGCCGGTTCGGCGCCACCCGGTCGAGCAGCCGCAGGTTGGTGAAGCGGACGGCGTACCGGCTGCGCCGGCGCTGCATCAGCAGGTAGCCGACGAGCAGGGCCAGCACCCCCAGCAGCAGCCAGAGTCGGACGGGCGACTGCCAGGTCACGAGCGACCTCCCCGGGTCGGTGCGGGTGCCGCGGCCAGCCGGCGCTGGGCCTGCACGTGCCGCACGATGTCGGCGGTCCAGTCCCGGTCGGTGCGCAGCGTCAGGTGGGTCGCGCCGGACCGGCGCAGCGCGCGGCGTACCTGCTCGCGCTGGGCGGCGGCGGCGCTGGCGTAGCGGCGGCGCAGGGCCGCGTCGCCGGTCCACACCTCCCGCCGCCGGCCGGTCTCCGGGTCGACCAGGGTGACCAGGCCGACATCCGGCAGTTCCAGCTCGCGGGGGTCGGTGACCTCGACCGCGAGCACCTGGTGCCGGGCGGCCAGCCGCCGCAGCGCCGGCTCCCAGGCGGCCGGGTCGTCGTGGTCGTCGGGCAGCCCGTCGAGGAAGTCGGAGACCACCACGACCAGCCCGCGCCGGTTCGCCACCCGTTGCAGCGCGGCGAGCCCCTCACCGAGGTGGGGCGGGTCCACCGGCGGGGCGGGTCCGTCGTGCCCGCCGACGCGGGGCGCGGTCAGCAGCGCGCGGAGCAGGCCGAGCAGGTGGGTACGGCCGCTGCGCGCCGGAAACCGGCGCAGCCCGGTCGAGGTGAGCAGTTGCGCGCCGAGCCGGTTGCCGGTGCCGGCGGTGAGAAAACCGATCGCGGCCACCGCGGCCACCGACAGCTCACGCTTGTCCAGCTCGGCGGTGCCGAACTCCATGCTGGGGCTGGCGTCGACCAGCAGCCAGGTGGAGAGCTCCCGGTCCGCCTCGACCTCCCGGATGTGCGGCACGGTGGTCCGCGCGGTCACCGCCCAGTCCATCCGGCGGACCTCGTCCTCGCCGGGGCGGTACTCGCGGCTGCCGGCGATCTCGGTGCCCGGTCCGGGCAGCAGGCCCCGGTGCTGGCCCTGGAGCAGCCCGTCGAGCCGCCGGGTGACGGTCAGCTCCAGTCGCCGCAGCCGCTGGTCGGGGGCGAGTTCGGCGAGGCCCGGGTGGGCGGGCGCCGGCACGGCGGCGCGCCTCACGCCGCCGCCAGGTCGGTCGCCTGTTCGGGCCGGCCGGTGGCCAGCACGGGAGGTGGCACCGCGTCGACCAGCCGGCGCACCACCGCCTCGGCGGCCACCCCGTCGGCGACCGCGTCGAAGGAGAGCACCAGCCGGTGGGCGAGGACGTCCACCGCCAGTTCCCGGACGTCCTCCGGCAGCACGTACTCCCGACCGCGCAGCAGCGCCTGGGCGCGGGCGGCGGCGACCAGGCCGAGGGTGGCCCGGGGGCTCGCCCCGTACGCCAGCAGCGGCGCGATCTCGGGCAGCCCGAACCGCCCCGGGTCGCGGGTGGCGAGGATGAGCCGGACGACGTACTCGGCGATCGCGTGGTGCACGAAGACCTGGGCGGCGCGCTGCTGGAGCGCGCGCAGCCGGGCCGGGTCGAGCACCTGGTGGGCGCGGGGCCGGTCGGTGCTCATCCGGTAGAGGATGGCCAGTTCGTCGGCGTCGCTCGGGTAGTCCACGACGACCTTCATCAGGAACCGGTCGCGTTGCGCCTCCGGCAGCTGGTAGACGCCCTCGGACTCGATCGGGTTCTGGGTGGCGAGCACCAGGAAGGGCTCCGGCACCGGCCAGCTCCGACCGCCGATGGAGACCTGACGCTCGGCCATCGCCTCCAGCAGCGCCGACTGGACCTTCGCCGGGGCCCGGTTGATCTCGTCGGCCAGCACCAGGTTGGCCATGATCGGCCCCAGCTCGATGTCGAAGTTCTCGCGGGACGCCCGGTAGATGCGGGTGCCGACGATGTCCGAGGGGACCAGGTCCGGGGTGAACTGGATCCGGGAGAACGTGCCGCCGACGACGGTGGCGAGGGTATGCGCGGCGAGCGTCTTCGCCACGCCCGGCACGCCCTCCAGCAGGCAGTGCCCGTCGGCGATCAACGCGGTGAGCAGGCGTTCGACGAGCCGATCCTGCCCGACGATCACGCGTCTGACCTCGAAGAGGGTCTGTTCCAGCTCGGCGCCGGGCGTGTCGGGCTCGGCCGAGGTGGGCAGGCTGGCCAGGGTGTCCGAGATGTCCGTCACGGTGCTTGCTTCCCGGCCTGCCGGGTGGGCAAACGTCGGAATTTCAGCCCTCGGGGGGCCGTTTCCCGCCCGGAGCGGGACGAGCCGCCCGAGCGGTCGGCAACCTCGTAGCCGGGGGTGGAGCGGGCGGGCGACACCGGACGGTGCCGGCCCCCTGGGGGCCGGCACCGTCGCGGTCAGCGGTCAGTTGGCGATGTGGATGTGGAACGGCCGGTCGGCGGGCGTGCCACCGGAGGTCCGGGTCTGGACGAACACCGCGTTCGGGGTCAGGTTGCGGGGCGCGACCGACACCTCGCCACCCGGCGGGACGTTGAACTGGTCGGTGGTGCCGATGGTCGCCACGTACGCCTTGCGGCGCACGTCGTAGTCGAGCAGCACCTGGTACTGCCCCGGGCCGTACTTGGTCGTCGAGACGACGTTCGGCGACCTGGACAGCAGGGTGCCGTTGCTGGCGACGACGGCCCAGGCCACCGTGCCGGCGGCCGGCGGGGCCAGCGTGATGTTCATGGCCGCCCTGGCCTGACGGGCCGCGGTCTCGGACACCGGCGGCTGGGTGCCGACGCCGGGCTGCCGGGCCCCGGGCTGGGCGACCTCGGCCGGAGCCTTGGTCGTCGGCTGGGCGGCGGCGATCCCACCGCCGGTGAGGGTGAGCGCCAGGACGCCGAGCGTCACCGCCGCCGCCTTACGCCTGAAGAATGTGGCCATGACAGGTCTCCCTTTTTTGACCGTGATGATACGGCCGACTCGCATTTCCACGAGCCGGGCGAAATCTGGGGATGAGCCGGATAGACGAAAGCAGAAAGCTTTCACCCGCACCTGAAATGCTGCTTCCTGCAACATTTCATACCCGCTCTGATCAGGTGTTACTACGCTCCGTTGCGGCGCCACAACCACGAGGAAGGTAGCACCGGGAAATGCTGAGCGTCAATAGCCGATCAATAGTTGCTGCGATTCACCACACACTATTTGAAATCGTGAGATGCGAGTGCTGCGTCATTCATGAAAAGCGTCCGCCCCACGACGGCGAAGACCGCCGCTACCCTGACGATCATGATCGGGACACCACCCGCGACGACGCCACGACGTCAGGCGACGACCCTGCTCTGCTGGCTCGCGGTCGCGCCGGCGGCCCTGTGGGCGGTCGCCCGCCTCGCCGGGCTGGAGCGCGGACCGCTGGTGCAGGCGATGGCCTTCACGCCGTACGTCGCGGGAGGGAGCCTGGCGCCCCTGGTGCTGGCGCTCGCCCTGCGGCGCCGGTGGCCGGCGGTGGCCGCGGCCGTGGTGGCGGTGACGCTGATCGGCACGGTCGCGCCCCGCGCGGTCGGGTCCGGGCAGCCGGACACCGCCGGGCCGGTGCTGCGGCTGCTCACCGCCAACCTGCTCAAGGGCGAGGCCGACAGCCGGACGCTGGTCGACCTGGTACGCCGGCACCGGGTGGACGTGCTCGCGGTGCAGGAGTTCACCCCGTGGTCCCGGACCGAGCTCGACCGGCTGGGACTGACCGCGCTCCTTCCCCACCGGACGCTCAACCCGGAGGTCGGCACCACCGGCTCCGGGATCTACGCCCGCTTCCCGCTCTCCGACGACGGCTTCCGGCGCAACCCCGGCTTCCAGTTCACCCAGGCGTACGCCACCCTGACGGCACCCGGCGCGCCCCCGCTGCGGGTCGAGTCGGCGCACCCGGCCGCGCCGTACGCCGTCGAGGTGGTCGACGACTGGTTCACGGATCTGCGGGCCCAGCCCCGGGCCACCCCCGACGGCCCACTGAGCGTGCTCGCCGGGGACTTCAACGCCACCCTCGATCACGCGCCGCTGCGCGCCCTGCTGGACAGCGGGTACGTGGACGCGGCCGACGCCGCCGGGGCGGGGCTGCACGGCACCTGGGGCCCGTACGACGGCGACCCGATCCCACCGGTCACCATCGACCACGTCCTGGTCGACCGCCGGATCGCCGTCCGCGCCGTGGCGGTGCACCCGGTGCCCGGCAGCGACCACCGGGCGGTCCTGGCCGAGCTGCGCCTGCCGGCGGCGGGTTGAGGCGGGACGGGGCGTCAGGCAGCGGCGCCCCCGGCCACGCGCGCGCGATCCAGGCCGTAGGTGAGCGCGTCGACCAGGGCGTGCCAGGACGCCTCGACGACGTTGGGGTGCACGCCGACGGTGGTCCAGTCGCGGCCGGTGCCGTCGGCGGTCTCCAGCAGCACCCGGGTGACCGCGCCGGTGCCGTGGCTGCCCTCCAGGATGCGCACCTTGTAGTCGGCCAGCTCGAAGTCGCGCAGCTCCGGATAGTGCCGGGACAGGCCGACCCGCAGCGCCTCGTCCAGGGCGTTGACCGGGCCGTTCCCCTCGGCGGTGGCGATCACCCGCTCGCCGCGGACCCGGATCTTCACGGTGGCCTCGGAGACCACCGCGCCGTCCTCCCGGTGCTCCACCAGCACCCGGTACGACTCCAGCGCGAACGGCCGGGGCGGCGCGGCGTCCGGCAGTTCGGAGCGGACCAGCAGCTCGAACGAGGCGTCGGCCGCCTCGAACGACCAGCCGCCCGCCTCCAGCTCCTTGACCCGGCTGGTCACCTTCGACAGCGCCTCCGGATGACCGGCCAGGTCCAGGCCCAGCTCGCGGCTCTTGAGCTCGACGCTGGCCCGGCCGGCCATCTCGGTGACGAGGATCCGCATGTCGTTGCCCACCACCGACGGATCGACGTGGTTGTAGAGCAACGGGTCGACCTTGATCGCGCTCGCGTGCAGCCCCGCCTTGTGGGCGAAGGCGGCGGCCCCGGCGTACGCCTGGTGGGTGTCGGGGGCGATGTTGGCGATCTCGGCGATGGCGTGCGAGACCCGCACCATCTGTTCCAGGCAGCCGTCCGGCAGGACGGGCAGCCCGAGCTTGAGCTGGAGGTTGGCGACGACGGCGAAGATGTCGGCGTTGCCGGGGCGCTCGCCGTACCCGTTGGCGGTGCCCTGGACGTGCCGGACCCCGGCCTCGACGGCGGCGATGGTGTTGGCCACCGCGCAGGCGGTGTCGTTCTGCGCGTGCATGCCGAACAGCTCCGGGGCGATGCCGGTGCGCGCGGTGAGGTCGGCGATCGCGGCGGTGACCATGGACGGCAGCATCCCGCCGTTGGTGTCGCAGAGCACGAACCGCTCGGCGCCGGCGGCGAGCGC
Source organism: Micromonospora psammae (assembly GCF_036902725.1). Classification (NCBI taxonomy): domain Bacteria; kingdom Bacillati; phylum Actinomycetota; class Actinomycetes; order Micromonosporales; family Micromonosporaceae; genus Micromonospora; species Micromonospora psammae. Next base: position 416,668 of record NZ_JBAKHM010000001.1, on the reverse strand, counting down.
GGTCTCCACCACCGCGGCGCCGTACGCCGGGTCGTGCCGGTAACCGTCGAAGAAGTGCTCGCCGTCGACGAAGACCCGGCGGCCCTCGGCGACCAGGTGGGCGACGGAGTCGCGGATCATCGCCAGGTTCTCCGGGCCGGTGGTGCGCAGCGCCCGCTCGACGTGCCGGATGTCCGCCTTGGCGACCAGGGCGACGGCCGGGGTCTCGGCGTCGAGCAGCCCCCGCACCTGCGGGTCGGCCCGCACGTCCAGCCCGGCCCGGCGGGTGGCGCCGAAGGCGACCAGCACCGCGTGCCGCAGGTCCAGCTCGGTCCGGGCCCGGCGGAAGAACTCGGTGTCCTTCGGCACCGCCCCGGGCCAGCCGCCCTCGATGAAGCCCACCCCGAACTCGTCGAGCAGTCGGGCCACCGCGAGCTTGTCGACCACCGAGTAGCTGAGCCCCTCGCGCTGGGCGCCGTCGCGCAGCGTGGTGTCGTAGACCTGGAACGTCATGGGAGTCCCTTCAACAAAGGTGGAGCGGCAACAAAAAGACCCCCCGCGGATGCGGGAGGTCTGCGCGCTCGGCGGAGGGGAGGCCGGCGCGCTAGTTGCCGATAATCAGGACGGTGCTGGTCACGATCGCCACTTTGCCACCTCGCCCCGGTTTTGGGAGGCAAAATCCACATGGCGGGATAGTGACGCACCGTGGCCATAGCTGACCGACCCTCGGATCCGGAGCGGCACCTGCCGCCGGTGATCGACTTCACAAGTCGCCCGGCCGCCACCTGGAGGAAACAGCGCTGCGGAAGTATCTGGAACCGATCCAGTTACCGGCCTGGCGTCGCCGCCAGGCCGCTGTCAAGGAGGACCCGTGCTCACTGTCGGTGACCGCTTCCCCGAGTACGAACTCACCGCCTGCGTGTCGCTCGAGGCCGACAAGGCGTTCGAGACGATCAACCACAAGTCCCACGAGGGCAAGTGGCGGGTGGTCTTCTTCTGGCCGAAGGACTTCACCTTCATCTGCCCGACGGAGATCGCGGAGTTCGGCCGGCTGAACGACGAGTTCGCGGACCGCGACGCCCAGGTGCTCGGCGTCTCGGTGGACAACGAGTTCGTCCACTACGCCTGGCGCAAGGACCACCCCGACCTGCGCGAGCTGCCCTTCCCGATGCTCAGCGACATCAAGCGCGAGCTGACCGCCGCCTGCGGCGTCCTCGGCTCCGACGGCGTCGCCCAGCGCGCCACCTTCATCGTCGACCCGGACAACGAGATCCAGTTCGCCATGGTGACCGCCGGCTCGGTCGGCCGGAACGTCTCGGAGGTGCTGCGGGTGCTCGACGCCCTGCAGACCGACGAGCTCTGCCCGTGCAACTGGAACAAGGGCGGCGAGACCCTGGACGCCAACGCGCTCCTCGCCGGCGCCGGGGTCTGACATGGGTCTGGACGCGGTCAAGGCGGCGCTGCCCGAGTACGCCAAGGACATCAAGCTCAACCTCGGCTCCACCGTCGCCACCTCGACGCTCAAGCCGGAGCAGGCCTGGGGCACCGCCCTGGCCTGCGCGGTCGCGGCCCGCAACCCGGTCGTGCTGCGGGAGATCGCCGCCGAGGCGGCCACGCACCTGACCCCGGAGGCGGTCGAGGCCGCCAAGGGCGCCGCCACCATCATGGCGATGAACAACGTCTACTACCGGGCCAAGCACCTCATCGGCGACGACCAGTACGCGTCGATGCCGGCCCGGCTGCGGATGCAGATCATCGCCAAGCCGGGTGTGGAGAAGGGCGACTTCGAGCTCTGGTGCCTCGCCGTCTCGGCGATCACCGGTTGCGGCGTCTGCCTGGAGTCGCACGAGAAGACGCTGCGCTCCTCCGGGTTCACCCGGGAGCAGGTGCACGAGGGGCTGCGCATCGCCGCCGTCGTACACGCCGCCGCGGTGGCGCTCGACGCGCAGGCCGCGCTGGCCTGACCCGGTCACCCCGATGGGCCGACACCGCGTGCCGCGGGTCGGCCCATCGTCGTTTCCGGTCACCGAGTGTGGAGGCTCGCCGGCCCGGGTACCTGCTTCTTCCGACACGGAGCACGTTCACTCCGATACGACCAACGCAGTCGAGGCAGGAGCAGTCATGGACAGGCTCGACCCGCGCAGCACGCAGGGGGCGACCGACCCGATGATCGATGACGGTCGGGGCGCCATCGCCGGGGGCGCACCCGGCGGGCCGTTCGACCCGTGGAGCTACCGCGACCACGCCGGGGTGGCCGACGTCGACCTGGTCGGCTACAACGTCGAGGCGACCGACGGCAGCATCGGCAAGATCGACAGCGCGAGCCACGAGGTCGACGGGAGCTACCTGGTCGTCGACACCGGCCCGTGGATCTTCGGCAAGAAGGTGATGCTGCCGGCCGGCACCGTCAACCAGGTGAACCACGACGAGCGCAAGGTCTACGTGGACCGCGACAAGGACCAGATCAAGGCCGCACCGGAGTACGACGAGAACAGCCACAGCGACCCGGCGTACCGGGACCGGCTGGGCGGCTACTACGACGAGAGCTACGGAAACATGCCCCCGGGCACCGCACGGTAGACGATCCGACCTGACGGCCGGTGGGGCGAGGCCCCGCCGGCCGTTACCGTGTCGACGTGGACGCCATCGAGGTCAATCGCAGAATCCCCTTCTCCGCGATGTTCAACTTCCGCGACGTCGGCGGCTACCCCGGCCACGACGGACGTACCGTGCGGTGGGGCCGGCTCTACCGCTCCGACTCACCGCACCGCCTCGACGGCGCCGACCTGGAGGCGTTCACCGCCCTCGGCATCCGTACCGTCATCGACCTGCGCCGGCCCTCGGAGGTCGAGCGGGACGGTCGGGTGCCCGAGCAGGACGGGCTGGCCTACCGCCACATCCACCCGGAGCACGTCGACTGGGGTGAGCGCCCCTACCGGCAGGGCGAGGACCTCCCGCGCTACCTCGCCGACCGGTACGCCGACCTCGCCGACACCGGCGCCGCGGGGCTGGCCGAGGCGGTCGGGCTGATCGCCGACGAGACGAACGCGCCCGTGCTGGTGCACTGCGTGGCGGGCAAGGACCGCACCGGCCTCGTCTGCGGCCTCACCCTGGCCGCGCTCGGGGTCTCCGACGCCGAGATCGCCGCCGACTACGCGCTGAGCACCGAGGCGGCCGCCCAGTTCCAGGCCTGGTTCGCCAGCACCGGCCAGCAGATGAGGGCGGGGCTGCCGCCGCTCACCACCCCGGCCACGGCGATGACGCTCTTCCTGACGGAGCTGCGGCAGCGGTACGGCACGGTGGCGGACTACCTGCGCCGGGCCGGCCTGACCGACGCCCAGCTCACCGCCCTCCGCGAGCACCTGCTGGAGTAGTCCGTCCCGCCTCGCCGGCCCGCGCCGGGCGACAGCACCTCGTGCGGAGGTCGGGAGGGATCACCGTGCGCCGGGACCGACGGCACCGTTTCGCACCGACACCGGACGGCACCACCTCACCCCGAGACCGGCCGCCACTCCTGAGCCCGGACGCGCCGCCTCGTCCCGAGGTCGACCGGCGCTCAGCGCGTCCCGAGGTCGGACGGGTCCTCAACGCGTCCCCAAGGTCCGACGGCTCCTCAACGCGTCCCCAAGGTCCGGCGAGCCCTCAGCGCCCGCCAGAGGTCGGAGGGGTCCTCAGCGTCCTTTAGAGCTGATGACGTCAACGACTCACCGCGAGCGGACCCACCGCCGGCCTGGTCGATCCGGGACGGCGCCCGTCAACCGACAGTGACCGCGGCGGCTCGATCGCAGTCCCGCGACGAGGTGATCGGACGTCAACCTGCTGATTCGTTTGCGTCATCAGCTCGAAAGGAGCCGCACCCAGGAAGTCCTCCCGACCGGAGCCGTGGTGACCGAGCCGGTGAACTGGGCGAGTCCCGCCGCCCGTCGGAGAGCGGCGAGGCCAGCAGCCCCCCTGGTCCGCGCCGAACTGCGCCCGGTCGTCCTGAAAGCGGCCGAACCGGGAGAGGGGCCGAGAGCAGGCGCCCGCAGAGGCGGGCCAGGAAAGGGCAGCCGGAACCCGGTCGGCGACCGCGCGGGCCGGAACCCGTCCCCGGCCGCGCAAGCCGCATCGGTGGCACTCTGCCCGGCGGCGAGGGCTGAATGACCGGCTGCGCGCCAACCCGGGCAGGGCGAGGCCGACAGACGGCGGCAGACGTCAGAGCACCCGTCGCACCCAGCCGTGCGAGTCCTCGGCCTCGCCGCGCTGGATCGCCACGAGCTGCTCGCGCAGCGTCATGGTGGAGCGGCCCGGCTCGCCGCCGCCGACGAGGAACTCGCCGTCGGGGAAGCGCACCCGGCCGATCGGGGTGATCACCGCGGCGGTGCCGCAGGCGAAGACCTCGCGCAGCCGCCCGCTGGCGGCGTCGGCCTGCCAGTCGGCGAAGCTGACCGGCCGCTCCTCGACCCGGTGCCCGCCGGCGGCGGCCAGGGTGAGGACCGCGTCCCGGGTGATGCCCGGCAGGATCGTGCCGGTCAGCGGCGGGGTGACCAGCGTGTTGTCGTCGTAGACGAAGAAGACGTTCATGCCGCCCAGCTCGTCGACGAACCGGCGCTCCACCGCGTCGAGGAAGACCACCTGGTCACAGCCGGCCTCGATCGCCTCGGCCTGGGCGGCCAGCGAGGCGGCGTAGTTGCCGCCGCACTTCGCCGCGCCGGTGCCGCCGGGCGCGGCCCGGGTGTAGTCCGGGGAGACCCAGACCGTCACCGGCTTGACCCCGCCGGCGAAGTACGCCCCGGCGGGCGAGGCGATGACGCAGTAGAGGTATTCGTTGGCCGGCCGCACACCGAGGAAGACCTCGCTGGCGAACATGAACGGCCGCAGGTAGAGGCTGGCGTCCGGGCCCTCCGGGATCCACTCCCGGTCGACCTCGACCAGCCGGCGCAGCGACTCGACGAACGTCTCCGCCGGCAGCTCCGGCATGGCCAGCCGCTGCGCGGAGGCGATGAACCGGGCCGCGTTGGCCTCGGGCCGGAACATGGTGACGGAGCCGTCCGCGGCCCGGTACGCCTTGAGCCCCTCGAAGATCTCCTGCGCGTAGTGCAGGACGGCGGCGGCCGGGTCCATCGGGATCGGCGCGCGGGCCTCGACGCGGGCGTCGTACCAGCCCTTGCCCTCGGCGTACCGGATGGTCACCATGTGATCGGTGAAGACCCGGCCGAAGCCCGGGTTGGCCAGCAGGGCGGCCCGGTCAGCGGCGGATACCGGCGCGGGATTCGGACGGATCTCGAAATCGAGCTTGTCACCACCGCTCATCGCGCTGACCTCCCTGCGGCTGGACGGCGTGCGGTGCCGCACACCGGATCTGGTGCCAGAAACTTACCCCGAACGGTCGTTCAGCGGATAGCTCCGCCCCACGGATCGAACGCACCCGATCGGGTGCGCGGGGCGGGCCGGCTGGACCCGGGTGGGGGCCGGGCGGCGTACCGCCCGGTCAGGCTACGGCGTTGCCGGCGAGCCGGTCGCCGACCTCCTCGGTGCGCAGCGGTACGCCCGGGGTCCGGCCGGCCAGCTCCGTGGCGACCGCGCCGGCCACCCGGGCGGCGGCGTCGGCGTGGCCGAGCTGGTCGAGCAGGAGCGCGGCGGAGAGCACCGCGGCGACCGGGTCGGCCAGGCCCTTGCCGGCGATGTCCGGCGCCGAGCCGTGCACCGGCTCGAACATCGACGGGTACGTCCCGTCGGGGTTGATGCTGCCGCTGGCGGCGAGCCCGATGCCGCCGGTGACCGCGGCGGCGATGTCGGTGAGGATGTCGCCGAAGAGGTTGTCGGTGACCACCACGTCGTACCGCTGAGGCTGGGTGACCAGGAACATCGCGGCAGCGTCGACGTGCTGGTACTCGGTGGTCACGTCGGGGTGTTCGGCGGCGACCGCCTCGAAGGCGCGGGACCAGAGCGACCCGGCGTGGGTCAGCACGTTGGTCTTGTGCACCAGGGTGACCTTGCGGCGCTCCCGGCGGGAGGCCCGGGCGAAGGCGTCCCGGATCACCCGCTCGACGCCGTGCCGGGTGTTCAGGCTCTCCTCGGTGGCGACCTCGGCCGGGGTGTCCCGGTGCAGCGTGCCGCCGGCGCCCGCGTAGAGCCCCTCGGTGCCCTCCCGGACCACCACCAGGTCCACCTCGCCCGGCTTGACGCTGGCCAGCGGGCCGGACACGCCCGGCCAGAGCCGGGAGGGACGCAGGTTGACGTACTGGTCGAAGGCGAAGCGGAGCTTCAGCAGCAGGCCGCGCTCCAGCACCCCCGGCGGCACGGTCGGGTCGCCGACCGCGCCGAGCAGGATGGCGTCGTGGCCGGCCAGCTCGGCCAGCACGGAGTCGGGCAGCACCTCGCCGGTGCGGTGGTACCGCGCGGCGCCCAGGTCGTACTCCGTGGCCTCGATCCCGGGGAGCACGGCGTCGAGGACCTTGCGGGCCTGCCCGACCACCTCGGGTCCGATCCCGTCCCCGGCCACCACCGCGATCCGTGCCACCTGGCGCTCCTCACCTCGTCGTATTCGTGCACCGTACGTCGCCGTCCCGCCCCCCGGTACGCATCTTCCAGGATGCGGGACAGACGAAGCCTCAGGAGTCTCCCAGGTGACATTCATGGTGCAGTCATCTCCGCTGCCTAGGGTCACAGACGAACGGGTCACGGGGGCCCGGGACGGATCCCGCCGCGGCGCCGCGGCACCGTCGGCGAAGGAGCAGTCGTGATGCGGATCGACCAGCGGCACGCAACGGTACGGACGGACGAACAGCCACGTACCCGGTGGGTGGGCCAGGCGGCGTTCACCCTCCGCCGACCCGACCTGCGGCTGGGCACGCGCAGCCACCGGGTCGACCGCTCCGGCGCCGCCACCGGCGACCGGATCGCCGTCCAGCACACCGTCCGGACCGGCACCGCCGAGTACTCGCTCCTGCTGAACGCCCCCGAGCACCTGGGCCGCCGCACCGTCGGCGACGCGCTGCGCGACGCCGTCGCCGAGCTGCGCGCGATCGACCTCACCTACGGGCCGACCCGCCCGGACAGCCTGGTCTCCCGGCTGCGGCGCGACGAGATCAGCCCCGAGTCGTACCCGCCGCTGGCCGACCTGGTGGACCGCTGCGCGGAGATGCGCGCCGCCACCGACGGCTGGTTCGACGCCTGGGCCGTCCCGGGCGGCTTCGATCCGGGCGGCCTGCTCAACGGCTGGGCGGTGGAGCGGGCCGCGGCCCGGCTGCGCGCCGCCGGCATCGTCGACTACGCGGTGCTCTCCGGCGCCGACCTGACCGTCCGCGGGCACGCCGCGCACGGCGGCCCCTGGCGGGTGGCCGTGCACCACCCGACCGACGGACGCCGGCCACCGCTGGTGCTGGAGATGACCGCCGGTGCGGTGGGCACCTCCGGGGTCAGCGGCCGGCGCGGCCACGTGGTCGACCCGCACACCGGCGAGCCGGCCGAGCAGTTGGTCGCCGCCACCGTCGTCGGGCCCGACCTCACGGTCGCCGACGCCTACGCCACCGCGCTGTACGCCGCCGGCCCGACCGGGCTGGCGTGGTTCCGCAACGACTCGGGATATCAGGCTCTCTTCGCCCACCGGCGCCGCTGAGGCGCCGGGCGGCGCGCCGGCCGAGGTGTGGAGGGGGTCCACACCGTGGCGCGGTCGGCGGGCCCCGCGATCGGCCCCCACGGTCTCGGCAACGACCGTGGGGGCCGGTCAGCGACGAGTGCGCGTGGCTCGCGCAATCGAGGGGTGCGGACCGGCCGGTCGGACGCCTGACCTCGTCACCCGAAGACGGGTCGGACGCCCCCGCCCAGCCGGCGACCGCACCGGTACGCTAGCGAATCGACGCAACTCGACGCAAGAGTCTCCACAGCGGACCGTCCCGGTCGGACCTGCGACATCCTCTCCCCGCCGCACGGCGGGTCAGTTGCGTCCGGGTGAAGTGTTGATGGCACGCTGTGCGCCGTGAGTTTCGATCTGAGCGTGTGGGCCCTGCCTGACGGGGCCACGCCCGAGGACGTCCGGGCGGCGGTGCGGCGGTGCCGCGAGGGACGCCACAGCGACCAGTACCCGGACCCCCGGGTGGTTCGCTTCTATCGGGCCATCACGGCCACCTATCCGGACCGGCCGCCCGTCCCGGGCACCCCGTGGGAGGTCGCGCCGCTGCACGCGGCCAGCGACCATGTGGAACTCAACCTGGTTCCGACCTGCGAGGACCAGGTTCTGCTCGACATCGAGCGGTTGGCCGGCGAGCACGGGCTGATGCTCTTCGACGCCCAGGACGGCTCGGTCTACCCGCCACCGTCGTACGTGGCTCCCTGACTCCCCGTACGACGAGGGGCCCGGCCGTGGCGGCCGAGCCCCCGATGGGTCGCGTGTGGACTACTCGTCGCGCAGGTCCGCGGCGCTGGCCGAGGTCGCGCCGATCGAGTCGGCCGCCGACGTGAGCAGGTCGGCGCCGAGCGCCTGGTCGACGGTGAGGGTCATCAGCGTCTCGCCGCCGGCCTCCCGGCGCGCCACCTGCATCGCCGCGATGTTGACGCCGGCCTCGCCGAGCAGCGTGCCGACGGTGCCGACCACACCCGGCCGGTCGGCGTAGCGCAGGAAGAGCAGGATGCCCTCCGCGCCGATCTCCACGTCGAAACCGTCCACCTCGGTCAGCTTGATGACGTCGCGGACGCCGGTGTGGGTGACCGTGCCGGAGACGCTGACCGTACGGCCGTCGGGCAGCGCGCCGCGGACGGTGACCAGGTTGGGGTGGTCGACCGTCTCGGCCTGGGTGTCGAGGGTGACCTCGACGCCCCGCTCGGCGGCCAGGTGCGGCGCGTTGACGTAGGTGACCTGCTCCTCCACCACGGAGCTGAAGAGCCCCTTGGTGGCGGCGAGCTTGAGCACCGAGACGTCGTTGCTGACGATCTCGCCGCGCACCTCGACGGTGACGCTGGCGGCCACCCCGCCGGCCACCGCGGTGAACGCCCGGCCGAGCTTCTCGGCCAGCGGCAGCAGCGGGCGGACGTCCTCGGCGACCACGCCGCCGGCCTGCACGTTCACCGCGTCCGGCACGAACTCGCCCTGCAACGCCAGCTTGACGCTCCTGGCCACGGCCAGGCCGGCCTTGTCCTGCGCCTCGTGGGTGGAGGCGCCCAGGTGCGGGGTGGCCACCACGTTGTCGAAGGCGAACAGCGGCGACGAGGTGCACGGCTCCTTGGCGTACACGTCGACGCCGGCGCCGGCGACCCGGCCCTCGGCGATCGCGTCGGCCAGGGCCTGCTCGTCGACCAGGCCACCCCGGGCGGCGTTGACGATCCGCACGCCGGGCTTGACGACGGCCAGCTCCTTCTCACCGATCAGGCCCACGGTCTCCGGGGTCTTCGGCAGGTGGATGGAGATGAAGTCGGCCTCCCGCAGCAGCTCCTCCAGGCCGACCAGGCGGACGCCGAGCTGGGCGGCGCGGGCCGGCTGGATGTAGGGGTCGTAGGCGATCAGCCGGGTGCCGAAGGCGGCGATGCGCTGGGCGAAGAGCACACCGATGCGGCCGAGGCCGACCACGCCGACGGTCTTGCCCTGCAACTCCACGCCGGTGTACTTGGACCGCTTCCACTCCCCCGCCTTCAGCGCCGCGCTGGCGCTGGCCGTGTTACGGGCGACGGCGAGCAGCAACGCGACGGCCTGCTCGGCGGCCGAGACGATGTTGGAGGTGGGCGCGTTGACCACCATCACGCCCCGCGCGGTGGCGGCCGGCACCTCGACGTTGTCCAGACCGACGCCGGCCCGGGCCACCACCTTGAGACGCGGCGCGGCGGCGATCGCCTCGGCGTCGATCTGGGTGGCGCTGCGCACGATCACCGCGTCGGCCTCGGAGAGGGCGGAGAGCAGGGCCGGGCGGTCGGTGCCGTCGACGTGGCGTACGTCGAAGTCGTGCGCGAGCACCTCGATGGCGGCGGGAGCGAGTTCTTCGGCGATCAGTACGACAGGATTCATCGGTCCTCGTAGACGTCGTATGCGGTCGGCCGGGGCGACGGGGCGCCGCGGTGCGCCCTGCGCTGATCCATGCCATGGCCGTCAGGTGCCGGCAACGCACCTACCAGGGATGGTAGGTGCCGCACCCACCGGCGTGTCCCGGACTGCGGGGTGAGCGCCCTCACACAGCGTCGTCGCACCCCGGTCATCCCTCGTTCATCCGGCGCCCCCGGTGGAACCGCTCCGCCACAACGGACGCAGCACCCCCAGTGGGAGGGAGTTCGCCCATGTCACCGGCCGTCCGCGTCGCACTGCTGCGCCCACTCGCCCGACGCGCCCCGCTCGGGTACGGCCCGAGGCCGGCCGAGGCGTTGATCACCCGGTCCCAACAGGTGAAAGTCTCCGGCCGGTCGGTCCCCGGCCGGACCGCGGCCGCCGACGAGGCGGTGGCGCTGCGCCGGGCGGCTGGAGCGGTCGGCGCCGGCCCGGAGTGATCCGTGCCGGTAGCGGACCGGGCACGCACGCGGCCCGCGACCCGACGCCGGGAAGAGCGTCGGGTCGCGGGCCGCGGCCTGGTGCGGAACGTCCGTCAGGCGGTCTCGGTGATCGGCCGGTCCACCCAGCTCATCATCGAGCGCAGCTTCTGGCCGGTCTCCTCGATCGGGTGCGCCGCGCCCTCGGCCCGCCACTTGGCGAAGTTGGGGCGGCCGGCCTCGTCCTCGGCGACCCACTCGCGGGCGAACTCACCGGACTGGATCTCACCGAGGATCTTGCGCATCTCCTCCTTGACCCGGGCGTCGACGACGCGCGGGCCGCGGGAGAGGTCGCCGTACTCGGCGGTGTCGGAGACGCTGTAGCGCATCCGGGCGATACCGCCCTCGTACATCAGGTCAACGATCAGCTTCAGCTCGTGAAGGCACTCGAAGTAGGCCACCTCGGGGGCGTAGCCGGCCTCGGTGAGCACCTCGAAGCCGGTCTGCACCAGCGCCGCCGCGCCACCGCAGAGCACCGCCTGCTCGCCGAAGAGGTCGGTCTCGGTCTCCTCGGTGAAGGTGGTCCGGATGGCGCCGGCCCGGGTGCCGCCGATGCCCTTGGCGTACGCCAGGGCGAGCTTGAAGGCGGTGCCGCTGGCGTCCTGCTCCACGGCGACCAGGCAGGGCACCCCCTTGCCGTCGACGTACTGCCGGCGGACCAGGTGACCGGGGCCCTTCGGGGCGACCATCGCCACGTCCACGTCGGCCGGCGGGGTGATCAGGCCGTACCGGATGTTGAAGCCGTGGCCGAAGAAGAGCGCCTTGCCGGGGGCCAGGTTGGGCGCGATCGCCTCGGTGTACAGGGCGCGCTGCGCGGTGTCCGGCGCCAGGATCATGATGACGTCGGCCTCGGCCGCCGCCTCGGCCGACGTGAGCACCCGCAGGCCCTGCTCCTCGGCCTTCGGCCGGCTCCGGGAGCCCGCCGGCAGGCCGATCACCACGTCGACGCCCGAGTCGCGCAGCGACAGCGCGTGGGCGTGGCCCTGGCTGCCGTACCCGATCACGGCGACCTTGCGGCCCTGGATCAGGCCCAGGTCGGCGTCGTCGTCGTAGTACACCTCAACGCTCATTGACTTCCCTTTCGTACGGCGGTCCGAGCGGCCCGTCGTGGACTTGTGTGGTGGTTCGGGCGGCGCGGAGCGCCGACGGGTCGGATCAGGCGGCGCGCAGCGCGGGGCCGGCGGTGATGGAGCGCGAGCCGCGCCCGATCGCCACCGTGCCGGACTGGACCATCTCCTTGATGCCGAAGGGCTCCAGGTCGCGCAGCAGCGCGTCGAGCTTGTCGGGGGTGCCGGTGGCCTCGATGGTGAGCGTGTCCGGGGCGACGTCGACCACCCGGGCGCGGAACAGGTTCACCGTCTCCAGCACCTGCGCGCGGGCGTTGCGGTCCGCGCGGACCTTGACCAGCAGCAGCTCCCGGGCGACGGAGACCTGCGGGTCCAGCTCCACGATCTTGAGTACGTTGACCAGCTTGTTGAGCTGCTTGGTGACCTGCTCCAGCGGGGACGACTCGGCGTTGACCACGATGGTGATCCGGGAGACGTCCGGGTTCTCGGTCTCGCCCACGGCGAGGCTGTCGATGTTGAAGCCGCGCCGGGAGAAGAGGCCGGAGACCCGGGCGAGGACGCCCGGCTTGTTCTCCACCAGGACGGACAGGGTGTGCAGGGTCATTAGATTTCGTCCTCGTCGAAGGCCGGGCGGACGCCACGGGCGAACATGATCTCGTCGTTGCTGGTGCCGGCGGCCACCATCGGCCAGACCATGGCGTCCTTGCCGACGGTGAAGTCGATGACGACCGGGGCGTCGGTGATCGCCATCGCCGCCTCGATCGTCTTGTCCACGTCCTCGGCGGTCTCGCAGCGCAGGCCGACGCAGCCGAGCGCCTCGGCCAGCTTCACGAAGTCCGGGATGCGGTGCTTGTGGGTGCCCAGCTCGGTGTTGGAGTAGCGCTCGCCGTAGAAGAGCGTCTGCCACTGCCGGACCATGCCGAGGTTGCCGTTGTTGATCACGGCGATCTTGACCGGGATGCCCTCCAGCGCGCAGGTCGCCAGCTCCTGGTTGGTCATCTGGAAGCAGCCGTCGCCGTCCACCGCCCAGACCACCGTCTCCGGCCTGCCGACCTTGGCGCCCATCGCCGCCGGAACGGCGTAGCCCATGGTGCCGAGGCCGCCGGAGTTCAGCCAGGTGCCCGGCTTCTCGTACGAGATGAACTGGCTGGCCCACATCTGGTGCTGCCCGACGCCGGCGACGTAGATCGCGTCCGGACCGGCGATCTCGCCCAGCCGCTTGATCACGTACTGCGGGGAGAGAGTGCCGTCGGACGGCTCCTCGTACCCCAGCGGGTAGCGCTCGCGCAGGTCGTCCAGCTGGGTCCACCAGTCGCCGAGGTCGGCCCGGCGGCCGGCGTTGCGCTCGGTGGTGACCGCGGCGATCAGCTCGTCGATGACGTGCTTGGCGTCGCCGACGATCGGCACGTCGGCGTGCCGGTTCTTGCCGATCTCGGCCGGGTCGATGTCGGCGTGCACCACGGTGGCGTCCGGCGCGAACGAGTCCAGCTTGCCGGTGACCCGGTCGTCGAAGCGCGCCCCGAGCGCCACGATCAGGTCGGACTTCTGCAGGCCGTAGACCGCGGCGACGGTGCCGTGCATGCCGGGCATGCCCAGGTGCTGGCGGTGCGAGTCGGGGAACGCCCCCAGCGCCATCAGCGTGGTGACCACCGGGATGCCGGTCAGCTCGGCCAGCTTGCGCAGCCCCTCGGTGGCGCCGGCCTTGAGCACGCCGCCGCCGACGTAGAGCACCGGGCGGCGGGCACCGGAGATCAGCCGGGCCGCCTCGCGGATCTGCTTGCCGTGCGGGTGCAGGGTCGGCCGGTAGCCGGGCAGGTCCAGGGCGGGCGGCCAGGCGAAGGTGGTCGGCGCCTGGAGGACGTCCTTGGGGATGTCGACCAGCACCGGCCCGGGTCGCCCGGTCGAGGCCAGGTGGAACGCCTCGGCGAGCACCTGCGGGATCTCCTCCGGGGTCTGCACCAGGAAGTTGTGCTTGGTGATCGGGAGGGTGATGCCCTGGATGTCCGCCTCCTGGAAGGCGTCCGTACCGATCGAGGGCCGCGCGACCTGGCCGGTGATCGCGACCATCGCCACCGAGTCCATGTACGCGTCGGCGATCGGGGTGACCAGGTTGGTCGCGCCCGGCCCGGAGGTGGCGATGCAGACGCCGACCCGGCCGGTGGCCTGCGCGTACCCGGTCGCGGCGTGCCCGGCCCCCTGCTCGTGACGGACCAGGATGTGCCGGACGCTGGAGTCGTAGAGCGGGTCGTAGGCGGGCAGGATCGCCCCGCCCGGGATGCCGAAGACGACCTCGACGCCGAGCGCCTCGAGGGAGCGCACCAGCGAACCGGCGCCGGAGACCTGCGCCGGCGCAACCGGCCGTACGGTCGCGGCGGCTCCGTCCGGGACGGCCCGGCCACCACCGGCCGGGGTGGCCGGGACGGCGCCGGAGCGCGGCGCGGGGGTGTGGTCGGCGTCGCTGGCCGGCTCGGCGGCCGTGCGCGCCCGCCGGGCGGAGTGGGCGAGGGTCTCTGGCGTGGGTCTCGTCATTGCGGTTCAGGCCTTCGGCTGGAGTGGGTGCGGCTTCGACACGTGTGACGCGGGCGGGTGCCCGCCCCGGTGGGGTCCGACGGCAATAAAAACGGCCCTCGTGCAGATGCACGGGGCCAGCGCACTCTCGGTGAAGGAGAGTGCGCTCAGGTAAGTACTCGCAGCGACCGGATCGACGACATGTGGACCAGCCTGACGCATCTCACGCGATGAGTCAACTGATCCCACATGTTGGTTCACGAACGGGGGACGTCGTCTCCCCGGGAGGGGCCGACGACCGGCCCGACCTGCGATGATCCCGTCCCACCGACGCGCGGCGCGGGCACCGCCGGCGCCGCCGCGGGCGGATAGGACCGCAGCCGCGGCAGGAGCGGCGACGGGGCGGGGCGCACCGGCGCGGCCGGCGGTGGCGGTGGCGGCGGCGCGGGCCGGGCACCCGGCGAGGTGGCGGCCTCCAGCATCGCCTCCAGGTGCTCCGCCGGCACTCCCCAGCCGAAGAGCGCGCCCTGGCCGAACCGGCAGCCGGCGGCGACCACCGCGGCCAGCTCGGTGGGCGAGGTCACCCCCTCGGCGATGACCTCCAGGCCGAGCTGGTGGCCCAGTCGCATGACGATGTCGACCATCGGCGCGAAGGCCGGCCCGTCCCGGTCCACCGGACGGACCGGCTCGTGCTCGGCGACCAGGCTGTGGTCGATCTTCAGGATGTCGATCGGCAGCCGGCGCAGCTGCCCGAGGGAGGAGTATCCGGCGCCGAAGTCGTCCAGCGCGATCCGCACCCCGGTGTGCCGCAGCGCGGTCAGCCGCCGGATCAGCTCGTCGAGGTCGGTGGCGACGGCGTGCTCGGTCACCTCCAGCACCAGCCGCTGCGGCGGCACGTGGTGGGCGCGCAACGCCTCGGCGACCTGCACGACGTACTCCGGGGCGTGCAGCTCGCGCGGGGAGACGTTGACCGACACCCAGACGTCGTGGCCGTCGGCCAGCCAGCGGGACAGCTGCCAGCAGGCCTGGTGCAGCACCCAGGCGCCCAGCTTGGCGATCATCCCGCACTCCTCGGCGAGCGGGATGAACTCGTCGGGGCGGACGTTGCCCAGCTCCGGGTGGTGCCAGCGCAGCAGCGCCTCCGCGCCGACCGGGCGGACCGAGGGCAGCGACGCGACCGGCTGGAACACCAGCCGCAGCTCGTTGCGCTCGATCGCCCCGCGCAGCTCGTGCTCCACCCGGGTCCGCCGCAGCAGCATCTGGTCGTGGGTGCCGTCGTAACGCTCGATCCGGTTCTTGCCGCGCTGCTTGGCGTAGCGCAGCGCCAGGTCGGCGTGGCGCAGCAGCGCCACCTGGTCGGGCTCGCCGCACTGGCCGGCCATCCCGATGCTGACGGAGAGGAAGACCGGCCCGTCCGGGTGCTCGTACGTCCGCCCGAGCACCCCGAGCAGCCGCTCGGCCACCGGGCCGGCGTCGTCCGGACGGCCCCGCATCAGCACGGCGAACTCGTCCCCGCCGAGCCGGGCGGCCAGGTCGCCGGGGCGCAGGTTGCCGCGCAGCCGCCGGCCGACCTCGACCAGCACCACGTCACCGACGTCGTGGCCGCGCATGTCGTTGACGTTCTTGAAGCCGTCCAGGTCGAGCCCGAGCAGCACGCAGCCGACGCCCTCGTCGGCGCAGCGCTGCATCTCCCGCAGCAGGCCGCGCCGGTTGGCCAGCCCGGTCAGCGAGTCGGTGTGCGCCAGCTCCCGGAAGTGCGCCTCCCGCTCGGCCAGCCGGCCGGCGTACCCGCGCATGTCGTTGAGGGTGAGGTACTGCCGGGCGACCAGGGCGAAGCCCTCGACGCTGCCGGCGACGATGCCCAGCGCGTCGAACGGGCCGCCCTCGGCCAGGTGGTACATCGCCGAGGCGGCCATCGCGAACATCGGGACGAAGGCGTACGCGCCGTCGCGGCGGATCAGGTCCACGTCGACCTGACCGGGCTGCTCCACCCGGTGCACCGCCAGCGCGACGGCCAGCAGCCCCAGGGCGAGCAGCGCGGCGCTGGCCAGAGCCATCGTGGGGCCACCCTGGCAGACGCCGCCGGTGACCCCGAGCCCGCCGACGGCGGTGGTGGTGACGCCGAGGCCGAGCAGCCCGAGCCGCCCCCGGGGTGGGTCGGCCCGCAGCAGCACGATCAGGGTGAGCCCGACGGTCAGCGCGGCGTTGACCGTGGCCAGCAGGATCGCCGGGCAGGCCACCGGGGTGACCGTGCCGAGCAGCCGGGTCGGGGCGGAGAAGAGCACCCAGCCGACGAACCAGAGGGCCGTCGCGATGATCAGCGCGTCGAGCAGCAGCCGCGCGGTCGCCGCCCGGGAGACCACCGCGCCGGGCAGGCGGAGCAGGCCGGCGGCGGCGGCCAGACCGCTCGCCGCCACCGCGATGGAGATCAGTACGGGCCAGCCGCTGAGTCGCGCCGGATGGGGCGGGTGGTCGGGGTCGCCGAGCACCACCCCCACCCCCACCAGCAGACCGACCAGGGCGAGCGCCGCAGCGGCGGCCAGCAGCGCATACGACTGGCGGTGCGGGCCGGTGCGCCGCCGGGCCGACCCGGCCAGCAGCACGGTGGCGGCCGCGGCCACCAGGCCGCTCAGCACCGCGACGGCGACCATGCCCGGAGGTGAACCCACGCCCTCCAGGGTGCCGGATGGCGGCCCCCCGCGGGGCACCGGGTGTGCATCTGTTGGGACACGGCGCGACCGGCGGGGGGCGTCGCGGTGGCGGTGTCAGACTGGTATCCATGCCTGAGCTGCGGTCGAGGACATCCACCCACGGTCGGACGATGGCCGGCGCCCGGGCCCTCTGGCGGGCCACCGGGATGACCGACGACGACTTCGGCAAGCCGATCGTCGCCATCGCCAACAGCTTCACCCAGTTCGTCCCGGGTCACGTGCATCTCAAGGACATGGGCGGTCTGGTCGCCGACGCGGTCGCCGAGGCCGGCGGGGTGGGACGCGAGTTCAACACCATCGCCGTCGACGACGGCATCGCCATGGGTCACGGCGGGATGCTCTACTCGCTGCCCAGCCGGGAGCTGATCGCCGACGCGGTGGAGTACATGGTCAACGCGCACTGCGCGGACGCCCTGGTCTGCATCTCGAACTGCGACAAGATCACCCCGGGGATGCTGCTGGCCGCGCTGCGGTTGAACATCCCGACCGTCTTCGTCTCGGGCGGGCCGATGGAGGCCGGCAAGACGGTGGCGATCGAGGGGATCGTGCACTCCAAGATCGACTTGATCGACGCGATGATCGCCTCGTCCAACGAGGCGGTCACCGACGAGCAGCTCGGCGAGATCGAACGCTCCGCCTGCCCCACCTGCGGCTCCTGCTCCGGCATGTTCACCGCCAACTCGATGAACTGCCTGACCGAGGCGATCGGCCTGGCCCTGCCCGGCAACGGGTCGACGCTGGCCACCCACGCCGCGCGCCGGTCGCTCTTCGTCGAGGCCGGCCGCACCGTCGTGGAGATCGCCAAGCGCTGGTACGACGGCGACGACGCCTCGGTGCTGCCCCGCGCGGTCGCCAGCCGCGCCGCCTTCGAGAACGCGGTCGCCCTGGACGTGGCGATGGGCGGGTCCACCAACACGATCCTGCACCTGCTCGCCGCCGCCCGGGAGGCGGAGCTGGACTTCTCGGTGGCCGACATCGACGCCATCTCCCGCCGGGTGCCCTGCCTGGCGAAGGTGGCGCCGAACTCGCCGCAGTACCACATGGAGGACGTGCACCGGGCCGGTGGAATCCCGGCCATCCTCGGCGAACTGGACCGCGCCGGCCTGCTCCACCGGGACGTGCACGCGGTGCACTCCCCCACGCTGACGCAGTGGCTGGCCGACTGGGACGTCCGGGGCGGCTCGCCGAAGCCGGAGGCGGTCGAGCTGTTCCACGCCGCGCCGGGCGGGGTGCGCACCACCGAGCCGTTCTCCACCACCAACCGCTGGTCGTCGCTGGACACCGACGCGGCCGGCGGCTGCGTCCGGGACCGGGAGCACGCGTACTCGGCCGACGGCGGGCTGGCCATCCTGCACGGCAACCTCGCCCCGGACGGTTGCGTGGTGAAGACCGCCGGGGTGCCCGAGGAGTGCCTGACCTTCCGCGGGCCGGCGAAGGTGTACGAGTCGCAGGACGACGCGGTGACGGCCATCCTGGCAAAGGAGGTCGTCGCCGGCGACGTGGTGGTGATCCGTTACGAGGGCCCGAAGGGCGGCCCCGGCATGCAGGAGATGCTCTACCCCACCTCCTTCCTCAAGGGCCGGGGGCTGGGCCGGGCCTGCGCGCTGCTGACCGACGGCCGGTTCTCCGGCGGCACCTCCGGGCTCTCCATCGGCCACGTCTCCCCCGAGGCGGCCTCCGGCGGGCTGATCGCGCTGGTCCGGGAGGGCGACGAGATCGTCATCGACATCCCGGGCCGGTCCATCGCCCTGAACGTGCCCGATGACGTGCTCCAGTCGCGGCGGGTCGCCGAGGAGAAGCGGGACAAGCCGTACACCCCGGCGGACCGGCAGCGGCCGGTGTCGGCGGCGCTGCGCGCGTACGCCTCCATGGCCACCTCGGCCAGCGACGGCGCGTACCGGCGGGTGCCGGAGTAGGCGGCGCGGCGCGGCCCGTGCAGTCGGCCACGACGGCGTCCAGGGTGGATGCCGGGTGAAGCGTGATACCTCAGAGGCATCTTGATGCCTCCGAGGTATCACGCTCGTCGGGGTTTTCGATCCCGCCACGACCACGGCGGGTAGCGGTCGGGTCAGGCAGCCGGCGGTGCGACCCCCGTCACCTCAGATGTCGTTGACGCAACGCAGCACCGGGCGGGTGGTGAGCGCCGCCGGGTCCAGCGGCGCGTCGGCACGCACGGTGAAGGTGACCGACTCCCCGGGCAGCAGGGTGACCAGCGCCTCGTCGACCTCGGCGGCCGGGTCGAGCCGGTCCGGGAAGAGGGTCAGGTCGCGCAGCACCGTCCGGGCGGTGACCCGGACCCGCTGGCCGCCGTCGACCGGCTCGACCGTCGCGTCGAAGCGGGCCGCCGGCCACCGCGCGTCCCGGTCCTCGGCAAAGAACCACAGCGCCCGCCGCGCGGTGTCACCGGCCTCGGCGACCAGCAGCTCCCGGCGGGCCTCCTCCGGCCGCGCCAGGTCCGCCGGCAGCGCCAGCGTCACCGCCGAGTACGGCGGGACGTCGAGCTGGGCCGAGGTCTTCGCCCTCGGCTCGCCGGCCAGGGTCAGCCGGGTCACCGTCGCCTGGGCCCGCCACGGCTGCCCGGTCTCGTTGACCGCCACCAGGGCCAGCCCGCCGTCGCGGGGCTGGACGGTGAGCAGCCGGTCGGCGTACGCCCGGCGCAGCGCGTACCAGAGCGGTTTGCGCCGGCCGTCGCCGTCGATGGCCGACCAGGAGGTGACCGGCCAGCAGTCGTTGAGCTGCCAGACGATGGTGCCGGCGCAGACCTCCCGGTGGGAGCGGAAGTGCTCCACCCCGAGCTGGATCGCCCGGGCCTGGTTGAGCTGGGTCAGGAAGTGCCAGTCGTCGAAGTCGGCCGGCGCCGGCAGGTGCGCGTCCAGCCCGCGCTGGAGCTTGGCGTCGCCGTCGGCGGCCTTCTGGTGGTGGGCCATCCCGGGCGAGTCGTGGGCCAGGGGCTCGTCGCTCAGCGCCCGGCGCAGCGTCGCGTACGCCGGCGGCGCCTGGTAGCCGAACTCGGCGACGAAGCGCGGCACGTACTCCCGGTACTTCGTGTAGTCGTCGGTGTTCCAGACGTCCCAGATGTGGGTGGTGCCGTGCGCCGGGTCGTTGGGGTAGATCTCCTCGCGACCCGACCACGGGCTGCCCGGCCAGTAGGGCCGGGTCGGGTCCAGCTCGCCCAGGATCCGGGGCAGCAGGTCGAGGTAGTAGCCCCGCCCCCAGGTGCGACCGGCCAGCGGCTCCTGCCAGTCCCAGTCGTGCCAGCCCCAGATGTTCTCGTTGTTGCCGGTCCACAGGACCAGGGACGGGTGGCCGGCGAGGCGGGTGACCTGCTCGGCGGCCTCGGCGGCCACCTCGGTGGCGAACGGCTCCTCCTCCGGGTACGCCGCGCAGGCGAAGAGGAAGTCCTGCTGGACGAGGAGGCCCAGCTCGTCGGCGAGGTCGTAGAAGTCCTCCGACTCGTACCGGCCGCCGCCCCAGACCCGGAGCAGGTTGATGTCGGCCTCGGCGGCCTGGCCGAGCCGGTGCGCCAGCCGGTCCCGGGTGATCCGGCTCGGGAACGGGTCGTCGGGGATCCAGTTGATCCCGCGGACGAAGACCGGCACCTCGTTGACGTGCAGGGCGAACGGGGTGCCGTGCGCGTCGGGGGTGGTGTCGAGGCGTACCGAGCGGAAGCCGATCCGACGGGACCAGGCGTCCAGCGTCCGGCCGTCCGGCGCGCAGAGCGTGACGTCGAGCCGGTGCAGCGCCGGCGCGCCGTACCCCCGGGGCCACCACAGCTCCGGGTCGCGGACGGTGAGGGTGGCCACGGCCGTGCGCTCCCCCACCGGGATCACGACCTCGACGGCCGCGCCGGCGACGGTGGCCCGCACGCTCAACGGGGTGTCCGCGGCGCGCTCCACCTCGACGTGCAGCTCCACCCGCCCCTCACCGTCGGCGACGGCCACCAGTGGACGGACGGCGGCGAGCCGGGCGGTGGACCAGGCGTGCAACCCGATCTCCTGCCAGATCCCGGCGGTAACCAGGGTGGGCCCCCAGTCCCAGCCGAAGTTGCAGGCCATCTTGCGGATGAACTGGAACGGCTCCGGGTAGGCGTTCGGCCGGTCGCCGAGGGCGTCCCGCCGGGCCTGCGCGTAGCGGTACGCCGAGTCGAACCGGACGGCCAGGGTGTTGGCGCCCGGCCGCAGCAGGGACCGCACGTCGAACCGGTATCCGCGGTGCATGTTCTCGGTGCGGCCCACCTCGGTGCCGTTGACGGTGATGGTGGCGACCGTGTCGAGCCCGGCGCAGACCAGGTCGACCCGGTCCTCGTCGCCCGGCTCGTGCGCGAAGGTGGTCCCGTAGCTCCAGTCGGTGCGACCGATCCAGGCCAGCGCCGTCTCGTTGTCGTCGACGAACGGGTCCGGGATCAGGCCGGCGGCGAGCAGGTCGGTGTGCACGCAGCCGGGCACGGTGGCCGGCACGGCCCGGCCGGCGACCTCCGCCGGCACCTGCTGTCCCGGTACGGCCCGCAGCTCCCAGCCCTCGTGCAGCCTCTGGTGGATCACGACTTCACCGCGCCTTCCATGATTCCGCGGACGATCTGACGGCCGCCGATGAACAACATGACCAGCAGGGGGATGGTGGCGATGAACGCGCCGGCCAGCACCCGCCGGTAGATCACATAGTTTCCGCTCGCCAGGTCGGAGATGGCGACCATCGACGTCGGGTAGTCGGTGCCGCTCAGCGTGATCAGCGGCCACTGGAAGTCGTTCCAGGTGGCGACGAAGGTGAGCAGGCCGAGCACGGCCAGCGCCGGACGGATCGCCGGCAGCACGATGGTGGCGTAGACGCGCATGGTGGTGGCGCCGTCGACCCGGGCCGACTCGACCAGCTCGTCGGGGACCGTGTTGACGATGAACTGCCGCATGTAGAACACGCCGAACGCGGTGACCAGGCCGGGCGCGATGACCGCGAGCAGGGTGCCGTTCCAGCCCAGCCGGCCCATCACGATGTAGAGCGCCACGATGCCCAGCTGGTTGGGCACGGTCAGGGTGAGCACCACGAAGAGCATCAGCGCGTTGCTGCCCCTGAACCGCAGCTTGGCGAAGGCGAAGCCGGCCAGGGAGCAGAAGAAGAGCACCGAGGCGGTGACCACGGTGGCGACGATGACGCTGTTGACCAGGGAGGCGGCGAAGTAGACGTCCTGGAGGGAGAAGACCTCGTCGACGTTGACCATGAACTGCTCGCCGGGCAGCAGCGCCGGCGGGATCTTCGCCAGCGCCTCGTCGTCGCTGGTGGCGATGACGAACATCCAGTACAGCGGGAAGGCCGCGAAGAGCATGGTGGTGGCCAGCAGCAGGTACGTCCAGAGGCCGGCCGGGGTGTCCTGCGGCGCCCGGCCCATCAGGGCGGGCCGCTTGCGCCGTGCCGCGTTCCTCGCGCTCACCGCGCCACCTTCGTTCGCGACTGCGGGACTCCGCTCCGCTGCGTTCCTCGCGCTCACCGCGCCGCCCTCGTTCGCGACTGCGGGACTCCGCTCCGCTGCGTTCCTCGCGCTCACCGACGGCCTCCCGCTAGACGGTTCGTCAGCAGCGTGTTGATGCCGGCGACGACCAGGATGATCAGGAAGAGCGCCCAGGACATCGCGGCGGCGTAGCCGAGGTTCAAATCCTTCCAGCCCACCTTGTAGATGAGTTGGGCGATGGTCTGCCACTCGCCGTTCGGTCCACCGGTGGCGGCCTGGGCATTGGGGTCGAAGAGCATCGGCTCGGTGAAGAGCTGGAGACCGCCGATGGTGGAGAGCACCACCGTGAAGACGATGACTGGTTGGATCATCGGCACGGTGATCCCCCAGAGCTGCCGCCACGGGCCGGCGCCGTCGATCGCCGCGGCCTCGTAGACGTCGCGCGGGATGGACTGCATGGCGGCCAGGTAGAGCAGGGCGTTGTAGCCGATCCACTTCCAGTTGACCATCGTGGCGATGGCGATCCAGGAGTGCAGCTTGTCGGCCCGCCAGTCGATCGGCTCCTGGTCCCCGACGCCGAACAGGGCGAGCGCCCAGTTGGCGATGCCGAAGTCGCGGGAGAAGAAGACGCTGAACACCATCGTCGAGGCGACGATCGGCGTGACGTACGGCAGCAGGATGCCGACCCGCCACCAGGTCTGCCCGCGCAGCCTCCGGTTGAGCAGGGCGGCCACCACCAGCGCCAGCAGCAGCTGCGGCACCGAGGAGAGCAGGAAGATGCCGAAGGTGTTGTACAGCGCGTTCCAGAAGTCCTCGTCGTCGGCGAGCCGGGTGAAGTTCTCGACGCCGGCCCAGTACGGCAGCGTCGGATCGTCGAGCTGGTAGTTGCGCAGCGACACCACGCCGTTGAAGACCAGCGGGAAGAGCCCGAAGACGATGAAGAGCAGGAAGAACGGGGCGATCATCAGGTACGGCATGTAGCGCATGTCGAAGCGGTACAGCCGGTTGCGCCAGGTGAGCCGGCGCTCGTAGGGTCCGGAGCCGCCGCGCCCTGGCGCGGCTCGGCGGCGCGACGGCGCGGGCGCGGCACGGGTGGTGGACATCGGGACACACTCCAGGGCCGGGGAGGGGACAGGGGTACGGGCGGGCGTCGGGGCCCGTGCGGTGTCGCCGGCCGGGCCGGCGGCGCAGCGGTGCCGTGCCCGCCGCGCCGCCGGTCACCGGCTCGTCAGGACCTGCCGGCCTTCTCTGCCTCCCGGACCGCCTCGGTCCAGGCGGCGTCGGGCTTCAGGGTCCTGTTCTCCACCCGGCGGATGACGTTCTCCACCGCCACCCGCGTCGGGCCGTTCTTCCTGCCCAGGTACTGCGGGGTCAGGCCCTGCGCCATCTTCGGGAAGATCTGTCCGACCGGGGCGTCGTTGAAGAACGGGTTCTTGAACTCGGCGATCGCCGGGTCGGCGTAGAGCGCCGGCTGGGACGGCAGGTTGCCGACCTTCTTGAAGATCTCGATCTGCTGCTCCGGCTGGATCAGCCACTCCACCAGCTTGTACGCCTCATCGACGTGCTTGCCCTGCTTCGGGACGGTCAGGAACGACCCGCCCCAGTTGCCACCACCGCCGGGCACCGCGGCGATGTCCCACTTGCCCTCGGTCCCGGGGGCGGTGTCCTTGATGTGGCCGAGCATCCACGCCGGGCAGGCGAGGACGGCGAAGGCGCCGCTGGTGAAGCCCTTGTCCCAGTCGGCCTGGAAGCTGACCAGGTTGGCCGAGAGCCCGGCCTGGACGGCCTTGACGGTGTAGTCGAAGGCGACCTTCGGGCCCTGCTCCATCCGGAGCTGTTCCTGCTCGTCGTAGAAGCCGACCTGCTGCTGGCCGAGGATCGGGTTGAACAGGTTGGTGCCCGCGTCGATGAACTTCTTGTCGGTCTTGGCGGTGTACCGCTGACCGACCTCCAGGAACTTGTCCCAGGTGGGCCAGAGGGCGGAGACCTGGTCCCGGTCGGTGGGCAGCCCGGCGGCGGCGAACAGGTCGGTCCGGTAGCACATGGCCAGACCGCCGACGTCGGTGCCGAGACCGATCTGGGTCTTGCCGTCGGCCGACAGCGACTGCTTCCACTTCCAGGGCAGGTACTTGCTCTCGTAGGAGCCGGCGCCCTTGTCGAGCAGGTTGACGAACTTGTCGGACTGGCCGCGGAACTGGACCATGAAGCCCTCGTCGATGGCCGCGATGTCGGCGGCGCCGGAGCCGGCGACGAGCTTCTTCTGCAGATCCTCGTGCTGGGCGTTGTACTCGCCCGAGTTGAGCTGGATCTTCACCTTCGGGTTGGCGGCCTCGTACCTGGTCTTGAGGTCCTGGAGACCGAAGTCGCCCCAGAAGTTGATTTTCAGGGTGACCGTGCCGTCGCCGGAGTCGGAGTCGGTGGTGCTCCTGCCGCTGCATCCGGCGACCAGGAACAGGCTCACGGCGCCGGCCGTCGCCGCGCGGGCCCAGTGGGTCCAGGACCTTTTCATGTCATCCTCCGCGCCAAACGGGAACGCTCCGCATATCGAGGAACGTTGACTGAACCGGATAAGTGAGGCCACCGTACGGTCCGACCTCAGCACTGTCAACGGTCGGTGAACGACGCGGCTCTTCGGGCACACCAGGGCTCAATGGGAGCGTAACCATGGGTGGTGGAGCGCTTCCCCGCGCAGCTGGACCCACCCAGAGGCTGACGTGGACCGGCGGGTCAGGCCGTACGCTTAACCGTGCAAGTAGCCGATGTCGCACGACGGCGCAGGTCGACCGATGGCGGGCAGAGCCCGCCGACCGGTCGCGGTAGCGTGAGGGCCGCCGGTGAACCCGGCGCCGCGGAACCGGCCCCGGAAGGCCGCGAGACTGGAGGAGCACGCCGGTGAAGCGCCCGACCATCGCCGACGTCGCCCGGCGCGCCGGAGTGTCCAAGGGCGCGGTGTCGTACGCGCTCAACGGGCAGCCCGGCGTCTCGGAGGCGACCCGACAACGCATCCTGGCCATCGCCACCGAGATCGGCTTCAGCCCGAGCAGCGCCGCCCGCGCCCTCTCCGGCGCCACCGCCAACGCCGTCGGCCTGACCCTGTGCCGGCCCGCCCGGACCCTGGGCATCGAGCCGTTCTTCATGGAGCTGATCAGCGGCGTCGAGGCGGAACTCTCCGCCCGGTCGTACGCGCTCACCCTTCAGGTGGTGGCCGACCAGGAAGCCGAGATCGCGGTCTACCGGCGCTGGTGGGCCGAGCGACGGGTGGACGGCGTCTTCGTCTGCGACCTGCGCACCGACGACCTCCGGGTGCCGGCGCTGGAACAGCTGCGACTGCCGGCGGTGGTGATCGGCGGACCGGGGCGGACCGGCAGCCTGGCCAGCGTCTGGTCCGACGACGCCGCCGCGCTGGTGGAGGCCGTGGAGTACCTGGTCGCGCTCGGGCACCGGCGGATCGCCCGGGTGGGTGGCCTGCCCTCGCTGCTGCACACCGAGATCCGTACCGACGCCTTCGCCCAGGTGTGCCGCCGGCTGGGACTGGAGGACACGGCCACGGTCTGGTCCGACTACACCGGCGAGGAGGGCGCCCGGGCCACCCGGCGGCTGCTCAGCTCGGCCCACCGGCCCACCGCGGTGATCTACGACAACGACGTGATGGCGATAGCCGGCCTCTCGGTGGCCCAGGAGATGGGGCTCGCCGTCCCCGGCGACCTGTCGATCGTGGCGTGGGACGACTCGCCGCTGTGCCAGCTGGTGCACCCGCCGCTGACCGCCCTCGGCCGGGACATCCCGGCGTACGGGGCACACGCGGCCCGGCAGCTCCTCCGGGTCATCGCCGGGGAGGCGGTGGCCGGCGTGCAGGACGAGACCGCCCACCTGACGCCGCGCGGCAGCACCGCACCGCCCCGGGCGCGGTGAACCGGTTCAGCGATCTGGCTTACTCCACATCTTTGGCCAGGACTGCGACCGCGACCTTGCCCACCACCGTCGTCAGGACGTAGTTGGCTGAGCCACTGAAAACGACACCTATGCCGGCTGGGACCGCCTTCGCCATCGCCTTCTGGGTGAAGGTGATGGACACCCGCTTGAACAGCTGCTTGATCGTGACCAAGGCGGGTCCCCGCAGGTACTGGTAGACCAACTTCTGGGCGATCTTCTGCACTGCCGCCTTGCCGCCGTTCGCCGCCAGCTGTTCTGCCGAGCCCGCCAACGCGAGCACGAAGGCGAGGTGCTTCTTGTCCTCACTGCTCAGCTCGGCCTCGTAGACCTCGACCAGACACATGCACATGTCGATCTGAAGCTTGAGTGCCACGGCGAGATCAGCGACCCCGCCGCCCAGGACCGCGACCGCCGTCCCGACACCCGGAATCACGCTCGGGGCCGCGGTGACCACACCAGCGGCTGCCGAGAGCTTGGCGTACCGGCCAATGACCTTTTCGGCGATCCGGCTCTTGTCCTCCAGGCTCTCGGGCTTCCGCTTGAACTTGGCCTCGAAGGTCGCCCGGTACCCGTCCACGAGCTCGGTGGCCGCCTCCGGCGTGATGGCGATCGCCTCCACGGCCTTCTGGATCGGAGACGGCTCGAGCTCGCCCGCCGCGTGGTCCATCACATTCCTTCCAGGTCCGTCGCACCTCACGAGTAGGGCACCTTGCACTCTGCACAGTCGTGCACGCAGAGAGCCTGTGATTATGCGCCGGAGGCGCAGGAACCGCTGCCCCGCGACCACCGCGATCCCGCCGACACGGTCGGCGTGCGCCCCCTCGCGCAGCCCGGGTCCTGGCCGCGCGGCCCGGCCGACTGCTGGCCGCATCCCACCGGTTCTCGGCCCTGTCGATCTGCGGCCCGCTCGGGCGTCCGCTGTCCGCGCCAGCCGCCCGGCCTTCGACGCGGTCCCGGCCCCTGCGGCAGAGCAGAGGGGCCGGGCAGGTCACCGCGCGCGCGACGGCTCACCGGGACGCGGAGGGGAACTCCTCGAAGTACGCTTCCACCCGCTCGGCGGTCGCCGGGCGGGCCAACGCGAAGCCCTGCCCGTAGCGGCAACCGGCCCGGCGGGCCCGGTCCACGTCGGCGTCGGACTCCAGCTCCTCCATCACCACGTCCAGGCCCAACCGGTCACCCAGGCTGACCACCACGTCGATCAGCGGGCGCTCCGGGTCGGCCGCCGACTCCGGTGCCTGCGGACGGACCTTGAGCAGGTCGATCGGGAGCCGCCGCAGTTGGGCCAGCGAGGCGTGCTCGGCGCGGAAGTCGTCCAGCGCGGTCCGCACCCCCAGCGACCGCAACCCGGCCAACCGGGCCACCACGGTGGGCAGCTCCGCGCCGACCCGTGGCTCGCCGACCTCCACCACCAGCCGCTCCGCCGGCACGCCGTAGCCGGCCAACGTCGCCGCCACCGCGGGGAGGAACTCCGGCGCGAGCAGCTCCCGGGGCGTCACGTTGACCGCCATCCAGAGCTGCCGGCCACCGGTCGACCACTCGGCGAGCTGCCGGCAGGCCCGGTCCAGCACCCACCGCCCCAGCTCACCGACGAGGCCGAGGTCCTCCGCGACCGGCAGCAGCTCCGCCGGCAGCACCGTGCCGAGCACCGGGCTGCGCCAGCGCAGCAGCGCCTCCGTCCCGACCGGCAGCCGGTCGGTCAGCCCCAGCACCGGCTGGTAGACCAGGTCCAGCTCGCCGCGGGCGACCGCACCGGGCAGCTCCCGCTCCACGTCGAGCCGACGGACCAGCTGCTCCTCCAGGTACGGGTCGTACCACTCCACCCGGCCCCCGCCGAGCTGGGCGGCCCGCCGCCGGGCCAGCTCCGCCTGGCGCAGCACGTCCTCCGGGCCCGCCCCGGCCAGTTCGGCCAGGCCGATGCTGACCCGCAGCCGCACCATCGCCCCCGGGGTCGGACACGGCTCGGAGAGCGTGGCCAGCAACCGGGCGCCCAACGCGTACGCCGGCACCGGACCCAGCCCGGTGACCACCGCGAACTCCTCCCCCGAGACCCGGGCGACCAGGTCGCGGGGCCCCACCACGTCCCGCATCCGGCGGGCGGCGGCCACCAGCACGGCGTCCCCCACCGCCCGGCCCGCGCCGTCGTCGGCCCCGCCGAGGCCGTGCAGCTCGACCAGGAGCAGGGCGGCTCCGCCCTCCCGCCCGGCGTCCAGGGCGCGCAGCAGCTCGCGCCGGTCGACCAGGCCGGTGGGCTGGTCGGTGGCGGCGGGCCGGGCCGACTCCCGCTCCAGCCGGCGGCGCTCCCCCACGTCGCGTACGTACAGCACCAGCGCGCCCACCTCCGGCGTCCCGCGCTGGTCGCTCACCGTCGACTCGGTCTCCCGCCAGCCACCGTCCGCGGTGGCCAGCCGCGCCACCAGCAGCGGCGGCTCCCCGCCGGCCGGGGTCGCGGTGAGCCGGGCGACGGCGCCGGGCACGTCCTCCGGGTGCAGCAGGTCGGCCAGCGGCCGGCCGAGGACCTCCTCGTCGCGCAGGTCGAACCAGCGCGCACCGGCCCCGGAGAGCCAGCTCACCCGCAGCTCGTCGTCGACGAGCAGGACCAGGTCCCGACCGCCGGAGACCAGCGTCCGGAAGCGAGCCTCCCGGGCGGCCAGCCGGCGCGCCCGACGCCGGGCGTCCGCGGTGGCGAGCAGTTCCCGGACCACCAGCGGCGGGATGACCGCGAGCCCGAGCAGCACCGCCGTCGGGGTGAAGCCGCCGAAGACCCAGAGGTGCCACCCCGCGGCCAGCGTCGCCAGCGCCGCCGGAGCGGTCGCCCCGGACCAGGCGGGATGCGGCCCCGCGCCGCGCGGCGGATCGCCGGTGGCGACCCGGGCCATGCCGGCGGCGGTGAGCAGCGGCCCGGCCACCAGGGGCGCCACCGCCGACAGCACCGCCGGCTCCGGCACCCGGTAGGCCAGCAGCACCGCCAGGTCGCCCAGGCCGAGGACGGCCGCCGCGGCACCGGCCCGGCAGAGCGCCGCGCCCGGCCGGCGGTACCGCTCGGCGAACGCGCTCACCAGCAGCCCCGCCAGCGCCCCCGCGCCGGCCACCGTCACGACCCGGGCCAGCGGGGGCACCTCGCCCGGTGGGAGCAGCACCCAGCCGGCGAAGAGCAGGGCGGCGCCGAGGCCCAGCACGTCGACGCCGCGACGCAGCCGGACCCGGGACGCCAGCCGGGAGTGGCCGGGGAGCAGGAGCAGCCCACCGCCGTACGTCAGGGCCGCGGCGGCCAGGCCGGCCGTGGTGACGTACGGGCGCTGCGCGGGATCGGCCAGCGGCAGGACGGCCACGGTCAGGCCGACCACCATGCCCGCCGCGTCGAGCAGTGCGGCGGCGCGGCGGCGACGCCGCGCCCCCCGCCCGCCGCCGTCGGCGGCCGCCAGCCGGGAGAGCCGGACGCCGGCCACCGCGCAGCCGAGGGCGGCGGCGAGCGTCGTGGCGGCCAACGGCGCGAGCGGACCGGCCACGGCGGCGCCGGTGAGGAGCGCGGCCACCGCGAGCACGGCGGCCACCGCGGACGGCGGACGACGGACGAGGTACGCGTGGAGCACGGCGGTCGCCTTCGTGAGGGGGACACGGGGCGGTGCGGCGGTGCGGGCGGTACGCGGAGTGCCCGCGGGTAGCCGACACGCCAACTCCCCTCAACGAACGACCGTTGCACCGGTTACGCCCCTGAGGCAGTGAGCCACGTCACTGCCGCGGGTGCCGGTACGGGTGGGGACGCCCGGCCGGAGCGGGACCGGCGCGGAGTGGGATCATCGGGGGGTGAGTAGCGCCGACACCATCCGCTTCCGGCACAACCAGGCCATCCTGGTCGCGGCGATCGTCGCCTTCCTCGGCGCGCTGCCGCTGGCCAGCGTCGAGTGGTACCTGTCGCCGGTGCTGCTGGTGCCGCTGGCCGTCGGCATCTGGGCGTGGCGGGCCGGCACCGACGCCGACCCGCGCGAGCTGCGGCTGCGGGCGCTCGCCGGCGACCGGCGGATCCGCTGGGACCAGGTCGCCGAACTCACCACCGACGGGCGCGGCCGGGCGGTCGCCCGCCTCGGCGACGGGCAGGAGGTCGTCCTGCCCGCCGTACGCGGCACCGACCTGCCCCGGCTGGTGTCGGCCACCGGGCAGACGCTGCCCGGCCCCCGCTGAAC
The DNA here is from genome assembly GCF_036902725.1 of Micromonospora psammae. Taxonomy (NCBI): domain Bacteria; kingdom Bacillati; phylum Actinomycetota; class Actinomycetes; order Micromonosporales; family Micromonosporaceae; genus Micromonospora; species Micromonospora psammae. The sequence goes on along the minus strand of NZ_JBAKHM010000001.1, from coordinate 386,361 downwards.
GTCGCCGGCGCCGGTTCCCGGCGTCAGTAGCCGTCGACCACCGTGTTCCGCAGCGGCTCCCCCGCCGCGTACCGGCGCAGCTGCTCGCCGACCAGCCGGTACGCCCGCGGCAGCAGGCCCCGCACCGAACCGGCCACGTGCGGGGTCAGCAGCACGTTCGGCAGCTCCCAGAGCGGGTGGTCGGTGGGCAACGGCTCCGGATCGGTGACGTCCAGCGCGGCCCGCAACCGGCCGGAGGCCAGCTCGGCGACCAGCGCCTCGGTCCGCGCCACCGGGCCGCGCGCCGCGTTGACCAGCAACGCACCGTCCGGCATGGCGGCGAGGAACGCCGCGTCGACCATGCCCCGGGTCGCCGCGGTGAGCGGCACCAGCAGCACCACCACGTCCGCCTCGGGCAGCAGCCGGGGCAGGTCGGCCACGCCGTGCACCCCCTCGGCCGGGCGGGCGGTGCGCGCCACCAGGGTGAAGGTGACCTCGAACGGGGCGAGCCGGGCCTGCACCGCCGCCCCGATCGAACCGGCCCCGACGATGAGCACCCGCTTGCCGGTCAGCTCGTCGGTCGGGGTGACGTCGGCGTACGCCCACTCCCGGCGGGCCTGCGCGCGGGCCATGGCGGGGAAGTTCCGCAGCTGGGACAGGATCGCCGTGACGACCCACTCGGCGGTGCCGGCGTCGTGCACGCCGCGGGCGTCGCAGAGGGCCACCCCCGGCGGCATCCGGCCGACCCAGGCGTCCGCCCCGGCGGAGAGGAGCTGCACCACCGCCAGGTCGGGCAGCCGGCCCAGCGGCGCGCCGACGTCACCGGCGGCGAGGAAGGGCGGCACCCAGAACCGGACGCCCGCCGGGTCCGACGGCATCGTGCCCGGGTCCGTCCACGGCTCCACCGTGACGCCCGCGGGCACCTCACCGAGCAGCGCGGTCCCGGCCTCGTGCGCAATCCAAACCTTCACGCCCGCCGACGATAGCGGTCCCACGGGCGTCGGGCCGGGCGGTCCGGCCATCGGCCCGCCGTACGGCGGCGCGGCCCACATCCGTGGGCACCGGATCGCGGTGGCGGGTATAACCGAGAATCGGAACGCCGACCGGCGTACCGCACGATCGCAGACAGGTGGCCGATGACCGAGCGCTCCCCGGGCCGCCCCGACCGGCGCCCGGCCGACGACACCTCGGCCCTGACGGACCCCGCCCGGCTACGGTCACTCGCCGACACCGGCCTGGAGGCCGAGCCGGACGAGGCCTTCGACCGGTTCGCTCGGCTCGTCAGCGACCTGCTCGACGTGCCGGTCGCGCTGGTCTCCCTGGTCACCGACACCCGGCAGTTCTTCCCCGGGGCGGTCGGCCTGCCGGAGCCGTGGGCCGCCTGCCGGCAGACCCCGCTGAGCCACTCGTTCTGCCAGCACGTGGTCGACATCGAGCTGCCGATGGTGCTGCCGGACGCCCGGCTCTACCCCCGGGTGCGGGACAGCCTCGCCCTCCCCGAGCTGGGCGTCATCGCGTACGCCGGCGTCCCGCTGACCGATCTGGACGGCCGGGTGCTCGGCTCGCTCTGCGCGATCGACCACAAGCCCCGGGCCTGGACGGCGACCCAGCTGCGGACCCTGTCCGACCTCGCCGCCGCCTGCTCGTCGGAGCTGCGGCTGCGGATCGCGCTGGACGGCGCCCGGCAGGCCCGGCGGGCGGTGGAGGAGGCGCACGAACGGCTGGAACTGCTCTCCGGGTTGAGCGAGACCCTGAGCGGCACCCTGGACGCCGACACCGCCGTGGAGCGGCTGACCCGCGCGGTGGTGCCGCTGCTCGCCGACTGGGTCCTGGTCACCCTGGCCGACCGGAACGGCTCGCCCCGCCGGGTCAGCGCCCTGCACCGGGACCCGGCGCGGATCGTCGAGGTCACCCGCTTCGCCGAGCTGATGACGACCAGCCTCGGTCCCAGGTCGATCACCCGCACCGTGCTGCGCACCGGCCAGCCGGTGCTGGGCAGAGCGGCCGACCTGGACGATGTCCGGCGGGCCACCACCAACCCCGAGCTGGTGTCGTTGGCCGAGAAACTCGGCTTCGGGTCGCACCTGACCGTGCCGATCACCCCGCCGGGGCGCGGCACCGTGCTGGGCAGCGTGACGCTGCTCAACGCCCCCGGCCGGCGGCCCTTCGACGACACCGACCTGCACACCGCGCTGGAGATCGGCCGTCGTGCCGGGCAGGCGGTCGGCAACAGCTGGATCTACGGCGAGCAGCGGCACGTCGCGGAGGTGCTCCAGCACAGCATGCTGCCCGAGCTGCCGGAGAGCCCGGCCGTCGAGCTCGCCGCCCGCTACCAGCCGGCCGCCGACCGGGTCGAGGTCGGCGGCGACTGGTACGACGCATTCATCCAGCCCGACGGCGACCTGATCGTGGCGATCGGGGACGTCGCCGGTCACGACATCGAGGCCGCCGCGACCATGGGGCAGCTGCGCAATCTGGTCCGGGGCAACGCGTTCGACCGGACCGATCCGGTGGACGCGCTGATGACCCGGCTGGACGCCACCATCTCCGGGCTGCGCATCCGGACCGCCGCCACGGCCATCCTGGCCCGGCTGGGCCCGAAGACCGACGGCGGTCTCCCCGTTCGCTGGTGCAACGCGGGGCACCCGCCGCCGCTGCTGGCGGGCGCCGACGGCACGGTCCGGGTCCTCGACGGCCGCCGGGAGCCGCTGCTCGGCCTCACCCGCCCGGTCCGGCGGACCAGCCAGGAGACGGCGCTGGCCCCCGGGGACACCCTGCTGCTCTACACCGACGGGCTGGTCGAGCGCCGGGACCGCCCGATCGACGAGGGGATCGCCGAGCTGCTCGACGAGCTCGCCGGCGCCTCGAAGCTCCCGCTGGCCGAGATCTGCGACCTGCTGCTGGCCACCGCGCACCGCGAGGACGACATCGCCCTGCTGGCCGTCCGGGCCCGCTGAGCCGTTCACCGGGTCGACTGTCCCCGCCAGGGCGGGCGGGTCCGGTTTCGCGGGCTACGCTGGGCCGGATGAGCGTCCGTGCCCCGTACCCCCGCACCGGCCGACTCCGCGCGGCGCTGGCGGCGTCCAGCGCGGCGCTGCTGCTGACCGGGTGCAGCTTCGGCCAACCGGAGCCCGACCCGGCCGGCGAACCACCGAACCTGCCGACCCCGTCGGCGTCGGCGAGCTCCGGCGGCGCCGGTCAGCAGGTCGTCGCGACCGTCCTGGCCAAGGGGCTGCGCGTGCCGTGGGGCATCGCCTTCCTCCCCGACGGCGCCGCCCTGGTCACCGAGCGGGACACCGGCCGGATCCTCCAGGTCGGCCCGGAGTCCACACCGGAGGGGTTGCGGGTCACCCCGGTGCAGACCGTGCCGGGGCTGGCCGCCGGGGGCGAGGCGGGGTTGCTCGGCATCGCCGTCTCCCCGGCGTACGCGAAGGACCGCACGGTCTTCGTGTACTACACCACCGAGCAGGACAACCGGGTCGCCAAGCTGGTCCTCGGCGGCCAACCCACCCCGATCCTGACCGGCATCCCCCGGGCGGAGATCCACGACGGCGGCGGGCTGGGCTTCGGCCCCGACGGGCAGCTCTACGTCAGCACCGGCGACGCCGGCGACCGGGAGGCGGCACAGGACCCGAAGCGCCTCGGCGGCAAGATCCTGCGAATCACCCCGGCCGGCCGCCCGGCGCCCGGCAACCCCTTCCCCGGCTCGCCGGTCTGGTCGCTCGGGCACCGCAACGTGCAGGGCTTCGCCTGGGACGCGGGCAAGCGGATGTACGCCACCGAGTTCGGCCAGAACACCTGGGATGAGATCAACCGGATCGACAAGGGCGCCAACTACGGCTGGCCGCTGGTCGAGGGGCAGGCCGGCGACAAGCGCTACGTCGACCCGATCGCGCAGTGGCGCACCGCCGACGCGTCCTGCTCGGGTCTCACCACGACGGGCCGACTGCTGGTCACCGCCTGCCTGCGCGGCGAGCGGCTCTGGGTGGTCGAGGTGACCGACACCGGCACCGTGCTCGGCCAGCCGCGCGAGCTGCTCAAGGGCAGGTACGGCCGGCTGCGGGCCATCGCCGCCGCGCCGGACGGCTCGCTCTGGGCCTCCACCTCCAACCACGACGGGCGGGGCCGGCCGGAGCCCGAGGACGACCGACTGCTGCGGCTGGTCTTCGCCGACGGCGGCGCCGGCCGAAGCTGATCCGCACCCGCCGCCCCGCCCACGGCCGGGGCACGCACCGGCGTGTCGCATCCGGTGACCGAGAGTCGTGCCGGGGTTTGCCAAGATCCTTCACTGGGCAGGTCAGAATCTCAGCATGGACGGTCAGGAGAACGAGCAGCGCGGGACCGGGGGCGCGGAGCCCTCGGTGACCCGGCGTGAGCGGCGCTGGCGGCCCTGGACGCGACGGGCCGGACGGTCGGGCGGGTCCGGCGTGGCCCGGCGCGCCGGGGTGGTGGCGGCGGTGCTGGCCGTCGGTCTCGCCGGCGCGGTCATCGGGACGCTGGCCGGTGGACGGCTCGACACCGACATCGGGCCGTTCCGCGCCAACATGAGCCTCACCCCGACGGTCGAGGGAGGCACCACCGTCGACATCCCGCCGCTGGGCGCGCTGCTGCTGGACAGCCACGACGGGCCGACCCGCCTGACCGTCCGGCTCGGCGCACTGGACCAGGGCCGGACCGAGGCGCTGATCGACGACCCGGCCAGCATCAGCCGGGCCAGCCAGACCGCCGTCAAGGACGTGCGGGACGGGGCGATGCGGCTCGGCCTGCGTACCATCGCGGCGGTCGTGCTGGTCACCCTGCTGCTGGCCGTCCTGGTCTTCCGGGACACCCGGCGCACCGCCTGGTCGGCGGGGGTCGCGCTGGCCGTCACCGCCGGCAGCCTCGGGCTCGCCGCCGCCACCATCCGCCCCCAGGCGATCGAGGAGCCACGGTACGAGGGGCTGCTGGTCAACGCCCCGGCGATCGTCGGTGACGCGCGGCGGATCGCCAACGACTACAGCCGCTACGCGGAGCAGTTGCAGCGGGTGGTCGGCAACGTCAGCAAGCTCTACACCACCGTCTCCGCCCTGCCCGTCTACGAGCCCGCCCCCGGCACCATGCGGGTGCTGCACGTCTCCGACATGCACCTCAACCCGACCGGCTGGCAGCTGATCCGCACCGTGGTGGAGCAGTTCGACATCGACGTGGTCATCGACACCGGCGACATCACCGACTGGGGCAGCGAGCCGGAGGCCTCGTTCGTCGGCTCGATCGGGCTGCTCAAGAAGCCGTACGTCTACATCCGGGGCAACCACGACTCGCCGCGCACCGCGGCGGCGGTAGGCCGGCAGCCCAACGCCATCGTGCTGAACAACACGACCACCACCGTGGCCGGGCTGACCATCGCCGGCATCGGCGATCCCCGCTTCACCCCGGACAAGAACACCTCACCGGCCGGCAGCGGACTCACCCGGCAGGTCGCCGAGCAGGTCATCGGGACCGGTGAGAAGCTCGCCGCCACGGTGCGCAACTCGCCGCGGCCGGTGGACATCGCCCTGGTGCACGACCCGGCGTCGGCCGGTCCGCTGTCGGGTACCGCCCCGCTGGTGCTCGCCGGGCACACCCACAACCGGCAGGTGTCCAAGCTGCCGCAGGTGCCCGGCAGGCAGACCACCCAGCTCATGGTGCAGGGCTCCACCGGCGGGGCGGGGCTGCGCGGCCTGGAGGGCGAGAAGCCCACCCCGCTGTCGATGACGGTGCTCTACTTCGACCAGCGCAGGCAGCTCCAGGCGTACGACGACATCACCGTCGGCGGCACCGGCGAGGCGCAGGTCAACCTGGAACGGAACGTGATCAAGGAGCCGGCGCGGGGCGCCCCGGTCCCGGTCACCCCCACCCCGACCCGCTGAGCCGCTCCCGTCCGTCCGGGCTGAGCCCCTCGCAGAAGCGGCGGCGGCGCGCGGCGGGGGCGCGGGGGCGGAGGCGCGCGGGGCGGACGGCAGAGGCGCGCGAGGGCGCGCGGCGGGCGAAAGAATCACCCACCCCGACCGTCACGCAGCGCAAGCTCGCGGCAGGCCCCCGATGCCGCGCTCACCCGCTTTGCTCTGCTGCGGCGGACGCAACAGTCACCGACGGTGAACGCACGCTGCGAGGTGTGGCCGCTGAACCCCCTGCTCAGCAGTGGTGTTGCCGGGAAGGCAGCAGAGCAAAGGGCCGGGAGGAGGTCTGCGGAGGTAGACCGAGCCTCACGCTCAGTCAGGACAAGGGCTCCGTCACGGACGGTCAGGCCCACGAAATCCGCGCGCGACTGCCGGTCGGACCGGTCGCTCCGGTCCGACCGGCCGGACCAGCCGGGACCGGCCGGACCAGCCGGGACCGGCCGCGACCAGCCGGGACCGGCCGCGACCGGCGGGGACCGGCCGGGACCGGCCGCGGGCGGTCAGCGCAGCGAGAGGGCGGCCAGCGCGGCGTTGACGATGCTGCCGGGCAGCAGGTCGTGCAGCTCGTACAGGTCGCGGACGGTGCCGGACTGGCCGAACTCGTCCACCCCGAGCGGCACCGCCGGCACGCCGAGCGCCGAGCCGAGCCAGGCCATCGCGTGCGAGGCGGCGTCGTGCACCGTCACCACCGGGGTCCGGTCACCGAACGCGGCCCGCAGCGCGCCCGGCACGCTCGGCACGGTCGCCGTCCGCACCCCCTGGCGCAGGGTGCGCTGCCAGGCCCGGTAGAGCCGGTCCAGCGAGGTCACGTCGACCACGTGCGCGGCGATGCCCTCGTCGGCCAGCTCCGCGGCCGCCGCGAGCACCTCCGGCAGCACCGCGCCCGACCCGGCCAGGGTCACCACCGGCGCGTCCGCCAGGTGCGGGTACGCCTGGTGCGCGTCCACCAGCCGGTACGCCCCGGCCACCACCTGCCGGCGCAGCACCGCGTCGCCGATCCGGGCCCGGGCCGCCTCGAACGGCGCCTGGTCGATCGGGCGGGTGCTGAGCCGGAAGTAGTACGCCCCGTCCTCGGCGGGCGCGGCCGTGGCGGCCGGAGCCGGCCCACCGGCGATCTGCCCGAGCGCGTCGCAGAGCAGCCAGTCCAGGCTGGCCGCGTAGGCCGGTTCGATGAAGGTCACCCCGGGCAGCTCCAGGCCGACCGAGGCGGTGATGGTGGACTGGTGGGCGCCGCCCTCCGGGGCCAGGGTGATGCCCGACGGGGTGCCGGCGACCACGAACCGGGAGCCGGAGTAGGTGCCGTAGAGGAAGGCGTCCAGGCCGCGCAGCACGAACGGGTCGTAGACCGTGCCGACCGGCAGCAGCGGCTGCCCGGACAGGTCCCACGACAGGCCGAGCTGGCCGAGCAGCAGGAACAGGTTCATCTCCGAGATGCCCAGCTCGATGTGCTGCCCGGCGGGGCTCTCCGTCCAGCGCAGCATCCGGTCCTCCGACCAGGAGCGCTGCTCGGTGGGGGCGAAGACGCCGGTCTTGTTGATGAACCCGGCCAGGTTGGTCGAGGTGGCCACGTCCGGCGCGGTGGTGACCAGGTAGGGCGCCACGTTCTCGTCCCGGGCCAGGTCGACCAGCACCCGACCGAAGACCTCCTGGGTGGAGACCGGCTTGTTCGCCCGTACCCTCGTGGTCTCCGGGACGGTGACCCCGAGCGCCCGCTCGCGGGGCGCGCGGGACAGCGCCTCCCGGCGCTCGCCGGCCCGGATGCCGGCCGGTGACGCCGGGTCGAGGCGGTCCCACTCGGTCTCCGCGGTCAGGCCGTGCGCCGCGCGCAGCGCGTCGACCTGCTCGGTGCTGAGCAGCGCCGAGTGGTTGCGCGGGTTGCCGGCGATCGGCAGACCCCACCCCTTGACGGTGTACGCGAAGACCACGCTGGGCCGGTCGGTGACGGCGTCGCACTGGGCGTACGCGTCGAGCATCGCCGCCAGGTCGTGTCCGCCCAGGTCGGTGACGAGCGGACCCAGCTCGTCGTCGGAGATGTCGGCGATGAACGCCTCGATCCCGGCCGGCGCGCCGTCGAGGAACTGCTTGCGCAGCGCCGGGCCGGCCAGCCCGAACAGCGACTGGTACTGCTCGTTGGGCATCCGGTCGATCCAGTCGCGCAACGCCTCCCCGCCCGGCCGGGCGTACGCCTCGGCGAGCCGGCGGCCGTACTTGACCTCCACGACGTGCCAGCCGGCGGCCTCGAACTGGCCGCGCCACTGGTTGATCCGGATGCCGGGGACGACCCGGTCCAGCGACTGGCGGTTGAAGTCGACCAGCCACATCACGTTGCCCAGGCCGGTGGTGGCCGGGTCGGCGACGGCCTCCCAGATGTTCCCCTCGTCCAGCTCGGCGTCGCCGATCAACGCGACGAACCGGGAGTGCGGCCGGGCGCCGAAGTGCGCGTCGACGTAGCGCCGGGTGACCGCGGCGAAGAGCGGCGCGGCGGCGCCCAGACCGACGGAGCCGGTGGAGAAGTCCACCTCGTCCGGGTCCTTGGTCCGCGACGGGTACGACTGGAGCCCGCCCCGCGCCCGCAGCTTCGGCAGGTACGACCGGTCCAGGTTGCCCAGCAGGTACTGGATGGCGTGGAACACCGGCGAGGCGTGCGGCTTGACCGCGACCCGGTCCTCGGCGTCGAGGTGGCCGAACCAGAGCGCGGTCATCGCGGTGACCAGGGAGGCGCTGGAGGCCTGGTGGCCGCCGACCTTCACCCCGTCACCGGTGTTCCGGTCGTGGTTGGCGGCGTCGACGATGCGGGTGGCGAGCCAGAGCACCCGGCGCTGGATCTCGTCGAGGACGTCGAGGTCGTGCTGCTTCACGGTGGCTCCATTCAGGCGTCGCCGTTGACGCCCACGCGAGGGGGGTGGCGCGGGTCGCGCGTACTCGGGAAAGGCGGGAAGGCCGCTGCCGGGTCGCGGCGGCGGCCTTCCCGGTCGGGCTCAGCCCTGGACGCCGAGGCGTTCCAGGATCAGCTCGCGAACGGTCTTGGCGTCGGCCTGGCCGCGGGTGGTCTTCATGACCGCGCCGACCAGCGCGCCGGCCGCCGCGACCTTGCCGCTGCGGATCTTGTCGGCGATGCCCGGGTTGGCGGCGATCGCCTCGTCCACGGCGGCGGTGAGCGCGCCGGTGTCCGACACGACCTCCAGGTTCCGGTTGGTCATTACCTCGGTCGGCGAGCCCTCGCCGGCCACCACGCCCTCCAGGACGGTACGGGCGAGCTTGTCGTTGAGCTTGCCGGCGTCGACCAGGCCCTGCAGCTCGGCGACCTGCTCCGGGGTGGCCCCGACGTCGCTCAGCTCCGCACCGGTCTCGTTGGCCCGGCGGGACAGCTCACCCAGCCACCACTTGCGGGCGGCGGCCGGGGTCGCCCCGGCGGCGACGGTCTGCTCGATCAGCTCCACCGCGCCGGCGTTGAGCACCGACTGCATGTCCAGCTCGGACAGGCCCCACTGCTCCTGCAACCGCCGGCGGTGCAGCCGGGGCAGCTCCGGCAGGGCGGCCTTCAGCTCGGCCACCCAGGCGGCGTCCGGCGCCAGCGGCACCAGGTCCGGCTCCGGGAAGTACCGGTAGTCGGTGGCGGTCTCCTTGGACCGGCCCGGCCGGGTGTCCCCGGTGTCCTCCTGGAAGTGCCGGGTCTCCTGGAGGATCCGGCCGCCCGCGTCGAGGACCGCCGCCTGGCGCAGGATCTCCGAGCGCACCGCGCGCTCCACCGAGCGCAGCGAGTTGACGTTCTTGGTCTCGGTCCGGGTGCCCCACTCCTCGCCCGGCAGGTTGAGGGAGGTGTTGACGTCGCAGCGCAGCGAGCCCTCCTCCATCCGCACGTCGGAGACGCCGAGCGAGCGGATCACGTCGCGCAGCTCGGCCACGTACGCCTTGGCGACCTCGGGGGCGAGCGCGCCGGTGCCGGGGACCGGCTTGGTGACGATCTCGACGAGCGGAATGCCGGCCCGGTTGTAGTCGACCAGCGACTCGGTCGCGCCGTGGATGCGGCCGGTGGCGCCACCGACGTGCAGCGTCTTGCCGGTGTCCTCCTCCAGGTGCACCCGCTCGATGCCGATCCGCACCAGCTCGCCGTTGACCTCGACGTCCAGGTAGCCGTCGACGCAGAGCGGCTCGTCGTACTGGCTGATCTGGAAGTTCTTCGGCATGTCCGGGTAGAAGTAGTTCTTCCGGGCGAACCGGCACCACTCGGCGATGGAGCAGTTCAGCGCCAGGCCGATCCGGATCGTCGCCTCGATGGCCGCCTTGTTGGCCACCGGCAGCGAACCGGGCAGACCCAGGCAGACCGGGCAGACCCGGGTGTTCGGCTCGCCACCGAAGTCGGTCGGGCAGCCGCAGAACATCTTGGTGTTCGTGCCCAGCTCGACGTGGGTCTCCAGGCCGATCACCGGTTCGTAGCGCGCGACGACCTCGTCGTACGCGGGCAGTGTCGTCGTCATCGGTGCTCCTGACTCACAGTGCCGGTGGGGTGAACGTGCCGACCGCCGACTCCAGCGCGGCGGCCACCCGGTACATCCGGTCGTCCGCCATCGTCGGGGCCATCACCTGCAGGCCGACCGGCAGGCCGTCGGAGAGGCCGCACGGCACCGAGATGCCCGGGCCGCCGTACAGGTTGGTCGGGATGGTGTACAGGTCCGCCAGGTACATCTGGTACGGGTCGGCGGTGCGCGAACCGACCGGGAAGGCCACGAACGGGGTGGTCGGCGAGATCAGCGCGTCCACCTGCTCGAACGCCGCGGTGAAGTCGCGGGTGATCAGGGTGCGGACCTTCTGCGCCTGACCGTAGTAGGCGTCGTAGTAGCCCGAGGAGAGCGCGTACGTGCCGATCATGATCCGCCGCTTGACCTCGGGGCCGAAGCCGGCCTCCCGGGTCAGCGACATGACCTCCTCCAGCGACCGGTTGCCGTCGTCGCCGGTACGCAGGCCGAACCGCACCCCGTCGAAGCGGGCCAGGTTGGAGGAGCACTCGCTCGGCGCGATCAGGTAGTACGCCGGCAGCGCGTACTTGAAGTGCGGGCAGGAGATCTCGACGATCTCGGCGCCCAGCTTGGCCAGCGCGTCGACCGACTCGCGGAACGCGGCCATCACGCCCGGCTCGCCGCCCTCGCCGGCGAACTCCTTGACGATGCCGAGCCGCACCCCGGTCAGGTCACCGGTCGCGCCGAGCTTCGCGGCGGCCACCACGTCCGGCACCGGCTGCGGGATGGAGGTCGAGTCGCGCGGGTCGTGCCCGCCGATGACCTGGTGCAGCAGCGCGGCGTCGAGCACCGTACGGGCGCACGGGCCGGGGGTGTCCAGCGACGAGGAGAACGCCACCAGGCCGTACCGGGAGGTGCCGCCGTAGGTGGGCTTCGCGCCGACGGTGCCGGTGACCGCGCCCGGCTGGCGGATCGAACCGCCGGTGTCCGAGCCGATCGCCAGCGGCGCCTCGTACGCGGCCAGCGCGGCGGCGCTGCCGCCACCGGAGCCGCCCGGGATCCGGCTCAGGTCCCACGGGTTGTAGGTGGGGCCGTACGCGGAGTATTCGGTGGAGGAGCCCATCGCGAACTCGTCCATGTTGGTCTTGCCGAGCATCACCGTGCCGGCGGCGCGCAGCCGCTGCACGATCGTCGAGTCGTACGGCGGGCGCCAGCCCTCGAGGATCTTCGACCCGACGGTGGTCGGCACGCCCTTGGTGGTGAGCACGTCCTTGACCGCGACCGGCACCCCCGCCAAGGGGCCCAGCTCCTCGCCGGCGGCCCGGCGCTCGTCCACCGCGCGGGCGGCGGCCAGCGCGCCCTCGGTGTCGACGTGCAGGAAGGCGTGCACGCGGTCGTCGACGGCGCCGATCCGGTCCAGGTGGGCCCGGGTGACCTCCACGGCGGAGGTCTCACCGCCGGCGACGAGACCGGCGATCTCGACGGCGGTCAGCTTGGTCAGGTCGCTCATGAAGCCACATCCTCGTCCAGGATCCGCGGGACACGGAACCGCTGCTGGTCGGCGTCGGGCGCGCCGGACAGCACCTCTTCCGGGGTCAGGCACGGCGTCACCACGTCCTCGCGGAGCACGTTGGTCAGCGGCACCGAGTGGGAGGTCGGCGGGATGTCCGCCGCGGCGACCTCGCCGACCTGGGCGACCGACTGGAGGATCACGTCCAGCTGACCGGCGAAGGTGTCCAACTCCTCCTCCGTGACGGCGAGCCGCGACAGTCGCGCGAGGTGCGCGACCTCCTCGCGGGAGATGGCGGCCATCGGTGCCCCCTTCGTGGCTGTCCTGCTGGGTCTGCGGTGTGCCGGCCGCGCGGGCTCCCGGGAGGATGACGCGCGGTGACCGGAGCGAGTCTATTGTCCTGCGCCCACGCCGACGCCTCCGACTCCCCCTCGCCGGCCCGCCTCAGCGGGCGTGGCGGCGGGGGATCTCCACGTCGGCGCTGGGCACCGGACGTACCGGGCGGTACCGGGCCAACCAGGCGACCAGCTCCTCGGCGGGCATCGGCCGGGCGTAGAACCAGCCCTGCGCGGCGTCGCAGCCGGCCGCGTGCAGCAGCCGCCAGGTGCGCTCGTCCTCCACGCCCTCGGCGACCACCCGCAGCCCGAGCGCGCCGGCCAGCTCGATCATCGAGCGGACGATCGCCGCGTCGTCCGGATCGTCGGCCATCCCGAGCACGAACGACCGGTCCACCTTCACCTCGGCCAGCGGCAGCCGGCGCAGGTGCTGCAACGACGAGTAGCCGGTGCCGAAGTCGTCCAGCGAGATGGCCACGCCGAGCTGGTGCAGTCGGGTGATGGTGGTGAGCACCCGCCGGGGGTCCGCCATCAGGGCGCCCTCGGTGATCTCCAGTTGCAGCCGTTCGGGGCGTACCCCGTAGCGGGTCAGCCGGTCGGCGATCTGGTCGGCGATCTCCCCGGTGTGCAGGTCGCGGACGCTGACGTTGAGCGCCGCCCGCAGGCTGATCCCGGCGGCGGACCACTTGGCCAGCTGCTCCACCACGTCGTCCACCACCCGCTGGGTGAGCAGCCTCATCACCGCGCTCTGCTCGGCGACCTGGATCAGCTCGCCCGGGTCGACCATGCCCCGTCGGGGGTGCCGCCAGCGCAGCAGCGCCTCCACCCCGACCACCTCGCCGGTGGCGATGGCGATCTGCGGTTGGTAGTACATGGTGATCTCGCCGGCGTCGGCGACCGGCTCGGCGTCGGCCGGCGCCGCGGGGGCGGCCGGGCCGGCGGACTCGCCGGCGACCGCCGGGTCGGCGGCCGGCCGGTGGGCCGGGTCGGCGTGCCGGCGGGTCGGGTCGGCGCCGGTGAGGATCCGGTTCAGCAGCTCGTCGGGGTGGGTCACCGTCGCCCGCTGCCGCCGGCGCCGCGACCACCACCGGGTCGCCCCGCCGGCCGCGGCCCGTGGGTCCGTGCCGAGCCGGGACGGCAGCGCGGCGCCGTCGCCGCCCCGCACCGCCCGTCCGCCTCCCGGCCCCGCCTCCAGTACGCGCCGCAGGTCGGCCAGGAGCCCGAGCCGCTCGGCGGAGTTGTGGTCGGACTCGGCGGCGTACACGGCGACGGTGTCGTTGCGGTGCTTGGCGTCGTACATCGCCACGTCGGCGTGGCGCATCAGGGTGGCGTAGTCCTCGCCGTGCTCGGGGAAGAGGGCGATACCGATCGAGCCGCCGACGTCCAGCGGCAGCCCGTCCAGCGACACCGGTTCGGCGAGCGCGGCGACCACCCGGCCGGCGAGTTCCCGCGCGTCGTCGACGCCGGTCAGCCCGGCCGCCACGATGGCGAACTCGTCCCCGCCGAGCCGGGCCAGCATGTCCCGCCCGGCGACCACGTCGGCCAGCCGGGCGCTCACCTCGACCAGCAACCGGTCCCCCACCGCGTGGCCGAGCGCGTCGTTGACGTTCTTGAACCGGTCCAGGTCGATCAGGAGCAGGGCGAGGTGGGCGTCGGGGGCGGCCCGGGCGACCCGCTCGGCGTGCAGGTGCACCTGCTCGGCCACCTCGGCGAGCAGGGCCTTGCGGTTGGGCAGCCCGGTGAGCGGGTCGAGGTCGGCGAGCTGCTCCTGCTCGGCGGAGAGCCGGGACATCCGGTAGACGGCGAAGAGCGGCACCAGCACCAGCGGGATCAGGGCGGCGCTGGCCCGGGCGGCGGCGACCAGGACCGGGGCGAGCAGCAGCAGCGAGCCGGTGGAGAGCAGTTCGAAGGGGAGCGCCTGCCGGGCGCTGGGCCACCACCGCCCGCCGAAGCGCAGTCGCAGCGCGGTGCTGACCAGGCCGTAGTTGACCGCGAACCAGGTGGCGGTGGCGGCGCCGACCGCGGCCACGTCGGTCCAGCGCAGCCGTCCGGCGTCGAAGAGCCCGCCCGGTCCGAGCCGGAGCACCAGGTACGCGGCGCCGAGCGCGCACGCGTACTGGGCGGCGTTGAAGGCGGTCCGCCAGACCGAGTGCCGCATGCGCCATCCGGAGACGGCGACCGCGACCGCCTGCACGGCCACGGCCGGGCCCAGCCCCCAGCCGAGCAGGATGGCGAAGGTGAAGCAGGTGGACGGGAAGACCGCCGAGGTCTGCCGCCGGCCGGGCGGCACGAACGGGCGCGCGTCGCAGGCGACGGCGAGCGTCGCCATCGTCCAGAACGCCACCGGCAGGTCGGGCAGCCGGTCGGGGAGCCCGGCCAGCGGCACCGCGGAGACCAGCACCGCGAACCCGACGACGCCGGCCACGAAGCCACCGAACGACGACTCCCGCCCGGGGGGCAGGAAGTTGCGGGCGTCGGCGGTCTCCATCGCACCTCCCGGGTGTCTCGTCGGGCACGCGCCGTCGGCGCGTCGTGACCCAATGAAACGCCCTGGCTGCCGTCACCCCGGCACGACAGTCACGAATCGGTCGTAGTCGTAATTAAGTTGGTATACGGCCTCAAGATCGCAATCCGGTCTTCGGGGCGTTCAGCCCTCGACGCGGGCGACCTCACGGGCGGCGTCCGGGCCCCGGTCGAGCAGCACCCGGAAGCCGTCCTCGTCGAGGACGGGCAGCTTGAGGCTGGCCGCCTTCTCCGCCTTGGAGCCGGGATTGTCCCCCACCACCACGAAGCCGGTCTTCTTGGAGACCGAGCCGGTGACCTTGCCGCCCCGGCTCTGGATCGCCTCGGCCGCCTGGTCCCGGCTGAAGCCGGCGAGGGTGCCGGTGACCACGACGGTGACCCCCTCCAGCGGACGCGGACCCTCGTCGCCCGCCTCCTCGGCCATCCGGACCCCCGCCTCGGCCCACTTGCGCACCACCTCGCGGTGCCAGTCGACGGCGAACCACTCCTTGAGGCTGGCGGCGATGGTCGGGCCCACCCCGTCCACCGAGGAGAGCTCCTCCTCGGTGGCCGCGTCGATCGCCTCGATCGAGCGGAAGTGCCGGGCGAGGGCCTGCGCCGCGGTGGGGCCGACGTGCCGGATGGAGAGCGCGACGAGCACCCGCCACAGGTCGCGTTCCCGGGCGACGGCGAGGTTGTCCAGCAGCTTGGTGGCGTTGCTGCCCAGGCTGCCGTCCTTGTTGACGAAGAACGGCGAGCGGGCGAGCTGATCGGCGTCGAGGGAGAACAGGTCGCCCTCGTCGGCGATGACCTGCGCGTCGAGCAGCGCCGCGGCGCCCTTGTAGCCGAGCACCTCGATGTCGAAGGCGCCCCGGCCGGCCAGGTGGAAGACCCGCTCGCGCAGCTGCGCCGGGCAGCTGCGGCTGTTGGGGCAGCGGATGTCGACGTCGCCCTCCTTGGCCGGGGCGAGCGGGGTGCCGCAGGCCGGGCAGGCGGTGGGCATCACGAAGGGCCGGGCGTCGGCGGGGCGCAGGTCGACCACCGGCCCCAGCACCTCCGGGATCACGTCGCCGGCCTTGCGCAGCACCACCGTGTCGCCGATCAGCACCCCCTTGCGCTCGACCTCACGGGCGTTGTGCAGGGTGGCCAGCGCGACCGTCGAACCGGCGACCCGCACCGGCTCGAGGACGGCGAACGGGGTGACCCGGCCGGTGCGGCCCACGTTCACGTCGATGTCGAGCAGCTTGGTGGTCACCTCCTCCGGCGGGTACTTGAAGGCGATCGCCCAGCGGGGCGCCCGGCTGGTCGAGCCGAGCCGGCCCTGGATGGAGACCGGGTCGACCTTGACCACCACACCGTCGATCTCGTGCTCGACGTCGTGCCGGTGCTGGGCGTAGTACGCGATGTAGTCCGCGACGCCGGCCAGGTCCGGCACCACCCGCCACCGGTCGCTGGTGGGCAGCCCCCACGCCTTCAGCGCGGCGTACGACTCGGACTGGGCCGTCGGCCGGAAGCCCCGGCGGGCGCCGATGCCGTGCACCACCAGGCGCAACGGCCGGGACGCGGTGACTCGCGGGTCCTTCTGGCGGAGGCTGCCGGCGGCGGCGTTGCGCGGGTTGGCGAAGGGCGCCTTGCCCTGCTCGACCAGGGAGGCGTTGAGGTCGGCGAAGGCGGCCACCGGGAAGTAGATCTCACCCCGCACCTCGATCAGCTCCGGCACGTCGGGGAACTCGTCGCTGCCGGTGAGCCGCGCCGGCACGTCGCGGATGCTGCGGACGTTGGCGGTGACGTCCTCGCCGGTGCGCCCGTCGCCCCGGGTCGCCGCCCGGACCAGCCGGCCCCGCTCGTAGGTGAGGTTGATCGCCAGCCCGTCGACCTTCAGCTCGCAGAGGTAGGGCACCGGGCCGCCGGCATCCCGCTCGACCCGCTCGGCCCAGGCCGCCAGCTCCTCGTCGGCGAAGGCGTTGTCCAGCGAGAGCATCCGCTCGGCGTGGGTGACCGGGGTGAAGTCGGTGGAGAAGGTCCCGCCGACCCGCTGGGTCGGCGACTCGGGGGTGCGCAGCGCCGGGAACTCCGCCTCCAGCGCCTCCAGCTCACGCAGCTGCTTGTCGAACTCGGCGTCGGAGATGATCGGCGCGTCGAGGACGTAGTAGCGGTACTGGTGCTCGGTGAGCTCCTGGCTCAGCGTGGCGTGCCGCTCCCGCGCCTCGGGGGTCGGCTCGCCACCCGCCGCCGCCTCCTGCGCGGCGCTGACCTGCTGGGGGATCGCTTCTTCGGACACCCTGCCGCCTCCGGACACCTGTCGGGTTTCCCCGTGATCACGCTACCGGAGCACCGTATCGGCCGGGTGGGACAACCCGTCGCCTCCCCCGACGCGCCCGACGGGCGCCGGGCCACCGGCCGTGCGAGGATCGCCGCACGTCGGCGGCGTGCCGACCCGGGGAGAGGCGGGGGTACGGATGCCCGAGTGGCTGCTCTGGGCGGCGCTGGTCGTGCTGGCCGTCGTCGCCGGGTGGGGGTGGAACGAGTGGCGCGGGCGTGCCGCCGACCGCCGCTCCGGGGCGGGCACCCGCACCCGTGGTGAGCGGGGCACGCCGCCCCGCGACCGGGCCCGGCCCTCCGCGCCGCCCCGCCCGCGCACCCCGGTCGCCTCCCCCCGCCCCGGCGAGATCTGGTGGGCCGACGTGCCGTTCCACGACGGCACCGGGTCCAAGGTGCGGCCGTGTCTGGTGCTGCGCGCCGACGAGCGGGGCGCCGAGGTGCTCAAGATCACCAGTCAGGACAAGAGCAACCGCGACGACCACGTGCGGATCCCCACCCGCGACTGGGACCCCGACGCCGACGCCGACAGTTGGCTCGACCTCGCCGAGCCGCTCCGGATCCCGCCGGACGCCTTCGCCGACCGGGCCGGCACCTGCGACCGGGACCTGTGGCGCCGGGTCCGGCAGCTGCACGGCCGGCGCAGCTCGGCCTGACCGACCGACGCCCCTTCCCCCCGGCCGCGCGCCGCCGGCCGCCGGCCGGGTCGGTCGCGCCGACCACCCGACGTCGCCCGGCGGCCGACCGACGCCGGGTGGTCGCGCCGGCAACCGCTGCCCGCCGGTCAGTCCCAGCCGGCGCCGAGCGCGGTGAGCTGGTCGGCGTACTCGATGCGGGTGGACCACTGCGCCGGCCAGGCCGGCATCCCGTGGGCCGCGCCGAGGAAGGCGCCGGCCAGGGCGGCGATGGAGTCGGAGTCGCCGGCCGTCGTCGCGCCCCGGGCGAGCGCCGCGACCGGGTCGTCGGGGTGGCGCAGCGCACAGAGCAGGGCGGTGGCCAGGGCCTCCTCGGCGATCCAGCCCTCACCGGTGTGCCGGCAGGGGTCGTCGCCGTCGTCCGGCCGGGCCAGCGCGGCGTCGAGCCGCCCGAGCGCGGCCAGGCACTCGTCCCAGCCCCGGGCGATGAACTCCTCCGGCGTCCGCGCACCGGCCCGCTGCCACAGGTCGCCGAGCCAGTCGGCCCGGTAGACCCGCCGCTGTTCCCGGGCCCGCTCGGTGAGCAGCGCCGGCAGCTCCGCCAGCGCGGCGCCGTCGCGCAGCAGGCGCACCGCGTACCCGGTCAGCTCGCCGGCCGCCAGCCCGGTCGGGTGGCCGTGGGTGAGGCCGGCCTGGAGCTGGGCCAGCCCGGCCAGGGTGTCCAGGTCGACGTCGAGCAGCCCGACCGGGGTGACCCGCATGTTGGCCCCGCAGCCCTTCGAGTCGACCACGGTCGCCTCCTGCCACCGCAGGCCCCGGTTCAGCTCGGCGCAGGCCCGCAGGCAGGTCATCCCCGGGGCGCGGTTGTTGTCCGGGCTGACCGCCCAGTCGAGGAAGCGCCGCCGTAGCAGCGGCTCGACCGCCGCCGGGGTGAGTTCGGGGGCGTCGTGCAGCGCCCAGGCGACCGCGAGGGCCATCTGGGTGTCGTCGGTGACCAGCGCGGGATCGCCGGCCAGCTCACGCGGCCCGGTCGGGCCGTACCGGCGGACGATCTCGGCGACGGTCAGGAACTCGGTCGGCTTGCCCAGGGCGTCGCCGTAGGCGAGGCCGAAGAGCGAGCCGGAGGCCCGGCGGGGCGAGGAGTCGATCATGCAGGAGATCATGCCCCGCGCGGGCAAGCCTCGCCCGGCCGAAGGCGCGGCCCGGCACAGGCCGGGGCCGCGCCTTGGCCGGGCGGGGCGGGGTCAGTCCCAGCAGAGGCAGAACGGGTGGCCGGCCGGGTCAGCGTAGACCCGGAAGCCCTCCCCCTCGCCCGGCAGCCGCCGCGCGCCGAGCGCCAGCGCCGCCTTCTCGGCCGCCTCGATGTCGTCCACCGTGACGTCGAGGTGGAACTGCTGGGGCCGCTCCGGGTCGGGCCAGGCCGGCGGCCGCAGGTCGGGCGCCTTCTGGAAGGCGAGCCGCGGCTGGTGCCCCGGCCGGCCGCCGAGCACCACCCACTCGTCGCCGTCGGAATTGTCCTCCACCAGCGGCAGGCCGAGCAGCTCCGCGTAGAAGCCGGCCAGGGCCCGCGGATCGGGGCAGTCGATCACCGTTGAACGCAGCTGTCCAATCATGCCCGTCATCGTGCCCCGGGGGTGCGACGGAAAACCCTCAGTCCTCGTGCAGTCGCCGCCCCGCGTCCCGGCAGGCGGCGAGGACGGCCCGCGCGTACCCGGGGGTGGCGCCGGCGAGGCCGCAGGCCGGGGTGACCACCACCTGCTCGGCGAGCTGCCGCCGGGGAAAGCCGAGCCGGTCCCACAGCCCGCGTACCCGGTCGGCGACCTGGGCCGACGTGGGCGCCGGACCGGCCGGCGGGGGCAACGTGGGCGCGGCGCCGGCCAGCAGCCCGAACCCGGCGTCGATCGCCTCGCCGAGCGGGTCCAGGTCGGTGACGAAATCCAGGTCCAACGCGACCCCGACCGCCCCGGCCGAGCGGATCAACGCCAACGGCACGTCCGGCGCACAGCAGTGCACCACCGTCGGCACCCCGGCCGCCTCGATCACGTCGCGCAGCAGCGACCGGGCCCGCTCCGGCTCGACCGGCCGGTAGGCGCCGAGCCCGCTCTCGGTGGGCACCCGGCCGGCGAGCACCGCCGGCAGGGACGGCTCGTCGAGCTGGAGCAGCACCGACGCCCGGGGCAGCCGGCGGGTCACCGCCTCGACGTGCCGTCGCATCCCCTCCGCCAGCGAGCCGGCCAGGTCGCGCACCGCGCCGGGATCGCGCAGCATCCGCCCGCCGATCGGCAGCTCCAGGGTCGCGGCCAGGGTGAACGGCCCGGCCGCCTGGACCTTCACCGGCCCGGCGTACGCCTCGGCCTGCTCGGCGAGCTGGTCCAGGTCGCGTTCCATCAGGTCCCGGGCCCGGCGCAGGTCCCGCCCGGGGCGCGGCGCGACCCGCCAACGGGCCGCGTACAGCTCGACCGGCAGCTCCACCAGCATTCCGCCGGTGCGGCCGATGAGGTCGGCGCCGGGGCCACGCGCCGGGAGTTCGGGCAGGTGAGGCAGGGCGGGAAGCTCACCGAGGACGACCCGCTGCGCCTCGGCGATGTCGGTGCCGGGCAGGGAACCGATGCCGGTCGCCGCTCCGGCCGGCCAGGGCCAGGACTGATCAGTCACGGCCGAAGGCTACTCGCCCGGGGCCGGTCAGCCGGCGATGGTGGCCGAGCCGAGCACGATGTCCCCCGCCGGGTCCGGCCGGTACGCCACGATCGCCTGCCCGGCGGCCACCCCGCGCATCGGCCGGCGCAGCTCGGCGGTGAGGGCGTCGCCGTCCAGCGCCACGGTGGCCGGGACGACCTCGCCGTGCGCCCGCAGCTGCACCTCGCACTCGACCGGCGCGGTCGGCGGCGCGGCGCCGGTCCAGACCGGACGCGTCGCCCGTACCCGCGAGACCTCCAGCGCCTCGGCCGGGCCGACGGTCACGGTGTTGGTCTTCGGAGTGATGGAGAGCACGTAGCGCGGCCGACCGTCCGGGGCCGGCCGGTCCAGGTGCAGGCCCCGTCGCTGCCCGACGGTGTACGCGTACGCGCCGGTGTGGCTGCCGACCACCGCGCCGGTGACCGCGTCGACCACGTCACCGGGAGCCTCGCCGAGCCGCCCGGCCAGGAAGCCCCGGGTGTCGCCGTCGGCGATGAAGCAGATGTCGTGCGAGTCGGGCTTGTCGGCGACGGCGAGTCCACGCCGGGCGGCCTCCTCGCGCACCTCGGCCTTGGTCGAGTCGCCGAGCGGGAAGATCGAGCGGTCCAGCTGCGCGCGGGTCAGCACCGCCAGGACGTACGACTGGTCCTTGGCCTCATCGACGCTGCGGCGCAGCAGGCCGTCCGCGCCGAGCCGGGCGTGGTGGCCGGTGACCACCGCGTCGAAGCCCAGGGCCACCGCCCGGTCCAGTACCGCCGCGAACTTGATCTTCTCGTTGCAGCGCAGGCACGGGTTCGGGGTACGACCCGCCGCGTACTCGGCCACGAAGTCGTCCACCACGTCTTCGTGGAACCGGTCGGCCATGTCCCAGACGTAGAACGGGATGCCGATCACGTCGGCGGCCCGGCGCGCGTCGCGGGAGTCCTCCAGCGTGCAGCAGCCGCGCGCGCCGGTGCGGTAGGTCTGCGGGTTGCGGGCCAGCGCCAGGTGCACCCCGGTCACGTCGTGCCCCGCCTCCACGGCACGCGCCGCCGCCACCGCGGAGTCCACCCCGCCCGACATCGCCGCCAACACCCTCACCGACCGACCTCCTTCATCCCACCGAGCCTATCCCCGCCCCGATCCCACCCCCACCACCCCGACCACTCCTGCGCCTCGGTCACACCATGCGGCGATGACGCAGTCGTGGTGGGGGGAAGCCCGCAGAACATCCTGCTCCGGGCACCACAACCGCATGATCGGACGCCAGCATCGGCCGGGGTCAGCGGGGCGTGCGGAGGGCGGCGGCGCGGCGGGCGCGGTCGACGGCCGCCGGGAGGGCGGCGATCAGGGCGTCGACGTCGGCGGGGGTGCTGGTGTGGCCGAGGGAGAAGCGCAGCGAGGAGCGGGAGCGGTCGTGGTCCGCGCCCATCGCGATCAGTACGTGCGAGGGCTGCGCCACCCCCGCCGAACAGGCCGAGCCGGTGGAGCAGGCGATGCCCTGGGCGTCGAGCAGGAGCAGCAACGCGTCGCCCTCGCAGCCGGGGAAGGAGAAGTGCGCGTTGCCCGGCAGCCGGTTTGTCCGGTCGCCGTTGAAGACCACCTCGGGAACGGCCTCCCGGACCCGGCGGACCAGGTCGTCGCGGAGCGCGGCCACCCGCGCCGCGTACTCCTGCTGGCCCTTGACCGCGGCCTCGACGGCGACCGCGAAGGCGACGATGCCGGCGGTGTCGAGGGTGCCGGAGCGGACGTCGCGCTCCTGGCCGCCACCGTGCAGCAGCGGAGTGGCCGCGACGTCCCGAGCCAGCAGCAGGGCGCCGACCCCGGTCGGCCCGCCCAGCTTGTGCCCGGTCACGGTGAGCGCGGCGACGCCGCTGGCGGCGAAGTCAACCGGCACCTGGCCGACCGCCTGGATCGCGTCGGTGTGGAACGGCACGCCGTGCTCGGCGGCCACCGCCGCCAGCTCCGCCACCGGCTGGACGGTGCCGACCTCGTTGTTGGCCCACATCGCGGTGACCACCGCGACCCGGTCGGCGTGCGCGGTCAGCTCGGCCCGCAGCCGGGCCGGGTCGAGCCGACCGGCCTCGTCCACCGGCAGCCAGCCCACCTCGGCCCCCTCGTGGTCGGCCAGCCAGTCGACCGCGTCGAGCACCGCGTGGTGCTCCACCGCGCTGGAGACCACCCGGGTCCGCGCCGCCGCGGTGTCGCGGCGGGCCCAGAAGATGCCCTTCACCGCGAGGTTGTCGCTCTCCGTGCCGCCACCGGTGAAGATCACCTCGGAGGGGCGGGCGCCCAGCGCCGCGGCCACCCGCTCGCGGGACTCCTCCACCCGTCGCCGGGCGCGGCGGCCCGCCGCGTGCAGCGACGACGCGTTGCCGACCTCGCGGGCGGTGACGACGTACGCCTCCAGTGCCTCGTCGAGCATGGGGGTCGTCGCCGCGTGATCCAGGTATGCCATCACCGTTCAGCCTACTGACCGTCGGACGGTCAGCCCGACGCCGGAGTGGCCCGGTGTCGGGAGGTGCCCCCGGGCACGACGCCCGGCGTCGACAGGGGCACCTCCCGACACCTCAGGCGGGTACGGCGGTGACGACGATGTTGTCGCGGTACTTGCGGGTCGCGGCGTCGAACGGGCCGCCGCAGGTGATCAGCGTCAGCCGGGGCTTCCCGTCCCGGGCGAAGTAGCGCTCCAGCGGGATCTTCGTCTTGACGTACTCCTCCCGGGCGACGACCCGGTAGGTGCGCGGCCGGCCGTCCGAGCCGGTCGCGGTCAGGGTGTCGCCCTGGTCCAGCTCACGGAGCCGGAAGAACGCCCCCTTGCCCTGCTCGGCGCTGTCCACGTGCCCGGCGATCACCACCGAGCCGGCCTCGGCCTCCAGGCCGGGTCCGTAGCGGTACCAGGCGATCTGGTCGACGCTCGGGGGCACCTCGAACTCGTTGGTCCTCCGGTTGATGCCGACGGCGTTCACCGTGGCGGTGACGTCGATCGGCGGGATGCTCAACTTCACCGGCGGGACGGTGTTCGGCGGTGCCGGCAGGGTGCCGGCGCCCACCGGCACCGACGCGTCGCCCGGGGCGGCGCTCGTCGGGCCCGGGGTGGGCGTCGTGCTGGCCAGGGCCGCGGCCTCATCGGCGCCGACGTCCTCGGCCGGCTGCGACCCGCACGCCACTCCGGTGGCGACGGTGAGCGCGGCGACGCCGGCGGCCATGGCCGCCAGCGCCCCGCGGTTGCGCACCGTCACTTGCGACCGGTCCGGGCGGTGGCCACCCGCGCCCCGCCGCCGACCAGGAGCAGCGCGCCGGCACCGGCCAGCACGTACCACCAGGTGTCCACGCCGGTGCCGGCCTGGCCGCCGGTGCCGCTGGGCACGCCACCGGGCGCCGAGTGCAGGCCGGTGATGGTCTGCGCGACCAGGTCGAGGTTCTTGGCCTCGGCGGAGCCGATCGCGTAGACGATCGTGGCGGTGCCCTCCTTGAGGTTGAGGTCGGCCGGGCCGATGGCCACGGTGTCGGTGCCGGCCAGCACCACGTCCGCCTTCACGGTGCCCGCGTCGACGTCGCCCTTGGCCTCCTTCGGGTTGGTCAGGCCCTCGAAGACCGGGGTCCCGCCGGCCCGCACGTCCACCGCCGGGGCGGCGGCGGTGTGCCGGACGATCAGCCGGGCCTTGCCCGCGTCGACCTTGGAGGTGTCGTTGACGAACGGGGTGATCTTCGGCTTGCCGGCCTCGTCGAGGTGCGCGGCGATGCTGATGTTGGCGCCGCCCGGGACCTCGGCGTCGTCCACCTTGAGGATGGCCTGGTCGACCGCCTCGCCCGGCTTGGTCAGCGCGATGTCGTACTCGCCCTCGGCCAGGTTCAGCGGGCCGGCGACGTCGCCCGGCTTGAAGTTGTCCAGCGTCTTCCTGCCGTTGACGTACACGTCGACCGGGGTGTCCGGGATGCCGTGCACGACGGAGACCTTGGACGAGGCGGCGTAGGCCGGGCTCATGGTGACGGCGCCGACGCCGGCGAAGGTCAGGGTGGCCACCGCGCCACCCGTGGCGACCCGACGGAAGATCGAGAGCTGCATTGTCTGCCTCCTGCTGATTGGTGCTGATTCGTCAGGCCTGGCTTGCAGAACGGGATACGCCACCGCCCCGACGGGCGGATGCAGCCGATGAAGGTCTGTTTTTCCGGCGGCGGACCGCATCCGCACGCCCCTTCCGCCGCGAAGAGGAGGTGACGGGGACGCGAACATGGACGGACCGGGGAAGTGGAGCGAAGGCTGTGGGAGCTACAGTCGGGCATGCCCCACGGAAGGCGCACCGCCCGGTGACGGCGGTACGACAGGAACCCGAGCCCCCGCCTCCGGACGGCCTGGCGGAGCGGTTCCGCGCCGGCGACGAGACCGCCCTGCGGGAGGCGTACGACCGGTTCGGCCGGGCCGTGCTCCACCTGGCCACCAGCACGTTGGCCAACCGCAGCGACGCGGAGGACGTCACCCAGGCGACCTTCGTCGCGGCCTGGCTCGGGCGGGACACCTTCGATCCGGCCAAGGGGTCGCTGATCGGCTGGCTGCTCGGCATCGGGCGGCGCAAGGTGATCGACCGGCTGCGGGCCTCGGCCCGGGAGACCCGGGTGGTGGAGACGGTCCGACAACTGCCGGAGCCGGTCGCCACCGGCCCCGACCCGGACACGGTGGTCGACCGGCTGGTGGTCGCCGACGAGCTGGCTCGGCTCCCCGACGACCAACGACGCATGCTGGAACTGGCCTTCTACGACGACCTGACACACCAGCAGATATCGACGGTGACCGGAGTGCCGCTGGGCACGGTCAAGAGTCACATCCGACGCGGCATGGCGAGCTTGAAACGCAGATGGGAGGTGGACGGTGCAGCACCTGGACCACGACCGGCTGGTCTATCTGGCGCTCGGTGAGAGCGAGGCGGATCACGGCGAGACCGACCACCTCGGCACCTGCGCCCACTGCCGGGGCGAGATGGAGACCCTCCAGCACGTCGCCGGGCTCGGCGCGGAGACCCAGGGCCTGGGCGACCTGCCGGACCCACCCGAGCACATCTGGCAGGGCATCATCGCGGAGATCAACGCGGCGGAGGCCCTGCCGTCGCTGACCGACGCCCGTCGGCAGCCGGCGGTCGATGCGCGCGCGGCCGGCGCGGAATCCGACCGCCCGGTCGTCGCCGGGACGCGGGACCGGTCCCGCCGTCGTCGGCGCTGGCCGGGCTGGGTGACGACGGCCGTCACGGCGGCGGCCGCCGCCGCGATCGGGGTGGCCGGCACGCTGGCCGTGCTGGGGTCCAACGAGCCCGAGCAGCCCGCGCCGCGGCAGGTCGTGCTGGCCAGCGGGTCCCTGTCGGCGTACGGCACGACGCCGAAGGACGCCAACGGCGACGCCCGGGTCTTCACCGACGGCCGACTCCACCTGCACGTCGCGAATCTCCCGGACGTTTCGGGGTATTACGAGGTCTGGCTGATCAACCCGAGCAACATGAAGATGTTCTCGGTCGGGGTGCTGCGCGATCGCTCCGGCGACGCGCTGCTCCCGTTGCCACCAAACGTCGACCTTCAGGCATACTCAGTTGTCGACGTCTCCGCCGAACAGTTCGACAACAAGCCCGCCCACTCCGGCGACAGCCTGCTGAGGGGCAACCTGACGGGCTGATCGGCGGGCCGGCTCAGCTCCCCGGCCCGCCGATCAGCTCCCTTCCCGCCGCAGCGGGAAGGGGTGGACAGCGAAAGAGTGGCCATCCTTCGGGACGGCCACTCTTTCTCGTTTCGCGGTTGTCGGGGCGCCGCGCGCGGCGCCCCGACGACGCGTCACTTGCGCTTGCGGATCTCCTCGGCGGCCTGCGGCACGATCTTGAACAGGTCGCCCACCACGCCGAAGTCGGCCAGCTCGAAGATCGGAGCCTCGCCGTCCTTGTTGACGGCGACGATGGTCTTCGAGGTCTGCATGCCGGCCCGGTGCTGGATCGCGCCGGAGATGCCCAGCGCGACGTAGAGCTGCGGGGAGACCGTCTTGCCGGTCTGGCCCACCTGGAACTGGTGCGGGTAGTAGCCGGAGTCGACGGCCGCGCGGGACGCCCCGACGGCGCCGCCGAGCAGGTCGGCCAGCTCCTCCACCAGCTTGAAGTTGTCGGCGTTGCCGACGCCGCGACCGCCGGAGACGACGATGCCGGCCTCGGTGAGCTCGGGGCGGGAGCCCTTCTGCTCGGCGACCCGGTCGACGACCCTGGCCAGCTTGTCGGCGTCGTTGACGGCGACGGTGAGCTGCTCGACGGCCGGGGTGGCCGGCGCCGGCGTCGGGTTGACCGAGTTCGGCCGGACGGTGACCAGCGGCAGGCCCTTGGTGACCTTGGACTTGACGATGGTGGAGCCGGCGAAGGCGACCTGGGTCGCGGTGCCGTCGGCGTCCAGCCCGACCACGTCGGTCAGGATGCCGTTGTCCAGCTTGACGGCGAGCCGGGCGGCGATCTCCTTGCCCTCCTGGGCGGAGGCGAGCAGCACGGCCGCGGGCTGGACCCGCTTGACCAGCTCGGCCAGCACGGTGGCCTTGGGGGCCACCAGGTAGCCGTCGATCTCCTCACCCTCGGCGGCGTAGATCTTCTCCGCGCCGTACTCGCCCAGCTTGGCGCTCAGCGCCTCGGCGGCGCCGGCGCCACCGAGCACCACCGCGCTGGGCGTGCCCAGCTCGCGGGCGAGGGTGAGCATCTCCAGGGTGACCTTCTTGACGCCGAATTCCTTGGTGGCTTCGACGACGACGAGAACCTCAGACATGTCCAGACCTCTCACACGAACTTCTCGGTGGCGAGGAACTCGACCAGCTTGACGCCGCCCTCGCCCTCGTCGGTGATCTTGGCGCCGCCGGAGCGCGGCGGGCGCTTGGTGTGCTCCAGCACGGCGCTGGTCGCGCCGTCGAAGCCCACCTCGGTCGGGGCGACCCCGAGGTCACCCAGGGAGAGCGTCTGCACCGGCTTCTTCTTGGCCGCCATGATGCCCTTGAACGACGGGTAGCGCGGCTCGTTGATGGTGTCCCAGACGGAGACCACGGCCGGCGTCGAGGCGGTGACCACCTCGTAGCCCTCCTCGGTCTGCCGCTCGACGGTCAGCGTGGCGCCGTCGACAGTGAGCTTGCGCGCGCCGGTCAGGGCGGCGACGCCCAGCCGCTCGGCGATCATGTGCGGCATGACCTGGACCCGGCCGTCGGTCGACTCGGCGCCACAGATCACCAGGTCGGCGTTGAGCTGCCCGAGGGCGGCCGCGAGCACCTTCGAGGTGGCCACGGCGCAGGACCCGTGCAGGGCCTCGTCCACCACGTGCACGGCCTTGTCCGGGCCCATGGAGAGCGCCTTGCGGATCGACTCGGTCGCCCGGTCCGGACCCATGGTCAGGATGGTGACCTCGCCGCCGTGCGCCTCCTTGATCTTCAACGCCTCTTCGATGGCGTACTCGTCCATCTCGTTGATGACGTTGTTCGCCGAACCGCGGTCGACGGTGTTGTCGTCAGTGCGCAGGTTGCGGTCCGCGCCCGAATCGGGCACCTGCTTGACGAGTACGACGATGTTCATCGCGCTTCGACGACCCTCCTGTTTGGTGTTGCGATTGCTCGCCCGGTCACGGGCGGAGCTTCGCGCGTCCGTTGACGCCCGGTCAACCGCGGGCTGCTGTGCAGTTGCCCACGGCAGCAATGTTACCTGCCAGTAGCTTCGGCCTCTCGGGCACTCAGAGTGACACAGCTCACCGTCGGCCGCGTCCTGGGTAAACTCACGAACCGGGAGGTGTCAGACATGTCCGTGCAGCATGGGGGCGACGGGGCGGCACCGGCAACCGGCGCCGCCCCGGAGCGGTGCCGCCAGCCGGAGAGCGGGACCTACCGGTGCGCCTGCGGGCAGGTACGGGACAGCTGCGTACGCGACACCGTGCACGCGCTCTGGTCCGATCCCGACCCCGACCCCGAGGTCAGGCCGGCTCGGCCAGCGCCGTCCTGATCCGGTCGATCACCGCGGCCTCGGCCGGCGCCACCCCCCGGCTCACCCGGGCCACCCGGTCGGCGGCGGCCAGCACCAGCTCCCGGTACACCGCCACGTCGCCGGGGGACTTCTGCCGCAGGATGTCGACGGCCCGACCCAGCGCCGGCAGCACCATCGACTCGACCTCCAGCGCCGAGTCCCGGGGCAGCTGCGGCAGCGGGCCGACGGTGAGCGCCTCCTTCACCACTCCGCTGGCGTCGTTGAACGCCCCCGACGCGGCGACGCTCTCCCGGATCATGGCGAACATCCCCGGATCGGCGTTGGAGACCAGGAAGACCGCGCCGAACGCGCCGGTCTTGAGGGTCAGCTGCTCCTCGTCCGTCAACCGTTGCTCCATCCTCACGGAGTGTAGACGTAGGGGGTGGTCGTGGTGACCGGGACGAAGCCCAGCCGTTCCAGGATCGGCCGGCTGTCCTCCGAGGCGTCCACCTGGAGCAACGTCTTCCCGCGCTGGTCGGCCAGGCGCGCCCGGTACCCCACCAGCGCCCGGTAGATGCCCCGGCGCCGCCACTGCTCGAGCGTCGAACCGCCCCACAGGCTCGCGAAGCCGGTGTTGGCCGTGTACCGGATCCAGCCGGCGCTGACCACGGCCCCGTCCGCCTCCGCCACCACCACCGTTATCGACTGCGGGTCCGCGGCGATCTCCCGCTCCAGCCCGTGCACCAGGTGGCTCCGGTCGGCCCGCCACACCTGCTCCTCCATGGCGGCGATCCGCTCCAGGTCGGCGCGGGAGGTGACCTCACGCAGGCGTACCCCCTCGGGCGGCACCGGGACCGCGCCGGCCAGCGGCGCGACCGGCCCGACCAGGACGGTCTCCCGGTCCTCCGGAACGAACCCGGCCGCGCGCAGCCGGTCAGCCAGGTCGGCCGGCTCGTCGTGGGCGTTGAGCTTCCACTCCACCGACTGGCCGCGCTGCCGGAAGTACTCGACCTGGCGGGCGATCAGCGCGTCCAGCTCCGTGCCGGCCAGGCCGTCCAGGGTCCGGTACGTGAGGAAGCCGCCCTGGTCCAGGCCGAGGATGCGGACCAGCGGGCCGTCCCGCTCGATGGTCACCCCCGCCGGCACCGGGTCGGGGATCTCCGGACGGAGCTGGGTGTCGTAGGCGTCGCGTAGCCGGGAGGCGTCAAGATCGGTCATCGGTCCAGGCTATGCCGGGGACAAAGCGGATAATCGCCCTCATGCGGCAGACGATCAGGCGCTGGTTCGACCCGTCGGAGCTCGGCACCGTCGGGACCACCCCGGACTACCGCTTCTCGCTGGCCAACGAACGCACCTTCCTGGCCTGGCTGCGGACCGGGCTGGCGCTGCTCGCCGGGGGACTCGCCGCCGCCCAGTTCCTCCCCCCGCTGCCGCTGCGGCACCTTCGCGAGGCGATCGCGGTGGCGCTGCTGCTGCTCGGCGGCGCCGTGGCGGTCCGGGCGGTCGACCACTGGGCCCGCACCGAACGCGCGATCAGGCTCGGTGAGGAGCTGCCGTTCTCCCGCTTCCCGGCCGTCCTCGCCCTGCTGGTGGGGTTCGGTGCGCTGCTGCTGGTGGCCGCGGTGCTGGCCCGGGCGGTCGGCGCCCGGTGACCGGCGATCCCGGGCTGCAACCGGAACGCACCCGGCTGGCCTGGCGGCGGACCGCCCTGGCGCTCACCGTGGTCACCGTGCTGGCCGTCCGGCTCGCCCTCACCGGGGACCCGACGGGGGCGCTGCTCGCCGCGGCCGTGGTGCTGGTCTGGGCCGGGGCGCTCACCGTCTGCTGGGGCCGCGCCGCCAGCACCGGCCCGCTGCGGATCGGCACCCGGAGGGTGCCGCTGGTCGCCCTGGCCACCGCCGCGCTGGCGCTGCTCGCCGTGCCGCTGGCCCTGCGCGGTCTGTGGTGACGCGCGCGAGTAGGCCATGATAGGCGCATGGCCCGCCTGTACGTGCTGCTCTTCCTGGCCCAGATCGTCCTCGCCGTCTGCGCGCTGATCAGCTGCCTCTCGGCCGAGGAGGGGGCGATCCGGGCACTCCCCCGCATCGCGTGGGTGCTGATCATCCTCTTCTTCCCGCTGCTCGGCTCGATCGCCTGGTTCTTCGCCGGCCGCGAGCCTGGCGCCGCCCGGCAGCGGTCGGCCTGGCGGGTCGGCGGTGGCTTCCCGGAGCGGACCCGCCCCCGGCCCGTCGCGCCGGACGACGACCCCGAGTTCCTCAAGTCCGTCGCCGAGCGGTCCGGCCGCGACGACGAGGAGTTGTTCCGCCGCTGGGAGGACGACCTGCGCCGCCGCGAGGACGACCTGCGCAACAAGGAGGGCGACCCGCCGCCACGCGGGGAGGACCAGCCCGAGTCCAGGTGACCGGGGTGCGCCCGGCCACTTGGATCGGCGCCGCCGCGGCGGCGGCCGGGGTCACACCCGACGCTTGAGCGCCCGCAGCGACAGCGGCGCGAACAGCACCGCGATGCCGGCGCCCCACAGCAGGGTCTGCAGCACCGGGCCGGCGACCGGGCCGCTCACCAGCAGCCCCCGCAGCGCGTCGGCGACGATCGTCACCGGGTTGACCTCCACCCAGTTCTGCAGCCACCCGGGCATCCGGTCGGTCGGCACGAAGATGTTGCTGGTGAAGGTGAGCGGGAAGATCACCATGAAGCCGAAGATCTGCACCTTCTCCGGTTCGCTCACCAGCACCCCGACCAGCACCGAGATCCACGACGCGGCCAGGGTGAACGCCAGCAGCAGGGCGAACGCGGCGAGCACGCCGAGCACGCCGTTGCCGACCCGGAAGCCGAGGATCATCCCGACACCGAGCAGCAGCGCGATCGACCAGGCCTGCTTGACGGTGTCGGCGAGGATCCGGCCGGCCAGCGGCGCCCAGCGGGCGATCGGCAGCGCCCGGAGCCGGTCGAAGACCCCCTTGGTCAGGTCGTTGTTCAACCCGAACCCGGTGGTCATGGTGGCGAAGAGCGCGTTCTGCACCATGATGCCCGGCAGCATGAAGGTGAGGTACTCGCCGGAGGAGCCGGCGATGGCGGTGCCGAAGACGTACGTGAAGAGCAGCACGAACATCACCGGCTGGATGCTCAGGTCGAGCAGTTCCATCGGGTTGTGCTTGATCTGCACCAGGCTCCGCCAGGCCAGCGTGAGGGTGTGCCGGAGCCCGGCGGTGAGGCCGAGCCGGCGGGCCGGCGCCAGCGGGGTGGGAACCGTGGCGGTGGCGGTGGCGGCGGTCATGCCGGGGTCCTTTCCAGGGCGTCGTCGGTCGGGGTGTCCTGCTCGGCCCGGTGGCCGGTGAGGGAGAGGAACACCTCGTCCAGGCTCGAACCGCGCAGGGCCAGCTCGGCGACCTCGATCTCGGCGGCCTCCAGGCGCCGGACCACCGCGGGCAGCACGGCCGCGTCGTTGACCGGCACGGTGACCGTGTTCTGCGCGACCTCCGGGGTCGCCCCCGCCACCTCGCCGGCGACGGCCAGCACGGTGGGCAGGTCGGCCGGGTCGGCCGGCCGGACGGTGAGCACCTGACCGCCGGTCTTGGCCTTCAGCTCCTCCGGCGTGCCCTGGGCGATCACCCGGCCGTGGTCGACCACCGCGATCTGGCCGGCGAGCTGGTCGGCCTCCTCCAGGTACTGAGTGGTGAGCAGCACGGTCACCCCGTCGGCGACCAGCCCGCGGACGATGTCCCACAGCTCGTTGCGGCTGCGCGGGTCGAGCCCGGTGGTCGGCTCGTCGAGGAAGAGCACCTGCGGGCGACCCACCAGGCTGGCCGCCAGGTCGAGGCGGCGGCGCATGCCCCCGGAGTAGGTCTTCGCCGCCCGGCCGGCGGCGTCGGTGAGCTGGAACCCGGCGAGCAGCTCCGCCGCCCGGGAGCGGGCCGCGGCCCGGCTGAGCCCGAGCAACCGGCCGATGAGCAGCAGGTTCTCGGTGCCGGTGAGGGTCTCGTCGACCGAGGCGTACTGACCGGTCAGACCGATCAGCTGGCGCACCCGGTGGGCGTCGCGGCGGACGTCGTACCCGCCGACGGTGGCGTGCCCCTCGTCGGCGGCGAGCAGGGTGGCGAGCACCCGTACCGCGGTGGTCTTGCCGGCGCCGTTGGGCCCGAGCAACCCGAAGACCGTCCCGGTGGGGACCTCCAGGTCGACTCCGGCCAGGGCCGTGGTCGCGCCGAAGCGGCGTACCAGCCCTTCGGCGCGGATAGCGTGGGTCATGCGGAGAACTCCCGTCGTTGTCGCTGGTCACCCAACGATGAGCGACGGGTCTGACGTTACGACGACGGGCGCGGAGATGCCGCTCATTTAGCTGCCGACAGAACGCCGCCACCGCCACCGCCGGTCACCCGGCGACGGCGGTGGCGGCGCGCCGGTCAGGCCAGGTTCGACGAGCGCGGGTACGCGTCGGTCGGGTCGGTGAGCACGTTCACCAGGTACGGCACCCCGGCGTCGAACGCCCGGGCCAGGGCCGGGCCGAGGTCGTCGGCCTTCGCCACCGTCTCGCCGGCGCCGCCGAGCGCCTCGACCACCCGGTCGTAGCGCAGCTCCGGCTGGAGGTCGGCGGCGACGTCGTAGCCGTACATGGCCCGCATCGGGTGCTTCTCCAGCCCCCAGATGCCGTTGTTGCCGACCACGATGACCACCGGCAGCTTCTGCCGCGCCAGCGACTCCACGTCCATCAGCGAGAAGCCGGCGGCGCCGTCGCCCATCAGCACGCAGATCTGCCGGTCCGGATGGCTGACCCGGGCCCCCATCGCGTAGCCCATGCCGGTGCCGAGGCAGCCGTACGGGCCGGGGTCGAGCCAGGTGCCGGGCTGCGCCGGCTCCAGGTAGCGACCGGCGTACGAGACGAAGTCACCGCCGTCGCCGATGGTGATCGCGTCGGGGGCGAGGACCTTGCGCAGCTCGCCGTAGATCCGCGCGGGCCGGATCGGGTCGGTGTCGGCGGCCATCTCCTCGGCGTCGCGGGCCTTCGCGGCGTCCTCGGCGGTACGCAGCTGGGCGACCCAGTCGGCGTGGTCGGCCCGGACGCCGGTCCGGTCGGCCAGCGCGGAGAGGATCAGTCGCAGGTCGCCGGCGGGGCTGGCGGCCGGCTGGACGTGCCCGGCCCGCTGGCTGGGCGCGTCGACGATGTGCACCACCGCCGCGTCGCCGAAGTCGCCGAAGCTGAGCCGGAAGTCCAGCGGGGTGCCGATCACCACGACCACGTCGGCGCCGGAGAGCGCGACCCGGCGGGCCTTGGCGAAGGCGAGCGGGTGCTGCGGCGGCAGCGCGCCGCGACCCATGCCATTGGTGAAGACCGGCACCTGGAGCGCCTCGGCGGCCTCGCGGAGGGCGGCGACGGCGTCACCGGCGTACACGTCGGAGCCGGCGATGATGACCGGGCGCTGGGCGGCGGCGATCAGCCGGCCGGCCTTGGCCACCTCGTCCGGGTCCGGCTCGACCGGCGCGGGGGCGGCCGGGGCCGGCAGCTCGGTGTCGCCGACGGAGAAGACCGCCTCGAGCGGGAAGTCGAGGAAGGCCGGACCACGGTGCGGGGTGAGCGCGCTGGTCAGGGCGGCGGTGACCGCGCGCGGGATGTCCTCGGCGGTGAAGACCGTCTCGGCGTGCTTGGTGACCGGGGCGACCAGCGGCAGGTGGTCCATCTCCTGGAGGCTGCCGGAGCCCCAGCGGAACTGCGGCGCCCGCCCACCGAGCACCAGCACCGGGGAGGCGTTGAAGTACGCGCTGGTCAGACCGGAGATCCCGTTGGTGACGCCAGGCCCGGCGGTGAGCACGGCCAGCCCGGGGCGGCGCTGGAGCTTGGCCACCGCCTCGGCGGCGAAGACGGCGGACTGCTCGTGCCGCACGTCGTAGATCGGGAAGTCGGCCTTGTGCGCGGCGTCGTAGAGCGGGAACACGTGCCCGCCGGAGAGGGTGAACATCTCCCGTACGCCGTTGGCGCGCAGCGCCGCCAGCGCCAACTCTCCGCCGTGGCCCTCGACCCGTTCCGTCATCGCCGCTCCCCTCGTTCCATGACCGAGGTCACACGTTACTGGTCGGTACGAGGAATGTGAACCGTTCTCGGCTCGGTCGGTCCGGGCCGGCGCCCCGGGCGGGTCGCCAGCCCGGACGACACGTCAGCGGCCGGTGAAGTCCGGCTTGCGCTTCTCGACGAAGGCGGCCATGCCCTCGCGCCGGTCGTCGGTGGCGAAGAGCGCCGCGAAGAGCTGACTCTCCCAGGCCAGGCCGGAGTTGAGGTCCATGTCCAGGCCGGCGTCGACGGCGAGCTTCGCCGCCCGCAGCGCCTGCGCCGGACCGGTCAGGAACGGCTTGACCAGGGCGACCGCGGCCTCGTAGACCTCGCCGGCGGGGACGACCCGGTCGGCGAGGCCGATCCGCAGCGCCTCCTGGGCGTCCACCATCCGGCCGGACATGATCAGATCCTTGGCGCGGGCGGGGCCGACCAGCCGGGCCAGCCGCTGGGTGCCGCCGGCCCCCGGGATGATGCCCAGCTTGATCTCGGGCTGGCCGAGCTTGGCGTCCTCGGCCACCACCCGCCAGTCGCAGGCCAGCGCCAGCTCGCAGCCGCCGCCGAGGGCGTAGCCGGTGATCGCGGCGACCACCGGCTTGGGGATCCGGGCGATGGCGCCGAGCGCGCTGGAGAGGTCGGCGGCCCGGGCCGCCATGTCCACGTAGGACATGTCGGCCATCTCCTTGATGTCCGCGCCGGCGGCGAAGACCTTCTCCCCGCCGTACACGATCACGGCGCGGACCTGCGGGTCGGCGGTGGCCGCCGACGCGGCGGCGCGCAACTCCTCCTGGACCTGGGTGTTGAGGGCGTTCATCGGCGGCCGCTCCAGCCGGATGGTGCCGATGCCGTCCCGGGTCTCCAGCCGCACGAACTCGCTCACGCTGCCCTCACTTCCTCGTCGAAGTCGCGTGCCAACCTTACGGGCGGGCTCGTTGGGGTACATAGTCGAGGTGTCAGCCCCGCGGTCGGGAGTCCAGCCATGATCACCTATTACGACGACAGATCGGTGCAGGTCACCTCCATCGCGATCCGGGTGGACGGGCGCAGCTACCCGCTCGCCGAGATCGGCCTGGTGTGGCATCGGCGGGGCAGCCGCTCCTGGCGGGTCCTCGTCGGGCGGGGCGCGCTCGGCGCGGCGCTGGCCGGACCGCTCGTGGCCGCCATGCTGGGCATCGCGGTCGCCGTCTGGCTGCACCGCTCCCCCACGGTCACCATCGCCATCGTGGGCGCCTCGGTGCTGGTCGGGCTCGCCGTCGGGCCGCTCGCCGACGTCCTCTTCGAATTCCTCGACCGGTCGTACGCCCGGGGCAGCCGCCAACTGGAGCTCTGGGCCCGCTGGCGCGGCCAGCCGACGCTGCTGCTGCGCACCGGTGACGCGCTGCGCTTCGGTCAGATCTACCGGGCGGTGCAGCGGGCGATGGAGAGCGGCCCGCCCGCCCCCCGCCCGCAGCACCGGATCGCCTCGTCCGGCAGCAACCCCGCGCCGCGCCGCAGACCGTAGCCGCCCCGCCCACCTCGGCAACCGCGCCACCGCCAACCGCCGGGTGCCGCACGACGGCCGCCGACGGACCGACAAGCGGTGGCGACGAGGGCGGTCGGCGACGGCCGCCGGCAGTAGGCCGCACGCCGCAGGCTGCGGGCAACGAGCCATGGGCGGCGGGCGGTGGGCGGCGGGCGGCGCGCCGGAGGTGGCAGACCTTAAGCCGAGACCGACCCGCTTCACAGGCAGCGCTGCGGGAGCCGAGGAGGCGCGGTGACAGCGGCGGCTCGGCCAGGGAGCGGACCTACGATGTGGACGCTTTAGAGCTGATGACGTAAACGACTCGTCGGGACGGGTGAACCGTTTACGTCATCAGCTCTAAAGGATCCGACCTACACACCCGCTCCCCCATCGCCCAGGTCAAGCGCCCGGCCGGGCGGGAACGGCGGAACCCATCGCCGGCGCGGAAGGCGCCCACGCGATGCCGGCGGCGACACCGACGGCGACACCGACGGCGACCGAGGCGGCGACACGGCGACAAGCAAGGCGGCGAACGGCGACGACCAAGGCGGCGGCAGACGGTGGCACCGGCGGCGACGGAGGGGCGCGACGAGGGCGGGCGCGGGGCGCGGGCCCACGGTTAGAGTTAGTGATGACCCTCTATTACCGGGACGACCGCGTCGAGGTGACGTCGGAGGCGATCCAGGCTGGTGGGTACGCGGTCCGGCTCTCCGACGTGACGTACGTGTGGCACGCCCGGGGGGCGACGACGATGGCGGTCCGGGGTCGGGTGCTGGGGCGGGGCGTGCTGGTCCTGCTGCTCTCCCTGCCGCCGCTGGTGGCCCTGGTCTGCGTGGTCTCGCTGGCCTGGTCGGCGCAGGACCGGGGCAACTGGCAGCTGGCCCTGATCATCCTGGCCGCCTGCGCGGTCGGTGCGCTCGCCCTGACCCCCTTCCTGGAGCTGCCGCTGAGCTGGCTCGACCGCTCCTACGAGCGCGGCAACCGGGTGCACGAGCTGTGGGTGCAGCACCACGGGCAGGAGGTGCTGCTGGTCCGCACCCCGGACGCGCTACGGTTCGGGCAGATCTACCGCGCCGTGCAACGCGCCATCGAGCAGCAGGGGGAGCACCGATGACCACTCGTCGCGGCGAGGCGGTCGCGCTGGCCGGACTGCTCGCCACCGCCGGCGTCACCCACTTCCTCAAGCCCCGCTTCTACGACCCGATCGTGCCGCGCGTACTCCCCGGCCCGGCGCGCTTCTGGACGTACGCCAGCGGGGTCGCCGAGCTGACGGTGGCGGCGGCGGTCGCCCACCCGGCAACCCGGCGGCGCGGCGGGCTGGCCGCCGCCGCGCTCTTCGCCGCGGTGCTCCCGGCCAACGCGCAGATGGCCGTGGACTGGCGGGGCGGGAGCCCCGCCCGGCGGGCGATCGCCTACGGCCGGCTGCCGTTGCAGGCGCCGCTGATCTGGTGGGCGCTGCGGGTGGCGCGCACCCGGCCATAACCCGGCTGTTATTGACAAAGCGGGTGGTGTGCACTGCGGCCGGCCGGTGCTCTCCTCATTGGACAGTGTCATCCACCGATATGGGGAGGCTGTCATGTGGAGAAGACCCGCCGTCGCCGTCGCGGCGGCCCTCGCCCTGCTGCTGCCGGGCGGCACCGCCGCCGCAGCGCCATCCACCACCGCCGCCGCGCCACTGGCCGCCGCCGCCGACACGTCGGTCCCCGGGGCCCACCCCGCCGGGTACGTCGACACGACGGTCAGCGCGGCCGGCCGTTCGTTCTCCGCCCGGATCTACTACCCCGCCACCGCCGCCGGCAGCGGCCAACCGGTCGCGGCGGGCCGCTTCCCGGTCGTCGCCTTCGGCCACGGGTTCCTGCAGGGCGTGTCGAAGTACTACTCGACGCTGGGGCATCTGGCGTCGTGGGGCTTCATCGTGCTCGCCCCCACCTCCCAGGGGGGCCTCTCCCCCAGCCACAGCGCCTTCGCCGACGACCTCAACGCGGCGCTGACCTGGACCGTCGCCCAGGACACCACGACCGGTTCCCGGTTCGCCGGACACGTCCGCACCGACCGGCTCGGGCTCTCCGGCCACTCGATGGGCGGCGGCGCCAGCGTCCTCGCCGCGGCCCGCAACCCGAAGGTGGTCACGGTGGCCAACCTCGCCGCCGCCGAGACCAACCCGTCGGCGAAGGCCGCCGCCGCGACCCTGACCGTGCCGGTCCGGCTGATCGCCGGGGAGCGGGACACCATCGCCGGGGTCGCCGACCACCAGCGACCCATCTACGCGGCGAAGCCATCGGCCAAGCAGCTGCGGATCATCAAGGGCGGGTTCCACTGCGGGTTCATGGACAGTGGATCGTTCTTCTGCGACAGCGGCGGGATCAGCCGGGCCACCCAGCTGCCGATCACCAAGCGGCTGCTCACCGAGTGGTTCCTGCTCTACCTGACCGGTGACACCACGTACGACAACGCCGTCTGGGGCGCCCCGGCCCAGAACGACCCGCAGGTCAGCTTCGAGGGCGTGCGCTGAGCCGCCGGACCGGTGCCGGGGCGCCCCGATCCGGCACCGGTCACCTCAGCGGCAGGGTGGTGGCGACCGGCCAGGCCAGCAGCGCCGCGCCCACCAGGGCCGGCAGCCACCGGGGCGCGCCCGACCGGCGCAGCACCGCCGCCCAGGCCGCCTGCCAGCCCATCAGCACCGCGAAGAGCGGCACCACCAGCAGCACGAACCCGGGTGCCAGGCCGACCACGGCCGCCGCGGTCAGCGCCAGCACGGCGATCCCGCCGACTGCCGCGTACCACCAGCTCCGGCCGCCGGTCGCCCGCTCCGCGCCGGCCAGGAAGACCAGCGCGCCGAGCGCCACCACCGGCAGCAGCCACCACCGGGCGCCCACCGGCAGCGCCGAGGTCAGCCCGAGATGCATCGGCACCGCGACGGCGGTCACCGCGTACCCGGTCAGCACGACGGCCGCGACCGGCGCCGGCACCGGCCCGCGGCCCCCACCCGACGCCACCGCCGGCCCGGCGCTCGCGGCCGGGACGGTGGGCCCGGGCCACCAGCGCGTCGCCGCGACCAGCAGCAGGCCGGTGGCCAGCAGGAATCCCGTGACGTACCCACCGACCGCCAGCGGCAGCCGGACGGTGGGCGACGCCACGGCCGCGACCGCGCCGAGCGCCGCCGCGACGATCCCGGCGACCGGCGGACGCCACCCGGCGACCGCCGCGACCGGCGGCCCGTCCCGGCGCCCCCCGTGGAGCACCCGCACCAACGGTACGAAGCCGAGGCCGAAGCCGAGCAGCAGCAGCCCGGCGGCGCCCAGCCGGACGACGGGCTCCGGCGGCGGCCCGTCCGGCGCACCCGGCAGGGCGCCGGCGACGACCTCGTGGGTCCGAGCGGCGAAGAGCACGGAGACGTGTTCGGTGGCCGGGACGACCGTGATCGCCCGCTGCCCCGGCGGCGCCCGGCGCAGCGCCTCCTCGGCGGCGCGATGGAAGCCCGGGAACTCGGCGGCCCCGACCACCAGCGTCAGCGAGCGGGGCTGCCCGTACGGCAGGTCGCCGGCGTCGGGCAGCGAGATCGCGACCGTGCCGGCGAGCTCCGGGTGCCCGGCGGCGTAGCGGGTGACCGTCCCCGCGCCCATCGAGTGTCCGACCAGGATGATCCGGGCCGGGTCGACGTCCGGCCGCCCGCGTAGGTGGGCCACGGCGACGTCCAGGTCACCGGCCAGAGTGGCCCGGGAGGCGGCGCTGTCACGCCCCGCGCCGGGCAATCCGGCGGGGTTGGCGCCGTGCCCGGCGAAGTCGAGCAGCAGCGCGACCGCGCCCCGCCGGGCCACGGTGTCGGCGATCGGGCGCATCAGCCGGGCGGAACCGGCGAAGCCGTGCGCGATCACCACCCCGGGCCGGCGCCCCGGCTCCGCCCCGGTCCGCACCTCGGTCATCGGCACCCCGTTGACGGTCACCTGGCGGGTGTGCAGCCCGGATGCGGCCCGGACCAGTCCGTGACCGCCGAGGACCAGGGCGAGCGCCGCGAGCACGACGAGCAGGACGGTCCGGCGGGCGGTGGGGGCGGCGCCGGAGCGACGGTCCGACATGCCGGCACAGTACCGACCGGAGCCGCGCGGAAGGGCCCCGTCGACGCGGTGGAAACCGGGACCCCGTCCGCCGCACCCGGCCCGGACGTGACCGGGACCGCGCCGTCGGGCACCGCTGGCCGGCCCGGCGCACACTGGTCACATGGCTATTCCCCTTCCCCGGCCGACCGCCGTCGTCGGCCTCACCCGCTCCGCCCTGGACCAGGCGTTCGGTTCGGCCGCCTCGTTCGCCGCCGTGCCGGCCCGCGCGTTCGCCGTGCTGGACGGGGTGGAGGCGCTGCTGGCGCGGATCAACGGGGTGGTGGACCGGATCGAGGGCACCCTGGACCGCACCGACCGGGTGCTCACCGACGCCGAGACGGCGGTCCGCGAGGTCGCGGTCGTCAGCGCCGCCGCCACCGGGGCGATCGAGACCGCCACCGAGGTCGCCGCCGCGGCGGCCCTGGTGGTCGCGGAGGCGGAACAGGTGTCCGGCGCGGCCGCCGTCGTGGTGGGTGAGGCGGAGAAGGTGTCCCGGGCCGCCGCCGTGGTGGTCGCCGAGGCGGACGCCGTCGCCGGTCGGGCCGCGGGCACGGTGGTCACCGCGGAAGGGGCCGCCGCCACCGCCGCCGACCTGCTGGAGTCGTACGAGCCGGCGTTGCGCCGGGGCGCGCCGATGGCGAACCGCTTCGTCGAGGAGCTCAGCCACGAGGAGGTGACCGCCGCGATCCGGCTGGTCGACGAGCTGCCCAAGCTCAAGCAGCACCTCACCTCGGACATCCTGCCGATCCTGGCCACCCTGGACCGGGTCGGCCCGGACCTGCACGACCTGCTCGACGTCACCCGGGACCTCAAGCTCGCCGTCGCCGGCATCCCGGGCCTCGGCATGCTGCGGCGCCGGGGCGAGCGGCTCACCGACGAGCCCGCCGAGTGACGGTCCCGGCCGCGGTAGGTCAGGCGGTCGGCCGGGCGTAGAGTTCGTCGATCTCGGCCCGCCGGGGCAGTGCCACAGAGGCGCCGAGCCGGCGGACGCAGGCCGCCCCGGCCGCCGCCGCCCAGCACACCGCGTCGAGCACGTCCCGTCCCTCGCCCCAGGCCACGGCCAGGGCGGCGGTGAAGGCGTCGCCCGCCGCGGTCGAGTCGACCACGTCGACCCCGACCGCCGGCACGTGTGTGGCGGCACCGTCCCGGTCGCCGTACCACGCGCCGTCGCCGCCCAGGGTGAGCACCGCCCGGGGCACGAGCTCCAGCAGCGCCTGCGGCTCGTCACGGCCCCGGCCGGTCAGCAGCTGCGCCTCGGTCTCGTTCACCACGAGCAGGTCCACCGCGGCCAGCAGCTCGGCCGGCACCGGCCGGGCCGGCGCCGCGTTGAGGATCACCCGGGTGCCGGCCTCCCGCGCGGCGACGGCCGCCGTGGTCACCGTCTCCACCGGGATCTCCAGCTGCGCGACCAGCACGTCCGCCTCGCGTACGGCGGCGAGCTCGCCCTCGGTGAGCCCGGTGAAGGAGGCGTTCGCGCCGGGGGTCACCAGGATGGCGTTCTCACCGTCGGCGTTCACCATCACCAGGGCCACCCCGGAGGCGCCGTAGACCACCCGCAGCTGCCCGGTGTCCACGCCGGCGGCGGTGATCCGGGCGCGGAGGGTGACCCCGAAGGCGTCCGAGCCGAGCGCGCCGAGGAAGGCGCAGGAGGCGCCCGCGCGGACGGCGGCGATCGCCTGGTTGGCGCCCTTGCCGCCGGGGACCATCACGAAGTCGCTGCCGAGCACGGTCTCACCCGGTCGGGGCAGCGTCGGGCCGGTCCCGACCAGGTCCATGTTCGCGCTGCCCACCACGACGACCCGGGTCTGCCGCACGTCGGTCCCCTCCCAGCTGAACTCCGGCGAAGTCTAGGACGTGCGGTCCCCGCCGGCCCCGGTCAGGCGGAGCGGGCGGTCCAGCGCTCGCCGCGCCGCTCGACCACCAGCGGCAGGCCGAAGGTCTTGGTGAGGTTGTCGCCGGTGAGGGTGTCGGCGAGCAGGCCCTGCGCCACCACGCCCCCCTCACGCAGCAGCAGCGCGTGGGTGAAACCGGGCGGGATCTCCTCGACGTGGTGGGTGACCAGGACCAGCGCCGGGGCGTCCGGGTCGTACGCCAGCTCGGCCAGCCGGGCCACCAGGTCCTCGCGGCCGCCCAGGTCGAGGCCGGCGGCCGGCTCGTCGAGCAGCAGCAGCTCCGGGTCGGTCATCAGGGCCCGGGCGATCTGCACCCGCTTGCGCTCGCCCTCGGAGAGGGTGCCGTACGCGCGGTCGGCGAGGTGCCCGATGCCGAGCTGCCCGAGCAGGGCGTGGGCGCGGCCCTCGTCGCTGCGGTCGTAGCTCTCCCGCCAGCGTCCCACCACCGCCCAGGCGGCGGTCACCACCACGTCGCTGACCTTCTCCTCGGCGGGTACCCGCTCGGCCAGGGCGGCGGTGGAGAGACCGATCCGCATGCGCAGCTCGTTGACGTCGGTGCGGCCGATTCGCTCGCCGAGCACGTGCGCGACGCCGGTGCTCGGGTGCAGCCGCCCGGCGGCGAGGTTGAGCAGGGTCGTCTTGCCGGCGCCGTTGGGCCCGAGGACCACCCAGCGCTCGTCGAGCTCGACCCGCCAGTCCACGTCGTGCAGCAGCGCGGTGCCCGACCGCCGCACGCCCACTCCGTCGAGGCTGACCACCAGATCCGCGTCCACGGGCGAGGGGGCGGCGGCGGCGCCGGAGATCAGGTCACCAGTCACCGCTCCATCCAACCACGCAGCCGCTGAGGTGCCCCCCACGGGCGGCGCCGTCCCCATAGGGTGAGGCGCCGTGTCGTTGGTCACCACTGGGGAAGGACCGCCCATGCACCACCGCAGTCAGGAGGGCCGAGGATGAGCGCGGTCATCGAGATCGACGGCCTGCGCAAGACGTTCCAGAGCCTCCGGCAGGGGCGCCGGGTGGCGGTGGACGGCTTCGACATGGTGGTCGAGGCCGGGCAGGTGCACGGCTTCCTGGGGCCGAACGGCTCGGGCAAGACCACCACGCTGCGTGCCCTGCTCGGCCTGGTGCGTGCCGACAGCGGCCGGATGAGCGTGCTCGGCGCCCCGGCGCCGGAGCAGCTGGCCCGGGTGGCCGGTCGGATCGGCGCGATCGTGGAGAGCCCGCACTTCTTCGGCAACTTCACCGGGCACCGCACGCTGCGGCTGCTCGCGGTGGCCGGCGGGGTGCCGACCGGTCGGGTCGACGAGGTGCTGGACCAGGTGGGGCTCGGCGACCGCGGCCACGACCGGGTCAAGGGCTACTCGCTGGGCATGAAGCAGCGCCTGGCCGTGGCCTCGGCCCTGCTCAAGGATCCGGAGCTGCTGATCCTCGACGAACCGGCGAACGGCCTCGACCCGGCGGGCATCCGCGAGATGCGGGACCTGATGCGGTCGCTGGCGGAGGCGGGGGTGACCGTGCTGGTCTCCAGCCACATCCTCGCCGAGATCCAGTTGATCTGCGACCACGTGACGATCATCTCCGGCGGCCGCCGGGTCGCGGCCGGCCGGGTGGACGAGGTGCTGGCCGGCTTCGACCAGCACGAGTGGCAGGTACGGGTGGCCGAGCCGGCCCGGGCGGCGGAGCTGCTGCGGGCCACCGGCGTGCCGGTCGACGAGCAGGACGGGCTGTTGGTGGTGCGGGGCGCGGACGACCCGGAGCTGATCAGCCGCACGCTGGGCGAGCAGGGGCTGTGGGTACGCGAGCTGACGCCGATCCGGCCCGACCTGGAGAGCGTGTTCCTGGAGCTGACCGGCGCGGCGCCGCATTCGATGCCGCCCCGGCAGGTGGCGGGGCCCGCCGGGTCCGGGGCGGGATCCGACGAACCGATGATCGAACTCGACGCGGCCGTGGGCCGGGGGGTGGACGCGTGAACCTGGTCCGTGCCGAGGTGGAGCGGCTGGCCGCTCGCCGCTTCGTCCAGCTGATGGTGGTGCTGCTGGCGCTGGCCTTCGTGATCACCACGGCGACCACGCTGGTCGGGTCGCACAAGCCGTCGCCGAGCGAGGTGGCCGCCGCCGAGGCCGCGCTCTCCCAGCGGATCAGCAGCCTGGAGGCGGAGCACGCCCGCTGCCTGAAGATCAAGGCCGGCGAGCTGCCGATCGAGGAGGACAGTTACGTCCCGGCCGACTGCAGCGAGGTCGACCCGGCGCTGCAGGAGCAGCTGCCGGTGCTGGCCGACTACCTCAGCACTGTCTTCGTCTTCGGCAAGGAGGCCCGGCCGCTGCTCTACTTCCTCATCGCCTTCCTGCTGCTCTTCGGCTTCCTGGTGGGTGCCTCCTACATCGGCGCCGACCTGAACTCCGGCGGCGTGGTCAACCTGCTGCTGTGGCGTCCGCGCCGGCTCA
Organism: Micromonospora psammae; assembly: GCF_036902725.1. Taxonomy (NCBI): domain Bacteria; kingdom Bacillati; phylum Actinomycetota; class Actinomycetes; order Micromonosporales; family Micromonosporaceae; genus Micromonospora; species Micromonospora psammae. The sequence goes on along the minus strand of NZ_JBAKHM010000001.1, from coordinate 342,128 downwards.
CCGTGCTCGGCGCGAAGCTGGGCACGCTGCTCGGGGCGGTGGCGCTGGTGTCGGCGCTGGCGACCGTGGTCTACCTCGGCACGTTCTGGATGATCGGGCAGACCGCCGGGTTGCCCGGCACGTTGGACGGGCGGTTCTGGTCGGACCTCGGCGACCTCTACGGCCGGGGCATGGTGCTGGTGCTGCTGGCGACCGCGCTGGGCTTCGCGATCGCCACGCTGGGCCGGCACACCTCGGCGGCACTCGGCGCGGTCGCCGCGTACCTGGTGGTGTGGGAGCTGGGGGCGCTGCTGGTGCTGCAGATCCTCGACGTGGCCCGGCCGGACCAGCTGATGCTCTCCTCGTACGTGACGGCCTGGTTGACCGGGCAGGCGCAGTTCTGGGGCGAGCAGGCCTGCGGCGGCGACGGGTCCTGCGGCGGCTTGTACACGATCACCTCCGGACCGGCGCTGGCGGTGCTGCTCGGGGTGACCGGGTTGGTCACCGCGGCGGCGTTCACCGTCTTCCGCCGGCGCGACCTGATCTGACCCGCACGACCAGCTCCCCGGGTGCGGCAGGAACTTGCCGCGCCCGGGACAGTGGTGAAGAATTTCTTCACATGAGGGGCGACGAGCGGCAGTGGGCGTCAGCCGACGGTCGACCCGAAGACCTCGTCCCGCACGGCGTCCAGCGCGGTGCGCAGCGCGCCCCGCAGAATCGGCTCCTCGGTCAGCCCGGTCGGCACCACCCGGGGCCGGACCAGCGTGATCGCGGCCACCTCGTGCTGCACCCGCTCGGCCAGCGCCGCGCCACCGGCCTGCCCGACCTCGCCGGCGAGCACCACCAGCGGCGGGTCGAGCACCACGCAGGTGCTGGCCACCCCGAGGGCCAGCCGCCGGGCCAGCTCGTCCAGCACCGGCCCGCCGGTCGTGCCGGCGGTGATCGCGGCGCGCACCGCGTCGGCCGCGCCATCGGCGGCGAAGCCGTGCTCGCGGGCCACCGCGCGGACCGCGTCCGCCCCGGCGAGCTGCTGGAAGGCCGGCTTGGCCCGGCGCGAGACGTCGCGGGGGATCGGCACGCCGGGCACCGGCAGGTAGCCGATCTCGCCGGCCGCGCCGCTGCTGCCGTGGTGCAGCCGGCCGCCCAGCATGATCGCCAGACCGACGCCGGCACCCACCCACACCAGCACGAAGTCCGTCATCCCCTGCGCCGCGCCGGACTGCGCCTCGGCGACCGCGGCCAGGTTGACGTCGTTCTCGAAGACGACCGGGGTGTGCAGGTCCTCGCGGAGGGCGGCGAGCAGGCCCCGGTGCCAGCGGGGCAGGTTGAAGGCGAAGGTGATGTCGCCGGTGCCCGGGTCCACCAGGCCCGGGGTGCCCAGCACCACCCGCCGTACGCTGTCAAGCCGCGCGCCGGCGCTGCTGGCGGCCTGCACCACCGCGTTGTGCACCACGCCGACCGGGTCGTCGGTGTCCCGGGTCGACTGCTCGACCCGACCGATGACCGCACCGGTGATGTCGGCGCAGGCGGCCACCACCCGTTCGGCGCCGACGTCGACGCCGACCACGTGCGCGCTGCCCGGCCGGACCGCGTAGAGCTGGGCGTTCGGGCCCCGCCCGCCGGCCTGCTCACCGACCCGGGTGACCAGCCCGCGCTCCTCCAGCCGCTCGACCAGCTGCGAGGCGGTGACCTTGGACAGGCCGGTCAGCTCACCGAGCCGGGCCCGGGTCAGCGGGCCGCGCTCCAGCAGCAGCTCCAGGGCCGCGCGGTCGTTGAGCGCCCGCAACAGGCGGGGGGTGCCGGGCAACCGGGTCGCACTCATGCCACGTCCTTAGTTTCCATCAACTTCGCCAACCGCAATCGACCTGCAGACGGGTGCCCGTAGCGTATCGGCCACCCTGCCCGGCGGAACTCGGACGACCCGGCCGCCGTGGTGCGACACTCGTGCCGTCCGGCACCGAAGGGGGAAATCATCGTGGGGCTGGATCCAGGACTGCGCCGCTTGGCGCTGGGCACGCTGCTCGCCGCGTACCCGGGGCCGGTGCCGCCGGGCTGGGCCGTCGACCTGGTCGCCGAGGGGCTGGCCGGGCACACCCTGTTCGGCACCAACGTGCACGACCCCGCCCAGGTGGCGGCGAGCACCGCCGCGCTGCGGGCCGGCCGGTCGGACGTGCTGGTCGCCATCGACGAGGAGGGTGGTGACGTCACCCGGCTGGCGCACGCCACCGGCAGCCCGTACCCGGGCAACGCCGCGCTCGGCGCGGTCGACGACCGGTCGCTCACCCGCCGGGTGTACGCGGCCATCGGCGCCGAGCTGGCCGCCCTGGGCATCACCGTCAACCTGGCCCCGACCGTGGACGTCAACACCGCCGACGAGAACCCGGTGATCGGGACCCGTTCGTTCGGCGCGGACCCCGTCCGGGTGGCCGCGCACTCCGCCGCCGCCGTCGAGGGCCTCCAGGCGGTCGGCGTCGCCGCCTGCGCGAAGCACTTCCCCGGCCACGGCGCCACCGTCGCCGACTCGCACCATGAGCTGCCGACCGTGGACGTCGCGCCGGAGCTGCTCCGGGAGCGCGACCTGCCGCCCTTCGCCGCGGTGATCGCCGCGGGCGCGCGAGCGATCATGACCGCGCACATCCGGGTCCCCGCGCTCACCGGGGACGGTCCGGCCACCTTCAGCCGGGCCGTCCTGGTCGACCTGCTCCGCCGGGAGTACGGCTTCACCGGCACGGTGATCACCGACGCGCTGGAGATGAAGGGCGCGGCGCTCGCCGCGGGCGGGGTCGGCCCGGCCGCCGTGCGGGCCCTGGCCGCCGGGGCGGACCTGCTCTGCATCGGCGCGAAGGTCGACGCCGGCCTGGTCGAGCACGTGGTCGCCGAGATCGTCGGCGCGATCACCGACGGCCGGCTCGACCGCGCCCGGGTCGAGGAGGCCGCCGGCCGCACCGCCGCGCTGGCCGCCTGGGTCCGACCCGCCGGCTCGCCGTCGGCCACCCTTTCCGACGCCCTCGGGTACGACGCCGCCCGCCTGGCGGTCCGCATCGAGGGCGACCTGATCGGCCTGGAGCGGCCGCTGGTGGTGCAGCTGCACGCCGCCTCCACCATCGCCGAGGGCCGGGTGCCGTGGGGTCTCGGTCCGCACCTCGACGGCCTGGAGGAGGTACGGATCGTCGCCACCGAGACCGATCCGGCGGCGCTGGGCCGGCTCGCCGAGGGCCGGCCGATCGTGGTGGTCGGGCGGCACCTGCACCGGCTGCCCGGCGGCGCGGCGCTGGTCGACGCGCTGGCCGCCGCGTACCCGGTGACCGTGGTGGAGATGGGCTGGCCGGGGCGGTGGCGGCCGACCGGGGTGCGGGCCTGGGTGACGACCTTCGGCGCGAGCCACGCCAACGGCCGCGCGGCGGCGGAGGCGCTCGGCCTGATCCGCTGAGTCGACGGGGGTCGGCTGCGGCGCGGTCAGCGCAGCCGACCCGCCCCGCTGGCGGCGGTCCCGTCCACGTCGGCTTCGGGAGCCAGGCTTGACCCGCACGCTGTGTCACCGACCGTCCTGGGCAGCCCTGGGCCGTTCCGCCGCAGCTCAAGTCCCCTTACGGACACTCCGAACCGGACGAACGCCTCTTGCCCTGCCGCCGATCCGTACGTAGCGTCACCGATATCGGGGTTCGCCGGCGCAGCGCCGGCCACGGAGGGACCTGGGGGAAGGCTGCGGACCGTGGATCCGGCCCGGGATCCACGGTCCGCGCCCTGCCGCACGGCGGCGGCGGTCAGGGCGGGTACACCCCGTACGAGCGCCAGCCGCGGTCCGGGAAGCCGGCCGCCTCCGCGACCCGGGCGGACGCCACGTTCGCCGGATCGTGCCGGTACGTCGGGACCGCGCCCTCGTCGAGCACGCGGCGGGCCGCCCGGGCGACCAGCGCCCGGGCCAGGCCCCGTCCCCGGGCCCGGGGCGCCGTCCCGACGGCCAGCTCGTGCCCGTGGGCGTCGTGCCGCTTGATCCCCACGCCGGCCAGGTAGCCACCGTCGGCGTCCCGGACCACCAGCACGGACCGGTCGAACAGGTGCAGCCAGGAGGGCAGCGCGGGGTCGGTCGGGTCGGTCCACTCCCCCACCTCGGGCAGCGGCGCCGGCGCCAGGCACCAGCGGAAGGTGTCGTCGAGGACGACCCAGTCCGGCTGGCCGACCGCGGCGGGCAGCGCCGCGAGCAGCGCCGCCTCCGGCCCCCGAGCCAACGCCCGGATGGCCTCGACCCGCTCCGGCGGCACCGAGAGGACGGTGCTGCCGCCGGCCTGCACGGCGATCGCCGGCCGCAGCCGCCCGTCCCACGCCGGTCGCCCACGCCGCCGCGAAGCGACCACGTGCAGGCCCGGGCCGGCCGGCCACTGGCCGAGCCAGGTGGCCAGATGCAGGTGGAGCCGGCGGTCGAGCACCGGGTCACCTCCCTCACCGCACGGGTACCGTCACCCCGACGTGATCACGGTACGCCGCAGCGGTCGGCGCGGCGCCCGGTTCGGTTCGAACCCGGCACGGGAGGGTAGACGTACCGAAGAGCGCCGATGTCACGGGAACCCGAGGCATCGACCGTGCGTCATATCTATTTCCATACATGTACAACTTTCTTTGGGACGGTATGGTCATGCCGAATCAGCCGAATGACCGGTACCAGCAGGACACCGAGCGGGCCTGGCAGGCGGCCGCAGCCGCCGAGCGGTTCCCCGCCCAGCCGCCGTACCGGGAGGCACGGACCGGACGCGACACGAACGCCGCGCTGTCGTGGAGCGACCTCAACAGCCTGCCGGCCGGCAGCACCTCCCGGCGCGGCCTCAAGGCCCGCTGACGCCGGGCGCCGACCGGCGCGCAGGGCCGGCACCGCCGTCGACCAGCTCCGGAGGAGGCGCCGACACACCCGGGGCGTCCAGCCGGGGCGTTCGCACAGGTGTCGGGTAGCTTCTTCTGGTCTGAAAACAGGCCGACGACAGGGGGAAGCTCCGCGCATGGGCAAGAAGACGATCCACGTCTCCGACTTCAGCGGCACGATCCTGGGAGCCGACGACGAGGTGGTCAAGGTCGTCGTACTGGAGCACCCGGACCTGGTGGCCGGGCCCGTGCAGCTGGACGCCACCGCGGTCGAGGTGGAGAACATCGACGACGCAGCGCTCGACGTGGCGGTGGTCGAGATCCACGACCGGCACGGCGGCGGCGAGCCGCGCCGGGTGGTGCTGACCGCGAGCGAGTTCGACGAGATGGCCACCGACGTGCCGATGGCGCAGTTGCTGAGGACGGCGGAGCGGGTGCGCCCGCCGAAGGCGCGCAAGAGCGCCGAGAAGATCGACTACGGCACGATCGAGCACGCCGGCAAGCCGCACCGGGGCCGGGTCACCGAGGAGGAGGCCCGGCTGGTGCGCGAGCAGCTCGACGAGGTCAACAAGCGCCTCGCCGACGCGGGCGTACGCCAGGTCGACCCGACCGACCCGGAGCACGCCGCCCGGTACGGCTTCCCCGCCGCGCCCTGACGGCCGGCACTTCCGAGGCCGTCGGCGCGGCACCGTCGCGCCGGCGGCCTCAGTCCTTCTCCACCCTCGCCCGGACTGCGGCCTGGATGGCCGCGGCGATCGCCGCCTCGGCGGCGTCCTTGTCGACACCGAGTCCGGTGAGCACCCCACCACCGTCCTCGTGCTCCAGCAGGGCCAGCAGGATGTGCTCGGTGCCGATGTAGTTGTGGCCCAGGCGCAACGCCTCCCGGAAGGTCAGCTCCAGCACCTTCTTCGCCGACGCGTCGTACGGGATCAGGGCCGGCACCTCGGCGCCGGACGACGGCGGCAGCGCATCCGTGGCGGCCTCCCGCACCCGCTCCAGCGACACGCCCGCCGCCACGATCACCCGCGCGGCGATCGCCTCCGGTTCGGCGAGCAGGCCCAGCAGGATGTGCTCGGGGCGGATCTCGCTGTGCCCGCCCGCGCGCGCCTCCTCCTGAGAGGCCATCACCACGTTGCGGGCCGGCAGGGTGAACCGGGCGAAGCCCTGCTGCGGGTCCAGCGGCGCGTCGGTGGACCGGGGGACGAAGCGCTTCTGCGCGGCCTGCTTGCTCACCCCCATGCTGCGGCCGATCTCGGTCCAGGAGGCGCCGGAGCGCCGGGCCTGGTCGACGAAGTGACCGATCAGGTGGTCGGCGACGTCGCCGAGGTGCTCGCCGACGACGACCGCGTCGGCGAGTTGGTCCAGGACGTCCGGGCGGGCCTTCTTGATGCCCTGGATCAGGTCGTCGAGGCGTACCGGGTTGCTCATCTGCGTGGGTTCCGTCATGCGTCAACCATAGGTTGACGAAGTCACCGCGTCAACCAACGGTTGACGGGACGCGACGGATGCCGGATCGGCGTCCGCCCCGTCCGGTACGGTCGGCGACCGAGGGTGGATCGGGCGCTCCTGGCGGGTGCGGCTCGTCCGGAGGGAGGAGGATCGGGGGTCATGCGCCTGCACGTCGGATGTGCGATGTGGACCCACCGGTCGTGGCAGGGCCGCCTGCTGGCCCATCCGCTCGCGGCTCACGAGCGCCTGCGGCACTACGCCGGCTGGTGCAACGCGGTGGAGGGGAACACGACCTTCTACGCCACCCCGGCCCGCGACACGGTGGCCTCCTGGGCGGAGCAGACCGACCCCGACTTCCGGTTCGTCCTCAAGCTGCCCAAGCTGATCACGCACGAACACCGTCTCGCCGACACCGGCGAGGCGCTCGGCACGTTCCTGGCCGCGATCGAGCCCCTCGGCCCCCGGGTGCACGCCCTCTGGATCCAGCTGCCGGGGTCGTTCGGTCCGGCCGACGTCGGCTCGCTCGCCCGTTTCCTCGGCCGGCTCCCCCGGTCCCACCGGTACGCCGTCGAGGTCCGCCACCCCGCCTTCTTCGACGACGGGCCCTCGGCACGGCTGCTCGAAGCGGCCCTCGCCACCGTTACCGCCGAGTGGGTCCCCTTCGACACCACGGCGTTCTTCGCCAACCCGCCGACCAGCGACGCGGAGCGGGAGGCCTGGACCAGGAAGCCGCGCATGCCGCTCCGGTCGGCCGCGCTGACCGACTGGCCGATCGTCCGCTACCTCGGCCGCGACGACACGGCGCGCACGGTCGAGGGCTGGCGGCACTGGGTCGACGTGGTCGTCGGGTGGCTGCGTGAGGGGCGCTCGCCGACGGTGTTCGTGCATACCCCGGACAACGCCGACGCGCCCGTGCTCGCCCGCCGGTTCCACGACGAGGTACGCGCGCGCGTGCCCCACCTCCAGCCGCTGCCCGAACCGCTACCGACCGAACCCCTGACCCTGTTCTGAGGCGGACACGCAGTACACGTCGCCGGAGTTGGCCTCGTGCGGCAGCGTACGCAGGTGGGCCGCCACGTCGGCCGCGGACATCCAGCGCTGGAACGTCATCGTCTTGTCGTCGCCCAACGCGACGTCGAAGCCGTCGAAGCCCAGCGCGGTCAGGCGATCGAGACACCGCTGGGCGACCGGGCGCGCGATCGTGGTGAACTCGAACGACAGGGCGGGCAACGGGCGGCTCAGGCCGGCCAGCACCGCGTCCTCGAACCCCTCCACGTCGATCTTGGCGAAGGCCGGCACGCCGTACCGCTTTACCAGCGCGTCGAAGGTGACGACCGGGACCTCGATCTCCGCGTCCCACACCTGACGCTCCCACCCGCCCGCGCCCTGCGCCGCCCGCACGAAGTGCGGGGAGGCGGTCGACACGGTGGGGTTGGCGGAGTTGACGTGGAACCGCACGCTTCCGGCGACCGCGCCGCAGGCCGCCTCGACCAGCGTCACCCGGTCGTCACCGGCGTAGATCGCGCGCAGGGCGCGCAGGCAGAGCGGCTGCGGCTCCACGGCGACGACCCGCGCCCCGAGGCGGCGGAAGCTGCCGATGTGGTCACCGATGTGGGAGCCGATGTCGAAGACGAGATCGCCGCTGGAGACGAAGCGGGAGTAGAAGGCGTCCATCCGCGCGTCGCGCTCGGGGTCGCCGTAGTAGACGTCCAGCGACCGGCGCAGGAGGGACAGGGCCGGATCGTTCCTGAGCGCCGCGATCCGGGTGCCGACAGTGTCCATGTCATCCAGTTCGTGAGGAGGGTGGGCGGTGGGTCGGGCTCACGGTCCGAAGGCGGTCAGGAACCGGTCCCGGAAGGCGTCCATCCGCCAGACCGGGGCCTGCGGGCCGGGCTTCAACCCGTCCTGCCAGCCCCACCCGGAGATCCGGTCCAGCACCGCCCGGTCCCGGGTGACGATCGTGACGGGTACGTCGCGGCTGGCGTTGTCGCCGGTGACGACCGGGGCGGGCTGGTGGTCGCCGAGGAAGACGAGGACCAGGTCGTCGTCGCCGTAGTTCTCCACGTAGGAGATCAGCGTGCTCAGCGTGTACTCGATGGACTTCCGGTAGTCCGCCCGGATCCGGCTGGTGCTGCGTCGCTTCTCACCCTTCGAGCGGCTGGCGGAGGCGTCGTCGTGGAAGACCGCGCCGTCACCGACGTCGGCCCAGTCGACCAACCGTGGCACGGGCGTCCAGGGTGAGTGGCTCGACACCAGCGCGATCTCCGACATCACCGCGCCGCCGTCCCGCCGCGCCCGCTCCCGGCGCTGCCAGCTGGACAGGGTGTACTGGTCGGGCGGCGTGCCGAAGCTGAACTTCGGGCCCCGGTACGCGAGCGCGCCGGCGTCGTAGAACCGGTCGTAGCCGTAGAAGGCCCCCTCCGGCCACGCCCTGGTGACGGCGGGCATCACGCCCACGGTCTGCCAGTCCGCCCGCCGGAAGGCGCCGCCCAGCGTCATCCGGTCGCTGGCCAGCAGGCTGCGGTGGCGCTGGTCGTTGTCGATCCAGAGGCCGGAGAGGAGCGTGGCGTGGGCCAGCCAGCTGCCGCCGCCGAAGGTCGGCGAGGTGAGGAAGCCGCTGCGCGCGGCGAAGCCGGCCGTGCGCAACCGGCTGGTCCCGTCGTCGAGGACCGCACCGACCTGCGGCGCGAACTCGGGGTCCTCGACCGCGTCCCGGCCGTAGCTCTCCACGAAGGCGATGACCACGTCCTTGCCGCGCAGCGCGGTCAACAGTTGGTCGCCCGGGGTGTCGCGGAACGGGTCGGCGCCGATCGCGGCGGCGAACTTCTTCCGGTCGGTGAGGCGCAGGCGCACCTGGAACCCGTGGCCGTTGGCCAGGGTCGTCGCCGACGTGTCGGCGACCGGCACGCCCGGAACCACCCGCACCCCGAACGCGGCGCAGACCACCCAGACCACCACCAGCGCCGCCACGAACCGGGTGGTGCCGGTGTGGTGCCGCACCACCAGGCGGCCCAGCCGCAGCACCGAGAGCGTGACCAGGACGGGCACGGCCACCGCGACCAGCGCCAGGGCGACCGCGGCACCGATCGCGCCGGACCGTCCGTACGACTCGGAGACGAAACCGAACGCCTCGTCGAGCAGCGCCCAGTCGAGCACCAGGTCGAACGCCCGACCGAGCGAGGCGGAGAACCCCAGGTCGAGCAGCTTCAGCACGCCCAGCAGGCCGAGGGCCACCCCGGCGAGCGTCGCGACCGCCCGCCGCCCGCGGGGTGGCAGGGCGAGGAGCAGGGCGACCAGCAGCAGCGCCTCCAGCGGGATCCGCACGAACGCCGCCGGCGTGAGCCGGGCGAAGTCGTACGGCGCGGTGAGCACGAGCAGCACGAGCAGCGCCGCCAGGACGGTCGTCAGCCCGGCCCAACCGGAGCGCCTGGTCCGGCCCGCGGCGCCGCTGTCGTCGTCGGGGGCATCGGCCGAGCCCCCGCCCGTCGGCAGGTCGTCCCGGACCGCCCGCCGTCCCTGGGTCGGTAGCCGACGTACCCGCGTCAAGAGCGACAACCTGAATTCCTTCCGGGTGATCCTGGGTGGTGCGGCTGGCGGGCGGCGGCTCAGTGCCGAGCCGCGGCGACCTTCGGGCGCTCGTGCCACGGCGGCTGCCCACCCGTCGATCCCGCGGCAATCCCGCCCCGCGCGGAGTCGGCACCGTGGCCGGCCAGCCTGCCCGGGTGCGTGCGGGGGTGGGACGTCGTGCCGGGATTTCTCGGGACGTGCGGTGTTCCCGGCTGGGCCGGGATGACCGGGCCGGCCGGGGCGAGGCGGGCGCGGCGGGTCGTCCACAGCCACCCGACGTCACGACCGAACGACTCGACGAGCAGCGCCAGCGCCACCACCAGCACGACGATCGTCAGCGGCCCGCCCAGCACATCCGCCATCGCGACCGTCAGCAGCACACCCTGGGTCGCCGCGACGACCTTACGCCAGTAGCGCGGTGGCAACGACCCACGCATCCACGCCAGCACCCAGCTCGCGGCGACGAAGGCGTACCGCATACCGCCGATGGCGAGCACCCAGCCGCCCGCCGACGGGGCCACGTGGACGCAGAGCACCAGCACGAGGAAGGAGTCGACCTCCATGTCGAAACGGGCGCCCAGCTCGCTGCTGGTTCCGGTACGCCGGGCCGTGTACCCGTCCACCCCGTCGAGCGCCAGCGCCACGGCGGTGAGGGCGACCATCAGCGCGATCGGCGCCGCCCGGTCGAACGACTCCACCACCAGCGCCGTCACGCCGCCGACGAGGATCGCCCGGCCGAGGGTCACCCGGTCGGCCGGGCTGAGACCGCGCGCACCCGACCGGGACAGGCCCCGGGCGAGCAGGGCGCACAGGACGATCCCGTACCCCAGCCCCGCCAACCACCCCGCCGGGCCGAGGCCGACCGTCGCGGCGAGCACCGCCAGTAGGACGGCCTGCACGAGCAGTCCGACGACCGGACCAGTTCGAACCGTGGGCATCGTGCCTCCGTGACTCTGATTGGCGACCCTGACAGTCAACACGGGAATTACGGCCGAAAGGTTCGTCCTGGACGCAGGTGAACCGGAGACGGATGGCTCGGGCAACACCCGGGCGAGCCGGAAGTCACCCCACTCCGGAGAGCCGACACCCATCTTCGGAGGTCGTCGGTGCTGGTCTCCTCGACCTACTGATCGACGCTGCTCAGCTCCGGGCTCACCGGACCGGTGCCTTCGTCGAGGTCGCCGAGGAGCGAGTCCGGGGCGCGCATGCGCCAGGCGTCGGTGACGAGTTCCGTCAGGCGACCGACGTCGACCTGGGCCAGCCGCAACATGACCAGGGGCACCCCGTCGTACGCGGGCGTGGTGAAGAAGACCTCGGGTTCGCCGAGGAGCAGCGCCTGCTTCTCCGCTTCGTCGCCGACGTACAGCACGGCGATGTCGGTCCGGATCAGGCGCGCCGCACCGGGCCTGCGCTCGGGGTAGGACCAGACGAATCCCTTGTCGGCGACCCGGAAGTCGAAGCCGTCACTGTCGATCTCGACCACGTGCGGCAGCGCCAGCGCCAGGCGGCGGACATCGTCGACGTCAGCCATGACGCCTGCTCCAGGACACCGCCACCCGCATACGCACAGGCTAACCGCTACCGATTCACCGTGGCGCGGCGGCGACCGGTGCCGGCTCTGCCGGGCCGGCCGGCAGCGCCACCATCGTCCGCAGCGGCGAGAAGAAGATCGGCACCCACGCCACGGCCATGCCGACGGTGCCGCACCACAGCGCGGCGCGCAGCGACACGTACTCTCCGACGAAACCGGCGAGCACCGAACCGATCGGCAGCGCGCCGGAGAGCACGAAACGCATGGTGGCGTTCATCCGGCCCAGCATCCGATCCGGGGTGATGGTCTGCCGGAAGCTGACCAGCAGCACGTTGTCGATCGAAGCCTTCGCCATCATCAACAGGTATGCCACCGCCGCGGCCCACAGCAAGACGCCCCGGTCGGCGAAGGGCAGCAGCAGGTAGGTGGGCGCCACGGCCGTCGCGGCGACCGCGAGGGTCCGGCCGTAGCCGAAGCGCAGGGAGAGTCGCCGGGCGGCCATTGTGCCCAGGACCGCGCCCACCCCGCCCACGGCGAAGAAGACGCCCACCAGTCCCTCCGGCAGGCGCAGTTCGCGGACGATCAGCAGCGGAACGATCACGACGATGATCGTGGAGGCCAGGTTGACCAGCGCCCCCGATGCGGCGACGGCGCGCAGGGCGGGCTGTCCGACGACGTAACGCAGGCCCTCACCGATCTCCCGCCAGAGGTGCCGCGGCCCGTCAGGTAGGGCGGGTGCCGGCTCCGGGCGGCGGATCAGGCACAGGCAGAGGAACGACCACAGGTACGTGACGGCGGTGGCGGCGATGGCGACCGGCGCCGTCAGCGCCTGTACGAGCGCACCGCCGGCACCCCGGCCGATGATCCGGGAGACCGCCTCGGTGCCAGCGAGGCGGGCGTTACCGGCCACCAGACGCTCGCGCCCGACCACCGTGGGCAGATAGCTCTGCGCCGCCACGTCCGAGAAGACCCGGCCCACGCCCACCAGGAAGGCGACGACGAAGAGCTGGGTCATCGTCAGCGCTTCCCACCACCATGCCAGCGGCACCCAGGCCAGCAGCAGGAACCGCGCGAGGTCGGCGCTGAGCAGGACGGGACGCCGACGCGCGCGGTCGACCCACACGCCGGCGGGCAGGCCGATCAGCAGGAAGGCCACGGTGGTGGCGGCGTTCAGCAGGCCGACCTGCTCCGGGCTGGCGTCCAGGACCACGATCGCCGCCAGCGGGAAAGCGATGTAGCTGATCTCGCTGCCGAGCCGACTCACCGCCGTGCTCGCGAAGAGCAGTTCGAAGTCTCGGTTCGCCATGCCGAGAGCTTGGTGCGACCGGCCGAACGGCTCGATAGATTCAGCGTGGGCTAAATCCAGGAGTGCGATGCTCACCATCGGGTTCTCGGCGTACGACCTCGCGGTCATGCGGTTCGCGTTCTCGCCGATGCAGGAGATCGTCGCGAGCGTCCGGGTGCTGAAGGATCCGGCGGCGCACGCCCTGCACGTGCCGTGGGTCAACCGGGTCGCGCCCCGGGTGGCCGCGGCGGCGGGGGCGTTCGACCTGCTCTTCGCCCTGGTGCCGGTGCCGAGCTGGTACATACCCGATTTCGTCACGCCCCCTCCGACGACGCCGGTTCCCGACCTGGAGACCGAGCTCGCGGATCTGCGCCGCACCGCGCCGGAGCGGGTGCGCGCCGACCTGGACCGGCTGGCGACGCTGCGCGATCCGGCGCGGCCGAGCGCGCCGGTCGCGCGGGACGTTCAGGTGCGGACGGACAATGCCGAGCTGCGCGCCTTGCGGGCCGACCCGAAGGCGGGCCTCGGTCGCCTTGCCGCTCAGATGAGCGACTACTGGGAGTTGGCCGTCAGCGAGCACTGGCCGCGGCTGCGCAGTCTGCTGGAGGGCGACGTGGTGCACCGGGCCCGGCGTCTGGCCGACGGTGGCCCCGCCGCCCTCTTCGCCGACCTCGCGCCGTCCGTGAGCTGGCGCGACGACCGGCTCTCGATCGCCCATCCGCGCTTCGTCGGCCACCGTCAGCTGGACGGCGAGGGTCTGCTGCTGGTCCCGTCGGCGTTCGTGTGGCCGACCGTCTTCTCCAGTACGTTGCCGCCCTGGCAGCCGACCCTGACCTACCCGGCACGCGGCGTCGCGACATTGTGGGAGAGGCGGGCCACCGCGGCCGCCCCGGCGCTGGAGCGGGTGATCGGGCGGTCGCGTACCCGGCTGCTGCTCGAGCTGGAGGCGCCCGCCTCCACCACGGAGCTGGCCTTCCGCACCGGGCTGACGCCGGGGGCGGTGTCGCAGCACCTGGGCCTGCTGCGCTCGGCCGGTCTGGTCGGCGCCGCACGCAGTGGTCGGCTGGTGCTGTACTTCAGAACGGAAGCGAGCGCCGTGCTGTTGACCGGAGTCCGGGTGTGACGCCGACCATGAGCCCGCATCGGGGCTGTCCGTGACAGCAGCACCGCCAGCCACCGACCACCGGTAGCCGAAGTCGCATCGCTCCCGAGCACTCGACGCGCACCGAGCCATCGCCACGGACGAAAAAGGGCTCTGGCCAGGTGGAAAACCACCAGGCCAGAGCCCTTGTTGCTGGTGCGCCGCCAGGGACTTGAACCCCGAACCCGCGGATTAAGAGTCCGCTGCTCTGCCAATTGAGCTAGCGGCGCTCGCTGACAACGGAGAGCACCATACCGAGCCCGCCACCCGGGCCTGCAACGGGGTCACCACCCGCCCGGGGGCAGCGCCTCCGGCATGGCGACCTCGGCACCGAACTGCCACATGACCATGCCCTTGCGCCCCGTGACCTGCCAGCTCGCACCAGGACCCAGTTGCTGATCAGTTGTCCGGAAACGGCGACGGCAGGGCGCTTCACCGCCCTGCCGTCGCAAACTGATCCGACAATCGAATTCGCGGCCCGCCAGTCGCGGCCGGTCTGCCGTTACGACTGAGCGGCGTCGCGGATCACCTTGGCCACCTGCTGAGGGTGGGAGATCATGACGACGTGCGACGCGCCGTCGACCGAGACAGTCTCCTTGGCGCCGGCGCGTTGTGCCATGAAGGCGTGGGTCTGGGCGGGAATGTTCTTGTCCAGGGTGCCGTAGATGAACCACGACGGCTTCGACTTCCATGCCGGCTCCGCCTGGAGCTTGTCGTTGATCGCCGCCTCGGTGACCGGGCGTTGGGTCGCCGCCATGATCTTGGCCTCTTCCTCGGAGACGTCAGCGGCGAACTGCTCCCGGAACTTGTCCTGCCTGATGTAGAGGTCCTTGCCTCCGCCGGGCAGCGGAGCGGGTGGCGCCAGGGCCTCCAGCAGCGTGCTGCCCGGGAACTTGCCGGACAGGGTCGCCGCGCTGTCGCCCTTCTCCGGCGCGAATCCGGCTACGTAGACCAGCGCTTTGACGTTCTGGTTGCCGGTGGCGGCGGCAGTGATGACCTGGCCGCCGTAGGAGTGTCCGACCAGCACGATCGGGCCCGGGATCGTCTTGAGCACGCTGGCGGTGTAGTCCGCGTCGCTCTTCACACCCCGCAAGGGGTTCGCGACCGCGACCACCGGGTAGCCGTCGTCCTTCAGTTGGTCGATGACCGGACTCCAGCTGGACGAGTCGGCGAAGGCTCCGTGCACCAGCACGACCGTGGGTTTGTCCTGCGGTCCTGCCGGCTGAGCGGCGTTCGCCGATGCGGTTTCGATCCCCACGGTGGAGGTCAGTGCCAGTACGGCCAGCACCGCCCAGAACAGTTGTCGAAAGGCGCGGTTCTGCTGCCTGCTTTTACGCATGCGACCACTCCTGAATTTCGCGCGACGGGCCGCCTCAGCCTCCCTGCTCCGCGTGCGGCTGTCGCTCGCACGGTGCTGTGGCCCGGCGGGGCGTCTGCCCCTGATTCACGTTACGCTCGCCAGCCTCGCTACGGGCCGTGACGGCGTACGTCCCCGACCGGTGCGGCGTAGCGGCCCTCGATCACCTCCACGTGCCGCCGATCTGCGAAGCACGTGGGGCTGGCGCAGGGGCCGGTCGTCGAGGCCACCGACCGGACGCACCTCGACCGGCGCCGCCGGCTGCACCCGCGCCGCCCACCACCGTCATGGACACGAAAAAGGCTCCGGCCGGTGGAGAACCACCAGGCCGGAGCCTTGATCACCTGTGCGCCGCCAGGGACTCGAACCCCGAACCCGCGGATTAAGAGTCCGCTGCTCTGCCAGTTGAGCTAGCGGCGCTCGTCGGCAACGGAGAGAACATTAGCACGGCCGCCGAGGGGCGTTCCAATCCGATACCCCCTCCCCTCTTCGGCCCCGCTTAAGGGACGAAAGCCCCAAAAAGCCACGCCGCCGGTCCGACGGGACCGATGCGGCCGCGGCCATGCGGCACGATGTCCGCCAGGCACGCGAGAGCAGAGGTGGGAATGGGCAGGTTCGCACGGGGCGGGGCGATGGTGGGCGTCCTGGCTCTGGTGGGGTCGCTGGCACTGAGCGGGTGCGGCGAGGGCAGGAAGAAGGCCGAGTTCGTCGGCGGTGGGGCGACCGCGGGCACCAGCGCGCCGCCGGCGTCCCCGTCGGGCGAACCGTCGCAGGCGGCGACCGCCGGGCTGACGGTCAGCCCGGCCGACGGCGCGAAGGGCAGGCCGGTCAGCACCGAGATCAGCGCGAAACTCCCCGACGGGGGGACGGTCTCCTCGGTCACCCTCACCGCCGACGGCGGCGACCGGGTCGAGGGCCGGATGCGGCGGGACGGCTCCTCGTGGGTGCCGTCGGCCCCGCTGAAGTACGACACCCGCTACACCGCCACGGTGACCGGCACCGGCTCCGGCGGGGAGACCCGCGCGGGCACCAGCACG
This sequence comes from Micromonospora psammae, assembly GCF_036902725.1. Lineage (NCBI taxonomy): Bacteria > Bacillati > Actinomycetota > Actinomycetes > Micromonosporales > Micromonosporaceae > Micromonospora > Micromonospora psammae. The sequence goes on along the minus strand of NZ_JBAKHM010000001.1, from coordinate 325,928 downwards.
TTCACCACGATGGCGAAGCCCAAGTCGATGATCAATTCTGGGCTCTACCTCTTCGACGACAAGTCGTACGGCGTGGCCATGCCGGTCGTCGTCGAGTTCCACCCGGGCATCCCGAAGAAGGACCGGGCCGCGGTGCAGAAGCGGATGTTCGTCCAGACCGACCCGCCGCAGCCGGGCGCCTGGCACTGGGTCTACAACGGCACCCAGGCCTACTACCGGGCCCCGCAGTACTGGAAGCCGGGCACCACGCTCGACGTCCGGATCGCGCTGGCCGGCATCCCGCTGAGCAACGGCCGCTACGGCAACGTCGACCGGTCCGCGACCGCGAAGATCGGCCGGTCCTTCGAGATGAAGGTCGACAACGCCACCAAGAAGATGGAGGTGCTCCAGGACGGCCGCCTGATCCGCACCCTGCCGGTCAGCCTGGGTAAGAAGAAGACCCCCTCCTCGAGCGGCACCCTGGTCGTGATGGAGAAGAAGGAGAAGACGGTCTTCGACACGATGGACTCGCCGGATCCGGAGAACCGGTACCGGGTGGACATCGACTTCGCCCAGCGGATTACCTGGGGCGGCGAGTACATCCACGCGGCCCCCTGGTCGGAGGGGCAGCAGGGCCGGCGGAACGTCTCGCACGGCTGCGTCAACGTCTCGATGGCGGCCGGCCGGTGGCTCTTCGAGCAGACCCGGGTCGGTGACCCGATCACCATCAAGGGCACCGAACGCAAGATCGCGCCGGGCAACGGCTGGACGGCGTGGAGCCTCACCTGGTCCGAGTTCGTCAAGGGCAGCGCCCTGCCGGTGCCCCCGGGCGGCTCCGGTCCACTGATCTGACGCCCCTCCGGGCCGGCGGTCACGTCGGCCCGGAGGTCGGCCGGATCTCGACCACGTCGCCGAGGCGCGACACCGGACCCGAGATCACCTCACAAAAGCCGCATTTTAGCGGCCGTCCCGCCGCATCGGGCGGGTGTCGCGGCTCACCTGTCGCAACCTGCCGGCGTGTCTGTGCGTCAGTGAGAGACGATGGGCCATCGGGGACCACGACTGTGAGGGAATCATGCGAGTTGTCCAGGACTGGTCGGGCCGGCGCATCGGTCGGCGTCGGGCGCTCGCGGCGGGCCTGCTCGCCGCGACGCTGGCCCTGACCGCCGCCTGCACCGGCTCCGACGGGAAGAAGCCGTCGGGTGGCCAGCCGGGCGGCGGCGAGAAGGGCCCGAAGGCCGTGGCCAGCATCACCGAGCCCGCCGCGGACGCCACCGACGTCCCGGCGTCCACCGGCATCACCTTCACCACGAAGGACGCCGAGAAGACCACCGTCGAGCTCAGGGACTCCGCGGGCGGGCCCGTCGAGGGTGCGCTCGCCGCGGACGGCGGGAGCTGGCTGCCCGCCGGGGCCCTGAAGTACGGCGAGAAGTACACCGCGACCGTGACGGCGACCGGCGACGACGGCAAGGTGGCCACGGCGACCAGCGCCTTCACCGTGATGGCGAAGCCGGGCAAGCAGGTGCGGGTCACCAGCTTCCTCGGCGACGGCCAGGTGGTGGGCGTGGGCATGCCGCTGATCGTGAAGTTCGACCGGGCCATCCCGAAGGACCACCGCGCCGACCTCCAGCGCCGGATGACGGTCACCTCCACCCCGGCCCAGGAGGGGATCTGGCACTGGGTCAGCCCCACCGAGGTCCGCTACCGGCCGAAGGAGTTCTGGCAGGCGGGCAGCACGGTGTCGTACAAGGTCCAAGCCGGCGGGCTGCCGCTGGGGGACGGCTGGTACGGCCGTTCCGACCTGACCGTGGACGTGAAGATCGGTCCGTCGCTGCTGATGACGGTCGACAACAGGACCAAGCGAATGACCGTGACGAAGGACGGTCGGCCGGTCAAGACGATCCCGGTCAGCCTGGGCAAGAAGAGCACCCCCTCGTCCAGCGGGACCATGGTGGTGATCGAGAAGCTGCGCAAGACGGTCTTCGACACCATGGAGGAGCTGGGCCCCGAGGAGGGGTACCGGACGAAGATCGACTATGCCCAGCGGCTCACCTGGGGCGGCGAGTTCATCCACGCCGCGCCCTGGTCCGAGGGGCAGCAGGGCAGCGTGAACGTCTCGCACGGCTGCGTGAACGTCTCGATGGCGGACGGGAAGTGGCTCTTCGAGAACACCCGGCTGGGCGACCCGGTCACCGTCAAGGGCACCGAGCGCAAGCTCCAGAACGGCAACGGCTGGACCGACTGGAACATGAGCTGGGAGGAGTACGTGAAGGGCAGCGCCCTGCCGTACGAGCCGCCGGCCGAGCCGAGCGCGGAGGCGACTCCCGGCAACGCCTCCCCCAGCGTCGAGCCCACCCCCTGACCGAGGCGGAAACGACGGAAGCCCCCTCCGCGAGGAGGGGGCTTCCGTCTGTCTGGGGTGACTGATGGGAATTGAACCCACGACAACCGGGACCACAACCCGGTGCTCTGCCAACTGAGCTACAGCCACCATGCCTTCCGCGCCGGTTACCCGGCCCGGGTGCGGACTAATAATAGCCACATCCCCGCCGGGCCCGTCCAGCGGGTTCCGCACCGCCCCACCGGGCGGGTGGCCGCCGCCGGGCTACAGCTGCGCGGCGATCGCCTTGGCCGCCTCCACGTCCGGCCCCGGCAGGGGTACGAACAGCGTGCGGCGGTAGTACTCCAGCTCCCGGATGCTCTCCCGGATGTCGGCCAGCGCCCGGTGGGCCAGCCCCTTCTGCGGCTGCCCGAAGTACACCCGGGGGTACCAGCGGCGGCAGAGTTCCTTGATCGAGGAGACGTCGATCATGCGGTAGTGCAGGTGCGCGTCGAGCCGCGGCATGTCCCGGGCGAGGAAGCCCCGGTCGGTGGCGATCGAGTTGCCGCACAGCGGCGCCGAGCGGGGGTCCTTGACGTGGCTGGTCACGTACTCCAGCACCCGGTCCTCGGCCTCGGCCAGGGTGACCGTGGAGCGCCGGACCTCCTCGGTCAGCCCGGACTTGCCGTGCATCGTGCGGACGATCTCCGGCATCGCCGCCAGGGCCGCCTCGTCGGCGTGGATGACCACGTCGACCCCCTCGCCGAGCACGTTGAGGTCGGGGTCGGTGACGAGCGCGGCGACCTCTATCAGCGCGTCCCGCCCGAGATCCAAGCCGGTCATCTCACAGTCGATCCAGACGAGAAGGTCAGCCACCGGGACAGACTACGCGCAGCCCCGGTGCTCGCGCCTCGGCACCGACGGCGGGGCGGACCGCTAGGGTTTCCTGCGTGCCAGCCGAATCCGTCGCGCCACCTGCCGTCGCCACCGACGACCAGCGGGGCCGTCTGGTCCGCCGGGTCGTGACGGTGCTGGCGCTGGCCGCCGTGCTGCCGGTGCTCTACCTGCCCGGCCTGAACCACAACTTCCTCGACCTCAAGATCTACATGAGTGCGATGGACTGGTGGCGGGCCGGCCATCCGCTCTACGACTACGTGCAGCCCGACCGCGTGCAGGGCGAGCTCTACTTCACCTATCCGCCCTTCAGCGCGCTGCTGCTGTGGCCGTTCGGGCTGCTGAAGCTCGGCGCCACCGTGGCGATCTTCACCCTGCTCACCGTGCTCGCCCTGGTGGTGACCACCCGCTGGCTGGTCGAGCCGGTGATCGCCCGTCACGGGCTGCCGCGGGTCTTCACGCTCACCGTGGCGGTGCTGCTGGTCTTCGCCGTGGAGAGCACCCGGGAGACCATCACCTTCGGCCAGATCAACATGCTGCTGGTGGTGCTGATCCTGGCCGACCTGCTCTTCGCCGTACCCGGCGGGAAGCGCTGGGGCGGCGTGGGCGTGGGCCTGGCGACGGCGCTCAAGCTCTTTCCCGGCATCTTCATCGTCTACCTGCTGGTGACCCGGCAGTGGCGGGCGGCGGTGGTGGCGAGCGTGACCGCGGCCGCCGCGACGCTGCTCGCGGCGGCGGTCGCCCCGCGGGCCTCCTGGCGGTTCTGGACCCATGAGCTGTGGGCCACCGACCGGGTCGGCCGGCCCGACTACACCGGCAACCAGTCGCTGTTCGGGCTGCTCAACCGGCTCACCGTGCCAGAGGAGCCGAGCCGGCTGCTCTGGCTGGCGCTGGTCGCCCTGGTCGCCGGGTACGGCCTCTGGCGGGCCGCCCGCGCCGCGCGGTCCGGCGACGCGCTCACCGGCCTGGCCCTCACCGGCCTGGTCGGCAGCCTGGTCAGCCCGATCACCTGGACCCACCACATCTACTGGTTCATCCCCGCCGTGGTGGTGCTGGTGGACGCGGCCCTGGACGCCGGCCGCGGCACCGCCGAGGAGCGTCGACTGCGCTGGTGGCTGTTCGTGCTCGCCGCCGTCACCACGGCCGCGGTCAGCTACGGCGTGCTGTCCTTCCAGGACTGGGGCGTGGCGCCAGTGCGTACCGACTCCCCGGCCGAGTTCCTGTTCCGCAACGAGTACGTGCTGCTCGCGCTGCTGCTGGTGGTGACGCTGCCGGTGCGACGGGCACCGCTGCGCGGATAAGTTGCGCCAAATGGACAGATGTTCCCGTCCGCGACGTACCGCGCTAATCTGGTCTCAACTACCTCGGGTGTCTCCTCTGGTAGCAGCACCGATCCCCCGGTGAGGACGGCCCTCCACGTCGGCAGCGTGGAGGGCCGTCCGCCGCGTTCAGTCCCCCGACTCCGGGCGGACCGGACGGGGTGTCTCCGGCGGATTCCGCGGCGGCCAGGGCGGCAGGTCGGCGAGGGTGGCCGGCCGGGTCGACGGTGCCGCGTCGATCGCGGCCCGGGACGGTTCGGCGCCCACCGACACCAGCTGCCGCTGCGACGGTGGCGAACGGCGCTCCCGCGCATCGACGCCCAGGCCGCTCAGCGAGCTGACCCCGAGCCGGCCGGCGAGCACCGGCACCTGGTCCGGCTCCACCACGAAGACCACCTCGCGCGGGCGCACCGGACGTAGCAGCACCAGTCCCGCCAGGGCGACCAGCAGCAGCCCACCGGCCAGCAGGCCCCAGCCGGCCGCGCGGAAGCCGTCGACGCGCAGCCCGGCACGCAGGTCCACGGCCAGCTCGCCCCGGCCGTCCGGACGCATCACCACCAGGCTCAACCCCCGCCCGGCCAGCTCGTCGGGGCTCCACTCCAGCGCGCCGATCCCCTCCCGTACCCAGAAGGGCTGGTCGACCGGGACGGTGCCGGCGGGCCCGGGGGCGGCGGTGGGCCCGGCGTCGGCCAGGCGGACCGGCAGCGGGCCCCGGGTCAACGCGACCCGGTCGACCGTGGTGTGCGGGACCGACGCGAGCCAGCGGCGCACCTCGTCGGCCGGGGCCAGGCCGACGAAGGCCGGACCGTCCGGGGTGCGGGCGGCCAGGCGCAGCCGCGCCGGGCCCACCCGCGCGAAGGGCGCGTCCGCGCGCAGCAGCGCGTCGACGTCGGGCACCACGACCGCCCGGCCGGCGGTGCGGACCGGCTCGACGCGGGCGCCGAAGGTGCCGTCGGCGTCCGCGTGCCGGGCGACCATCCAGAGGCCGCCCCCGGCCAGCAACGCCGGAATCCCGACGACCAAGAGCAGCATTCCGGCGAGCGCCCGCACGAACCGCATCCGTTCCGTCTCCTTCGGTGACCGGGTACCCGGCAGACCTTACCGACGGGACCGCCATGATCTGCGGATATCGGTGCGACCGGGGTGAGACGGCCGCCGGCCCGCCGGAGGTGGGTCCGTCGGGCCGGCGGGGCGGCGCGGGCCGGGCGGGCCGGGCCCACCGGCGTGCCGGTCAGTCCTTCGCGGCCGGATCCCGGCGGGTCCGGGCGAAGGCCAGCCCGCCGAGGAGCAGACCGGCCAGCCCGGCCACCAGACCGGCGATCGCCAGCCCGGTGGCGGCGCCGTCGGAGTCGTCGTCATCGTCGTCGGCCTCGACCTGGGCGCCCGGCGACGCCGCCGGGGTGGCGGAGGCCGGCCCGGCGGTGAGGGCCAGCACCGGGGCCGGGTTCTCCGGCTCCTCGCCGCCTCCGGTGGGCTCCTCGATCCAGCGCTGGATGTTGCCGTCGGAGTACGTCTGCAACGTCTTGAAGACCATCGTGTCGACCTTCGGCAGCGGTCCCATCGAGACCGGGAACTCCTGGAACTGGCCCGGCTTGACCGCGGCGTCGCCGGTGGCCGTCCAGGTCAGCTTCGACACCGCCTCGGTGAGCTGGCTGCCGTGCACCTCGATCGGCGGGTCGACCTTGCGCTTCTCCACCGCCACCGTCCACCCGGGCACCGGCATGGTGGACACCGAGCCGACCGGGGCGTTCTCCGGCAGCACCACCTCGACCTTGGTGGTCGACGCGGTGTCGCTCTCGTTCGGCACCCGGAAGGCGAAGCGACCGTAGCCGCCCTGCGTCGCGTCCTTCGGATTGACCGTGACGTGCGCCGAGGCGGGCCCGGCGAAGCCGAGCACGGCCGTGCTGACGGCGGTGAGGGCGAGGGCGGCGACGGTCGCGGAGCGCCGGAGACGGGTCATGTGCGGGAGAGCCCTTCTTATCTGATCGGCACGGTGGCGGTCACCGTGGCCTGGTCGATCTCGGAGATGCGGACGGTGAAGCGCAGCTGCCACTCCCCCGCCGCCGGAAGGTTGATCTCCCCGGTGGCGTGGTTGTCGGTCAGCGCCAGCAACGGGATCTCGATCGGTTCGATCCCCGCCGACGGCAGCGCCGCGGTGGCCTTCCACTCGGCCACCGGCTGCGGCCGGTTGTCCGTCGTGTACGCGTACATGTGCAGCGTGTTGTTGCCCCGCTCGGCCGGGTCCAGCTCGACCTGCAGGGAGTAGATCGGGCTGGTCAGCGTCGACGAGTAGTAGCCGCCGGTCGTGTCGGCCGCGGTGGCGGCGACGGTGCGGGCCGGCGGGGTCTGCACCAGGACCGACGTGACGCCCAGCACGATGGCGGTGATGGCCAGCTCGGCCCAGATGGCCCGGCGCACCGGCACCGGCCGCTGGGCGGCGGTCCGCCGCCGCACCAGCGCCCGGGAGTACGCGGCCACCGCGATCACCAGCGCGAAGAGCCCGATCTTGGCGAGCAGCAGCCGGCCGTAGGTGGTCTGCACCAGCGCGGGCACGCTGCCCACCTCGACCAGCCCCTGCACGGTGCCGGCCAGCAGCAGCGCCGCCACGGCCAGCGCCGCCCAGCGCGACCAGACCGGCAGGATCGCGCCCAGCTCCCGCTCGTCGGCGCGGCGCAGCAGGAAGACCGCGAGCATCACCAGCCCGCCCAGCCAGACCGCCATGCCGCCCAGGTGCACCGCGTCGACCACCACCGACACCGCCGGGGCGGGCGAGGCGGCCGGGTGGCCGGCCAGCGGCCAGGTGAACAGCGCCGCCCCGCCGAGGAGGGCCAGGATGAGCGCGTCGGTGCGGCCGACCGGCCCGGCGGTCAGCGGGCGGAGCAGGAACGCGACCGCCGCCAGCAGGCCCAGCCGGACCAGGTGCGCGGTGCCGTACGAGCTGCCGAAGACCTCACCGAAGCCCTCCCCGGTGACGTCGAACAACCCGCCACCCGCCGTGTACGGCACCTGCAACCACAGCTCGGCCAGGGTGGCGGCGGCCAGCAGGCCCAGACCGGCCCAGGCCAGCCGCGCCGGACCGCGCCGGGAGAGCCGCCGCGGCCAGAGGGCGGCGAGCACCAGCGCCGGCCCGACCACCAGCAGCAGCCCCACGTAGCCCAGGGACCGGGCCACCTTCATCGCGGTGTCCACCACGGGGTCGGCGCGGCTGTCCGAGCCGGAGTCGGTCGGCGGCGTCGACGGCGCGCCGACGGAGTACGTGAACGCGCCGGAGACCGGGTGGCTGTCGGCGGAGATCACCCGGTAGCTGACCAGGTAGGTGCCGCGCGGTCCGGCCGGGTCCACCGCGAGGGTCACCACGCCGCCCTCGAAGGTCGGTTCGCCCCGGTCGGCCCGGGAGCCGTCCGGCGCGATCACCCGGATCTTGCCGGGCACCTTGCGGACCGACTCGCTGAAGGTCAGCACCACCTCGGCCGGCCCGCTCGGCACCACGGCGGAGGCCTGCGGGCTGCTGCTGACCAGCACGGCGTGGGCACTGGCCGGGGTCGCCGGGGCGAGCAGCAGGGCGACCAGGGTGACCAGCAGGCCGGCCGCGGCGGCCAGCCGCCCGATCCGGCGACGATCGACGACGTTCATGCCGGCCATGCTCGCCGACGCGACACCCGTTCGGCGAACCGCCCCCGCGCGGACTCCCGACCCGCCACCTCCGCGGACGCCCGCCCGGGCCGGCCTCACCCGCGCCCCGCCGCGACAGCGGTGGACCACCGCCGGTCGGTGTCCCCGCTGACCCGGCCCAGGGCCCACAGCAGCCCCGCCTGCACCACGGCGGCCAGGTGGCCGACCTCGTGCACCAGGGCGGTGGTCGAGTTGGCGATGTCCACCACGCTGGTGCCGGCCAGGCAGACCGCGAGCACCAGCGCCACCGGCAGGAACGCCCGGGCGCGCTCCGGGCGCCACGCGGCCAGCGCGAACCCGACCGCGAGCGCGACGTCGAAGGAGGCCATCTCCCGGCTGGTGTGCGGGTCGGCCGCCACGCCCAGGCCGGCGAGCAGCAGCGGCAACGCCACGGCGAGCTGCGCGACCGCGGCCACCGCGACGGCGATCCGCAGCAGCTGGCGACGGGCCGCCCGGACGGCCGCCGGCGAACGGCCGGCGAGCACCGGGTCGGCGGCCACCGCCGCCAGCACCGAGGCGGTGAGGTCGGGCACCTCGACCACGCGGACCCGGGTGAGCCGGGTCACCTGCTCGGCCCGGGACAGCCAGGAACGGCAGCCGGGGCAGCCCTCCGTGTGGGCGTCCAGCGCCGGCGCCGGCACCTGCGGGTCCTCCCCGTCCAGCCGCGCCGACAGCGCCACGCGTACGTCGTCGCAGTTCATGAGGGGGTAGTCGGGTACGGGCGGGGAAAAGTTCCCGACGTGGGCGAGGCCATAGAAAGGGTCGAAGGACCCTGCCCACCCCCGGCACGCCGCGTAGCCTTCTCTGACGTGATCCCCGTCCCGCGCGACACCACCGCCGCCGGCCGCACCGGCACGTCGGACGGGGCTGCGCGGGAGTCGGCGACCCGGTGGGCGCTGGCCGCCCGGGACGGCGACCCGGTCGCCCAGGCCGCCTTCGTCCGGGCCACCCAGGCCGAGGTGTGGCGCTTCGCCGCCGCGCTGGTCGACCCGGACAGCGCCGACGACCTCACCCAGGAGACCTACCTGCGGGCCTTCCGGGCGCTGCCCGGCTTCGAGGGACGCTCCAGCGCGCGCACCTGGCTGCTCGGCATCGCCCGCCGGGCCTGCGCCGACCACCTGCGCACCGTGGTCCGCCGCCGGCGGCTGGACGAGCGGCTCGCCGCGAACGCCCACACCGACCGCCCGTACCCGGACCCGGCCGGGCAGCTCGGGGCCGCCGACCTGGTCCGCCGCCTCCCCGCCGACCGTCGCGGGGCGTTCGTGCTCACCCAACTGCTCGGCCTGTCCTACGCCGAGGCCGCCGCCGTGGAGGGGGTGCCGGTGGGCACCATCCGCTCCCGGGTGGCCCGCGCCCGCACCGATCTCGTCGACGCCGTCGACGCCGCGCTGGCCGGCTGACCGGTGGAACTTCCGGGCCGGACGGAGCGACCAATGACCGTGACCGTAGCGCGCACCCCGGTCGACCGCCGCCCCGCCCTCCGCCCCTGGCTCGGCACCGCCGCCCGGCTCGGCCTGGCCACGGTCTGGCTGGTCGCCGGCGCCACCAAGGTCGGCGACCTCGCCGCATCCGGGCGCGCGGTCGTCGCCTACCAGGTCATGCCATACGACGTGGCCACGGTGATCGGCGCGGCGCTGCCCTTCGTGGAGCTGGCGCTCGGGGTGATCCTGCTGCTGGGGCTGGCCACCCGGCTCGCCGCCGGGGTCTCCGCGGCGCTGCTGGTGGTCTTCGTCGCGGGCATCGCGTCGGCCTGGAGCCGCGGCCTGGCGATCGACTGCGGCTGCTTCGGCAGCGGCGGGCAGCTCGCCGCCGGGCAGTCCCCGAGCTACCTCCCGGAGATCCTCCGGGACCTGGGATTCCTGGCGCTGGCCGGATTCCTGCTGAGCTGGCCCCGCACCCCGTTCTCGGTGGACGGCTGGCTGGCGGGGGAACCACCCGTGGAGGACGAGGATGACTAGTCGCAAGGGGCAGCGGGACGCGGCCCGGGTGGTCCGCCAGCAGTTGGCCCGGGAGAAGCGGCGCAGGCGGACGCTCTGGGCGTCGGTGGCCGCGGTCGCGGTGCTGGTGATCGCCGGCCTGATCGGTTGGAGCGTCTGGTCCGGCCAGCGCGCCGACGAGTTCACCGCGCCGAAGGGCGCCAACGACGCCGGCACCGGCATCGTGCTCGGCTCCGGCCCGGTCACCATCGACCTGTACGAGGACTACCTCTGCCCCGCCTGCCAGCAGTTCCAGCAGGTCAGCGGCGCGACGATCGACCAGTTGGTCAGCGAGGGCAAGGCCCGGGTGGTCTTCCACCCGGTGGCCTACCTCAACCGCTACTCCACCACCGACTACAGCACCCGCTCGTCGGCCGCCGCCGGCTGCGCCGCCGAGGGCGGCAGGTTCAAGGAGTTCACCGACCGGCTCTTCGAACGGCAGCCGCGCGAGGGCGGCGCCGGGCTGAGCGACGACGAGCTGATCGAGATCGGCGCGGGGCTCGGCCTGGACCGGGACGACTTCGGGTCCTGCGTCCGGGAGGGGAGGTTCAAGCCGTGGACCGAACGGGTGACGGAGGACGCCAGCCGGTCCGGCGTCACCGGGACGCCCACCATCAAGGTCGACGGCAAGAACGTCGAGGACCGCTCCCCCGAGGGAATCAAGGCGGCGGTGGCGGCGGCCGGCCGATGATCCCTCTCCCCCTGCGGCGGGCCGGGCTGGTCCTCACCGCCGCGCTCCTCACCGTCCTCACCCTCGCCGCGCCGGCCGCCGCGCACGGCGCGGACGCCCCCGACGGCACCGACTACCGCACCGCGGTGACCGGGCTCACCCCGGCCCGGCCGGGGCTGACCGTGCGGGCCGTCGAGACGGGCGCCCGGCTGGAACTGGTCAACCACACCGGGCGGACCGTCGAGGTGATCGGCTACTCCGGGGAGCCGTACCTGCGGGTCGGGCCGGACGGGGTCTTCGAGAACACCCGCTCCCCGGCGACGTACCTGAACCGGACCCTGGCCGGGGCGACCACCCTGCCGCCCGAGGCCGACCCGGCCGCCGCGCCGCAGTGGCGCCGGGTCACGGACGACGACCGGGTGCGCTGGCACGACCAGCGCGCCCAGTGGCGGCAGCCGGGGCCGCCGGCCCGGGTCGCCGCCGACCCGACCCGGGAACACCGGGTCCGCGACTGGGTGGTCCCGCTCCGCGACGGCGCCGAGCCGCTGGAGGTCAGGGGCACCGTCGACTGGGTGCCGCCGCCGGACCCGTACCCGTGGTGGGTCGCCGCCGCGCTGGGTTTCCTGGTCGTCGGGGCGGCCGGCCTACTGCCGGCCGGCTCGGCGGCCGGGGTACGGGCGCTGGACGCGGTCGGGGCGGTGCTGGCGCTCGGCGGCGTGGCCGCCGTGACGCTGGTCGTCGGGCGGGAGCTGGACGCGGGCGCCGAGGGGCTCGGCGGGGTGCTCGCCGGGCTGCTGAGCGGGCAGATGTGGGCGCTGCTCACCGGGCTCGGCGCGCTCGCCGCGGGCGGCTACGCGCTGGCTCGCCGGCCGGCGGCGGACTTCGCGCTGGCGCTGGCCGGGGCCTGCCTGGCGCTCTTCGTCGGCGCGGCCAACACCGCCGTCCTCGCCCGCGCGGTGGTGCCCGTGCCGTGGCCGGCCACCGGGGCGCGGCTGCTGGTCACCCTGGTCCTCGCCGCCGGCGCCGGTGCGGTCGGCGCGGGCGTCCTACGCCTGCACGCCGCCGGCCGCACGACCCCCGCCACCATCCCGCACCCCGCCCCGACGCACACCTGACCGCTCACCACCCGCCCGCCCCGCCGGGGGTCAGGGGCGGGGGAGGGAGCGGGGGCTGAATCCGTAGGGAAGTTCGAGGCGATGGCGGGAGAGCAGGTCCGGATCCGTCAGGACGTCGAGGGTGGGGGCGTCGGCGACGATGCGGCCGGCGTCGAGGATGACCGCCCGGTCGCAGAGCTCGGCGGCGTACGGCAGGTCGTGTGTGACCATCAGCAGCGTCACCGGCAGGCCGCGCAGGATCTCCGCCAGCTCCCGCCGGGCGGCCGGGTCGAGGTTCGACGAGGGCTCGTCGAGCACCAGGATCTCCGGGCGCATGGCGAGCACCGTGGCGACCGCCACCCGACGGCGCTGCCCGAAGGAGAGGTGGTGCGGTGCCCGGTCCCGGTGCTCGCCCATCCCCACCGCCGCGAGGGCCTCGTCGACCCGCTCGGCCAGCTCCGCGCCGCGCAGCCCCAGGTTGGCCGGGCCGAACGCCACGTCCTCTGCGACGGTGGGCAGGAAGAGCTGGTCGTCCGGGTCCTGGAAGACGATGCCGACCCGGCGCCGGACCTCGGCCAGCTCGGCCCGGTCCCGGCTCACCGTCAACCCGCCGACGCTGACCGTCCCCGCCGTCGGGGTGAGGATGCCGTTGAGGTGCAGCACCAGCGTGGTCTTGCCGGCGCCGTTGGGACCGAGCAGGGCCACCCGCTCACCGCGCGGCACGGTCAGGTCCACCCCGTCGAGGGCGACGTGGCCGTCCGGGTAGGCGTACCGGACGCCACGGACGTCCAGCGAGGGAGCGGTCTGCACGTATCCGATCATGTCAGGACGACGGCGGTCGCGGCGATGGTGACCGCGACCAGCGGCACGGTGGCCGCGGCCAGCCACTGCCCGGCGGTGGCCGCGCCCGCGCCCTGCCAGACCGCCGGCATCCGCCCGGAGTATCCGCGCGACAGCATCGCCAGGTAGACCCGCTCCCCGCGCTCGAAGGCGCGCAGGAAGAGCGCGCCCACCCCCGCCGCGAAGCCGCGCAGCTGCCAGAGGAAACGCGGGTCGTCGCCGCGGGAGACCCGGGCCACCCGCATCCGGCGGGCCTCACCGACCAGGACGTCCAGGTAGCGCAGCATGAAGGTGGCGATCTGGGTGAGGATCTGCGGGCAGCGCAGCCGGTCCAGGCCGAGGATCAGGTCCCGGGTCGTCGTGGTCGCGGCCAGCAACAGCGACACGAGTACGCCGAGCGTGCCCTTGGCGACGATGTTCCACGCCCCGTACAGGCCGTCGACGGAGAGGCTCAGCCCGGCCAGCTCCGTCCGCTCCCCCGCGCCGAGGAAGGGCAACGCCACCGCGAAGAGCACGAACGGCAGCTCGATCATCGAGCGGAGCAGCAGCCAGCGGGCACCGACCCGGGCCAGCGCGGCGACCCCGGCGACCAGCAGCGCGTACCCACCGAAGGCCCAGAACGCCTCGCGCGGGGTGGCCACCACGGCGAGCGTGAAGAGCACCATCGCCGCGATCTTCACCTCGGGCGGCAGTCGGTGCACCGGGGAACCGGCATCCCGGTAGAGGACGTGCGCGTGCCCCGCGCCCATCGCCGTACCCCCGGCTCAGCCGACGTGGCCGGCGGGCCGCCGGTCCTCGCCGGTCGCCTCGGCGCCGGCCGGCGCGCGGCGGCGCAGCAGCCAGAAGGCGCCGCCGCCGATGGCGAAGGTGAGCAGCACCCCGACCACGCCGGAGAGCCCGGTGGAGAGGAAACCGTTGTCGATCCCACGCACGCCGTAGTCGGCCAGCGGGCTGTCGGCCAGCTCGTGGTCCTTCGCCTGCTGGGCCGGGCAGGAACCGCCGGTGATGCGGTCGTCGGCGTCGACGGTGCAGCCCTTGAGCAGCGAGGAGTCCAGTCCGTCGGGGTGCGCCGAGGCGTAGTTGCTGACCACTCCGGCCAGCAGGAGCGCGACCAGCAGGCCGACCGCGACGAAACCCCAGGAACGCTTCCTCACCGGACACCTCCGACAACCGGGACGGGCGCCGGCGTGGCCGGCTTCAGGGCGCGCAGCGCGTACACCAGGTCGGGACGCACCTTGGCGACGGTGACCACGGTGGTGGCGGTGATCAGGCCCTCGCCGACGCCGATCAGCAGGTGCGCGACGGCCATCGTGCCGGCCAGCCCGGTGATGTTGCCACCGAGGTCGGTGGTGCCGCCCAGCCAGTACTGCAGGACGAAGCCCTGGGCGGCGACCGCCACGCTCACCAGCGCGGAGACGAACGCGGTGACGCCCAGCCCGCCCGGGGTCCGCGGCAGCACCCGCAGCAGCAGCGCGATCAGCAGGTACGCCGCCGCGGTGCCGAGCAGGGCCATGTTGGTGATGTTCAGGCCGAGCATCGCCACGCCGCCGTCGCCGAAGACCAGCGCCTGGACGATCAGCACCACCGCCACGCAGAGCGCGCCCACCCACGGGCCGACCAGCAGGGCGGCGAGCGCGCCGCCGAGCAGGTGGCCGCTCACCCCGGCGGTGAAGATCGGGAAGTTGAGCATCTGCACGGCGAAGATGAAGGCGGCGACCAGGCCGGCCATCGGAGCCAGCCGGTCGTCCAGGTCGCGTCGGCCGCGCAGCACGCAGAAGGTCAGCGCGGCGAGCGCGACGGCCGCGAAGATCCCCGCCACGGGACCGTTGATGATCCCGTTCGAGATGTGCATCGCCAGGGTGTCCACACCGCGCAGCCTATTTCCCGGGCCTGGTTGTTGCCAAGGCATGGCAACAAGCATGGTGTTGATCACCATGTGGTCCGGCGCGGGCGGCCCGACGCCGGTCGGCCCGGCGGTAGGGTCTCTGCCATGACCGCGCCCGACCGCCTCACCCCCGGTGACCCCGCCCCCGAGTTCAGCCTGCCCACCGACACCGGCGAGACGCTCTCCCTGGCCGACCTGCGCGGCCGCCGGGTCATCCTGTACGCCTACCCGGCGGCGATGACGCCCGGCTGCACCAAGCAGGCGTGCGACTTCCGCGACTCTCTCGCCTCGCTCCAGGCCGCCGGCTACGCGGTGGTCGGCATCTCCCCCGACAAGCCGGAGAAGCTCGCCAAGTTCCGCGACCGCGACGCCATCACCTTCCCGCTCGTCGCCGACACCGACCGGTCGGTCCTCACCGCGTACGGCGCGTACGGCGAGAAGCAGCTGTACGGCAAGACCGTGACGGGGGTGATCCGCTCCACGTTCGTCATCGACCCGGACGGCAAGATCGAGCGGGCGCTCTACAACGTCAAGGCCACCGGCCACGTCGCGAAGCTGCGCCGCGACCTCGGCCTCGACTGAGGCGTCCCGCCGGGCCACTACCGTCGGCCCCCGCCGGGGGCGGGACTCCACACCGCTGCGGCCGGACGCTCTAGACTCAGCGGACCGGCGGGAGTGGCGGAACGGCAGACGCGGTAGGTTTAGGTCCTATTGTCCGAAAGGACGTGGGGGTTCGAATCCCCTCTCCCGCACCAGGCAGCGCTGTCGGGCGCGTCACGATCGCGGGCTCACGCCGCGCCGGTTCGCCAGGATGACCGGCGTGAGTCTGCGCTTCGTCCTCGACCCCGACCTCACCGCCGACCTGCGCGAGCGGATCATCGCCCTCTGGGTGGACGTCACCAACGCCGGCGGCGCGGTCGGCTTCGTCGCCCCGGTCACCGCCGCCGAGGTCCGCGCGGTCGCCGACGAGACCTTCGCCGACATCACCGACGGACCGGACCGGCTGCTGGTCGGGTACGACGGCGAGCGCCCGATCGGCGTACTGATCCTCGCGGACAACCGGTTCCGCCTGAAGTCGCACTGGGGCACCCTGAAGCGGGTGATGGTCCACCCGGACACCCAGGGCCGGGGCCACGGCGTCGCCCTGATGCGCGAGGCCGAACGGCGCGCCCCCGAACTGGGCTGGCAGGCGCTGCACGTCACGGTCCGGGGCGGGCTGGGCGTGGAGGAGTTCTACACCCGGCTCGGCTACCGCGAGGTGGGACGCCTGCCGGGCGCCCTGCGGCTGGCCGACGGCGACCACCGGGACGAGATCCTCATGTGGCGCGACCTCGCCTGACCCACCTTCGCGGCGGACCGCCCACCCGAGGGCGGCACCGCCCGCAGCGGAGTCGGTCAGCCGCGCCGACCGGCCAGCAGCCCGGACCCGACCACGGCCAGCGAGCGCAGCGGCTCGGCCGTCTCCGGGCGGGTACGCAGCAGGTCCTCCAGCCGGACCCGCCACCGGCCCGCCTCGATCGGGGCCCGGTCGACGCCCCCGGACACGCGGAGCCGGTCCCGGGTGTCGCGCAGGGCTCGCGCGCAGTCCGGGCCGAGCAGCCCGCCCAGCTCGGTGCCGAGCCAGCCGAGAAGCGCGTCGTCGTCGGCCGCGGCGACGATCAACCGGGCCATGTCCCAGGCCACGCGGGGTTGGTGGACGACCTGCATCTCGACTCCTCCGTCGGAGTGACCGTTGACACCATCATCGATGTCCGCGAGCCGGGTCGGCAAGCCCCGTTCAGCCGTCCACCGTGACCGGATCGCCGACGGCCACCACGCCGGGCGTCTCCGGCACCAGGTGCAGTCCGAAGAGGAGCTTCCGCCCGATGTTGCGGTGCCGGGCCAGGGTGCGCAGCGGCTCGCGGCCACGTACCCCCGTTTCCTGGTCGGTGGTGGTCACGACGCACCGGTCGCACGGCCCGGCGGCGCGGAACACCGCCGCGCCGACCCGCAGCCGCCGCCCGGCCCAGCCGTCCTCGGCCCAGGCGGGCGCGCCCTCGACCACCAGGTTGGAACGGAACCGGGTGATCGGGACGGGCTCCTCGCCGGCCTCGGCGAGCCAGTCGTTGAGCGCGTCGAGGGAGGCGGTGGCGGCCAGCAGCAGCGGGTACTCGTCGGCGAAGCTGACCTGGCCGCCGGTGTCGTGGGCGCGGTTGCCCGGGGCGAGGTGCCGGGCGGGGTGACGCAGGTGGACCAGGCGGACCGACCGGCCGAGCAGGGCGGTGAGCCAGTCGTCGGCCGCCGGGCCGGCGGGGACCGCGTCGACCGGCAGCCGGTTGCCGAAGACCCGTACCGCGACGGTGGCGTCGCCGCCCGGCTCGGCGACGTCGAGTTCGGGGCGGCCGGCGGCGGTCAGCACCAGGCCCCCGTCGCGCGGCACGGCGCGCAGCCGGACCAGCTCCGTGGTCTCCCGCTGGGTGACGCCGACGCCGTCGGCGTCGATGACCATCCAGCGCCGGTCGCCGGCCAGGCCCCACGGCTCGACCCGGGCGCCGTCGTGGTCGAGGCGGTGACACCCCTTGACCGGGTACGTGTGCACGGAGGCGAGCCTCACCAGGCGGCCCCGATCCCGTCCCCGGGGTACCAGTGCTCGCGTGGGGTCTCCCGGTAGGCGAGGAATCGCCGCCCGGTGCGCTCGGCGTGCTTGGCCAGCACGTCGGTGTGCGTGACGTTGTCGGTCAGCAGGAGCGCGCCCGGGGCGAGCTTCGGCTCCACCGCCTCGAACTCACGCTTCTCGTGGGCGCGGCTGTGGTCACTGTCGTGCAGGAACAGGTCGACCGGCCGGTCCAGGGCGGCGATCGAGGCGATGGAGTCCCCGATCACCAGGTCGACCACCTCCGACCAGGGCGCGGTGCGGGCCAGGTAGCCGGCCTCGGGGTTGATGTCCAGCGAGGTGACCCGGCCGGGGTGCCCCTCGGCGGCGTTGCGCAGCAGCGCGGCGGCCAGCACGCAGCTGCCCAGCCCCTTGTCGACGCCCGTCTCGACGACGTGCGCCGGGCGGGTGGCCCGGACGATGGCGTACCAGCCGACCCGGCGGGCGTACCGGACCTTCCGGTCGGCGAGGCCGCGGCGCGCGGCGCCGGCGGTGGCCCGCTCGATGTGGCCGCGCAGCGTGTCGTCGGACTCGATCTCCTCGACGTACGCGCGGACCTGTTTGACCGGGACGTCGCAGACGACGCTGACGAACCAGGCGAGGTGCTGGCGGCTGAGCGCGGTCAGGTCGTAGGTGTAGTTGTGGTGTTCCCGGGAGGTGACCAGCCATCGGGCGGAGGTGCGCAGCACCTTGGCGTCGTACCGGGCGACCCGGGCCAGCCGCTTGGGGAAGGCGGCCACCGGTGCGAGGCGGGTACGGGCGATGGCCCGGCGAAGCGTCGTTGCGTCCACACGAGCGTTCTACCAGGAGAAGCCGAACAGTGGCGAGGAAAGTTTCGATCCGCCGACCCGGCGGCCAGGATTGACCGGCCGGGCGAGGGTCCCCGCGGCCGAACGTGAATCAGTAGCATCGCGGCCATGTCCGATCGCCAGCGGCTCGCCGACCCCGAACCGCCCTCCGCCGGGTCCGAAGGGGACGGCGAAGCTGCCGGCCGGTCGTCGGCTCCGGCTCCGCGCCGCCGCCGCGGCCGGCGGATCGCCCTGATCGTGCTGCTGGCGCTGGCGCTGCTGGCCGGCGGGGGTGTCCTCGCGGGAAGCCTGTACTACCGCTCGGTCAACTCCTCGATCGACCGGGTCGACGCGTTCACCGGGGTGCCCGAGGAGTCCCGTCCGCAGGTGGTCGCCAAGGGCGCGATGAACATCATGATCCTGGGCAGCGACTCCCGCGACCCGGGGAACGCCGGGGGTTCCCGCAGCGACACCATCATCCTCGCCCACCTGCCGAAGGACCGGTCGAGCGCCCAGCTCATCTCGATCCCGCGCGACACCTGGACGCACGTCCCGCGCTCCAAGGAGGGCCGGGGCGGCCGTGCCGCCAAGATCAACGCGGCCTACGCGTGGGGCGGCGTGCCGCTGATGGTGCAGACGGTCGAGAAGTTCACCGGGGTCCGCGTCGACCACGTGGCGATGGTCGACTTCGCCGGCTTCAAGGAGATCGTCGACGCGCTGGGCGGCATCGAGGTCGACGTGGAGCGGAGCTTCACCTCCACCCACTCGCTCAACCCCGACGGCCGGCGCGAGTTCGTCAAGGGCCGGCAGACCATGGACGGGGCCGCCGCGCTGGACTACGCCCGCGAGCGCTACGCGTTCGCCGACGGCGACTTCGCCCGGATCAGGCACCAGCAGCAGGTCATCAAGGCGATCCTCGACAAGGCGGCCTCGGGCGGCACGCTGGGCAGCCCCACCAGGCTGAACTCGTTCGTCAAGGCCACGGCCGACGCGGTCGCGGTCGACAGGTCGATGTCGCTGGTGGACCTGGCGACGGAGCTGCGCCACCTGCGCGGCGGCAACCTCGGCTTCTACACCTGCCCGGTGAAGGGCACCGGCCGGGTGGGCAGCGAGAGCGTGGTGTTCCCGGACAACGCCAGGGCCCGGGAGTTGTTCGACGCGGTCCGCAGCGATTCGGTCGATCGGATCGCATCCGCCGGAAAATAGGACTTCCCTCTGCCCTGCCGGCTGTGGTGAATTGACCGAGACGATCGTATCCTTCGATCGCTCGGCGTCTCGCCCCGAACGGGCGCCGGGCCGTCACGGGGGAGAATCCACAATGTCCGGCCATCCGGCGACCAGAGATCCGGCTGCGATCACGACGCGGCCGCAACGGACGCACGCCGGTCTCGACACCACCGCGGTGCTGCCGTACGCGAGTTCCCGCGCCTCGGAGCGGACCCGCGGGTTGCGGGCCTGGATGCTGACCCTCCCGGTCGACCTCACCGCGCTGCTCGCTCCCCTGCTGCTGAGCCAGGACTACTGGCGCGGGACGCTGGCCAACGCCGCCCTCGCGGTGGCGGTCTTCACCACCGGCGGGCTCTACCGGGCCCGGCGTCACCTCAGCATCCTCGACGAGCTGCCCGCCCTCTGCGGACGCCTGCTGGCCTGCGGCGCGGTGGTGGCCATCATCGCGGCCTACCGCCACGACTCGGTGCCGTACGTCAGCGGGTTCATGCACGGCGTGGCGCTCTCCGCGGGGCTGGTGATCGTCGGCCGCGCCGGCACCAGGACGCTCACCATCGTGGCGCGCAAGCGCCGCTGGATGGAGCACAACGCCATCATCGTCGGCGGCGGCCCGATCGGCGCGGAGCTGGCCCGGCTGCTCCGCCGCTACCCCCAGTACGGCCTGCGCTTCGTCGGCTGCGTCGACGCGCCGTCGCGGCGGGACAACGGGCTGCCGCTGATCGGCACCCTCGACGAGTTGGAGCAGCTGGTCCGGCTGGTGGAGTGCGAGGTCCTGGTCATCGCCGACCCGGACTGTCCGGACGCGACGGTGATGGACTACCTCCTGCGTCCGGCCAGCGCCCGCTGTGACCTCTGGGCCGTTCCCCGCCTCTGGGGGTCCGGGTCACAGGGCGGATATCCCGACCACGTCGGCGCCTTCCCCATCGTGCGGATCGGTGACCTCACGCTCTCCGGTCCACGATGGGCGATCAAGCGGGCCTCGGACGTGGTGCTGGCCTCGCTCGCGCTGCTCGTGCTGAGCCCACTGCTCCTGCTCTGCGCGGTGGCGACGTTCCTCGACGGCGGTCGCGGGATCTTCTTCCGCCAGGAGCGGATCGGCCGGTACGGCAAGCCGTTCCAGGTCATCAAGTTCCGGTCGATGCGCCCGGCCGACGAGCACGAGTCGCAGACCACCTGGTCGATCGCGCACGACCGGCGGATCGGGCCGATCGGACGGTTCATGCGCCGTACGTCGCTGGACGAACTGCCGCAGCTGTGGAACATCCTGCGCGGCGAGATGAGCGTGGTCGGGCCGCGACCGGAGCGGCCGTACTTCGTGGAGAAGTTCTCGGCCGCGTACCCGGACTACCCGACGCGCCACCGGGTGCCGGTGGGGCTGACCGGGCTGGCGCAGGTCAGCGGCCTGCGTGGGGACACGCCCATCTCCGACCGGTCCCGGTTCGACAACTACTACGTCGAGAACTGGTCGCTGTGGCTGGACATCAGGATCGTGCTGCGTACGGTGGCGGAGGTCTTTCGGGGTGGCGGTCGTTGACCGGACCCGACCGCCGCCGCGAAGCCACAGCAGGTTCACCCGACAAGGAGTTCAAGGTGGTGAGCACGACCACGGGGCCCACCCCGCAGGCCGGTCAGCACGGGCTCGGCGCGCTGTCCGGCTCGTCCGTGGCGCTCGTCCACGAGTGGTTCGGCGCCACCGGCGGCTCGGAGCAGGTCTTCCGGAACATCGCCGGCCTGGTCCCGCACGCGGAGCGGTTCGTGCTGTGGAAGGACCGTGGCGTCGAGGAGCCGGGCCTGCGGGAGTCGTGGCTCGCCCGGACCCCGGTCCGGCACAGCAAGGCGCTGGCGCTTCCCCTGATGCCGATGACCTGGCGGACCCTCACCCGCCAGCGGTTCGACGTGGTCCTCTCGTCCAGCCACGCCTTCGCGCACACGGTGAAACTGGGGCCGCCCGAGACGACCCGGTATCTGAGCTACGTCCACGCGCCGGCCCGGTACCTCTGGAGCCCCGCCTTCGATGGCCGGGGCTCCAGCCCCCTGCTCGCCCTGCCACGACGCGCGCTCCAGGCCGTCGACGTCCGGTTCAGCCGGCACGTCCACAGCTACGCGGCCAACTCCCGCGAGGTGCAGGGGCGGATCCGCCACTACTGGCGACGCGACGCTGTCGTGATCAACCCGCCGGTGGACGTCGCCTTCTTCTCCTCCGCGCCGGCCGCCGACCGGGCCCAGCCTAGGGACTACCTGCTCGGCGTGGGCCGGTGGATCCCCTACAAGAAGTTCGACCTGATCATCGCGATCGCCGAGGCCGCCGGGCTGCCGGTGGTCATCGCCGGCTCCGGGCCGGAGGAGGTCAACCTGCGACGTCTCGCGGAGCGCGCCGACGTGCCCGTCACCATCGAGGTCAGGCCGAGCAGGGAACGGCTACGGCAGCTCTACTGGGGCGCCCGGGCCCTGCTCTTCCCGGTCCACGAGGACTTCGGCATCATCCCGGTCGAGGCGCAGGCGTGCGGCACGCCGGTCATCGGCATCAGTCGCGGCGGCCTGCTGGAGACGGTGGTCGACGGCGAGACGGGCTTCCTCGTCGACGCCACCGACCCGCGTGACTTCGCGGCGCTCACCGCGCGGGTCGGCGAGCTGCACCAGGACCGGATCGGCGCCAACGCCGCGAGGTTCTCCGAAGCGGCGTTCGCCGCGGCGTTCTCGGGGTGGGTGGCGGATGTCGTCGGGTAGCGGCGGCGGGGACGCCGCGGTGGGCACCCTCGGAATCGCCATCGTCAACTACCGGTCCGCCGACGACTGCGCGGGACTCGTCCGCTCGCTCGTCGCCCACCACACCGGTACCCGGCCACGGGTCGCCGTCGCGATCGTCGACAACAGCGACCAGCGGCGGGAACTCGAACCGGTGGCCGAGTTCGCGCGCCGGCACGGCCTGCTGGTCCGCGTGATCCACGGCCACGGCAACGTCGGCTACGCCGCGGGCAACAACCGGGCCGCGCGCTGGCTCCTCGAAGCGGGCGCCGACGTCGTCTGGGTCCTCAACCCGGACACCAGGATCACCGGCGGCGCCCTCGCGTCGGCACTTCAGGTGCGCCGGGCCGGCGACTGCGCGATCGGCGCCACGACCAGCGTCGACGCGGCCGGCGGCACCCGTCCCGACCTGGACACGCTCGACCTGTGGACCGGCCGCAGCGGGCAGCCGCCGGCCGGACCGTCGCGCACCCTGACCTACGTCGCCGGCCATTCCGTCCTGCTCACCCGCGCGGCGTTCGAGAAGCTGGACGGCTTCACCGAGGATTTCTTCCTCTTCTACGAGGAGGCGGACGTCGCGGTCCGGGCCGCCCGCCTCGGCATCCCGGTCACCGTGGTCGCCGATCTCCAGGTCGACCACGCCGGTGGCGGCGCGACCGGCGCGAGCCGGGACCTGCGGGCCAAGTCGCTCACCACGTACTTCCACG
Organism: Micromonospora psammae; assembly: GCF_036902725.1. Lineage (NCBI taxonomy): Bacteria > Bacillati > Actinomycetota > Actinomycetes > Micromonosporales > Micromonosporaceae > Micromonospora > Micromonospora psammae. The sequence continues at coordinate 303,180 of NZ_JBAKHM010000001.1, read as the reverse complement.
CCAGCCGCAGTTGCATGATCTTCTTCCGGAAGCACCACCGCCGGCGGCTTCCCCTGGCGGCGCTGGCCCGGCTCCTCTACGCGGGCCGGGCGCTGGTGGTGGCCGGCCCGAAGGCGGCGACCGCGGTCGTCCGGGGCACGGTCGCGGGACTGCTCGCATGACCCGGTCGGTGCGGGGTGCGGTCCGGCAGGTGACGGGCAGCGCCACCCTGATGTACGTCGCGGCGTTGGCGATGTCCGGCGTCGCCATCCTGCTCAGCGTCGCCCTCCCGCCGGCCGAACGCGGCCTGCTGGTGGCGACCACGACCAGCGCCGCCACCGGCGTGGCGGTCGGCGGGTTGTCGCTGGAGACGTTCCTGCTGGCGCAGGGCCGGCAGTGGCTGGACGAGCGGGCCGGGCGGCGCAGCCTGGTCCTCTACCTCGCCACCGTGCCCCTGACGGCGGTGCTGGCCTGGACCTTCGCGCGCTACGCGGAGGAGGCCGACCCGCGCATCGCCGCCGTCGGCGCGGCGTGCATCGCGGCGAGCAACGTCCCCGCCGCGGCGGGACTCACCCTCGGTGAGTTCCTGAGCGTCTACCGGTACCGCGCCGCCTTCGCCGCCATCGCGCCGGCGCTCTACGTGCTGCTGATCCTCGCCTCCGTCGAGGAGGCGGAGCTATGGTTGCTCGCCTGGCTGGGATGCCAGGCGCTGATGGCGTTGGCGCTGTGGACGACGCACGGGCCGTCGCTGGCCCCGCTGGCCCGACGGGCGTCACCTCCACGGGAACGGGTCGCCCGGCTGGGGCTGACCCACGCGGGGGCGGTGGCCCAGGTCTTCACCTACCGCTTCGACCAGCTGGCACTGGCCCGTCACCAGGGACCGGACGTGCTCGCCGTGTACTCGCTGGCCGTGGCGGCGATCGAGTTCACCCAGGCCGGCGCGGTCGTCGCGGCGCAGCGGACCCTCGGCGACCATGCGGACGGCTCGACCGACCGGCTGCGCGCGGTGCTGCGCCGGGCGTTGTACCTCGCCGCCGGCATGGGGGTGCTGGTCCTGGTCGGGCTGGCGGCGATCGGCGTGCTCACCAGCGGGTACGAGGCCGCCCTCCTGCTCGGCCTCGTGCTGGTGGCGCGCAGCATCGCGGTGACCTTCGGCAAGATCCTGAGCGCCCGGCTGGTCAACCTCGGCGGCGAACGCGCGACCGCGGTGATCGCCGCGGGCACCGCCGTGGTGGCGATCGGCGGATACTCGCTCACCGCCGCCGAGTTCGGGGCCGTGGGCGTCGCCCTCGTCTCCGTCGTGTTGTTCGCGCTGCACAGCACGGCCACCGCCGTCGTCCTCGGGAAGCGCTCCGCGGCGCGGCCCGCGCCGGACACCCCGACCGGGTCCATGAAGAGTGAGGTTGGCACCAGTGCCTGAAACAGTCGTCGCCGTCATCCTCAACTGGAACTGCGCGGACGACACCCTGCGCTGTCTCCGGGCGGTCCTCGACGGCAGCACCGCACTCGAGGTCGTCATCGTCGACAACGGTTCGAGCGACGACTCGGTCGAGAAGCTGGCGGGGGCGGCCGGGCCCGCCACCCTGCTGCGGCTCGACCGCAACCTGGGCTACGCGGGTGGCATGAACGCGGGCATCCGGGAGGCTCAGGCCCGGGGCGCCGACTGGGTCTGGCTGTTGAACGCGGACTGCGTGCCCCGGCCGGACGCGCTGGCCACCCTGCTCGGCCAGGCGGACCGGTTCGTGGTTGCGACGTCGTTGCAGACGACCTCCGCCGAGCCGAGCGATCCGAGCGCCGAACCCTACGTCGTCGCCGCCATGCTGCCGAAGGGCAAGGTCCGCCCGTTCCGCTGCGCCGGCTGCGCCGAGGGCGCCCACGAGGTGGACATGGTCACCGGCGCCGCGCTGCTGATGCGCCTGTCCTGGGTCGTCCGGGTCGGCCTGTTCGACGAGCGGTTCTTCCACTACAAGGAGGAGTTCGACCTGGTCCGGCGGATCAGCGTGGCGGGCGGCCGGATCGGGTTCGTGTGCGGTTCCGAGGTCTGGCACGAGCGGGGCGGCAGCCTCAGCGGATCCAGCCCCCGGGCCCGGTACTACCACCACCGCAACGAGCTCCTCTACGTGCGCAAGCACTATCCCCGTCCGCTGCGCAGGCTGCTGCTCGAGGAGCCGATCCACTACCGGAACCTGGCCCGGTCGCTGTGGCGGATCGCCGTCGGCGGCCGGGAGGGCAGACGCGCCTCGCTGGCCGTCCTGGCCGGGTACTGGGACGGCCTGCGGGGCGTGCACGGCCCCACCGAGAGGTTCTAGGGTGCACATCCTGTTCGTGAGCCACTCGGCGGACCTGATGGGCGCGGAGCGTTCGCTGATCGCGCTGGTGCGGGAGGCGGTCGAGGTCCGGGGCCACCGGGCCACCGTCTCGATACCGGCGGAGGGCCCGCTGCGGGCCGAACTCGTGCGGGTGGGCGCCGACGTGGTGGTCCTGCCGACCCGGCTGTGGATGGGACGGCGGCACACGCCGCTGGTCGGCCTGGTCCGCTCGGGACAGGCGGCGGCCTCCGTTCCCCGGTATCTGCGCTACCTGCGGCGGGTGGGACCGGACCTGGTCGTCACCAACTCGGCCGTCGTCCCGGCCGGCGCGATCGCCGCCCGGATGGCCGGGCTCCCCCACGTCTGGACGATCAGGGAGAGCCTGCTCACCAACCCGAGCCTGCGCTCCGCCGTACCGAGGGCGACGATCGCCCGGACGATCGCCGGCCTGGCGGACGGCATCGTCGCGATCTCGCAGTACGTCGCCGACCAGCTGCTGGCCGCGGCTCCCGCCGCCCGGGAGCGGCTGCGGGTGATCCCCCCGTCGGTCGCGCCCCTCGCCCGGGACCGGGTGGCCGAGGGTCGCCGTGGCCGGGCGAAGCTGGAGCGGCTCGTCCTGCTCGGGCGCTACACCCCCGAGAAGGGGCAGGCGGACGCCATCGAGGCGCTGGGGCGCTGCGCCAGGGCGGGACGGCCCCTGGCGCTGAAGCTGGCCGGGGTCGGTGACCCGGCCGCGCAGCGCGCACTCCGGGCGCTCGCCGAGGAGCACGGCGTCGGTCACCTCGTCGAGGTCACCGAGTGGACGGACGATCCGCACGCCCTCTACGCCGAGGCCGATGCGACCCTGATGCTGTCCCGCAACGAAGCGTACGGACGGGTGACGCTGGAGTCGCTCATGTCGGCGACGCCGGTGATCGGGTTCCGGGCGGGGGCCACCACCGAACTCCTCGCCGAAGGGGGCGGTGTGCTGGTGGAACCCGACGCCGAGGCGTTGGCGCGGACCCTGCTCTCCCTGGCCGGGGACGACGACGGCGTCGACCGGCTCACGTCCGCGGCGCTACGACGGGCGCACGAGTTGAACGCGGCCCCCTCGTCGGCGCCGGCGTTCGTCGCCCACCTCGAACAACTGCGGGCGAAGCTGTCGTGACCGGATCCGTGAGAACGTTCGGCCTGCCCGCCGTGCTGGCGGTGACGGTGGGGCTCCTGGCCGGCTGGCGGCCCGTCCTGCTGGGCGTCCTGGGGTTGGCCGCGCTGCTGCTCTGGGGGCTCGGGACCCCGTCCCGGTTGAACCACGCGCTCTTCGCGGTGCTGCTCCTCGTGCCGGTCACCGCCGATCCGGGCTACCCCACCAAACCCGTGTGGGTCGTCCTGCTGGCGGCGACGGCCATCGCCCTGTTCGGGCGCCTCCAGCGGTTCCACCCGGACGTCCCGCTGGCCTCCGTCGGGATGGCCGCCTTCGCCCTGCCGGCGGCGGGTCTCCTCGCCGCCCTGGCGCACTGGCGGGGACCGAAGGACCTGGTCTTCGCGCTCGCGCCGTTCGTCTGCTACGCCGTCATCGCCTGGCACGTGGTCGAGGAGGCACGGCAGGACCCGCCGGCGCTCAGGCGCCTGGCGAGGGCGTTCGCGTGGGCGGGGGTGCCGGTGGCGCTCCTCGCCATCCACCAGCGCGTGACCGGGACCTGGTTGGTCCTCGACGACCTGGCGACCAGCAACGCGTTCACCTCGTCCGCGGGCGAGGGCAGGTCGGTGGGCACGGTCGGCCACCCAATCGTCTACGGCACCTGGTGCATGATGTCGATGTGCGTCGCGATCGCCCTGCGCGGGCGGCTGTGGCAGGTGCCGTTCGCCGCCGGCGCGGTCGGCCTGCTGCTCTCCGGCTCCCGTAGCGCCTGGTTCGGGATCGCCGGTGCGGTCGTCGTCTGGTACCTCGCCCAGGAACGGAAGGTGACCCGCCGTGGTGTCGCTGTCCTGGCGGTCGGCGCCCTGGTCGGCGCGGGCCTGCTGGTGGTCCGTCCTGCCCCGGTCCGGAACGCGCTCGACATGGTCGACTCCCGGCTGTCCAACATGACCGGGTCGAGCTCGGCCACCGCCCGGTACAGCCGGTTCGACGCGGCGTGGTCCGGCCTGCGGGAGAGCTACGACACGGTGCTGTTCGGCCTGGGACCGGAGGCGCACGTCCGGTTCTTCCAGGAGGTCGGGATCGGCGACCACCTGGCGCAGACCTTCGACAACAGCTACCTCACCCTCTGGTACGACTTCGGGCTGCTCACCCTCCTGCCCTTCCTCGCCATACTGGTGGCCCTGCTGGTCCGGTCGAGGTCGACGGCGGCTCGGATGCTGGTCGTGGGGATCGCGGTGCAGATCTCCTTCTTCGACTTCTACCTGTGGCCGTGCGCCGTCGCCGTGCTGATCCTGGCGGCCGGCCTGGCCGTCGGCGAGGATCCGGGCGCGGCAGGGACGGCGGGGCGGGAGCCGCCGGCGCCGGCCGAGGCGCTGCTCGCCGGGGCGCGATGAGCAGCACCGCCGCGGGGAGCCCGGGATCGTCGGTGCGACCGGGCGCACGAACGTACGAGTCGGGCCCGGCCTCCGGTGGGCGGCCGGCCGAAGCGAGTGAGGATCAACAGTGAGGCTTTCGGACGGACTCCGGCCCGCCGACGCGGTCATCCCGGCGACGGACCCCCCGCCGCAGCGGCCGGGTCTGCGTGGCGTCGTCGACAGGTCGCGCTCGGCGGTCGGTCAGTGGACCCGGCTGACGCCCCGTCACCAGCTGCGGGCACTGCTCCGGTACCGCTGGGCGGTGCTCACGCTCGTCCTCCTCGGCGGGTTGGGCGGCGGCCTGGCCTCCGTGCTCCAGACCCCGGTCTACAAGGCGGACGTGCAGTTGTTCTTCTCGCCGAACTTCCCGACGAAGGACATCCGCCAGCTCGACACCGGCGGCAACTACATCCTGCAACGCGTCCGGTCGTACGCCGAGATCGGCAACAGTCCCGAGGTCGCCGCGACGGTGATCGACCGGCTGGACCTGCCGTACTCCCCGGAGGAGCTGACGGCACAGGTCGAGGTGACGGGGAAGGCCAGCACGGCGGTCCTGACCGTCGAGGTCGGCGATGCGGATCCCGAACGGGCCCGGGACATCGCCAACGCGATCGCGGACGAGTTCCCCGGCTACATCGGCCGGCTGGAGCGGCCGACCGGCGTCGACGCGCCGCCGGTCAAGGTGTCCGTCGTACGGCGGGCGACCACGCCACCGGCCCCGGACTCGCCGCGGCCGCTGACCAACGTCGGCCTCGGTCTCGCCGGTGGTCTGCTCGTGGCGGCGGCGTCGGCGCTCACGGCGTACGCCCGGGAGCGCGCCGTCCGGGACGCGGACCACGCCGCCGAGGTCGCGGGGCTGGCCCTGGTCGGGGTGGTCGACGCCGACCCGAAGGCGGCGCCCGTCATGGCGTGGGACGAGAACTCCGACCGGGCGGAAGCCTTCCGGCGGCTGCGGACGACGCTCCGGCTACAGGCGATCGGCGAACCGTCGACCAGCATCACGCTGCTCGGTGGCGCCGCCGGTGACGGTGGGGCCGGCACCGCCGCCGACCTGGCCATCGCGTGCGCCCGGGCCGGCGAGACCGTGGTGCTGGTGGACGCGAACCTGAGGAACCCCGAGGTCCACGAACTGTTCGCCGTCCCCAACGACACCGGCCTGGCCGACGTCCTCCGGGGCGGGGCGTCGGTCAGCGACGTGGCGGTCCACTGGCATCCGGATCTACCGCTCTTCGTCCTGCCCACCGGCCGGGTCGCACCGGAACCGCCCGAGCTGCTGCTGCGGCCCGACCGGCTGGCCGACCTGCTGGAGTCGTGTCGGCGGGACCAGGTCCTGGTCGTCATCAACGGTCCGCCGCTGCTGTTGGACGCGGAAGCGGAGACCCTGGTGACCGCCACGGACGCCACCGCGGTGCTGGCGCGGGTCGGCTCCACCCAGGTCGACCAGCTCGCCGCCACGGTGGGCGCGCTGCGCAGGTCCCGCGCGAACCTGCTCGGCCTGATCGTGGTCCGGCCGGCCGGATAGTGGGCGTCCGGGTCGGCGCCGTCGGGGGGCGTCCGGGCAGCCGCGGACGACGGCCCGACCCGGTTTCGGGGGGCCACCGCGAGCAGGAGGTCCGGCTAGAATGGGCGCGCCTGGCCCGGCGGGGCACAGTGGACGGCAGAGACCGGTCCTCGGGATCCCGCGACCTCCACGTAGGTTGACAACGATGAGCGATGACGTCGCGATGCTGTTGCGGCGGGCGGGCTTCGGCCCGACGGCGTCCGAGCTGGCGGCAGCGAAGAAGGCCGGTTACGCGGCGACCGTGTCGAGGTTGATGGCACCGGCCGGGCCGGACCGGGGCGCCGCCACCGCACCGATGCCGGATCTCGGCCGCGACCCCTTCGACGACCTGCCGAACCCGACCGCCGAGCAGCGGACCGCGGCGGAGGCGACCCGGCGGGTGCACACCAGCGCGCTCATGCGGTGGTGGCTGGACCGGCTGACGGCCGCCGACCACCAGGCCCACGAAAAGTTGATCTTCTTCTGGCACGGGCACTGGGCCACGTCGATCCGGAAGGTCGGCAGCCCCCAGTTCATGCTCGCGCAGCACCGGAAGATCCGCAGCTCGCCGACGATCGGGGTGATGGCGAGGAAGTTGGTCTCCGATCCCGCACTGGTCTACTGGCTCGACGGTCAACTCAACACCAGGGACGCACCCAACGAGAACCTCGCCCGCGAGCTGATGGAGTTGTTCCTGCTGGGCATCGGCAACTACACCGAGCGGGACGTGAAGGAGGCGGGCCGGGCGCTGACCGGCTGGAGGACCGATCTGGGTGTCCCGGAGACGGCCATCTTCTTTCCCGGCGTCCACGACGCCGGACCGAAGACGATCCTCGGCAGCACCGCCGACTTCGACGCCCACACGCTGGTCGACCTCCTGGCCCGGCAGCCGGCCTGCGCCCGGTTCATCGCGTCCCGCCTGTGGTTCCGGTACGGCTCCTCCACCGAGCCGATGGCCGGTTCCATCGAGCAGCGGATGAGGGCGGCGTTCCCCGTCGGCATGCGCATGCTGCGGGCCCTCTTCGAGGACGACGAGTTCCGGTCGGGTCGCCACCGGCTGGTGAAGCAGCCGGTGGAGTGGCTCGTCGGCGCGCTGCGGCAGTTGGGCATCCGACCCGCCCGCCTGCCGGAGGACACGTTGAACCGGATCCTGGCCGGGCTGGGCGGCCTGGGGCAGGTCCCCTTCGCCCCACCGAGCGTGGGCGGCTGGCCGAGCGGGACGGCGTGGCTGAATTCGGCCGCGGCGCAGGTCCGCCTGAACCTGGCGGACCTGCTCGCCGGTCTCGCCGAGATCGACCGCCTGACCGCCGAGGAGCTGGCGACCCTCCTCGCGGTCGAGACGTGGACGCCCCGGACCTACCTGGCCCTGAAGCAGGCGAGGAATCCGCGGCAGCTGCTGACCCTCGGGCTGGCGAGCCCGGAGTACCTGGTGATCTGAGATGGACTCGTTGACCCGACGCAGGTTCCTGCTCGCCTCGGCCGGCGCCGGCGGCGCCGCCGCGCTGGCCGCCGGGGGGTTGGGCCTGGCCGAACTGCTCGCCACCGCCGGCGACCCCGGGTCGGGAGCGGACGACGGCCTCGACAAGCTGGTCCTGGTCACCCTGTACGGGGGCAACGACGGCCTCAACACCGTCGTCCCGTACGCGGACGCGGCGTACCATTCCGCCCGCCCCGAGCTGGCGTACCCCCCCGAGCGGGTGCTGCGTCTCGACGACGCGCTCGGGCTGAATCCGGTGCTGACCGGCCTGAAGCGGCTCTGGGACGACCGGCGCCTGGCCGTGGTGCTCGGGGTCGGCTATCCCCGGCCCGACCGGAGCCACTTCCGGTCCATGGACATCTGGCAGACGGGGTCGCCGAAGCTGCCCCTGCCCACCGGCTGGGTGGGCCGCTGGCTCGACGGGACCGACGCCTCCGCCGAGGCGGCGGTCAGCTTCGAGCCGGTACTCCCGCCGCTGCTGGTGGGTGAGACGCGGGTGGGCGCGTGTGTGGCGGTCGGCGGGCTGGATCTCCCGGGCGGCATCGACGCCGAGATGGTCGCCGCGCTGGGGCGGCCCCAGGACGGCGAGTCGGCGCTCCAGGCCCGCGCGGCCCAGGCGCACCAGGAGTTCCTCCAGGTCAACCGGCTCGTCCACCAGGCGGAGCGGGGGGCCCCGTCCGCGACGGGCGAGCCGCCGCCCCTGCCGTCGACCGCGACCGGTGGCGGTAGCGCCCTGGCCGCGCAGCTCGCCCTGGTCGGCCGGTGCGTCGAGGCGGGCGTGCCCACCCGGGTCTACTCGGTGAGCCTGGGCGGATTCGACACGCACGCCAATGAGCGGGTCGGACAGGAGTGGTTGCTGAAGCAGCTCGATGAGGCGCTCGCCGCGTTCCTGGACCGGATGGCGAGGACTCCGGCGGGCCGGCGGGTGACCGTGGCGGTGTACAGCGAGTTCGGGCGCCGGGTCCGGGCGAACGCGTCGGACGGCACCGACCACGGCACGGCCGGTCCGCTCCTCGTGCTCGGCCCCGGGGTCGCCGGTGGCCTGTACGGCGAACAGCCGAGCCTGGTCGACCTGGACGACGGGGACCTCCGGGCGACGGTGGACTTCCGCGACGTCTTCGGCACGCTGCTCGACTCCGTGCTGAAGGCCGACCCGGCCCGGTACCTCAACGGCTATCAGCCGCGGTCGCTCCCGCTCCTGCGCGGCGGCCGGTAGCGGCGACGGACCGGCCCGGGTAACGGGCGGCCGGAGCGCGGCTCAGTCGCTCCCCTCGATCTTCAGGCGGTCCGCCGCGTTCTGCCGGTAGGTCCGCGCGACGAGGTTGGCGGGCGACCGGGCCGCGACGGTGTCGAGCCGGCTGATGGCCTCGGCGTACCGGCCGGCGAAGTAGTCGTCGAGCCCGCTGCGGTAGAGCCTGTCGGTGTCGCCGAGGCCGTCGGTGACCCCGGCTTCGCCGAGCATCGCGTCCAGGGTGGACGCCGGCACGACGAGACGGTTGGCCTTGTCGGGCAGCGTCTCGTCGTTGTCCAGGATGCCGACGACCCGGCCGTTGGTGTCGAGCACCGGTCCACCGCGGGAGTGGATCCCCACGTCGTCGTTGACCCGGGTCACGGCGACCGGCCCCAGGCTGCCCGCACCGGTCACGGTCACCCGCTTGGACGCGACGGTGTAGGCGGCGGTGAGGGGGTCCTTCTCGCCCGTGGCGTACCCGACCGAGAGCAGTGCCGTCCCTTCCGACAGGTCGGCCGACGTGTTCAGCTCGGCCACGGGCAGACCTTCCTGGGCGAGCTTGACGAGGGCGACGTTGCCCGCCTGCGGATCCCACGTCCGGACGATCTCGCCGGGAATCGCCGGACCCTCGGTGAGGTTGCCCCTGGCCACGTTGAGCTGTCCGAAGAGCCGGACGGCCGGTTCCTTCGCCGAGTCGATGCCGGTGAGGACGGTGGTCCTGAGCTGCCGCGCGACGTACTCGTCGAGTTTGCCGGGCTCGAGCTTCTTCTCCTGGATCAGGATCCGGCCCAGCGCGTAGAGGGCGTTCTGCCGCGGGGTGTCTCCGGTGGGCCGCACGCAGAAGCCGTTGGTGAGCACGTGGCCGGCGGGACTCACCACGAAACCGCTGCAACGGCGGTTGAAGGTGATCGGCGCCGCCCGCAGCGGCGTCCCGGTCTGCTTGTCCCGGAGGTATCCGGTGAAGACGACCTCCACGTAGACCAGGGACGGCGAGGCCACCGCGACAGCCCGCTCCTCCAGGGTGTACGGCGGCGGGGCGCCCTCGCCGTCGTCGGACCCGACCCAGACGGCCACGCCACCGGCGGCGGCGAGCACCACCAGCACCAGCGCGACGATCCCGAGCCAGAGCCCGGTACGGCGCCGGGGCGGCGGGGAGGGCTGGATCCGGCGGGCGGTGGAGGTCAGCGGGTCGTCCGGCGGGACGCTCACCGGCTGCGGGTAGGCCGGCGACACCGGCGGGCCCGACATCTGGTGCGGGGGTGTGGAGACCGGGTGGGGTGGGGCCGACACCGGGGGCGTGGAGACCGGGTGCGGGGGCGACGAGACCGGGGGCGTGGAGACCGGCTGCGGCGGGGCGGAGACCTGCGTCGGGTCGCCCTGCACCGCCCACGGCGCCGGCTGCGACTGCGGGGTCGTGGGCACCTGGAGCATCGCCACGGTGCTCTCCTCGGCCGGCTGGTCACTGTGGATCTCGTGGCCCAGGGCGAGGAAGAGCCGGTCGGCGCCGGGCCCGTCGGCGGGGTACGCCACCCAGGGCGCGGGCGCGGTGAAGTCGGCGGCCAGGTACGGCCCGCCGGCGCCGCCCGGGGCGGCCAGCGCGTCGGCCATCCCGGAGAAGGCCCGCCGCCAGGCCGGGTCCTCGGCCACCACGGGTTCGAGCACCGCGACGGTCACCAGCCGGTCCTGCCCGTCGACGGCCCACCAGGCCCTGCCCACCTGGCAGACGCCCATCACCTCGGTGAACCTGTACGGACCGTCCGGCTGCATGCCCACTCCTCTGCTCACCCGCCGAGCGGATACTACAGAGACGACGCTCGTGTCTCCGTCCGCCGACCGGGCCCCACCGCGGGCCGGTCTCGCCGAGAGTCATGAATCGGAGCGTGAGGGGCGAAGACCACTGGTGCTGCCGCGCGGCAGTGCGCGATCTGCCCAATCGAGAATGTCTGGCTCGCGACTCGAGCAACCGGCAAGAGGTACGGCCCGTCCCGGTAGGGCGGGCAGGGACGGGCCGTAGCTGTGCGTAAGGGTGGACCGGACGGCGGTCAGCCGATGATCAGATGGTGAAGCCGCCGTCGACGTTGACCGTCGCCCCGGTGATGTAACGCCCGTCCGGGCCGGCGAGGAACGCCACCGCGGCGGCCACGTCGGCTGGCTGCGCGTAGTGGCCGAGGGCGGTGAACCCGCTGATCGTCTCGGCATTCGGGCCGTCGGCCGGGTTCAGTTCGGTGTCCGTGGCCCCTGGGTTCACCAGATTCACGGTGATCGCCCTGCCGCCGAGTTCCCGTCCGAGAGCCTTGGTCAGGCCGATCAGCGCGGTCTTGCTCATCGCGTACAGCGAGAAGCCCGGGAAGACTGCCCGCTCGGCCACGTTGCTGCCGATGTTGATGATCCGCCCACCGGCCGACATGTGGCGCACCGCCGCCTGCGAGGCGACGAACGGCGCCCGAACGTTGACCGCGACGGTCTGTTCGAACGCTTCCAGGCTCAATTGCTCGAGCGGTCCGAGCAGGAACGCGCCGGCGTTGTTGACCAGGATGTCAAACCGATCCAGCTCACCCGCGACCCGGTCAACCGCGGCGACCACCGCCGCCGGGTCGGCACTGTCCGCCTGCACGGCGATCGCTCGCCGTCCCGCGGCCTCGATCTGGTCCACCACGTCGTCGGCGCGTTGCTGGTTGTGCTGGAACGTCAGCGCCACATCGGCGCCCTCCTCGGCCAGGCGCAACGCCACAGCAGCGCCAATGCCACGACCACCACCGGTAACCAGAGCTACCTTGCCGTCAAGTGCGTTGTTCATGACGCAAAGCCTGGTCGATACAGGCGCAGCCGTCCGGCGGTGATCGGACGTCGCGTTCGCGTCACCGGTACGGCCCACCTGCCCGGTGGCAACCACCCCCCCAGCGCACCGCCGACAACATCCTCCTCTGGCGACGTGCGTACACCCGGTTCAGCGGATAGGGCTGCCTCGGGGCGCCTTGCTCGCCAAGAAAGCATTGACGAATATCATGGCACCAGAGCGCGGACCTGTTGTGCGGTGAACCGCGTGAAGCCCTCGAGGTCGGGTTCGTCAGCGGTGGGTTGCAGGATCACGGCATCGGCTCCGGCGTCTCTGTAGCGGTTCACGACAGCGGCGATATCGGCGGCGCCACCGACTGCCGCTGTGTCTAACTTGTCGGACTCGCCCCAGAACTCCAGCTCACGGGCCATGCGCGTCTCGGCGTCGGGGCCGGTCGCCGCATGCACGTACACCGTGATGGCCTTGGCCATTGATTTGACGGCGGCCACCTCCTGCGGTGGCGTGCCGGCCGTCAGCAGGATCCCGTCGGCGACCTCGCATGCGAGAGCGCGCGTCTTGGGCCCGGTCGCACCGGCGTAGATTCGGGTCGTACCCGCCGGCGGGTAGTCCAGCTTGACCTTGTCGAGCCGAACGTAACGACCCGAGGTCGTGACCGTCTCGCCAGCCAGCAGCGCCTTCAACGCCTCGACGTGCTCGCGCAGCAGGGTCAGCGGCGAGCCGACCCGTGCACCGACCTGGCCCATCCACTCTTGAACGCCGTGGCCGAGGGTGAGCAGCACCCGGTCAGGGAAGAGCCTGTGTAGCGTGGCGGCCTCCATGCCGAGCACCGCGACGTTGCGAAACGGCACCGGCAGCAGGCCGATGCCCACTGCCAGGCGGTCGGTCCAGGCCAGGGCCGCGGCCGCGGTGGCGATGCCGCTTTCGAGAAAGCAGTCCTCCCAGAGCCACAGCTGTTCGAGGCCAGCCTCGTCGGCGGCGCGCGCGACGGACCGGAGGCGTTCGGGCGGGTTCTGCGGGCGGAATACCACACCGAGAGTCGTCATGACGGCCGAGCCTAGACCGCGCGGAGCCGCCACGGCGCCCGCTGCCGGTGCCGGTGCCGGTGCCGGTGCCGGTGCCCGAGGTTGCCGTCGAATACCCCGCGTCGGCCGTTGTCGCGGATGTTGCAGCACTTGAATGCACGAATCTGCCGCGGACAACGCGCGGGTCGGCGCCGATCGCCGTCTCGGTGCGCAGCAGCGCCGACTACTTTCGGTGACCGGCAGCAGCCCTGTTCTCCGCCACAACGCATGATCTTTCGGACATCGGATGCTACTTCCTTGATCAGGAGTTGCACCGTTCGTCTTACCGTCCCGCGTCTTCGCGACGGTTGCCTATGAAAGTTTTCATGCATAGAGTCACGGCATGAATGACGGAACTGTCGCCGCACCCCCTGACCGGGTGCTCGACCTGTTCCATGGCGTCCGGCTCACCCCCACCCAACGCCGCATCGCGCACTGCCTGGTGCAGCACGCCGCCGCCGCGGCGTACCTGTCCGCCGCCGAGGTGGCCGAACTCGCCGGGGTCAGCCAGCCCTCGGTGACCCGGTTCGCCATCGCGCTCGGGCACGACGGCTACCCCGCGCTGCGCCGCCGCCTGCGCGAGGTCACCGCCGGCGCGGACGGCGCCGCCGGCGACGGCAACGAGCTGCAACGGGCGGTCCGGGCCGAGATGGCCAACCTGGACCGGCTCGCCGGGCAGCTCGCCGACCGGGACCGGATCGCCACCGCCGGTCACCTGCTGGCGGCGAGTCGCCCCCTGCCGGTGCTGGGGCTGCGCGCCGCCGCGCCGCTGGCCGCGTACTTCGCCTACTTCGCCGCGAAGGTGCACCCGGACGTCCGGGTGCTCGACGACGGCGGCAGCCTGCTCACCGACCGGCTCGAACAGGCCGCCGCCGCCGGGGCGAGCGCCCTGCTCGCCTTCGTGCTCCCCCGCTACCCCCGGGAGACCTTCGAGGCGCTGCGCGAGGCCCGCGACGCCGGGCTGACCGTCGTGGCGATCACCGACTCCCCGGTGAGCCCGGCCACCGACTACGCCGAGGTGGTACTCCCCGCCGCCGTCGGCACCGACCTTGTCTTCGACCTGCACACCGCCCCGATGACCCTGGCCATGGTCGTGCTCCAGGCGATCTGCGACGCCTCCCCGGGCGACACGCAGGCCCGCCTGGAGGCGTTCGAGTCGTCCGCCGCCCGTCGCCAGTTGTTCCTCGGCTGAGAGGAGTACGAGATGCACCAGCCCGTCCGCGCCGCCCGCGGCACCGCACGCACCGCGAAGGGGTGGCCGCAGGAGGCCGCCCTGCGGATGCTGATGAACAACCTCGACCCGGAGGTGGCCGAGCGCCCCGACGACCTGGTCGTCTACGGCGGCACCGGAAAGGCGGCCCGGGACTGGCCGTCGTACCACGCGCTGGTCCGGACGCTGACCGAGCTGCGCGAGGACGAGACGATGCTGGTGCAGTCCGGCCGCCCGGTCGGCGTCATGCGCACCCACGAGTGGGCGCCCCGGGTGCTGCTGGCCAACTCCAACCTGGTCGGCGACTGGGCGACCTGGCCGGAGTTCCGCCGCCTGGAGCAGCTCGGCCTGACCATGTACGGGCAGATGACCGCCGGCTCGTGGATCTACATCGGCACCCAGGGCATCCTCCAGGGCACGTACGAGACGTTCGCGGCGGTCGCCGCGAAGCGCTTCGGCGGCACCCTGGCCGGGACGCTGACGCTGACCGCCGGCTGCGGCGGGATGGGCGGGGCGCAGCCCCTCGCGGTCACCATGAACGGCGGCGCCTGCCTGATCGTGGACGTGGACCGGACCCGGCTGGACCGCCGGGTGCACGACCGCTACCTGGACGAGGTGGCCGACTCCCTCGACGACGCGATCGAGCGGGTGCTCGCCGCCAAGCGGGACCGGCGGGCGCTCAGCGTCGGCGTGGTCGGCAACGCCGCGGTCGTCTTCCCCGAGCTGCTGGTGCGCGGCGTCGAGATCGACATCGTCACCGACCAGACCAGCGCGCACGACCCGCTGTCGTACCTGCCCGTCGGGGTGGAGCTGGCCGACGCCGCCGACTACGCGGCGGCGAAGCCGGCCGAGTTCACCGACCGGGCGCGGACCTCGATGGCGAAGCACGTCGAGGCGATGGTCGGCTTCCTCGACGCCGGCGCGGAGGTCTTCGACTACGGCAACTCCATCCGCGGCGAGGCCCAGCTCGCCGGGTACGAGCGCGCCTTCGACTTCCCCGGCTTCGTGCCGGCGTACATCCGGCCGCTGTTCTGCGAGGGCAAGGGCCCGTTCCGCTGGGCGGCGCTCTCCGGCGACCCGAAGGACATCGCCGCCACCGACCGGGCCATCCTGGAGCTGTTCCCGGAGAACGAGTCCCTGGCCCGGTGGATGCGGATGGCCGGGGAGCGGGTCGCCTTCCAGGGCCTGCCGGCGCGGATCTGCTGGCTCGGCTACGGCGAGCGGGACAAGGCCGGGGTGCGGTTCAACGAGATGGTCGCCTCCGGCGAGCTCTCCGCGCCGCTGGTGATCGGCCGGGACCACCTGGACTGCGGCAGCGTCGCCAGCCCGTACCGGGAGACCGAGGCGATGGCCGACGGCTCCGACGCGATCGCCGACTGGCCGCTGCTCAACGCCCTGGTCAACACCGCCAGCGGGGCTTCCTGGGTCTCCATCCACCACGGCGGCGGGGTGGGCATCGGCCGGTCGCTGCACGCCGGGCAGGTCTGCGTCGCCGACGGCACCGCGCTGGCCGGGCAGAAGATCGAGCGGGTGCTCACCAACGACCCGGCGATGGGCGTCATCCGGCACGTCGACGCCGGCTACGACGGCGCCCGCGAGGTCGCCGAGCGGACCGGCGTCCGGGTGCCCATGGCCGAGGGCCCGCATGAGTGATCTCGCGAGCCGGTTCCGGAAGCTGTGGGACGAGATCGCGCCGGTGGGGCGGGACGCCGGCAGCGGTGGCTACCTGCGCTACGCCCTGACCGAGCCGGAGCTGCGCCTGCGGGCCTGGTTCCGGGCGCAGGCCGACGAGCGCGGGATGCCGGTCACCGAGGACGGCAACGGCAACCTCTTCGCCTGGTGGGGTGACCCGCGGGCCGGGGACGCGGTGCTCACCGGCAGCCACTTCGACTCGGTGCCGCACGGCGGGGCGTACGACGGGCCGCTCGGCATCGTCAGCGCGTTCCTCGCCGTCGACGAGCTGCGTGGCGCGGGCGTCGCGCCGGCCCGGCCGGTGGCGGTGGCCGCGTTCGTGGAGGAGGAGGGGGCCCGCTTCGGCGTACCCTGCCTGGGGTCGCGGCTGCTCGCCGGGGAGATCGCGGTCGCCCGCGCGGCCGGGCTGCGCGACGCGGCCGGGGTGAGCTTCGCCGAGGCGCTGGGCGACCGGCCGGCGGGCGCCGACCCGGCGCTGCTGGGCCGGTTCGCGGCCTTCGTGGAGCTGCACGTGGAGCAGGGCCGCGCGCTGGTCGAGCAGGACGCGCCGGTCGCGGTCGCCAGCGCGATCTGGCCGCACGGCCGGTGGCGCTTCGACGTCCACGGCGAGGGCAACCACGCGGGTACGACCCGGATGGCCGACCGTCGCGATCCGATGCTGACGTACGCCTTCACGGTGCTGGCGGCGAACAAGGAGGCCCGGCTGCGGGGGGCGCACGCCACCGTCGGCCGGGTGTCGGTGGAGCCGAACGCCACCAACGCGATCCCGTCCCGGGTGACCGGGTGGCTGGACGCCCGGGCGGCCGAGCCGGAGACGCTGCGCGGGCTGGTCGAGGCGGTGCACGCCAAGGCGGCCGAGCGGGCCCGGCGCGACGGCACCGAGCTGACCCTCACCGAGGAGTCGGCGACCCCGCTGGTCGCCTTCGACGGCGGGCTGGCCGACCGGCTGGCCGCGCTGTTGGCGGCGCCGGTGCTGCCCACCGGGGCGGGGCACGACGCCGGGGTGCTCGCCGCGCACCTGCCCACCGCGATGCTCTTCGTGCGCAACCCGACCGGGGTGTCGCACTCCCCCGCCGAGTCCGCCTCCGACGACGACTGCGCCGCCGGAGTGACCGCCCTGGCCCGGGTGCTGGAGGAGCTGACATGCCGGTGAACCGTTGGCTGGCCGAGTACGCCTGGCTGCCCGAGCACGCCGAACCCACTCCCGACGTGCTGATCGAGACCGACGGCGGCCGGATCACCGCGATCGCCCCGCTGACCGCCGGGGGCCGGCCGGCCGCCGGCGTGGAGGTGCTGACCGACGCCGTACGGCTGCCGGGGCTCACCCTGCCCGGCCTGGCCAACGCCCACTCGCACGCCTTCCACCGGGCGCTGCGCGGCCGGACGCACGGCGGCCGGGGCGACTTCTGGAGCTGGCGGGACGGCATGTACGAGGTCGCCGCCCGGCTCGACCCGGACTCGTACCTGGCGCTGGCCCGGGCCACCTACGCCGAGATGGCGCTGGCCGGGATCACCTGCGTCGGCGAGTTCCACTACCTGCACCACGGCCCCGACGGCCGCCCGTACGACGACCCGAACGCGATGTCCGCCGCGCTGGTCGAGGCGGCGGCGCAGGCCGGCGTCCGGCTCACCCTGCTCGACGCCTGCTACCTGACCGCCACTGTGGACGGCGAGCCGCTGGCGGGGCCGCAGCGACGCTTCGGTGACGGGGACGCGGCGCGCTGGGCGGAGCGGGTCGGCGCCTTCCGGCCGGAGAACGACCACGCGCGGGTCGGTGCGGCGATCCACTCGGTCCGCGCCGTGCCGGCCGAGCAGCTCGCCACCGTCGCCAACCTCGCCGAGCGGGCCGGCGTGCCGCTGCACGTGCACCTCTCCGAACAGCCCGCCGAGAACGACGCCTGCCGGGCGGTGCACGGCTGCACCCCGACCCGGCTGCTGGCCGACCACGGGGCGCTCGGCCGGCACACCACCGCCGTGCACGCCACCCACCCCACCGGGGCCGACCTGGCGCTGCTCGGGGAGAGCCGGACCGGCGTCTGCCTCTGCCCGACCACCGAACGGGACCTCGCCGACGGCATCGGCCCGGCCCGGCGGATGGCCGAGGCGGGCAGCCCGCTCAGCCTGGGCAGCGACAGCCACGCCGTGGTCGACCTCTTCGAGGAGGCCCGGGCGGTGGAGCTGGACGAGCGGCTGCGCACCCGCAGGCGGGGGCACTTCAGCCCGGTCGAGCTGCTCACCGCCGCCACCGTCGCCGGGCACACCGCGCTGGGTTGGGCCGACGCCGGGCGGCTCGCCGTCGGCGACCGCGCCGACCTGGTCACCGTACGGCTGGACAGCGCCCGCACCGCCGGGGTGCCGCCGGTCGGGGCGTTCTTCGCCGCCACCGCCGCCGACGTGAGCCACGTGGTGGTCGACGGCCGGCCGGTCGTCGCCGAGGGCCGGCACCTGACCGTGGACGTGCCGGCCGAGCTGCGCACCTCCATCGAGCGGGTGACGGCGTGACCCCCGGCGACCCGATGCCGCACCGCGGCGGCAGCCTGCTGGTGGAGAACATCGGCGAGCTGGTCACCAACACCGCCTACGGCGAGGGCGGACCGCTGGGCATCCGGCGCGACGTCGCCCTGCTGGTCGAGGACGGCCTGGTCGCCTGGATCGGGCCGGGCCGGGACGCGCCGGCCGCCGACCGGCGGATCGACGCCGAGGGGGCGGCCGTGCTGCCCGGCTTCGTGGACAGCCACGCGCACCTGGTCTTCGCCGGGGACCGGGCCGCCGAGTTCGCCGCCCGGATGGCCGGCGAGCCGTACACCGGGGGCGGCATCCGCACCACGGTCGGCGCCACCCGGGCCGCCTCCGACGACGAGCTGCGGGCCACCGTGCGCCGGCTGCACGCCGAGGCGCTGCGGCAGGGCACCACCACCATCGAGATCAAGAGCGGGTACGGCCTCACCGTCGCCGACGAGGCCCGCTCGCTGCGGATCGCCGCGGAGGTCACCGGGGAGACCACCTTCCTGGGCGCGCACGTCGTGCCCGCCGAGTACGCCGACCGCCCCGACGACTACGTGGGACTGGTCTGCGGGCCGATGCTGGCCGCCGCCGCCCCGTACGCCCGCTGGATCGACGTGTTCTGCGAGCGGGGCGCCTTCGACGTCGACCACACCCGGGCCATCCTCACCTGCGGGCAGGCGGCCGGGCTGGGCGTCCGGGTGCACGCCAACCAGCTCGGCCCCGGCCCGGGCGTGCAGCTCGGGGTGGAACTCGGCGCGGCCAGCGTGGACCACTGCACCCACCTGACCGACGCCGACGTCGACGCGCTCGCCAGCTCGACGACGGTCGCCACCCTGCTGCCCGGGGCGGAGTTCTCCACCCGGTCGCCGTACCCGGACGCCCGCCGGCTGCTCGACGCCGGGGTGACCGTCGCGCTGGCCACCGACTGCAACCCCGGGTCGTCGTACACGTCGTCCATGCCGTTCTGCATCGCGCTCGCCGTACGCGAGATGCGGATGACCCCGGCGGAGGCGGTCTGGGCCGCCACCGCCGGCGGGGCCCGGGCGCTGCGCCGCGACGACGTCGGCGTGCTCACCCCCGGCGCCCGGGCCGACCTGATCGTCCTGGACGCCCCGTCCCACCTGCACCTGGCCTACCGGCCCGGTGTGCCACTGATCCGCCAGGTCCTGCACAACGGAGCGCCGCAATGTCGATCGTGACCATCCAGCCCACCGGGATCACCCCCGCCGACGTGCTCGCGGTCGCCCGCGGCACCGCCAAGGTCGTCCTCGCCCCGGCCACCGTCGACGCGATGACCACGAGCCGGTCCATCGTGGACGGCATCGAGGCCGCCGGCCGGCCCGTGTACGGCGTCTCCACCGGCTTCGGGGCGCTGGCGAACACCTTCGTCGCCCCGGAGCGCCGGGCCGAGCTCCAGCACGCGCTGATCCGCTCGCACGCCGCCGGGGTGGGCGCGCCCATGCCACGCGAGGTGGTCCGGGCGATGATGCTGCTGCGCGTCCGGTCGCTCGCGCTGGGCCATTCCGGGGTCCGCCCGCTCGTCGCCGAGGCGCTGGTGGACCTGCTCAACCACGACATCACCCCGTGGGTGCCGGAGCACGGCTCGCTCGGCGCCTCCGGCGACCTGGCCCCGCTGGCGCACTGCGCGCTGGCGCTGCTCGGCGAGGGCTGGGTGCTCGGCCCGGCCGGCGAGCGGACCGACGCCGCCGACGCGCTGCGCGAGGCCGGGCTGGCCCCGGTCGAGCTGGCCGCCAAGGAGGGGCTGGCCCTGATCAACGGCACCGACGGCATGCTCGGCATGCTGCTGCTCGCGATCCACGACGCCCGGCACCTGTTCACCATGGCCGACGTGACCGCCGCCCTCGCCATCGAGGCGATGCTCGGCTCCGAGCGGCCGTTCCTGCCCGAGCTGCACGCCATCCGGCCGCACCCCGGCCAGGCCACCTCGGCGGCGAACATCCACCGGCTGCTCCAGGACTCCCGGGTGATGGACTCGCACCGCGACGACCTGGCCCACGCGGTGCAGGACGCGTACTCGATGCGCTGCGCGCCGCAGGTGGCCGGCGCGGCCCGGGACACCCTCGACTTCGTCGAGACGGTCGCCGGGCGGGAGCTGCGGTCCGTGGTGGACAACCCGGTGGTGCTGCCGGACGGACGGGTCGAGTCGACCGGCAACTTCCACGGCGCGCCGCTCGGCTTCGCCGCCGACTACCTGGCCATCGCCGCCGCCGAGGTGGGCGCCATCGCCGAACGCCGGGTCGACCGGCTGCTCGACGTGGCCCGCAACCGGGAGCTGCCGGCGTTCCTCTCCCCCGACGCCGGGGTCAACTCCGGCCTGATGATCGCCCAGTACACCGCGGCGGGCATCGTCGCCGAGAACCGCCGGCTCGCCGCCCCCGCGTCGGTGGACTCGCTGCCCACCAGCGGCATGCAGGAGGACCACGTCTCGATGGGCTGGGCGGCGGCCAAGAAGCTGCGCACCGTGCTGGACAACCTGACCAGCCTGCTCGCGGTGGAGCTGCTGGCGGGCGTACGCGGACTCCAGCTGCGGGCGCCGCTTCAGCCGTCCCCGGCCGGACGGGCGGCGGTCGCGGCGCTCGGCGGGGCCGCCGGCGAGCCCGGGCCGGACGTCTTCCTCGCCCCGGTGATGGAGGCGGCCCGCGCCGTGCTGGCCGGCCCGGACCTGCGGGCGGCCATCGAGCGGGAGCTGGGCCCGCTCGGCTGAGCACCGGACCCGCCCTGCCGACCCGGGCCGACCGGACGGTTCGGCAGGGCGGGTCCACTGTCGGCCGGTGCTGCTAGCGTTCGCCGCCGTGGACACCGAGGAGCAGAAGCTCGACGAGCAGATCCGGGACTTCGTCGGGCGGCAGGTGGCGCTCGCCGAGCTTCCGGCCGCCGCGATCGTCACCCAGACGGTGGAGTACCTGGACCGCACCGACGAGCCGGACCGGGTCGCGGAGCTGGTGTGGCCGGTGGTGACCGAGGAGCTGACCCGGCACCTCGCGGCGCAGGCCCGCTGGCCGGAGGTGACCGACTGCGACCGGCTCACCGCGGCGTTCCGGGCGCTCACCGCCGCCGGCCTGGTCGCCCGGGAGAACTTCACCTGCTGCCAGAACTGCGGCCTGGACGAGATCGGCGCGGACGTGCCGCGCCCGATCGAACCGCGCGGCTACGCCTTCTACCACCAGCAGGACGCCGAGCGCGCCGTGGCCGGGTCGCCCGTCTTCATCGCCTACGGGCTGTTCGGGGGCCCGCCCTCGACGGAGATCGGCGAGGAGGTGGCGGCGGCGCTGCGGGCCGAGGGGCTGACCGTCCACTGGGACGGCGACGCCGACAGCCGGATCCAGGTGCCGATGGTGTGGCGCCGACGCCGGGTGGGCCGCCTCGCGGCCGTACCGCCCACGCCCGACGACGACGTCGAGGTTGACGTGGAGCTGCTCGGCGGCTGGACGGGGCCGCACGCCCCGGGGGACGGGCCGATGTCGGCCGGCCGGCTCACCGCGCTGCACCTGCCCTGGCTGCCGGCCGCCGTCCGGGTGCGGCTGAGCTGGTCGGGCCGGTCGGTGGAGGTCCGGCGGGAGGGCGACGCGCTGGTCGGTGCGTACGCCGACCCGGGCGGGTCTGAGCTGACCGTGGGCCGGCACGACGGCACGGAACTGGTCCGGCGGCTGCGCGGCCTGCCGCCGGGCACCGCGCCGGCCCCCGCGCCGGTGGGCTTCGTGGAGGTGACCGCTCAGCACGTCGCCGGCCTCGACGAGGACGTGCCAGTGGACCTGGCGGAGCTGCTGGTCCTGGTGCGGCGGATGCGCCCGCTCAGCCACGACTTCCTCACCTGCGTCGGCCGGTCCGGCGGGTGCGTGCAGACCACCTGGGAGCCGAAGGGGCTGTGGGTGGAGGAGCTGGACACCGAGGCGGCCGTCTCGGTGGGTCGGTTCGCGACCCTGGCCGAGGTGGAACAGGTGCTCACCACGCTGGCCGTGGAGGACCGGGTGGCCGTCCGGGAACTCGGTGGCGATCTCACCACCCTGCGCCACCGCTGACCGGGGGCCCGGCCAGCGGTGGCGCGGCAACAGTCAGGCCGGCGGCAGCACCTTGGCGACCAGCTTCGCCAGTTCGCGCAGCGCCTTGCCCCGGTGGCTGATGGCGTCCTTCTCCGCCGGGGTCAGCTCGGCGTTGGTCCGCTCCTGGCCGTCACCGAGGAAGATCGGGTCGTACCCGAAGCCACCCTCGCCGCGCGGCGCGCGCAGCAGCCGGCCGGCCTGGCGGCCGTCGACCAGGTGCTCCATGCCACCGGGCAGCACCAGCGCGACGGTGCAGACGAACGAGGCGGCGCGGTGGTCGTCGGGCACGTCGGCGATCTGGTCCAGCAGCAGCTGGAGGTTGGCCCGGTCGTCGCCGTGCCGGCCGGCCCAGCGGGCGCTGAACACCCCGGGCATGCCGTTGAGGGCGTCGACCGCGATGCCGGAGTCGTCACCGATGGTGGGCAGGCCGGTGCGGCGACACCCTTCCCGGGCCTTGATCAGCGCGTTCTCGCCGAAGGTGAGGCCGGTCTCGGGCAGCTCCGGATATTCCTCGACGTCGTCGAGCCCGACCAGGGCGATCCGGTGCGCGCCCAGCGCGCCGTCGAGGATCCGCTGCAACTCGATGAGCTTCTTGCGGTTACGGGTGGCGAGCAGGATCTTGTTCATGAGGTGAGTGCCTTCCGCTGCGCGTCGGCCAGCTCCAGACAGCCCAGCACGCCCAGGTCGAGCAGGGCATCGAGCTGCTGGCGGGAGAAGACGCCGTCCTCCCCCGTTCCCTGCACCTCGACGAAGTCGCCGGAGCCGGTGCAGATCACGTTCATGTCGACCTCGGCGGCCACGTCCTCGGTGTAGCAGAGGTCCAGCCGCGGCTCGCCGTCGATGATCCCGACGCTGACCGCCGCCACCGACCGGTGCATCACCTTCTCCGGCTTGCCGGCCAGCGACTTGCGGGCCGCCAGCCAGTTCACCGCGTCGTACAGCGCGACGTACGCGCCGGTGATCGCCGCCGTGCGGGTGCCGCCGTCGGCCTGGAGGACGTCGCAGTCGAGCACGATCGAGTTCTCGCCGAGCGCCTTCAGGTCGACGCTGGCTCGCAGGCTCCGGCCGATCAGCCGGGAGATCTCGTGGGTACGTCCACCGACGCGGCCCTTCACACTCTCCCGGTCCGAGCGGGTGTTGGTGGCCCGGGGCAGCATCGCGTACTCGGCGGTCACCCAGCCGAGCCCGGAGCCCTTGCGCCAGCGGGGCACCCCCTCGGTCACGCTGGCGGTGCAGAGCACCCGGGTGCCGCCGAACTCGACGAGCACCGAGCCCTCGGGGTGGGTGCTCCAGCCACGGGTCAGGGTCACCGGTCGGAGTTGGTCGGGCAGCCGCCCGTCAGGTCGCGCCATGCCTGCACCCTATGCGGTGCCCCGAGCCAACCGCCCCGGGGTGTCGGCACGCCGGCGCGCGGCGCGGTGCGACCTCCCGGTTCCGCGCCGGTCAGTCGTCTGCCGGCCGGACCTCGACGTCGAGGGCGAAGGTGCCGTCGTAGGCGCGCGGGCCGGGACGGGGCAGCAGGCCGAAGGTGGACACCTTCACCACGTGGTCGCCGACCCGCCAGGCCCAGACGCAGCGCGGGCCGGACGAGCCACCGCTGCCGAGGCAGCGGGCGACATCCTGGATGGTGACGGTCCGCTGGCCACTGTCGGCCATCCAGTGGTGGATGCTCTCGGCCAGGTTGACCGGGCAGACCCCCTTCTCGCAGACGATCGCCACCCGCCCGGTCACGCTCTTGGTCGCCTCGACCTCGGTCGGCTCGGAGCCGTTGAACCCCGACGGCACGCCCAGGTCGGCGTAGATCTCCTTGCGTTCCTGCATCTGCTGCCACGGGCGGACCCAACCGGCGTAGCCCAGACCGCCGCAGCAGAGGAACACCACCAGGACGAGGGAGAGCACCAGCCAGCGCGCGCCGCCGGAGCGGCGCGGCGGCGCCGGGTACGGGCCGGCCGGGTACCCCGGGTGGGGCGGGCCGGGCCGGAAACCGGGCGGACCGGGCGGCCCGGGTCGGAAGCCGGGCGGCGGCGGGGCGGCGGCGGAGGCGCCGGGAGCGGGCGGGAAGCCGGCCGGGGGTGCGGGCGCGGGGAAACCGGGCGCGGACGGGTAGCCGGGCGGCGGAACGGGTGCTGCGGAGGCCGACCCGGCCGGGGGCGCCGACATCGGCGGCGAGGGCCAGCCCGGCGCGGGGGGAACCGCGGGAGAGCCGGGCGGGTACCGGGGATCGGGGACGCCGTGGGAGGGGTCGGTCACCCGGGAGATCCTAGGGCGGCGGCACCGGCCGTGGGTGCCCGCTCAGATCTCGTACGCGGCCCCGGCCCGGACCACTTCCAACGGCCCGGCGTACGCGCCGGCGGCGGCCTCGACGGTGTGCGCCTCGCTGCCCCAGGCGACCACGAGGTGGGTCAGCAGCAACCGTCCGACCCCCGCCTTGGTGGCCGCCTCCCCGGCCTCCCGGCCGGTCAGGTGCAGGTCGGGCGGGTTCTCCGTGTCGTCCATGTAGCTGGCCTCGCAGAGGAAGACGTCGGCGTCCTGGGCCAGCCGCAGCAGCGCGTCGCAGGGCGCCGTGTCGGAGGAGTAGCAGAGCACCCGCCCGCCGTGCTCCAGCCGGACCCCGTACGTCTCGACGGGGTGGTTCATCCGGTCGACGGTGACGGTGAACGGGCCGATCGGGAAGGTGCCGGGTTGCAGGCCGTAGAACTGGTAGACGTCGTCGA
This sequence comes from Micromonospora psammae, assembly GCF_036902725.1. Classification (NCBI taxonomy): domain Bacteria; kingdom Bacillati; phylum Actinomycetota; class Actinomycetes; order Micromonosporales; family Micromonosporaceae; genus Micromonospora; species Micromonospora psammae. The sequence continues at coordinate 278,069 of NZ_JBAKHM010000001.1, read as the reverse complement.
CCGTGCTGTCCTCCTGCCCGTACGCCGCGGCGAGCCGGTCCGGCGCGCCGGACGGGGCGTACACCGGCAGGGGCGGGTACGGGCCGTCCGGGGCGTACCGACGGACCACCACGTAGGAGACGGCGTCGAGGATGTGGTCGCAGTGCAGGTGGGTCAGGAGGATCGCGTCCGGGGCGTGCAGTCCCGCGTACCGCTGGAGGGTGGAGAGCGACCCGGAGCCGAAGTCGACCAGGAGCCGGAAGCCGTCCGCCTCGATCAGGTAGGCGGAGCAGGGCGACTCGGGGCCGGGAAAGCTGCCCGCGCAGCCGAGAACCGTCAACTTCATCCGGTCGCCCCGCAGTGACTCACCGTAGTCGACACGCCGATGTCGGCATCGCCGATGATCTCTACCGACGTGTACGCCACGCTGCGCAGCCTACGCTCAGCGACGGGGGGGCAAGAATCATCTGATGGAAGTTGTCACCAACGTGACACCCACCGGGCCGGCCGGCGTGCTCCGCCGACCGGCCCGGACCGGGCGTCAGGCCCAGAGCTGACCCTCGAGGGCGTCCTCGGCGTCGGCGAGGGTGCCGCCGTAGGCGCCGGTGGAGAGGTACTTCCAGCCGCCGTCGCAGACCACGAACGCCACGTCGGCACGGCGACCGTCGCGGACCGCCTCGTGCGCCACCGCCAGCGCGGCGTGCAGGATCGCCCCGGTGGAGAAGCCGGCGAAGATGCCCTCCACCTCCACCAGCTGCCGGGTACGCAGCACCGCGTCCCGGGTGCCGACGGAGAACCGCCGGGACAGCACGGTGGCGTCGTAGAGCTCCGGGACGTACCCCTCGTCGATGTTGCGCAGGCCGTAGACCAGTTCGCCGTAGCGGGGCTCGGCCGCGACGACCTGGATCCCGTCGACCTTCTCCCGCAGGTACCGGCCGGTGCCCATCAGGGTGCCGGTGGTGCCCAGGCCCGCCACGAAGTGGGTGATCGTGGGCAGGTCGTGCAGCAGCTCCGGCCCGGTCGTCTCGTAGTGCGCCCGGGCGTTCGCCTCGTTGCCGTACTGGTAGAGCATCACCCAGTCGGGGTGCTCGGCCGAGATCTGCTTCGCGGTGGCGACGGCCTGGTTGGAACCGCCGGCCGCCGGCGAAAAGATGATCTCCGCGCCGTACATCCGGAGCAGCTGCACCCGCTCGGTGGAGACGTTCTCCGGCATCACGCAGACCAGCCGGTAGCCCCGGAGCTTGGCCACCATGGCCAGCGAGATGCCGGTGTTGCCGCTGGTCGGCTCCAGAATGGTGTCACCGGGGCGGAGCCGGCCGGCCTCCTCGGCGGCGCGGACCATGAACAGGGCCGCCCGGTCCTTGATGCTGCCGGTCGGGTTCCGGTCCTCCAGCTTCGCCCAGAGCCGCACCGGCGGCGCCCCGTCGGGCACCGTCGGCGAGAGCCGGGGCAGCCCGACCAGGGGCGTGCCACCGCAGGCGTCGAGCAGGCTGTCGTACCGCGCCATGACGACCGCCGGTCAGCGGGCGTCGGCCGCGCGCCGCGAGACGGCGTGCGACGCGATGGCGGCCGCGGCGGCGAAGCCGAACGCGCCGCCGGCCACGGCCGGCAGGATGGTCACGCTGTCGCCGTCGTTGAGCTTGGCGTCCAGCGCGCCGAGGAAGCGGACGTCCTCGTCGTTGACGTAGACGTTGACGAAGCGGTGCAGCGCGCCGGCCTCGGTGACCAGCCGGGCCTTCAGGCCGGCGTGCCGGGAGTCCAGGTCGGTGAGCAGGTCGCCCAGGGTGTCCCCGGCGCCCTCGACGACCTTCGCGCCGCCGGTGTGACTGCGCAGGATGGTGGGGATGCGAACCTCGATGGCCATGGTGTCGTACTCCTTGATCGGGTGTGCCTCGGTGACGGGAGATGAAGTGCGCGGCGCTGAAGGGTCAGCGGCCGGAACACTCGTAGTCGACCGTCGCCGGGCTCTGCCCGAACATGTAGGACTGGACGGCGTGCGGGTCCACGGCCGCGTCCACGATCCGCACCGGCTCCTCGGTCACCACGCCGTCGACGATCCGGAAGGAGCGGATCTCCTCGGTGTCGGACTCCCGGGTGGAGACCAGCAGGTAGTGGGCCCCCGGCTCACCGGCGAAGGAGACGTCCGTGCGGGACGGGTACGCCTCCGTGGCGGTGTGCGAGTGGTAGATGACGACCGGTTCCTCGTCGCGGTCGTCCATCTCCCGCCAGACCCGTAGCTGCTCCATCGAGTCGAACTCGTAGAACGTCATCGAGCGGGCGGCGTTGTCCATCGGGATGTGCCGGGTGGGGGTGTCGCTGCCGGCGGGCCCGGCGACCACGCCGCACGCCTCGTCGGGGTGGTCCCGGCGCGCGTGGGCCACGATCGCGTCGACGATCGACCGGTCGATGCTCAGCACGCCGCCAGCCTAACGCCTGCCGGCGCTCCGAAGCGAAGTGGCGGCGGTCACCAATCAGTCGATCAGGGCGTTGAGCAGGGACTCCTGGAGATAACCCAGGTAGGCGTAGACCGACAGTTGGAACACCCGGGACGAGTTGGGGTCCTCGGCGACCGCGTCGTCGAGCTCCTCGCCGATGTCCGTGCCGTCCTTGATCTCCAGTCGGACGCCCATCGCCAGCCGGGCGTCGTTGAGCGCCCGCAGCCACGCCTCGGCCGCCTCCGCGTCGAGGCGTACCTCGCCCCCGTCGGAGTCCGGGAGCGCGGCGAGGATGGCGCCGGCCTGGTCGATCTTGGCGGTCTTGAGGTCGCCCTCGGTGTACCGGCGGAACTCGGCCGCGCCGGCCGGATCCTCCGGGTACGCGTCGGGGAAGAGCCGACCGACCACCGGATCGGTGTGGTCGAAGCCGTCGGTCAGCAGGCCGACCACCTCGGAGGCGACCTTGCGCAGCACCCGCACCTCGTCGGCGGCGAAGGTGGCGACGTAGCGGCCGGCCTGCTGGCGGAACATGCTCACGATGCCAGCCCCGTTCGCGACTGCGGGGCTCGCAACCCCGGCTCACTCCTCGCGCTCACCGGTGCCAGCCCCGTTCGCGACTGCGGGGCTCGCAACCCCGGCTCACTCCTCGCGCTCACGAGCGGTCCACCGTCGCCCACAGCCCGTACGCGTGCAGCTGCGACGCGTCGTGCTCCATCCGCTCCCGGGCGCCGCTGGACACGACGGCCCGACCCTTGTGGTGCACGTCCAGCATCAACTGCTCGGCCTTCTCCCGGCTGTATCCGAAGAGCTTCTGGAAAACCCAGGTCACGTACGTCATGAGGTTGACCGGGTCGTCCCAGACGATCGTCACCCACGGCCGGTCCGAGACCGGCACCTCGTCGGTGTCCGGCGTCTCGACCGGTGCAACCTGTGGAGCCGCCATGCCCCCCATCGTGCCACCGGATCCGGCGAACCGATGAACCGGAACGCCGGGGCGGCCGGGATCACCCTCCCGGGCCCAGCAGACCGGACGGCGCGACGACGGGACCACGCCGCCGTCAGGCAAGCAGGATGCCGTGGTCGAGCGCATCGGAGAGCACCGTGCCGAGCGAAAGACGGATCACCTCGAACCGCCGGGACACCTCCCGGGCCAGCTCCAGTTCGACCTCGCGCAGGGCCCGCTGGGCCCAGGACCGGGCGGCGTTCGGGTCGTCGTTGCCCGGGCTGCGCCAGTGCTGCCAGCACCCACCGGAGAGGGCGACGGCGACCGGCGGCAGCACCTCGGAGCGCTCCGCGCCGGGATGGCCGGCGAGGGCGTCGACCGCGCCGGGGCCGATCAGCTCGCCCACCCCGGCGGTGCTGGTGACCAGGAGCACCCGTTCCAGGTCGCCCCCGGCCGGGTGGTCGCTCAGCCCCCATCGGACCGCCGCGGCGAGGCGGCGGCGGACGCCCTCGGCCAGCGGTGCGCCGAAGATCCACGCCGCGGCGTCGTCGATGACGGCCCGGACCGCCTGGTCGAACTGCGCGGTGGCGAGCAGGGAGAGCGCCTCCATCTCCCGGTCGAGCAGCTGCGGCAGGCCGGCGCAGCCGACCCCGAACACGATCTCCTGGACCACCCGCAGGTGGGTGTTGGCCAGCTCCAGGGCGAGGTGCTGGCGGATGGTGCGGGCGCAGGAGCGGGTCTGCCGCTCCAGCCGCTCGGACCAGTCCCCCGGGTCGAGGTCGGGCGCCACGGTCACCCGGCCGTGGGCGCCGGGCAGCACGGGCGGTTGCAGGCTGGCCCGGCGCAACCCCTCGTCGGCCGCCCAGCCGACCAGGGCCCGGCGCAGGCCGGGGTGCTCCGCGCGGTGGACCGGGAACCAGCGGGCGCCGGCCAGGTCCGGCACGGCGGCGAGCAGTGCCGCCCGGTGCGCCTCGACGGTGACCGCCACCGGGTCCACGGCGGCGGCGGACGGCGACCCGTCCCGGGGCGGCGCGACGGACGCCTCCGTGTCCTCCGTCGTCGCCGCGCCGTCCGGGGTCGCCGCCCAGCCGCTCGCGCCGGGGGTGACCACGAAGAAGACCTCGACCGCCGCCCGGGCCACCTCGGCCAGCAGGTGCAGCTCGGCGGCGGTGAACGCCTGGTCGGCGCCGATCACGAAGAGCAGGGCGCCACCGCGGCCGACCGCGTCCAGCAGCACCCGGCCGCCGGCGACGCCGAGGCTGTCGGTGTCCGGCGTGTCGAGCACCGCGAAGTGGCGCAGCAGGGGTTCGGGCAGGCTCAGCTCGACCCGGCGCGGCGGGCGTGCCAGCGCGGGTCCGGCCGCCGCCTGGTCGGCGCCGTAGGAGTGCGGTTGGCGGTAGCCGGGCACGTACGCGGCCCGGGTCGCCACCCGGGCGTGCCGGACCAGCAGGCAGCTGCCGGTCGGCACGGCGAGCATGCCCGAGGAGGTGTTGAGCAGCGCGGCGAGCACCTCGCGCCGCGCCGCGCCGGCGGGCCCGGCGGCGACCACCGCGAGCGGCTCGTCCGGGGCGGGCTCGGTCACCCCGAGGCGGGTGGGCAGCGGGCCGCAGCGGGGCAGCGCGGCCGGGCCGGCGGCGTCGTCGGGCACGTCGACCCCGGGGAGTGGACCGGGCTTCATCGGCGCCTCCCGGTAGGGCGGGCGGCACGAGGCCGGCCGCGTGGTTTGTCCGGTGCTGGTCATCAGATGTCGGAAGGGTACGGTCGGTTTCCCTTCGGGACGGAACATTTCAAGTACTCACCGGTAACTCCGACATTACTCAACTTCAGAGCGTGACGCTGCCCCTGCGGACGGAATTCCGTCGATATGCTGCTGCGATGAGTCGGTGGGGCTTCGTCGGCCGAACGGAAGAGCTCAACCGTCTGCTGTCGGCGGTGAACGGGCCGGAGGGGCGCGGGCTCTTCCTCAGCGGCAGCGCCGGGGTCGGCAAGAGCCGCCTGCTCCGCGAGGGGGTGGCCGCCCTGCCCACCGAGCGGTACGCCATCTGGTCCGTCGCCGCCAGCGCCACCACCGCCGGGCTGCCCTTCGGCGGGCTGGCCCAGGTGCTCCCCGCCGAACAGCCCCAGGGCCTCACCCCCGCCGGCGTCCTGCGCTGGGCGGTGGAGGTGCTCCGCGAGCAGGCCGCCGGGCGGCGGATGGTGCTGGCCATCGACGACGCGCACCTGCTCGACCCGTCCTCGGCCGCGCTGGTCCACCTGCTCGCCCGGGCGGAGAACACCACCGTGCTGGGCACCCTGCGCAACGGCGAACAGATCCCGCTGCCGATCCGGGCGCTGTGGACCAACGACCTCGTCGAGCACGTCGAACTGGCCCCGATGGGGCAGGCCGAGACCACCGGACTGCTCGCCGCCATCCTCGACGGCCCGGTCGACGCCGGCTCCGCCGAGCGGCTGTTCCGGCTCTCCGCCGGCAACCCGCTGCTCCTGCGGGAGCTGGTGCTCGCCGCGGCCGGCAGCGGCGAGCTGGTCAGCACGTACGGGGTCTGGCGCTGGACCGGCCGGCTGGAGCTGGCCCCCAGCCTCACCGACCTGATCGACACCCGGGTGGGCGGGCTCGACGCCGGCGTCCGGGCCGTGGTGGAGCTGGTGGCGTTCGGCGAACCGCTCGGCCTGCACCTGGTCCAGCAGGCCGCCGACCCGGCGGACGTGGAGACGGCCGAGGAGCGGGGGCTGATCACCCTGGTCCACGACGACCGGCGACTCGACGTCCGGCTGGCGCACCCGCTCTACGGCGAGGTGCTGCGGCGCCGCTGCCCGGTCAGCCGGACCCGACGCCTCCAGGCCCGCCTCGCCGAGCTGCTGGAGGGGGTCGGCGCCCGCCGCCGGGGCGACCTGCTGCGGTTGGCCGTCTGGCGGCTCGACTCCGGCACCGCGCAGGACGCCACGCTGCTGCTCGGCGCGGCCGTGCAGGCGTTCACCCGGTACGACGTACCCCTGGCGACCCGGCTGGCCCGGGCGGCGCTGCACGCCGACGGCGGCTTCGACGCCGCGGAGCTGCTGGCCACCATCCTGATGTTCGCCGACCGGCCGGAGGAGGCGCTGCGGGTGCTCGACGCGGTGGCCGACGAGGTCGACTGCGACCGGCGGCGGGCCCGCTGGCTGACCGTGCGCGGCATGGTGAGCTACTGGGGGCTCAGCCGGCAGTCCACGGTGGACGAGATCGCCCGCGACGGCGACGAGCTGGCCGACCCTTGCGACCGGGCGCGGGTCCGGTCGTTCGAGGCGATCATGCGGCTGCACGGGTTGGACACCGCGACGGCGTTGCGGCTCGGTCGGTCGGTGCTGGACCGCCCGGCGGCCTGCGTGGCCGCCCGCGAGCTGGCCCGCTGCACCGTCGCCCATCTCGACGCGGCCCGGGGACGGTTCACCCGCAGCGCGTCGGCGATCGCCCGGGTCGAGGCGGAGGCGCCGCGCTGGCGCGCCGACATGCCCTACCTGCAACTCGCCATGGAGCTGGCCCGGGGCACCCGGCTGGCGCTCGCCGGGGACCTGGCCGGCATCGACGCGATCGTGGCCGACGAGTTCGCCGACCAGGCTGGCGCGGGTGACTTCCGACTCGGCACCGGCTACCTGGCGATCCTCCAGTCGTACGCGGCGCGGCTGCGCGGCCGCAGCGGTGAGGCGCTGCGGCTCAGCCTCGGCGCCTGCGCGGTGCTGGCCACCAGCCGGGTCTACGCCGGCCTGGCCCAGGCGGAGCGGGCCCAGGCGGCGGCGCTGCGCGGCGAGGCGGGGCACGCGGCGGAGGCGATGGCCGAGGCGGACAGCACCCACGCCCCCGGCATGGCGGTGCTCTACCCCTGGCTGGAGCAGGCCCGCGGCGCGGTGCTGGCAGCCTGCGGCGACCTGCCCGGCGCGGCGAAGCACCTGGCCGAGCTGGCCGACCGGCTGCGCGTCGACGGCTTCGCCGGGCACGAGGTGCTGATCCTGCACGACCTCGTACGGCTCGGTCAGGCGACCGCACCGGTCGGCCCGACCTGCACCGACGGCAGCCGGCGCACGGTGGCGCAGCGGCTGACCGAGCTCAGCGAGCGGGTCGACGGGGTGCTGCCACCGCTGCTCGCCCGGCACGCCCGCGCCACCGTCGCCGGGGACGGGCCCGGCCTGCTGGCGGTGGCCGACGAGTTCGCCGCGCTGGACCTGCCGGTCTGGGCGGCCGAGGCGGCCGCGACAGCCCTGACCGAGCTGCGCCGGGGGCGTTCCGTCCCGGCCGCCGCCGCGCACGAACGGCTCGGCGCGCTGTTGGGCAGCTGCGACCAGATCCGCACCCCGGCGCTGGCGGCGCTACGGCCGGCGCTGAGCGACCGGGAACTCCAGATCGCCGGACTGGCCGCCGAGGGGGTGACCAGTCGGGCCATCGCCGAGCGGCTCTTCCTGTCCGCGCGCACCGTCGACAACCACCTCCAGCGGGTCTACAGCAAGCTCGGCATCACCGGGCGGGCGGAGCTGCGGGCGGCGCTGCGGGCGATCCCGGGCCACGACGGCGGAGAGCCGGCGTGAACTCTAGGCTGGACCGGTGAGCACCCTTCGCCCCGCGTTGCTGACCGACCACTACGAGCTGACGATGGTCAGTGCCGCCCTGCGGGACGGCACCGCCGACCGGCACTGCGCCTTCGAGGTGTTCAGCCGGCGGCTGCCGGCCGGTCGCCGCTACGGGGTGGTCGCCGGCACCGGGCGGCTGGTGGAGCTGATCCGCGACTTCCGGTTCGCCCCGGACGAGGTGGACTTCCTGCGCCGCACCGGCGTGGTCGACGACCGGGCCGCCGAGTGGCTGGCCGACTACCGCTTCACCGGCGACGTCGACGGGTACGCCGAGGGGGAGCTGTTCTTCCCCGGCTCGCCGATCCTCACCGTCAGCGGCGGCTTCGCCGAGTGCGTGCTGCTGGAGACCCTGGTGCTGTCGGTGCTCAACCACGACTCGGCGGTGGCGGCCGCCGCCGCCCGCATGGTCACCGCCGCCCGCGGCCGTACGTTGATCGAGATGGGCTCCCGGCGGGCGCACGAGGAGGCGGCGGTCGCCGCGGCCCGGGCCGCCTACCTGGCCGGGTTCCGGTTCACCTCGAACCTCGCCGCCGGGCAGCGCTACGGCATCCCGACCGCCGGCACCGCCGCCCACGCGTTCACCCTGCTGCACGACGACGAGAAGGCCGCGTTCGCCTCGCAGGTCGCCACGCTGGGCAAGGAGACCACGCTGCTGGTCGACACGTACGACATCAGCCAGGGCATCCGCAACGCGATCGAGGTGGCCGGCCCGGAGCTGCGGGCCATCCGGATCGACTCCGGCGACCTGGCGGTGATCGCCCAGCAGTCCCGGGAGCTGCTCGACTCCCTCGGCGCCACCGAAACCAAGATCATCGTCTCGGGGGACCTCGACGAGTACGCCATCGCCGCACTCGCCGCCGAGCCCGTGGACATGTACGGCGCCGGGACGGCCGTGGTGACCGGCTCCGGCGCTCCCACCGCCGGCCTGGTCTACAAGCTGGTCGAGGTCAGCGGCCGGGCGGTGGTCAAGCGCTCGGAGCAGAAGGCCACCATCGGCGGCCGCAAGGTCGCCGTCCGCCGGCACAAGCCGACCGGCACCGCCACCGAGGAGATCGTGGTGCCCCAGGGCGTGCCGGACCGGCGGCCGAACGACCGACTGCTCCAGCGCTCCTTCATGGTCGACGGCGAGCCGGTGGCGCTGCCCTCCCTCGACGAGTCCCGGGAACACCTGCGGCAGTGCCTGATCTCGATCCCGTGGGAGGGCCTGAAGCTCTCCGACGGGGACCCGGCCATCCCGGTGACCGTCGTCCCCGCCGCCTGATCATCTGAGAGGAGCCACGCCGATGGGCAACGCCTTGATCATCGTGGACGTGCAGAACGACTTCTGCGAGGGCGGATCCCTCGCCGTCGCCGGTGGCGCCGCCGTCGCCGCCAACATCTCCCGGCTGCTCGCCGCCGAGCCGGACCGCTGGGACCACGTGGTGGCGACCAAGGACTACCACATCGACCCGGGAGCGCACTTCGGCGATCCGCCCGACTACGTCGAGTCCTGGCCGGCGCACTGCGTCGTCGGCACCGCCGGCTCCGAGTTCCACCCCGACCTGGACACCGGACGGGTGGAGGCGATCTTCCACAAGGGCGAACACGCGGCCGCGTACTCCGGCTTCGAGGGGCACGCCGACGACGGCGAGTGCCTCGCCGACTGGCTGCGCCGGCACGACGTGGACCGGGTGGAGCTGGTCGGCATCGCCACGGACCACTGCGTACGGGCCACCGCGCTGGACGCCGCCCGGGAGGGTTTCGCCACCACCGTGCTGCTCGACCACACCGCCGCCGTGGCGCCGAGCACCCTGGACGTGGCGCTGCGGGCCATGGCGGGAGCCGGGGTGACCATGCGGGGGAAGCTGTGATCAGGGACGCTTGACCCGCTATTCGCTTGCCGATGTCGTACCCCGGGTCGAAGATGGCCGCCGGAGGTACGGACCATCGTGAACTTGACGCCTTACCGGCAGGCGCTCGCCCTGCCTGGGCTCCGGCCGTTGCTGCTGGTGTCCGTGCTGGCCCGCATCCCGCTCACCGCGACCGGGGTGACGCTCACCTTCTACGTCGTGCAGGACCTCGGCCGCGGCTACGGCGCCGCCGGTCTGGTGGGCGCGGCGATCACGGTGGGCGCCGCGATCGGCGGCCCGCTGCTCGGCCGGCTGGTGGACCGGCGCGGACTGCGCCCGGTGCTGGTGCTGACCGGCGTCGCCGAGGCGATCTTCTGGTCGACCGCGCCGGCCCTGTCCTACCCGCTGCTGCTGCCGGCGGCGTTCCTGGCCGGCAGCCTCGCCCTTCCGATCTTCTCGGTGATCCGCCAGTCGATCGCCGCGCTCGTCCCAGCGGAACGCCGCCGGCCGGCGTACGCGCTGGACTCGATGACGGTCGAGCTGTCGTTCATGGTCGGCCCGGCCCTCGCCACGGTGGCCGTCACCGCTATCTCCGCCCGCACCACGCTCTACCTGGTCGGCGCCGGGATCGTCGCGGCCGGGGTGGGGCTGTGGCTGCTCAACCCGCCGGTCCGGGGGGCCGAGGAGGCGGCGGCGCCGCAGCGCCGGGTGCCCCGCCTGGAGTGGCTCACCCCGCGCCTGCTCGCGGTGCTGGCCGTCAGCACCGCCGCGACCCTCGTCCTGGGCGGCACCGACGTCGCCGTGATCGCGGTGCTGCGGGAGAGCGGTGAGGTCGGCTGGACCGGCGTCGTACTCGCCATGTGGGCGGTCGCCTCGCTGGTGGGCGGCTTCGCCTACGGCGCGGTCAGCCGCTCCTTCTCCCCGCTGGCGCTGATGGCCGCGCTCGCGCTCTGCACGATCCCGGTCGGGCTGGGCGGCGAGCACTGGTGGCTGCTCTGCCTGGCCCTGGTCCCGGCCGGCGCGCTCTGCGCCCCCACCCTCGCGGCCACCTCCGACGCGGTCAGCCGCCTCGCCCCGGCCGGCGCGCGCGGCGAGGCGATGGGCCTGCACGGGTCGGCCATCACGGTCGGCATCGCGGTGGGCGCCCCGCTGGCCGGCGCGGTGATCGACGCCTCGGTCCCGCTCTGGGGGTTCGCGGTCACCGGCGCGATCGGGCTGCTGGTCGCGCTCGCGGTGCTCCCGGTCGAACTGCGTCACCGCCGCGAACACGCCGCCGACGCCGCGTCGGCCACGCCCCCCACCACCCCGGCCGAGCCCGCCACCACAGACCTGGCCCCTGTCACCACCTGACCGGGTTGGCCCCACCGCAGCCGCAACCCCGCCCGGCGCTCCACCCGGCCTTGCGGTGCCCCTCAGCGAGTGCCGGTCCGTCCGGTGCGTGTCGCGGAGGCGGCGGGCCGGGGGAGCGACTGGTTCCGGGCACTCGGCCCGCCGATCGGGAGCCACCGGGGTGTCGCAGAGGCTTTAGAGCTGATGTCGTAGACGAATCACCGGCGGGGCCAGTGGCCGGCGACGGTCGGTCCCACCCGTGATCCGTTGACGACATCAGCTCTAAAGCGAGGCCCGACAGCGCCTTCCTGACATCGTCACTCCCCGGTGAGGGAGGGCGGCGGCGGTCACGGGCCCCTCGAACCACGAACCTCCGGGTCGGCCAACCACTCAGGCGACGGCTATGCCCTCGAGGATCGCCGGTGGTCGCCCCTTCAGAGAGCGACGAAGTCCGACCGCACGCGGATCGACGACGGCGCACCGCGCTGACCACGGGGGCTCGGCCCGCCAGGAACGGCGACGGGCACCGAACCCGATGGGGCGCGGCCCGTCCGCAACGGCGGCGGGCACCGTACGCCGGTGGGGTGCGGTCCACGCGGAACGGCGACGGGCGCCGTACCCCGGTGGGGTGCGGCGCCCGTCGGTCGGACGTCAGCGTCAGCGCTGGTCGAGATTCCCTGCGGTGTCCTCCTGGTAGCTGGCGCCACCGCTGGACTCGCTGGTGAGCGGCTTGGCGCCACCCTCCGGCGGGCCGGCGAGGCTCTGGCCGGCCGCCAGCTCGGGGAACTTGTGGTCGAAGGCCGGCCGCTCGGAGCGGATCCGCGGCATCCGGTCGAAGTTGCGCAGCGGGGGCGGCGAGGTGGTCGCCCACTCCAGCGAGTTGCCGTGACCCCACGGGTCGTCGACCTCGACCACCGGGCCGGTCTTGTACGACTTCCAGCAGTTCCAGATGAACGGCAGGGTCGAGATACCGGTGATGAACGCGCCGATCGTGGAGATCGTGTTCAGCGTGGTGAAGCCGTCGCCGGGCAGGTAGTCGACGTACCGCCGGGGCATGCCCTCGTTGCCCAGCCAGTGCTGGATCAGGAAGGTGGTGTGGAAGCCGATCATGGTGAGCCAGAAGTGAATCTTGCCCAGCCGCTCGTCGAGCATCCGGCCGAACATCTTCGGGAACCAGAAGTAGATGCCGCCGAAGACGGCGAACACGATCGTGCCGAAGAGCACGTAGTGGAAGTGCGCCACCACGAAGTACGAGTCGTGCAGGTGGAAGTCGAGCGGCGGGCTGGCCAGCAGCACGCCGGTCAGGCCACCGAAGAGGAAGGTCACCAGGAAGCCGACCGCGAAGAGCATCGGCGTCTCGAAGGTGATCTGGCCCCGCCACATGGTGCCGATCCAGTTGAAGAACTTCATACCGGTGGGCACGGCGATCAGGTAGCTCAGGAAGCTGAAGAACGGCAGCAGCACCTGGCCGGTGGAGAACATGTGGTGCGCCCAGACGCTCATCGACAGGGCGGCGATGGCGATGGTCGCGGCCACCAGGCCCTTGTAACCGAAGATCGGCTTCCGGGAGAAGACCGGGATGATCTCGGTGATGATGCCGAAGAACGGCAGCGCGATGATGTAGACCTCGGGGTGCCCGAAGAACCAGAACAGGTGCTGCCAGAGCATCGGTCCGCCGGTGGCGGGGTCGTACACGTGGGCGCCCATCAGCCGGTCCGCGGCGAGCGCGAAGAGCGCGGCGGCCAGCAGCGGGAAGACCAGGATCGCCAGCAGGCTGGTGACCAGCATGTTCCACGTGAAGATCGGCATCCGGAACATGGTCATGCCGGGCGCGCGCAGGGTCAGGATCGTGGTGATCAGGTTGACCGCGCCGAGGATGGTGCCCAGACCGGAGATGGCCAGACCCACCACCCACATGTTGGCGCCGACGCCCGGGGAGTGCTCGACCGTGCTCAGCGGGGTGTAGGCGGTCCAGCCGAAGTCGGCCGCGCCACCCGGGCTGATGAAGCCGGCCGTCGCCATCGTGCCGCCGAACAGGTACAGCCAGTAGGCGAAGGCGTTCAGCCGCGGGAAGGAGACGTCCGGGGCACCGATCTGCAGCGGCACCACGTAGTTCGCGAAGGCGAACACGATCGGCGTCGCGAAGAAGAGCAGCATGATCGTGCCGTGCATGGTGAACAGCTGGTTGTACTGCTCGGGCGACAGGAACTGCAGGCCCGGCCGCGCCAGCTCGGCACGCATGATCAGGGCCATCAGGCCACCGACCATGAAGAACACGAACGCGGTGACCATGTACATGATCCCGATCTGCTTCGCGTCCGTGGTGCGCAGCAGCCGCGCGATGGCCGACCCCTTGACCGGCTCTCGGACCGGCCATGGCCGGGTCACGACCGGCTTGGGTGCGACGGTGGTCACGAATGGCCTCCGGTTCTCGGTTGTCCCGCTCGGCACGCGCTTCTATCTGCGAGCCGTCATCCGCAAGGAGGATAGTCCCCGGCAGGTGGGTGCGCCGCTCGGGGTGGTGGGGCAGGATGGAGGACCGCTCTACAGCGGGTCGACCAGCAGCCGGTAGTGCTCCCGGAAGATCCGGTCGCCGCGCCCGCGCAGCAGCGGGTCGCGCAGCGCCGGCGGCACGTCCCGGGTCCGGTCGCGGTCCCGGGTCCGGTCCCGCACCCATCGGGTACGCGGACGACGGCGACTCTCGTACGCCACCAGCGCCGCCTCGACGCTGCCGGCCGCCCGGAGCGACTCGGCGAGCACCACCGCGTCCTCCAGCGCCATCGCGGCGCCCTGGGACAGGGTGGGCGCGGTGGCGTGCGCGGCGTCGCCGACCAGCAGCACCCGGCCGCGGTACCAGCGTCCCAGCTCCACCTCGTCGGTGAGCCCCACCTGCACGTCGTGCAGCGCGTCCAGCACCGCCGGCACCGGGCCGCCGTAGTCGCCGAAGAGCTCGACCAGCCGGGCGCGCGGGTCGGCGGGGGCGACGGTGCCCGCCTCGTCGGCGTAGCAGTAGAGCCGCCCGGCGCCGATCGGCACCACGAGGAAGCCGGCGCGCCGGCCGAGCAGGGCCGTCCAGTCGGCGATGTCCGGGCCGTCGCGGACCACGCCCCGGTAGACGACCTGACCGGCGGGGCGGGCGGGACCGCCGAGCGCGGCCAGCGCGCGGACCGCCGAGCGGGGACCGTCGGCCCCGATGAGCAGGTCGTACTCCCCGCCGGTGCCGTCGGTGAAGGTGACGCCGACCGTGTCGGGCAGCAGCTCCACCGCGCTCACCTCGGCACCGTGCCGGACGGCTCCACCGGCGCCGCTGAGCAGCACCTGGTAGAGGTCGCGGTGGGGCAGCGCGCGGCACTGGCCCACCCCGCCCCAGAGCGCGTCGAGATCCACCTCACAGAGCGGCTCGCCGGCCGCGTCGAGGAAGCGCTGGCGGTGGATCACCTGACCGAACCGGCGGAGCGGGCCGTCCAGGTCGAGCCGGCGCATCGCCCGGTCGGCGTTGCCGGGCAGGTAGAGGCCGGTGTCGACCAGCTCGTTCGGGGGCAGCTTCTCGGTGACGTCCGGCCGGAGGCCCACCAACCGCAGCGCCCGGGCCACGGCCAGGCCGGCGATGCCCGCGCCGACGACGAGGATGCGCAGGGGGGAGCCACCCATGGTGGTGTACGCCTCCGGAGGGGGTTCGGCACGCGTTGGAGGCAAGACACTACTCGCCGCGATCGACGCATGGTAGGGCTGATCGGCCCGGCGCGAACGATCCTCGGACCCGGGCCGGTGATCGCGTACGGCATTCGCGTCTCCAGCCGGTCGACCACCCCTCGGCCGAGCCGCTGATCCCGCGCGCCTCCTGGCTGAGCTGGGGCTTCGCCTCGGCGCGACGGGCCCGCCGACCCGCCGCGCGGACGTCGCCCGGGGCCGGCCACGACGGGGTGGCGGCGGTTCCATCGAGCCGGACCGATTGCGCTCGTGTTGCAGACATGTAAATGTGTCGAATGAGATGGGAGCGCTCCCGCCGCTATCTCCGGCACGTCCGGCGCCCCCACGCCGAAGTCGAAGGAGCATGATGAGACGTCCACTCCGGGCCATCGTCGCGGCCGGCCTGCTGGCCGCCGGGTCGCTGGTCGCCGTCGCGCTCGGCGGCACCGCCTCCGCCGACACGCAGATCTGCGAGCAGTTCGGCTCCACCGTGATCCAGAACCGGTACGTGGTGCAGAACAACCGCTGGGGCACCACCGCCCAGCAGTGCATCAACGTCACCAGCACCGGCTTCGAGATCACCACCCAGAACGGCAGCAACCCCACCAACGGCGCCCCCACCGCGTACCCGTCGGTCTTCCTCGGCTGCCACTACACCAACTGCTCCCCCGGCACCAACCTGCCGATCCAGGTGAGCCAGATCAGCAGCGCCGACAGCAGCATCTCCTACCGGTACGTCAGCGGGGCCACCTACAACGCCTCGTACGACATCTGGCTCGACCCGACCCCGAAGAAGGACGGGGTCAACCAGATGGAGATCATGATCTGGCTCAACCGGCAGGGCCCGATCCAGCCCATCGGCTCGCGGGTCGGCACCACCACGCTGGCCGGCCGCAGCTGGGAGGTCTGGCAGGGCAGCAACGGCTCCAACAACGTCATCTCGTACGTCGCGCCGTCGCCGATCGCGAGCCTGAACTTCAGCGTGCTCGACTTCATCACCGACGTACGCAACCGCGGGGCGATCACCAACAGCTGGTACCTGACCAGCATCCAGGCCGGCTTCGAGCCGTGGCAGGGCGGCGCCGGTCTCGGGGTGACCTCCTTCTCGGCCAGCGTCAACGGCGGCGGCACCCCGCCCCCGACCACCCCGCCGACCACCCCGCCGCCGTCCGGCACCGCCTGCTCGGTGAGGTACTCGCCGGCCAGCGTCTGGAACAGCGGCTTCACGGCCGACGTGGTGGTCACCAACACCGGCTCCGGCACGGTCAACGGTTGGGCGCTCACCTACCAGCTGCCCGCCGGGCAGCAGGTGACCAACGCCTGGAACGCCACGGTGACCCAGAGCGGGACCGCGGTAACGGCGCGGAACGTCAGCTACAACGGCACCCTCGCACCGGGCGCCTCGACCAGCTTCGGCTACCAGGGGACGCTGAGCGGCGCGTACTCCTCGCCGACCAGCTTCTCGCTCAACGGCGTCGCCTGCTCGCGCGCCTGAACCTCGACGGCGAGCGGGGCGCGGCCCGCAAGGCCGCGCCCCGCTCCCGTCCGGTCAGATCCGGGTGAGCCGGACGGCGTCGGCGATGACCAGGCCGGCGGCGGAACTCCACCGGCTGACCGCCACCCGGTTGGCGTCCCCCGCCGGCAGCGTGAAGGTGCCCAGCGTGCGCCACTGGGCGCCGGTGGCCCGCTGGTCGACGTAGACCGTCCGGTTCCCCGTGGTGGTGGCGACGATGTACGGGGTCGCGCTGTTGTAGCCGGAGTTCGCTGGCCACCACGCCTCCACCCGGTAGTCGGCGGTCGCCGGGACGTTGAACCGGTACCAGGCGGCGTCGCTGGCCGCGACCGGGTCCGCGTAGCGGTAGTCGGCGCCGTAACGCTGCCCGGAGAACGACGAGACGCCCCAGTTGGCGCTGGCGGTGAAGCGGCCGGCGGTGGCGTTGTCCACCACCGCGCTCCACGTCGTCCCGCCGGCCATCTTCGCGGCGACGTCGGCGCGCATCACGTTCAGGTCGATGAAGGACGGGTCGATCTTGCCGCTGGTGCTGGTCTCCCGGTGCCCCCGGGCGTGGCTGGCGTCCCGGCCCAGCCGCGTGAGCACGGCGGCGGTGGCGGCGATCGACGCGTTGTACTGCGCCGTGGTCATCTCCTGGTTCACCCCGTTGTAGTCGATCTCCCACCCGACCATCAGGGTGTTGCCGTCGCCGGCCGGGATCGGTCCGCTGCCGCCGCTGACGCCCGCGTGGTTGCACCGGCCGGCGGAGATGACGTGGAAGACGCCGTGGTAGTCGACGAGGGCCTGGCAGAGCGGGCCGGGCAGGTCGGACCGGCCGTTGATGCAGATGTTCAACGCCGGGTGCGGGTTGGTGGCGCTGGAGGTGGCCGCCGTGTGGTGCCAGAGCACGCCGATCGGGTTGAAGTCGCCGGGGCGCATCCGGTTGAGCCAGTCACCCTCGACGACGACCTGCACGCCCGCGGCCCGGAGCACGTCGACCAGCCAGGGAATGGTCGCCATCAGGAGTTCCCGAGCAGGTCGGCGAGGCACTCGACGCGGGGCGCGGCGGCCGCGGGGGCGGGCCGGGCGGTGACGGTGGTCAGCGCGGCGGCCAGCAGGGCCGGGATGCCGAGGACGCCTCGGCGCCGCAGACGGGTGGTGCGGGACGTGGCCATGGCGCTCCTTCAGTGCGACGGGTCCACCAGGGATCGACGACGATGGTGACGGCACGTTATACCGTCACGAGCGTCTATGTCGATACCCTTCAATCCCAATCTCGCGACTGAAGGAAACCTGCGGTCAGGTGTTGCCGAGGGCGTCGATGTCGCGCATCTCCTCCATGGTCAGCGAGAAGTGCCAGATGTCGAAGTTCGCGCGGATCCGGTCCGGGGTGACCGACTTGGGGATCACCACGGTCTCGTGGTCGATGTGCCAGCGGAGCACCACCTGGGCCGGGGAGACGCCGTGCGCGGCGGCGATCCGGCCCAGCACCGGTTCGGTCAGGTCGCTGGTCTTGAACGGGCTGTACCCCTCCAGCACGACACCCCGGTCCCGGTGTTCGACGTGCCGCCGCCGGTCGTACAGCGAGGGGCTCCACCGGATCTGGTTGACCGCCGGGCTCTCCTCGGTGGCCTGGATCAGCTCGTCGATCAGCGCGGTGCCGTAGTTGCTCACCCCGACCGCCCGGGTGAGGCCCGCGTCGCGGGCGGCGAGCAGCTCCCGCCACATCGGGATGCTGTCCGACGGCGACGAGGGCGGCCAGTGGATCAGCCAGAGGTCGACGTGGTCGGTGCCGAGGGCCCGCAGGCTCGCCTCGATCGTCTCCCGCTCCCGCCCCACCCGGTCCGGCGGCAGCTTGGTGGTGATGAAGACGTCCTCCCGGCGCAGGCCGCTCTCCGCGACCGCCCGGCCCACCTCCTCCTCGTTGCCGTACATGGTGGCGGTGTCGATGTGCCGGTAGCCGGCGTCGAGGGCGGCCAGCACGGCGTCGTACCCGGCCTGGCCGGTGGCCTGCCAGGTGCCGAAGCCGAGCAGCGGCATCCGCACGTCCCCGGGGAGCAGTGCGGCGGGGTGGTCAGCGTTCTCCATACCGCCGGTTCTACCCGTGATCGTCGGCGACATGCCCCGGAACCGGGCAACCGGCGGGTCGGGGCGGATTGCCGGAGAATGCGGGTGTGACGGACCCGTTGGAGGAGTACCGGCGCAAGCGGGACGCGGCCCGCACCCCGGAGCCGGTGCCGCCGCGGCCCCCGCGCCGGCCGAGGAAGGCCGGGCAGGCCCGGTTCGTCATCCAGCAGCACCACGCCCGGAGCCTGCACTGGGACCTGCGGCTGGAGCACGAGGGAGTGCTCGCCTCCTGGGCGGTGCCGCGTGGACTGCCCCGGGACAGCGGACGCAACCACCTCGCCGTGCACACCGAGGACCACCCGATGGAGTACCTCGACTTCCACGGCGAGATCCCCGCCGGCGAGTACGGCGGCGGCCGGATGACCATCCACGACCGGGGCACCTACCAGTGCGAGAAGTGGCAGGACGACGAGGTGGTCGTGGTGCTGGCCGGGGAGCGGACCCGGGGCCGGTACGTGCTCTTCGCCACCGGCGGCCGGGACTGGATGGTCCGCCGCACCGACCCGCCGCCGCCCGGCTGGACCAGCATGCCGGAGCTCCTCGCGCCGATGCGCCCCACCCCCGCGGCGAAGCTGCCCCGGGACCAGGCCGCCTGGGGATACGAGCTGCGCTGGGACGGGGTCCGGGCGATGGCGTACGTCTCCGGCGGCCGGCTGCGGCTGCTGGACGCCGACGGCGGGGAGATCACCGGGGCGTACCCGTGGCTGCGGGAGCTGGCCGAGACCCTCGCGCCCGTCGAGGCGGTGCTCGACGGCGTGCTGGTCCGGATCGACCGGGCCGGCCGGGTGCGCCCGGCGCGCGGCGGCCGGGCCGCCCCGGACGCCCAGTTCCTCCTCGTCGACCTGCTCTGGCTGGAGGGCGTAAGCAGCGTCGACGTGCCGTACGCGCAGCGCCGCGAGCTGCTCGACGGTCTGGCGCCGACCGGCCCGCACTGGCAGACTCCGCCGTGGTTCCCCGGCACCGGAGCCGAGGCGCTGGAAGCCGCCCGGGGGCAGGGGCTGCCCGGGGTGGTGGCGAAGCGGCTGGACTCGGTCTACGAGCCGGGTCGACGCAGCCGGCGCTGGCTGAGCATCGACGCGACCTGACGGCGAGGAGCATCGTGTACCTGACCCACCTGGAGTGCCCACGCTGCGGACGGGAACACGACGCCGGCGAGCCGGCCAACCTCTGCGGGTGCGGGTCGCCGCTGCTGGCCCGCTACGACCTGGCGGCGGTGGCGAAGGCGGTGACCCCGGAGCGGTTCGGCCTGCGCCCGGCCGACCTGTGGCGCTACCGGGAGGTGCTGCCGGTGGCCGACGAGCGGCACGTCACCACGTTGGGCGAGGGCTGGACGCCGCTGCTGCGCGCCCCGGCGTACGGCCACGAGATCGGCATCCCGGACCTGCTGGTCAAGGACGAGGGGTTGACCCCGACCGGGTCGTTCAAGGCGCGCGGCGCGGCGGTCGGCGTGAGCCGGGCCCGGGAGCTGGGCGTCGAGCGGATCGCCATGCCCACCAACGGCAACGCGGGCGCGGCCTGGGCGACGTACGCGGCCCGGGCCGGCCTGGGCGCGACCATCGTCATGCCGCTGGACGCGCCGAGCATCTGCCGCCGGGAGTGCCTCGCCGCCGGGGCGGACCTGCGCCTGGTGGACGGGTTGATCAGCGACGCCGGCACGTGGGTGGCGGAGCTGGTCGCCGGCTCCGGCGGCACGGTCTTCGACGCCGGCACGTTGCGCGAGCCGTACCGGCTGGAGGGCAAGAAGACCATGGGGTACGAGATCGCCGAGCAGCTCGGCTGGCTGGTGCCCGACGTGATCATCTACCCGACCGGTGGTGGGGTGGGGCTGATCGGCATCCACAAGGCGATGCACGAGCTGCGGGAGCTGGGCTGGATCGGGGACAAGCTGCCCCGGCTGGTGGCGGTGCAGTCCACCGGCTGCGCCCCGATCGTGCGGGCGTTCGCCGCCGGCGAGGAGCGGGCGCGGCCGTGGGCGGACGCGCACACCATCGCCTTCGGCATCACCGTGCCGGCCCCGCTCGGCGACGAGCTGATCCTGTCGGCGCTGCGGGAGAGCAGCGGGACGGCGCTGG
Source organism: Micromonospora psammae (assembly GCF_036902725.1). NCBI lineage: Bacteria > Bacillati > Actinomycetota > Actinomycetes > Micromonosporales > Micromonosporaceae > Micromonospora > Micromonospora psammae. The sequence goes on along the minus strand of NZ_JBAKHM010000001.1, from coordinate 257,577 downwards.
CCGTGGACGACGCGGAGATCCTGACCGACCTGCGGGACTTCGCCGCCCGGGAGGGCCTGCTGCTCTGCCCGGAGGGGGCGGCCTGCCTGACCGCCGCCCGGCACCTGCGGGCCGGCGGCTGGATCCGGGCCGGTGAGCGGGTGGTGGTGTTGAACACCGGAGCGGGGCTGAAGTACCCGGAGACGGTGGACGTCTCCGGGGTACCCGTGCTCTGACCCGCCGGCACCTCCGCGACCGTGCGGTCGGCGCGGCCCTCAGAAGGCCGCCGGGTCGGTGAGCCGCCACGCCGCGTTGATCAGTCCGATGTGGGAGAGCGCCTGTGGGGTGTTCCCCAGCTGCCCGCCGGTGGCCAGGTCCACCTGCTCGGCGAAGAGGCCGACGTCGTTGGCGTGCCCCAGCACCTGCTCGAACAGCCGGGTGGCCCGCTCCGACTCCCCCGCCATGACCAGGCACTCCACCAGCCAGAACGAGCAGAGCACGAAGCCGGCCGGGTCGGTGTTCCAGCGCCGCACCAGCCCGTCGGCGGTGCCCAGCTCCCGCTCCACCGCCTCGATGGTGGAGCGCATCCGGGGGTCGGTGGCCGGCAGGAAGCCCACCACCGGTAGCAGGAGCGCCGAGGCGTCCAGCTCCGCCGACCCGAACGCCCCGGTGTACGCGCCGATCCGCTCGTTCCAGCTCTCCCGCAGCACGGTCGCCCGGATCTCGTCGCGGATCGCCGCCCACCGGCGCGGGTCGGCCCGGCCGCCCAGCCGGGGCGCGAGCTCGACCGCCCGGGCCAGCGCCAACCAGCAGTGCACCTTGGACGACAGGTGGTGCCGCTCGGCGTCCCGGATCTCCCACATCCCCCGGTCCGGTAGCCGCCAGGTGGTGGCGACCTGCTCGGCCAGCCCGACCACCATCTCCCGCAACTCCTCCTCGAAGGTGTCGCCCAGGTACTCGTGCAGCCGCCAGACCGCCGAGAGCACCTCGCCGGGCACGTCGAGCTGGCGCTGCCGCCACGCGTCGTTGCCGATGCGCACCGGCGGGCTGCCGGCGTAGCCGCGCAGGTGCTCCAGCTCGTGCTCGGAGATGTCCCGCTCCCCCTCCAGCCCGAAGAGCACCGGCACCGGGGGGTCACCGATCCGGCCGATCGACCGGGCCGCCCAGGCGAAGAGCCGGTTGGCCTCGGCCGGGCAGGCGGCCACCCAGAGCGCGCGCATCGTCATCGCGAAGTCGCGCAGCCAGGAGTAGCGGTAGTCGTAGTTGCGGTCGCCGCCGCACCGCTCCGGCAGCGAGGTGGTCAGCGCGGCGGCGACCGCGCCGCTGCGGGCGTACGTCAGGCCGGTGAGCACGGTGGCGCTGTGCCGGACCTGCTCGGCGTACCGGCCGTCGTAGTGGTGGGCCTCCCGGTACGCCTCCCACGCCCGTGTCGTCTCGTCGAGCGCGCTCACCGGGTCCAGCCGCGCCGGCGGCTCCCCGTGCACCGCCCCGTAGGCCAGGTCGAAGCCGATGGTCTGGCCGGCGCTCACCTCGAAGTCGTGCCGGACCCGGCTCCCGCCGTCGGGCCGCAGGGTCAGCCCGGTGCCGCGCAGGGTCAGCTCGACCGGTCCGGCGGCGGCCAGCACCCCGCCGCCGGACCGCTCGTGCAGGTACGGGGTGAGCAGGCCGTACTCGGGTCGCGGCGCGAAGTCCAGCCGCATCCGGACCCGGCCGCTGAGCCCTTCGACCACCCGCAGCAGCACCGCCGGCGAGTTCATGCCCAGCTGGTGGGCGCGGGCGCCCAGCTCGGCGGCGAGCGCGTCGGTGACGGCGACGCTCCCCTCCGGCGTGTGGTGCACGGTGCGCAGCACCAGCGTGTCCGGCCGGTACGCCCGCTCCACCCGGGCCGGGGCCAGCGGCGCCAGGCGCCAGTGCCCGGCGGCCGGGTCGACCACCCGACCGAAGACCGAGGGCGAGTCGAAGCGGTCCGGGCACCACCAGTCGATCGAGCCGTCCCTGCCGACGAGCGCGCCGGAGCGGCAGTCGGAGAGGAACCCGTAGTCGGAGATCGCCGGCTGTTCCACCCGCTCCGGGTACCCGGGGCGGGTGGATTCAGGCCGGGCTTCGCCCGCGACCCGAGCGTCAGGAGGTGGGCGGCTCGTCCTCGCCGGCCGCCTCCGCGGCGTCGGCCTCCTCCTTGGTCCGGTGCACCACCTGGTCGGCGTGCTCGGGCGGGCCGTAGACGGTGTAGAGGACCAGCGGGTTCGGCCCGGTGTTGACGAAGTTGTGCTTCGTCCCGGCCGGTACGACCACCAGGTCGCCCTGGACGACCTCCTTCGTCTCCCCCGCGACCCGGGCCTCGCCGGTGCCGCTGACGAAGGTCAGGATCTGGTCGATCCCCTCGTGGACCTCCTCACCGATCTCGCCGCCCGGCGGAATGGTCATGATCACCAGCTGGGTCTTCTCGCCGGTCCACAGCACCCGGCGGAAGTCCGGGCTCTTCTGGGCGACGGTCGCGATCGTGAAATGCTCCATGACGCGCTCATACCCGGCGTGGGCCCGGCTCACGCCGAGACTCGCAGATGGTGGAATTCCCCACGTGCGCCAGGTTTGGCCCCCATCCCAGCGGGCATCGAGCCAACGACCGGCGCGGGACGCCGGTCGAGCCAGGTCCCCGCTGGCGTACTGCCCGATGGCTGCGGTGGTGGGAGACGGCCGGAGCGCGGCGACGGACGACCCGAGGGTCGTGCGGCGCCGTGCGCCCGTGTACGGGGCCGCGCACCGCCACCGGTCAGGCCAGCACCGCCAGGTGGAAGGGCCGGTCGGCCGCGCTGCCGTCGGCGGCGTACGTCTTCACGAAGACCCCGTTCGGGATGCCGGTACGCCCTACCACGGCGAGCCAGCCGTTCGGCGCGACCCCGGCGCTGCCGGCCAGGCCGATGGTGCCGAGGTAGCCGCCGGCGGTGACGTCCTGGTCGAAGATCACCTGGTACATCCCGGTGGCGAGCCGGGTGGCGGAGGTCGCCCCGAGCCCGCGGGCCAGGGTCCCGTTGGCGTCGACCACGGCGTAGAGCGCCCGGGCGGAGCTGGGCAGACCGGCGGGCCGGCAGGTGGATAGCTGAGCGTCGGCCAGGTTGAGGTCGTCCCTGTCAGGGGCGGGCTGGGTGCCCGGCCGCCGGCGCGAGCTGGTGCTGGACATGGTGCTCCTCCGATGCTGGCCGGTGGGCCGGGCAGCGATGAGGCGGTGCGGATGATCGACGATGGTCGACCCTTGCCTGTCGAAACTATGCCGTCCACGGGCCGGCAACCAATCGACCGGCTGTCCGCTAGCCGACAAATGACGCTCCTGACCTGCGGAAACACCTCGGCCAGCGCCGGTGTGGCGAGCCGGGGCACCGACCGACCCGCCGATCCCCACGCCTGCGGCACAACGGGTTTCGCGTTTCGGCCGTTCGTCCCTGTCACGATGCTGAATGCGTGGCTAGATTGAAGTATGGTGCCCGCCCACGGGGGCCGAACGGCGGAACCGGTCTACCGCCCCATCCTCGTCGCCCGGCGGGGCGAGCTGGAGGCGTTGGGCCACGTCGACAGCGCCGCCGCTGGGCTGCTCGCTCCGGTCCTCGAATGTTCCACCGTCGACGCCTGCCTGCTCGACCTCCTCGGCCGGCTGCCGGCCGGGATGGTGCCGGCCGTCGACGTCTCCGCCTTGCCGGACGCGCCGGAGACCGAACTGGTCCGCTGGGGCGTACCGGTGGTGCCGGTGATCGGCCTCGCCGAGAGCGACCGGCGGCTGGTCGCGCACGGGGTCGCGGCGCAGGCGTACGCCCGGGGCGCGGTGGTGCGGTTGCGGGCCGGGCAGGACCGCGCGGGCCCGGACGCCACCACCGCCGCCGTCGAACGGATCTGGCGCTACGCCCGGCTGGTGCCGGAGCAGTGCGACCTGCTCATCGACGCCGGGGACGTGTGCTGCCCGGCCGACCTGCGGGTGGCCGGGCCACGGGCGCGGCGGCTGGTGGACTGGGGCCGCCGGCACTCCTGGCGGTCGGTGACCGTGGCGTCCGGCGGGATGCCGCCGACGCTGTCCCGGCTCCCCGTCGACGAGCCGGTGCGCCTGGACCGGTGGGACTGGCTGCTCTGGCAGCGCCTCGCCGAGCTCGGCGTCGGGTACGGCGACTACGGCGTCGGCCCCGCGCTGGCCGGCGGTGACGGGCCGGCCGACCGGCTGCCCACCGTCCGCTACACCACCGACGGCGCCTGGTGGGTCTACCGCTGGTCCCGGCGGGGCGGGCGGGGCGACGAGCGGGTCGCCGACCTGTGCCGGACGCTGGTGGCCGCCCCGCACTGGCCGGCGGTCGGGGCGGGCTTCTCCTGGGGCGACCACGAGCTGTCGCGGCGGGCCCGTCGGGGGGCCGGCGCCGGTTCGCCGTCGAACTGGACGGCGTGGAGCACCTCCCACCACCTGGCGCACGTGCTGGAGGCGTTGACCCGCCCGGCCGGGGACCAGCGCCCCGGGCCGTGGCGGGGCGAGGACGAAGGCGGGCGTTCCGGCCGGCCGCACCGGGGCGGCGAGAGCCGGCGGGCCGGCTGAGTCACTCCTTCTCGGTGAAGCCGAACTGCACCACGCCCTCGTCGTCGACGGTCGCGTCGACGGAGGTGTCGTTGAGCAGTTCGGCGGCGTCGGCGTCGAGGAAGATCCGGGCGCCCTGGTTGTCGACCACCTGGTCGCCCTGCACCGGCTCGGGAACCAGCTCGATGGTGAGCGATCCGGCCTCCGCGTCGGCGGCGATGCGCAGCCCGCCGTCCTCGGCGACGTCCTGCTGGTTGGCGAGATCGCGGATCACGAGCACGGCGTTGTCGGTCATTTTCAGCATGGCGGAACCTCTCGTTCTCTCGGGATCGGGACGTCGCGCGACGGTCGGAAAGCGCGCACCTGACGGCGAATCGGTCATCGCCCGGCGATCCGGGGCGCGTCCCAGCGCCCCTCACGACCCACGGTGCCCGCTCTCCGGGCCCCCGTCAAATAGAGCAGAATCTGTCGGCCGCCCGGGACTGCTTCACGTTTTCGCTCCTCAACGACCTGGCCGTCCTTACCCTGAGCGCATGGACGACGCCCGGGGGCGGAGGCCGGCCCGGCGCGGCCCGCGCCACCGGGCCGGGCCGGAGGCGCCCCCCACGGGGGCGAGGTAAAAAACCTTCGGCGCAAGGGCTTGCCTGGAGGAAACCTCCGTGGCAGCGTCAGCACATGCATCGTCGTCTCTTTACCAGGACGCTCGCGCTGGTGGTGCTCAGCGCCACCGCGGCCGCCGCCGGCGCGCCTCCCGCCACCGCCGAGTCCCCGACCCCGGCCGCCACCCGGCTGCACGCCACGATCGACGCGATCCTCGCCGACGCCCGGCTCGCCGGCGCGCAGGCCGGGGTGGTCGTGGTGGACACCGGCACCGGCGAGACCCTCTACGACCGCAACGGCGACCGCCGGCTGGTACCCGCCTCCAACACCAAGCTGCTCACCTCGACCGCGGCGCTGGAACTGCTCGGTCCGGGGCACCGGTTCACCACCGACGTGAGCACCGACGGCACCCGCCGCGCCGGCCTGGTCTCCGGCAACCTCTACCTGCGTGGGGGCGGCGACCCGACGATGCTCGCCGCCGACTACGACGCGCTCGCCGCCCGGGTGGCGGCCGACGGCGTACGGGTGGTCACCGGCAACCTGGTCGCCGACGACACCCGGTACGACCGCACCCGGCTCGGGCCGGACTGGACCTGGGACGACGAGTCCTACTACTACGCCGCGCAGGTCTCCGCGCTGACCGTCGCGCCGGACACCGACTACGACGCCGGCACCGTCATCGTGCGGGCCGCCCCGGCCGCCACCGCCGGCCTGCCGCCGGTGGTCACCATGACCCCGCCCAACGGGTACGTCCGCATCGACAACCGCGCCGAGACGGTCGCCGAGGGCGAGACGACGATCTCGTTCGAGCGGGAGCACGGCACCAACACGGTGGTGGTCACCGGCCGGATCGCCGTCGACGACACCCCCACCAGCGACTGGATGACGGTGTGGGAGCCGACCGGCTACGCCGCCGACATCTTCCGTACGGCGCTGCGCCGGCACGGGGTCCGGGTGCTGGGGCGCACGGTGCTCGGCCGAGCCACGCCGGAGAGCGCGGCGAGCGTCGCCCGGCACGACTCGATGCCCCTCGCCGAGCTGATGGTGCCCTTCCTGAAGCTCTCCAACAACGGCCACGCCGAGGTGCTGACCAAGGAGATCGGCCGGGTCATCTCCGGCTCCGGCACCTGGCCGGCGGGGCTCACCGCGATCAGCGAGTACGTCGCCGACACCGGCATGGACACCGGCACCCTGCGGCAGCGGGACGGCTCCGGACTCTCCCGGCGCAACCTCATCCCGCCAGCCGAGTTCGTCGGCCTGCTCGCCGCGGTCCGCGCCGAACCCTGGTTCGACACCTGGTACGCGGCCCTCCCGATCGCCGGCAACAGCGACCGCTTCGTCGGCGGCACGCTGCGCAGCCGGATGCGGGGCACCCCGGCGGCGAACAACGTGCGCGCCAAGACGGGCAGCCTGACCGGGGTCTCCGGCCTCTCCGGCTACGTCACCGACGCCGACGGCCGGGTGCTGGCCTTCTCCGTCGTGCTCAACAACTATCTCGCCTCGTCGGTGAAGGGGCTGGAGGACCAGATCGCCATCGCGCTGGCGTCGTACACGGAGAAGGACGTGAGCACGGCGCGGGTGGCGCCGCCGGTGGCGCCGGAGTCGCCGCGGACGCCCGAGGGCCGGGAGTGCTCCTGGGTGAAGCCGATCGTCTGCTGACCGGTGACGGGGCCCCGCGCGCGGGGCCCCGTCACCGACGGTGGTCCGGCCGGCCCGCCGGCTGGTCGGGGGGGCCGAGCACGGCGACGGCCGGTCGGGTGACCGGTCAGCCGGCGGCGGTCGCCGCGCGCAGCTGGGCCGCCGTGCGGGCGGCGTCGTAGTCCGGCCCGACCCCCGGCACGATGATCGCGGAGCCCTCGATGTGCCGCAGGCGCAGCGGGAGGATCTCCCGGTACGCCGGGGAGGCGTACCAGGCGCGGGCCCGCTCCACGTCCGGGAACTCGATGATCACCACGGTGCCCGGGAAGTCACCCTCGAGGACCTCCACGTCGGCCCCGTGCACCCGGAACCGCCCCTGGTAGGGATCCAGCGTGGACTGGATCCGCTCGATGTACTCCAGGACGTCGTCGTTGATCTGTGGCGTGCGCAGGTGCGCGAGCGCGAAAGCGGGCACCGGTCCTCCCCGTGGGCGCCTCGACCCGGCGGTCCGGGCCGCTGGGGAGAAGTCTGCCGGATCGGAGCGGCCGGCGTCCATCGCCCACCCACCCGGTCAGACCCGCTCCAGCACCACCACCGGGAGCTCCCGGTCGGTCTTCGTCTGGTACTCGTCGTACGCCGGCCAGATGTCGGACATCGTCCGCCACATCCGCGGCTTTTCCTCCGGCCCGGCGGTGCGCGCCCGGGCGGTGAAGGTCTCCGCGCCCACCTGCACCTCGACCTCGGGGTGGGCGAGCAGGTTCAGGTACCAGGCCGGGTGCTGCGGGGCGCCGCCCTGCGAGCCGACCAGCAGGTAGGCGTCGCCGTCGCGGCCGTAGATCAGCGCGGTGCGGCGCAGCTTGCCGCTCTTGCGCCCCCGGGTGGTCAGCAGCAGCGTGAAGACGCCCGGCCGCCACTCGTGCCCCTGGGCGCCGCCGGTCTCGACGTACCGTCGGATGTGGTCGGCCACCCAGGCCTGGGGACTGTCCAACACCTGCTCGCTGGTCGACATCGCCTGCCTCCTGCCGCTCGTGGCCGCCGTCGCGCCCACGCTACTCCGGCGTCGGGCCGGTCACCCGACGATCCGGTCAGCGCAGCGCGGCGGCCTGGAGGCCGACGTTGCCGCAGCCGCCGAAGGTCTGCTCGACGGTCCAGTCGATGAGCAGGCGGGTGCCCTTCGGCGCCCGGAACCGGATGACGAACTGGACGGTGTGGCTGGTGTGCGGATCCTCCAACCGCAGCGTCCGGGCCGGGCCGCCGCCGGAGAGGCGCACGTCCAGCCGGCTCCGGGCCATCCACAGCCCGGCGTAGACGTGTACGGTGCGCAGCTCACCGCTCCCGGCCACCGAGAGGGCGAAGCCGTTGCCGTCGCCGCAGGTGGTGACCCCGGTCGCGGTGGAGCCGACCGCCGTGGTGGGCGTGCCGTCACGCCAGCCGACGTACTCGGGGTTGGCGTCGAAGCCCTCGCGCGCGCCCCGGCCACCCTGGTCCCGGATCTCCCCCGAGCCGCCCCGCTTGCGGACCAGCGAGCCCGGACCGCTGAGCCCCCAGTGCACCCAGTCGCGGGCGCCGACCGTGCTCAGGTCCACCATGGGCGGCACGTCGGCCCGGCTGACGGTGAGCACCGGCGTGACCGGCTGCGCGCTGGCAGACGGTGGCGTGGGGGTCGACGGCGTCGGCGTGGGCGACGGCGGCCGCTGCCGGGGCCGCAGCCCGGGTGAGGCGACGCCGGCCCCGGCGGGCTCGCCCGGACCGGGGGGTCGTCCGGCGGCCGTGGGCGCGCCGGCCGGCAGCACCATGCCCTCGCGCGGTTCGGGCCCGGAATCGGTGCCGAGGTACGCGATCAGGGCGGCGAGACAGGCGGCGGCGGTCAGCCCCTCCACCGCCGAGCGGCGGCGGCGCCGGCTACGGGCGATCCGGCGCATGGCGCTGCGGGTTTGCTCGGGCCCGGGCGCCCCGGTGGTGGCTGCCCGGCCGCCCGGCCGGCCCCGCTCGTCCTGGGTCACTCTTCTCCGCTCCCCCTGCTCGACGTTCGCCGACCGCCCGGCAGGTACGAGTCGCGACGCGAGCCCGTCCCACGTTTTCATCCGCCGCGCGTCCTGCGCCATATGTGAGGCGCTGGGCTTTTCCAGACTGTTACTTCGTGGTAGCAATGGAAACTTTCCTGCCGGTGATCGAAGATCACCCGCAGCGCCGCAGCATCTTCGCAAAAGATCGGCGTGGCCAGGATGGACGGCGGAACCGGGCCCCGCAGCGGGCCCGGTCAGCGGACCTCGAAGCCGAGCGCTCCGGCCAGCACCACCGCCTGCACCGCGTCGATCACCGCCCCGGCGCGCTCGACCGTCGTCGGGTCCAGCGCGGTCAGGTCGCTGCCCCGCAGGTCGGCCCCGGTGAACCGGACCCCGTCCAGCTGCGCGCCGGAGAGATCCACCTCGGCCACGGTCGCGCCGGTCAGGTTGGCCCCGGTCAGCTCCACCTCCCGCATCCGCACCCCGCTGAAGCTCACCCCGCGCAGGTCGGCGCCGGGCAGCGCGACGAAGGACCAGTCCCCACCGGTCACCCGCAGCGGACGCAGGTCGCACTGCTCGAAGGTGCTGCCCACCAGCTTGCAGCCGACGAACTCAGCCTCGAAGAGATTGCACCGCCGGAACGCGCACCGGGTGAAGGCCGAGTCGACGTGCCGGGAGGCGTTGAAGGCCACGTTGCCGAACGAGCACTCCGTGAAGGACGCGCCCCGGCTCACCGCCTCGGTGAGGTCGACGTGCTGGAAGGCGCAGCGGACGAAGTGCCGGTCGGCCAGCTCCTCGGCGTACCAGTCGTCGTGGCGGAACGTGGTGTCCTCGATGGTCTCCGGCATCGCCCCACACTATTCGCGGCCACCGACGGTGGCGGTCCGCCCTTCCGCCGGTGGAGTACCGGCTAGTAGGTTCGGCGGGGTGAGCGTGGCACGCAGCACCGACCCGGACCTGATCGGCTTCGACCCCGCGCGGCTCGCGCGCATCGACGAACACTTCGGACGCTACGTCGACGACGGGCGCCTCGCCGGCTGGCAGGTGGTGGTCACCCGCCGCGGCGAGATCGCGCACTCCTCCACCTACGGCATGCGCGACGTCGAGGCCGGCGCGCCGGTGGAGCGGGACACGCTCTGGCGGATCTACTCGATGACCAAGCCGATCACCTCCGTCGCGGCGATGATGCTGTGGGAGGAGGGGCGCTTCGAGCTGAACGACCCGATCAGCCGCTGGCTGACGGAGTTCGCCGACGTCCGGGTCTTCGACAAGGGTTCCGCGCTCAAGCCGTACACGGTGCCGGCGGTCGAGCCCATCCGGGTCTGGCACCTGCTCACCCACACCTCCGGCCTGACCTACGGCTTCGCGCAGACCTCCGTGGTCGACGCCCTCTACCGGGCCGCCGGCTACGACCTGGGCGTGCCGCCCGGACTGGACCTCGCCGGCGCCTGCGCCGGGATGGCCCGGCTGCCCCTGATGTTCCAGCCCGGCACCGGCTGGAACTACGGCGTCTCCACCGACGTGCTGGGCCGGCTGGTCGAGGTGGTCTCCGGGCAGACCCTCGACAGCTTCTTCACCGAGCGGATCCTCGCCCCGCTGGGCATGACCGACACCCGCTGGTGGGTCGAGGAGCATGACGCCAAGCGGCTCGCCGCGCTCTACACCCCGCACCCGGCCACCGGCCAGGCGGTCCGCGCCGACCGGATCGGCGCCTTCGCGCTGACCCGCCCCGACTGCCTCTCCGGCGGGGGTGGGCTGGTCTCCACCGCCGCCGACTACCACCGGTTCACCCAGATGCTGCTGCGCGGCGGCGAGCTGGCCGGCGTACGACTGCTCGCGCCGCGCACCGTGCGCTACATGACCCGCAACCACCTGCCGGGCGGGGGTGACCTGGCCTCGTTCGAGCCGGAGGGCTTCGCCGAGACGGTGCTGGACGGCATCGGCTTCGGCCTGGGCTTCGCGGTGGTGCAGGACCCGGTGCCGGCGCGGGTGCCCAGCAGCGTCGGCGAGTACTACTGGGGTGGCCTGGCCAGCACCGCGTTCTGGGTGGACCCGGTGGAGGAGATCACCGCGCTGCTCTTCACCCAGCTGATGCCGTCGAGCACCTACCCGCTGCGCTCGCAGCTGCGCCAGCTGGTCTACTCCGCGCTGATCGACTGAGGCGTTCCGCCGACGGGCGGCGGGGCCGGTCCATAGCCTGGACGGCATGAGCGAGCGCAGCGAGCGAATCGTCAGGCTCAGCGCGGTGCTGCCTCATGGCGGCACGGAGCGCGGCGGAGTGCCGGCATGAGCAACGTCGTGGTGTACGGCGCCGGGGGCACCGCGGGCTCGCGGATCGTCGGCGAGGCGGTCGATCGGGGGCACCGGGTCACCGCGGCGGTCCGCCGCCCCGAGTCGGTCACCTGGCTGCCGCCCGGGGTGAAGGTGGTGACCGGGGACGCGACCTCCCCGCAGAGCGTCGCCGAGCTGGCCCCGGAGGCGGACGTGATGGTGGTGACCATCGGCGGTGGCGAGCGGGCGCTCTGGCGGAACGCGGCGGAGAACCTGATCACCGTGCTGCGGGACGTGCCGAACCCGCCCCGGATCATCCACGTCGGGGGTGGGGCCACCCTGCTCACGCCGGGTGGCACCCCCTACCTCGAGGAGCCGGACTTCCCGGAGCGGTACCGGGACGCGGCGCTCGGCCAGGCCGACGCGCTGGCCCTCTACCGCTCCTCGGCCGACGGGCTGACCTGGACGTACCTCTCCCCGCCCCCGATGGAGTTCCACCCGGGTGAGCGGACCGGGCGCTACCGCACCGGCACCGACCACCCGGTCACCGACGATCAGGGCCGGGCGGTGCTCAGCTACGAGGACCTGGCGGTGGCGATCGTCGACGAGATCGAGAACCCGCGCTTCGAGAACATGCGCTTCACCGCCGCGTACTGACCCCCGGCGAGGCGGGTCAGTCGGCCAGCCGGGCCGGGAAACCGCCGGTGGCGATCGGGCCCCAGGACTCGACGGTGATGCGGATCAGCGACTTGCCCTGGGCCACCATCGCCCGCCGGTACTCGTCCCAGTCCGGGTGCTCGCCGGAGATGCTGCGGAAGTACTCGACCAGCGGCTCCACCGCCTCCGGCAGGTCGAGCACCTCGGCCACGCCGTCGACCTGCACCCACGGGCCGTCCCAGTCGTCGGAGAGCACGCAGGCGGAGACCCGCGGGTCCCGGCGGATGTTGACCACCTTGGCCCGCTCCGGGTAGGTGGAGATCACCAGTCGGCCCTCGGCGTCGACGCCGCAGGCGACCGGGGAGGACTGCGGGCGGCCGTCGGAGCGGGTGGTCATCAGCACGACCCTGTGCCGGGGGCGGATGAAATCGATCAGGGCGTCCCGGTCGACCCGGGTGTTGCGCGCGATGGTCCGTGCCATCCCCCGGTTCTACCAGGCCGTCAGCCGGTGGGCCTCAGCGGGAACGGCCGGCGACCCGGCCGGGGGCGGCCTGGGCGGGGACCCGGTGGCGGGCCGTCGGCCGCCAGGCCCGGCCGTTGGCGTAGATCACCCGGAACCCGAGGTACGCCGCGAGCGGCGCCCAGTGCGCGGAGCCCATCCGCAGCTCGGCCGCGTTGTGCCGGTGCCCGTTGGCGAGCACGTCGAGCAGCACCGTCTCGAAGGCCGCCGACTCGACCCAGTCCACGTCGCGGGTGAAGCCGCAGATCAGCGCCGCCCCGGTCACGTCGAGGAACTCGCGCAGCGCGGCGTCGGGGGCGCGCAGCACCGAACAGCTGCCGAAGTAGAGCCGCCGCCCCTCGCACCGGCCGGCCATCCGCTCGGCCACGTCCGCCAGCTCCACGGAGTCCCAGTCGGTGAGGCAGAGCCGGCTCGGTTCGCCGTGCATGGCGAAGAACCCGACCCGGTAGTCGGCGTACTGCTTGAGCAGCCACCGGTCGACGAAGTAGAACAGCTCGTCCCGGGCAGCGGCGTCCTTGTGGATGAACCGGATCCGGCCCGCCCGTTCCAGCAGTTCGAGGGTGGGCAGGACGGAGCTGCGCTCGTTGAGGTCCCGATGCCACTGCCCCTCAACGCAGAAGACGCCACGCGCCACGTCCACCTCCCCGTCACCCGCCGGCGCAGACGTTACCGGTCCCGGGTCACGAACCGACGTCACCCTCAGTGGGCGCCTCAGGCGGTTCGGGTCACTTCGCGCCCGTCGTCCGTCGCGCTCCGCCCCGTGCCCTCTCGTGCCGAATGACCAGGTCGCAATTCACCGTAATTAACGGCCAACGCCCAGAGACACGCGATCGTGAGGACAATTCTCATTAACCGCCACCAACCCGCCCGGGAACTGTCAGGGTGGAAGCCGCAGGACGTCCCGGTCGATGTCCTGATCCCACCCCAATCGCTCTCCTATCGGGAGGACTTCCGTGCGCATGAACACCCTCACGCGGGCGATCGTCGCGTTCGCCCTGGCCCTGCCCGGAGCCGCGATCGCCACGGTGGTCGCCGCGCCAGCGGCCCAGGCCGACGGCTGCTACACCTGGCAGCGCACCCTCAGCCAGGGGCGCTCCGGCGACGACGTCCGCCAACTGCAGATCCGCGTCGCCGGCTGGGCCGGCGCCGGCGGGATCGTCCGCGTCGACGGACGGTTCGGCCCGGAGACCGCCGCCGCGGTCCGGCGCTTCCAGTCGGCGTACGGGCTGCGCAGCGACGGCGTCGCCGGGCGGCAGACCTTCGACAAGATCTACCAGTTGCAGGACAACGACTGCACGCCGGCGCACTTCAGCTACCGCGAGATGGACGACAACTGCGGCCGGAGCGGGTGGAGCGGGGGCCCACTGTCGGCCGACCGGACGAGGGAGAACGCGCTGCGCACCATGTGGAAGCTGGAGGCGCTGCGCCACAGCCTCGGCGACCGGCCGCTCTACGTCACCAGCGGCTTCCGAAGCAGCGACTGCAATCGCCGGGTCGGCGGCGCGTCCGACAGCCAGCACCTCTACGGCAACGCCGCGGACCTGACCTCCCGGGACAGGTCGCTGTGCCAGGTCGCCCGCGCCGCGCGCAACCACGGGTTCAGCGGCATCTACGGCCCCGGCTACCCGGACCACGACAGCCACGTCCACGTGGACTCGCGGCGGGAGAACAACGACGACCGGACGGCGAACCGGACCAGCTGGTCCGCACCCGACTGCGGGGTCGGCGCCGGCGACTGAGCCGGGACGCGTCGACGCCGGCCCGGCCGGGGGATCGGATCCCCCGGGCCGGGCCGGCGTCGTGGCACCCGGCAGAGTCCGGCGGACGTACCTCCGCTCAGCTCGCCCGGGGCCAACGCGGCGCGGTGGCGGGGGGCGCCACCGGCCGGCCGGGCCCGCCGGGCCGGATGGCGGGCCGCATTCCCGGGGCGACGACGCGACCGGTCTGGCCGCGCGTCGCCACGGGCCGGTCGGTGCGCGCGGCGCCCGAGGAGGTGTAGGGGAACGGGAACGGCACGTGCACGAACGGGTTGCCGTGCCGGATCAGGGCCTCGATCTGGCGCTCGTTGAGCCCGTGGGTCTCCAGCACCCGCCGCCCCCAGCGGTGCAGCCGGCAGGGGTACGAGGCGCCGTCGTTGCGGCACAGCGGCCCGTTCGGCCACTCCTCCGCCGCGTGCACCACCACCGCCCGGACCGCGAGCCGGACGTCCTCGGGCGTCAGCGGCGCCGGCATTGGCACCTCGCCCAGAATCTGATCGATGGGATCCGTCGACTGCTCACCAACTCGCACGGCAGGCCTCCCGCAGTTCGGCAGCGTCGCGGCTGATCGCCGCAGCACATCCTCAGCCAGTGGTACGGCCCGCACCGGGCGAAAGTTCAATCCCGCCACGCGGTGAGAAGGTCCTCCGGGGACAGCACCCGCACCCCCTCCACCACCGTCCCGCTGCGCGAGACGGCGACCAGCTCGTCGGTGCCGGGCAGCCGGGACCGGTGCACCACCAGCCGTCCCAGGTCGTGCGCGTCGAAGGGACGGCTCTCCAGCCATTTCACCGAGCCGACGAAGGTGATCCGCCGGGCCACCGGTTCCCGGTCCGCGCCGACCAGGTCGATCCCCGGCAGGCGCGGTCCGAGGAAGGCTGTCATTCTTGGTGCAACCAAAATTGACAGTATCCCCGGCGGCAGGTCCCGTCAGCGCGCCACGGGCTGCCACGCCGGTTCGGGCGGGCTCAGACCAGGCCGGCGTCGTGGACCAGCAGCGCCACCTGGACCCGGTTGTTCAACTCCAGCTTCGCCAGCAGCCGCGACACGTACGCCTTCACCGTGGCCACGCTCATGAACAGCTCCGCGGAGATCTCTGCGTTGCTGCGACCCCGCCCGAGCGCGACCGCGACCTCCCGCTCCCGCACGGTCAACCCGTCCAGCAGCCGCACCGCCCGGACCTGCCGGGGGTCCGGCGCGGGCGCCGCCGACCCGGCCGTGACGTGGCTGATCAGCGTGCGGGTCACCGTCGGCGACAGGGTGGCCTCCCCCGCGGCGACCCGGCGCACCGCCTGGACGATCTCGGCCGGCGGGGTGTCCTTGAGCAGGAAGCCGCCCGCGCCGGCCCGCAACGCCCGCAGCACCTGCTCGTCGGCGTCGAAGGTGGTCAGCACCAGCACCTCGGGCGGGTGCGGCAACGCCCGCAGCGCCTCCGTCGCGGCCAGGCCGTCCACCCGGGGCATCCGGATGTCCATCAGCACCACGTCCGGGGCGTACGCCGCGACGGCGGCGGGCACCTCGTCGCCGTCGGCGGCCTCCCCGACCACCAGCAGGTCCGGCACCCCGCCGAGGATCATCGACAGCCCGGCCCGGACCAGCGCGTCGTCATCGACGATCAGCACCCGGACCGGGGCCCGCTCCCCGCCGCTCACGCCACCGGCCAGGGCAGCCAGGCGGCCAGCCGGAAGTCGCCCCGGGCGTCCCGGCCGTGCTCCAGCCGGCCACCGGCGAGGCTGACCCGCTCGGCGACCCCCACCAGACCGGTCCCGGCGCCGGGGATCGTCGACCCCTCGCCGACCGGCCACGGGTTGCGGATCTCCACGGCGAGTCCCTCCCCCGGCCCACCGGCGAGCCCGACGGAGACCAGCGCCCCCGGGGCGTGCTTGCGGGCGTTGGTCAGCCCCTCCTGCACGATCCGGTAGGCGCTGCGCGCGACCGCCGCGGGCACCGTCCCGGGCTCGACGACCAGGTCCTCGACGCCCACCCGCATGCCGGCCGCCCGGGACTCCGCCACCAGGGCCGGCACGTCGGCGAGGGTCGGCTGCGGACGTTCCGGGGTGGCCGTCTCCCCGTCACCGGTCTCCGCGCGGAGCACGCCGATCACCTCGCGCAGGTCCTGGAGCGCGGCGTGCGCGCTGGCCCGGATCACCCCGGCCGCCCGGGCGACCTCGTCGGCGGGCGCGTCGGGGCGGAACTCCAGCGCCCCGGCGTGCAGGCTGAGCAGGGAGATTCGGTGCGCCAGCACGTCGTGCATCTCCCGGGCGATGCGGGTGCGTTCGAGCTGCCGGGCCTGGGCGACCCGGAGCTGCTGCTCGGCCTCGGCGCGGTCGGCGCGGTCCCGCAACGACAACACCAGCTGGCGCCGGGCCCGGACGAACAACGCCCAGGCCAGCACCGCGCCGATGAGGACGACCGTCAGGATCGCCGACGGCAGGAACGGCAGCGCCGGGTCGGGCCGGATCATCGTGTAGATCGGCACGGAGAGCAGGTTGAAGGCGGCCAGCGCGCCCGCCACCGGTAGCGGCCGGTGCACCACCACGGTGCACAGGATGATCACCAGGGCCACCGCGGAGGTGACCGAGAAGATCGCCAGGGGCAGGCTGGCCACGGCCAGCCCGACCGGCCAGCGCCGGCGCAGCCAGAGCGCGGCGGTGAGCCCGACACCGGCCACCAGGTCGACCTCGTTGAGCCAGGACGGCCCGGCGTTCAGCGCGAACTCCGGGTCGGGGCTGACCGAGTCGCCGAAGCTGATCAGCACCCAGCTCAGGGAGAACAGGAAGGCGGCGGTGTCCACCAGCCAGTCCCGCGGCGTACGGCGGATCACCCGGGCCGCCGGGGTCAGGGCCCCCGGCAGCAGCCAGGGATGATCGGGTACGACGACGCTGGTCACCCGTCCATGCTAGGGAGCCGGTCAGCGCGCCGACACCTACCAAAGTCGAGGTCCGGCGCTAGACCGAGGTAGGGGCGGCTCTCGACCGCCGGCCGCAGCGGACAGCCGGGTGGCGCCGGCAGGCTCATCGCCATGATCACGGTCGAACACCTCACCAAGCGGTACGGCCCACAGACCGCCGTCGACGACGTCTCGTTCCACTGCGAGCCCGGGACGGTGACCGGCTTCCTCGGCCCGAACGGCGCCGGCAAGTCCACCACCATGCGGATGATCTGCGGCCTGACCCCGCCGACGTCCGGCGGGGCCACGATCGCCGGGCGGCCCTACCGGCAGCTGCCCAACCCCGGCCGCGAGATCGGCGTGCTGCTCGACGCCTCGGCACAGCACTCGGGGCGGACCGGTCGGGAGGCGCTGGCCCTGGCCGCGCGCACCATGGGCGTCGACCGGGGCCAGGTCGCCGCCAAGCTCGACCTGGTCGGGTTGAACGCGACGGCGGCGAAGCGGCGGGTCGGGGCGTACTCCCTCGGGATGCGGCAGCGGCTCGGCCTGGCGCTGGCGCTGCTGGGCGACCCCCGGGTGCTGGTCCTGGACGAGCCGGCCAACGGCCTCGACCCGGAGGGCATCTTCTGGATGCGCGGCCTGCTGCGCGACTTCGCCGACCGGGGCGGCACCGTGCTGCTCTCCTCGCACCTGCTGCGCGAGGTGGAGGCGATCGCCGACCGGCTGGTGGTGATCGGCGGCGGCCGGGTGGTCGCCCAGGGCGGCAAGGACGAGCTGCTCGCCGGCACCGGCACCCTGGTCCGGGCCCGCGACCCGCACGCCCTGCGCTCGGCGCTGGAGCGGGCCGCCCTGGACGCCACCGCCGGCGCCGACGGCGGATACGTGGTGCACGCCGAACCCGGCGCCGTCGGGCAGGCCGCCGCCGACGCCGGTCTGGTCCTGACCGAGCTGCGTCCGGCCGGCAGCCGCGGCCTCGAACAGCTCTTCCTCACCCTCACCGCCGGCGCGTCGACGAAGGAAGCCGTGAAATGACCACCACCATGACCCCACCGTCCGCCGCGACCCGGCCCCGCCCGGAGGTGCCCGGCCCGTCGCTGGCCCGGCTGACCGGGGTGGAGCTGCGCAAGCTCGCCGACACCCGGGCCGGCCTCTGGCTGCTGATCGCCATCGGCCTGATCGCCGCCGTCATCGTCACCGTGCAGCTCTTCGTCCTCGACGACGCCGACCAGACCTTCCGGGAGTTCTTCGCCCCGTCGCTGCTGCCCGTCGGGCTGCTGCTGCCGGTGCTGGGCATCCTCTCCATCACCGGCGAGTGGTCCCAGCGCACCGCGTTGACCACCTTCGCCCTGGTGCCGCGCCGGGAACGCGTGGTGGTCGCCAAGCTCGCCGCGATGGTGCTGGCCGCGCTGGCGTCGCTGGCGGTGAGCCTCGCCGTCGCCGCCGCCGGCACCCTGATCGCCCGGTCCACCGGCGGGGCGGGCACCTGGAACTTCGAATGGCAGATGGTGACCCACGCCGCCGTGTTCCAGCTCGCCAACGTGCTGATGGGGGCGGCGTTCGGACTGCTGCTGCTCAACACGCCCCTGGCGATCGTGGCCTATCTGCTGCTGCCCGCCGTGTGGACGATCCTCTCCTCGTTGATCTCGGCGCTGCGCGGCCCGGCCCGCTGGCTGGACACCTCGGTGACCATGGAGCCGCTGATGGGCCCCGAGGTGACCGCCGGGCAGTGGGGCCGGATGGCGGTGTCGCTGCTGGTCTGGCTGGTCGTGCCGCTGGTCGCCGGTCTGGTGCGCACCCTGCGGCGCGAGGTGTCCTGAGGTGCCCGCGCAACGGCCCGGCGCCGCCACCGTGGTCGGTGGCGGCGCCGGGGAACTGGTGGTGATGTGGGTCGGCTTCCCGCTGCTCGGCGCCGGGGCCGGCTGGGCGCTCACGGAGGTGTCCGGCTGGCTGGCCGGGCTGCGCTGGGTGCCGTGGCAGGGCCTGTTCGAACTGGTGGACGGCCTGCCCGACGGGCGGGCCATCGCCGGTGCGGTGGCGCTGGGCGCGCTGCTCGGACTCTTCGTCGCGCACCTCGGCACCCGGGAGCGGCTCATCGTCACCGTGGACCGGTCGGGGGTGCGGCTGCACCGCGACGGCACCGACCGGGACGTGCCGCGCCGGTCGGTCAGCGCGGTCTTCACCGACCGGAACGATCTGGTCGTGCTCGGCGCCGGCGGCGAGGAGTTGGTCCGGGAGAAGTCGGACCTCAGCCGGCGGCGGTTGCGCGACGCCTTCGACACCCACGGCTGGCCGTGGACGGAGGCCGACCCGCACCGGGACGCGTACCGGCGGTGGGTGGAGGGGCTGCCCGGGCTGCCGGCCGGGGCGGACGCGCTGCTGCGCGCCCGGCAGCGCGCGATCGAGTCCGACCGGCGCGGTGACGCCCTCGACCTGCGCGCCGAGCTGGCCCGGCTCGGTGTGGTGCTGCGCGACGAGGAGAAACGCCAGTACTGGCGGCTGGTCCCGGTGGCGCTTCCCGGGGAGGAAACCCCCGACGGGCGGTAGCGTGAGGAGGCGAGAAGAGCCCCAGCCGCCGGGAGCGTGCCATGACGGAGCAGCAGCGGTACCGGGTGGTGGCGAAGCACCCCGGTTTCGAGCTGCGCCGTTACCCGGCCCACCTGGTCGCCGAGATGCGGGTGACCGGGGGCCTGGTCGAGGCCGGCAACGAGGCGTTCCAGCCGCTGGCGGCGTACATCTCGGGCGCCAACCGGGTCCGGCGCAAGGTCGGCATGACCGCGCCGGTGGTGCAGGAGCCCGCCGAGCCGCAGAAGATCGCCATGACCTCCCCGGTGGTGCAGGAGGAGGGCGACCGGCCCGACTGCTGGCTGGTGCGGTTCGTGCTGCCGGCGGAGCTCACCCCGGGCACCGCGCCCGAGCCGGAGGACGACCGGATCGTCATCCGGGAGATCCCCGCCCAGCTCGCCGCGGCGGTCCGCTTCTCCGGGCGGTGGACGGAGACGGCGTTCGGCCAGCGGGCCACCGCGCTGGGCCGGGCGGTCACCGCCGCCGGGCTCCAACCGACCGGCGCCATCCGGTACGCGCGCTTCGACCCGCCGTGGAAGCCGTGGTTCCTGCGCCGCAACGAGGTCGTACTCCCGGTCGTCGAGTGAGAGGGGACGTCCATGACCTCCAGTCCCGGCGGGATCTTCCGCCGCAAGCCGGTCGACGAGATCGTCGACGAGACCGAGGGAGCGCTGTCCCGCTCCCTCGGGCTGTGGCAGCTGACCGCGATCGGGATCGGCGGCATCATCGGCGCCGGCATCTTCGCCCTCGCCGGGGCGGTGGCCAGTGAGACCGCCGGCCCGGCCGTGCTGGTGTCGTTCCTGATCGCGGGCCTGGCCAGCGCGGCGGCGGCGCTGTCGTACGCCGAGTTCGCCGGCATGATCCCGAAGGCCGGCTCCGCCTACACCTACGGCTACGCGGTGCTGGGCGAGGCGGTGGGCTGGTTCATCGGCTGGGACCTGCTGCTGGAGTACACCGCGATCGTGGCGGTGGTGGCGATCGGCATCTCCGGCTACTTCGGCTTCCTCGTCGGTGAGCTGGGTCTCGAGCTGCCGGCCTGGATGCTCGGCGCGCCGGGCACCGGCGAGGGACGGGTGGTCGACCTCTTCGCCGTGCTGCTCTGCCTGCTCATCGCGTACCTGCTCACCCTCGGCATCAAGACGGCCGCCCGCTTCGAGACGTTCGTGGTCGGCTTGAAGGTCGCCGTGGTGGTGCTGGTGATCGTGGTCGGCTTCTTCCACGTGAAGACCGCGAACTACTCGCCGTTCTTCCCGTTCGGCGTCGGCGGCGCGATCACCGGCGCGGCCACCGTCTTCTTCGCCGTCTTCGGGTACGACGCGATGAGCACCGCCGCCGAGGAGTCGAAGGACGCCCGCCGGCACATGCCCAAGGCGATCATCTGGTCGCTGGTCATCTCGATGGTGCTGTACGTGCTCGCCACGCTGGTGCTCACCGGGATGCAGAACTACCGGGAGATCGACCCGGAGAGCGGCTTCTCCTCCGCGTTCGCCTCGGTGGGCCTCTCCGGCCTGGCCAGCGTCATCGCGGTGGGCGCGATCATCGGCATCCTGACGGTGATGTTCACCTTCATGCTCGGCGTGACCCGGGTCTGGTTCTCGATGAGCCGGGACGGCCTGCTGCCGGCCTGGTTCGCCAAGGTCCACCCGGTACGCCGGGTGCCGGTCCGGGTCACCTGGATCGTCGGGGTGGGCTCGGCGCTCATCGCCGGGTTCCTGCCGATCCGCGAGGCGGCGGAGCTGACCAACATCGGCATCCTGCTGGCCTTCGTGGTGGTCTGCATCGCGGTGATCGTGCTGCGCTACCGCCGCCCGGACGCGCCGCGCACGTTCCGGCTGCCGGGCATGCCGGTGGTGCCGGCGCTGGGCGCGCTCTTCTCGGTCTGGCTGATCACCTTCCTGGCCCCGGAGACCTGGCTGCGGTTCGCGCTCTGGTTCGTGATCGGCGCGGTCATCTACGCCCTGTACGGCTACCGGCGGTCGGCGCTGGCCGACCGGAGCCCGTCGGGCCCGTCCGGGCCGTCCGGGCCGTCCGGGCCTCGGGGCGGGTCTTCGGGCGGGGGGCCCGGGTCGACCCGCTGACGAGCATCCTTTCCGCACCAGCTCTGCCCCGGCACGCTCCCGCACCAGCGTCTCCCCAATCAGGGGTTACGTCGAACGGCGGCTGCTCACCGGAGCCCGGGAAACCGAACACCGGAACGAGCGTGATACCTCAGAGGCATATTGATGCCCCTGAGGTATCACGCTTCACCGGGCAGGTGTCGAATCAGGACGGCGGGGAGTGGCCACGACCGTGGCGGGAAGCCGCTGCGCGCTCAAAGCGAACTGACCAGGGGGACGCCGCGCGCCGCATCGGTCCGGACCTGCTCATCCGTACGGTCGATCATGCTTTTCCTGATCTTGCCTCCGGTGGTGCCCCTCGATACGCTCCCGCGGCTGTCTCCACCTGTGAAAGGACCATAGTGACCGTTCCCGTTGCCACGACCCAGAAGTCCTGGCTCGTCACCCTGCTGCTCTGCTTCTTCCTCGGCACGCTCGGCGTGCACCGGTTCTACACCGGGAAGATCGGCACCGGCGTCCTCCAGCTGATCACCCTCGGCGCCTTCGGCATCTGGACCCTGATCGACTTCATCCTGATCCTGATCGGCTCGTTCAAGGACAAGCAGGGCCAGCCGCTCGCCAAGTGACACCAGCGTCGGGACGGGGCCGGGATCGTGACGATCCCGGCCCCGCCGCCGTCGCGGTCGGCTCCGGCTTGTCGCAGATCACCGGGTCGGGTCGTGAGGAGCCGGCACGACCGGGTATGTGAGCCGGATGGCGAACACGATTCCCGACATCACCCTCAACGACGGCAACACGATCCCGCAGCTCGGCTTCGGGGTGTTCCAGATCGAGCCGAAGGAGACCGTTGAGGCGGTCGGCCGGGCGCTGGAGCTCGGCTACCGGCACATCGACACCGCCCAGATGTACGGCAACGAGGCGGAGGTCGGCCAGGCGATCCGCACCTCCGGGCTGGACCGCGGCGAGGTCTTCGTGACCAGCAAGCTCAACAACGGCTTCCACCGGCCGGACGACGCCCGCAGGGCCTTCGACTCCACGCTGGCCGCGTTGAAGATGGACTACGTCGACCTGTTCCTGATCCACTGGCCGCTGCCGACCCTCTACGACGGCGACTTCGTCTCCACCTGGAAGACGCTGGAGGAGTTCCAGCGCGACGGCCGAGCACAGTCGATCGGCGTGTCGAACTTCCAGGTCGCCCACCTGGAGCGGCTGGCCGCCGAGGCGGACCTGGTGCCCGCGGTCAACCAGATCGAGGTGCACCCGTACTTCGGCAACGAGGAGGTGCGGGCCTACGGCAGGACGCACAACATCCTCACCGAGGCGTGGTCGCCGATCGCCCAGGGCAAGGTGCTGGACGACCCGACCATCGTCGACGTCGCCCAGCAACTGGGCCGCACCCCCGCCCAGGTCACGCTCCGCTGGCACGTGCAGCGCGGCGACATCGTCTTCCCGAAGTCGGTCACGCCGCAGCGGATCGAGGAGAACCTGCACATCTTCGACTTCACCCTCGACGACGCGATGATGGAGCGGATCACCGGGCTGGACCGGGGCGAGGCGGGGCGGCAGGGCCCGAACCCGGACGAGTTCGACTACGTCCCGCGCTGACCCGCGGCGCGACGGATCGGGGGTAGGGGCCCACGACGGGCCCCTCCCCCGCGTGCCGCGCACCGGCCTCAGATGATGAAGTGGGTCCAGTAGGCCAGCCAGACCACGAAGAGGCCCCCCTGGAGCAGTGCCAGGGTGGCGCCGAGCCAGGCGTCGGCCGTGGCGTTCCTGGCCCAGCGGGCCAGGACCAGCCCGACCGGGAAGGCGGCCAGCAGGTAGCGCAGCAGGCTCTTGTACACCGGCGGGCCCATCGACAGCGGCGCCAGCACCATCAGCAGGGCGTACACGACGTAGGGCGCCCCGAGCCGCCGGGCACCGGCGAGCACCACCGCCAGGAGTACGACGGCGAACCAGACCCGCGCGGCGTCCCGCGTCTCCACCCCGGTCAGGCCGTTCCAGATCACCGGCACCGGATTCTGCACCCGGATGCCCCAGCCCTTCTCCTGGGCGTGCTTGTAGGCGAACCAGTCGCCGCCCCGCCACCGGCAGAACGCCATGAAGGTGAGCCAGCCCGCCGGGATCAGCGTCAGCGGCCAGCCCGTCCGGACGTACCCCCACAGGCTCCGCGGGTCGAGCCGGTAGCGGTGCTGGCGCAGCAGGACCAGGGCCAGCGGAACAGCGACCAGGAAACCCACCGAGCGGCTGAGCCCGAGGAAGTAGCCCAGCACCCCGACGGTCACCCAGCGCCGCTGCTCGGCGTAGTAGAAGGTGGCCAGGGCCAGGCAGAGGAAGAGCGACTCGGTCAACGCCGCCTGGAACAGGAACGCGGTGGGCAGCAGCACCAGGTAGCGGGTGAACCGGCGGGCCGAGGCGTCGTCGCCGAGCAGCTTCTCGCCCAGCGCCGTGGCGTACCAGAGCAGCAGCAGGAAGGCCACGTTGCTGATCAGCAGCAGCGCCATGGCGGTGTCGCCGCCCAGCACCCACGCCACCGGCCGGGCCAGGAACGGGAAGAGCAGCGGGAAGGCGAAGTCGTTCCAGGCCCCGTCGAGCGGCTCCCGGGCCAGATGGTCGTAGAGCAGCGCGTCCCAGGCGAACCACATCGAGATCGACCGGTGCGACGAGATCGCCTCCTGGTCGGCGCGCATGTTGGCCTCGTCGGCCGGTGGCGCGGCGGGCGCCCCGTCCCAGGCGGAGAGGGCGATCACGCCGACGAGGGCGAGCACGACCTTCGCGCCGACGAAGAGCGCGAGGACGTACCGCCAGCGGGCGGGCACCCGCGCGATCAGGGCTCCGGTCCGGCTCCGCGCCGCGCGGACGCGCTCGCGCACCCCCGCCCGACCGGCGGGCGCGCGCCGGTCACCTGCGGTGTCCCGTGACCTGTCGACCATGCGGCGCATCCCCGGGGGGTCGGACCCGAACCGGCGGCCCAGGGCCGCGGAGCTGACCACCGGTCATCCCCTTTCCGCGCCCGCTGACACCTGCCGGTTCCCAGAAGGTCACTCCGGCCGGCATCATCAGGAGTACCGGGACGCCGGACGTGAGATGTCGCGGAGACCGGGTAACCGCGCCTCCTCCACAGGACCCCCAGGGCAGGAGCGGAACAGGATGGACGAGCGTCACGGCACCGTGGTCATCGGCGCCGGCCCCGCGGGGCTGACCGCCGCGTACGAGCTGCTCCGGCACGGCGAAACGGTGCGGGTCTTCGAGGCCGACGACGTGGTGGGCGGCATCAGCCGTACCGTCGAGCGCGACGGTTGGCGCTTCGACATCGGCGGGCACCGGTTCTTCACCAAGGTCGGTCGGGTCGAGGATTTCTGGCACGAGATCCTGCCCGACGAGGAGTTCCTGCTCCGTCCCCGGATGAGCCGGATCTTCTACCGCGGCGCGCTCTACGACTACCCGCTCAACGCCAGCAACGCCCTGCGCAACCTCGGCGTCCGCGAGGCGGCCCGCTGCATGGGCTCGTACGCCCGGGCCCGGTTGCGCCCGCCGAAGGACCAGTCGCACTTCGAGGGCTGGGTGTCCGCGCGGTTCGGCTGGCGGCTGTACTCGATCTTCTTCAAGACGTACACCGAGAAGGTCTGGGGGATGCCGGCGGACCAGTTGCAGGCCGACTGGGCCGCCCAGCGGATCAAGAACATGTCGCTCTCCACGGCGGTGCTGAACGCCCTGCTGCCGCGCCGCAACCGCAAGGACGTCACCAGCCTGATCGAGGAGTTCCAGTACCCGAAGTTCGGCCCCGGCATGATGTGGGAGCGCTGCACCGAGGAGGTCCGCCGGCGCGGCGGCGAGGTGACCACCGGCACCTGGGTGACGGCGGTGCACCGCGAGGACGGGCGGGCCGTGGCGGTCAGCGTCGACGGCCCGGAAGGCGAGCGCCGGGTCCCCGCCGACCACGTGATCTCCTCGATGCCGATCTCCGAGCTGGTGGCCGCGGTGCGACCGGCGGCCCCGGCCGAGGTGGCGGCCTGCGCCGCCGACCTGCGCTACCGGGACTTCCTGACCGTGGCGCTGGTGGTGCCGGCCGAGTTCTCCTTCCCGGACAACTGGATCTACGTGCACGACCCGGCCGTCAACGTGGGCCGGATCCAGAACTTCGGCTCCTGGTCGCCGTACCTGGTCAAGGACGGCCGTACCTGCCTGGGGCTGGAGTACTTCGTCTTTGAGGACGACGAGACGTGGCGGACCTCGGACGCCGACCTCGTCGCGCTGGCCACCGCCGAGCTGGAGAAGCTCGGCCTGGTCCGGCCCGGCGCCGTGGAGAGCGGCTACGTGGTGCGGATGCCGAAGGCGTACCCGGTCTACGACGAGCGCTACCAGCACAACGTCGACACCATCCGGGCCTGGCTGGCGCGGGAGCTGCCCAACGTGCACCCGGTCGGGCGCAACGGGATGCACCGCTACAACAACCAGGACCACTCGATGATGACGGCGATGCTGACCGCCGAGAACATCGCCCACGGCGCCGGCCACGACGTCTGGTCGGTCAACGTCGAGCAGGACTACCACGAGCAGAGCAGCGACCAGCCCGCCGACGGCCGGCGGGGCACCGGCCGGGACGCCCCCATCGTGCCGGGCCGCACCGTCGGCGCGGCACCCACCGGCGGCGCGGCGCCCGCCAGCGGCACGGCACCCACCGGCGACGCGGCGGGCGCGGGCAGCCGGGCGGACCGGCGGCCGACCGGGGTGAACTGAGCCCTCGGCCAGCCCCTTGACCTGGAGTGCACTCCAGGGTCCACAGTGGGCTGCGCAAGCTCGGCGAACGGCCGGGCGGAGGGGAGCCCCATGCGGTACCGCACGATCGGCACGGACCCGCGGACCCGGCGGGAGGTGAGCGTGCTCAGCCTCGGCGCGATGCTCTTCGGCACCGCCACCGACGAAGCCACCTCGTACGCGATCCTGGACCGCTACGTGGAGGCCGGCGGCACCTTCGTCGACACCTCGAACAACTACGCGTTCTGGCTGAACGGCACGCAGGGCGGGGAGAGCGAGGAGCTGCTCGGCCGCTGGCGGCGCAGCCGGGGCGTCGAGGACGAGATCGTCGTGGCCACCAAGCTGGGGGCGCGTCCGCTCGACCCCGGCACGAGCTACCTCGACAACGCCGAAGGGCTGTCGGCGAAGGTGATCCGGGAGTCGGCGCAGCGCAGCCGGGACCGACTCGGCATGGCGAAGCTGGACCTGCTCTACGCCCACATCGAGGACCGCACGGTGCCGATCGAGGAAACCGTGACGGCCTTCGCCGAGCTGGTGGCGGAGGGCACCGTCGGGCTGCTGGGGGTGAGCAACCACCGGGCCTGGCGAGTGGAACGGGCCCGGGCCATCGCCGCCGCGGCCGGGCTGCCCGGGTACGAGGTGCTCCAGTACCACCACACCTACCTCGAGCGGCGCGTCGACCTGCCCAGCGAACTGGACCCGGACGGCGACCCGGGCTCGATCGGTGGTGACCTGGCCAGCTACCTGCGCGCCGAGCCCTCGCTGACCCTGGTCGCGTACTCGCCGCTGGTGAAGGGTGCCTACACCCGGCCGGACAAGCCGTTCGGCCCGGAGTACGACCTGCCGAGCGCCCCCGGCCGGCTGGCCGCGCTGCGGGAGGTGGCCGGGCAGACCGGGGCGACGGTCAACCAGGTGGTGCTGGCGTGGCTGCTGGGCGGCGACGTGCCGGCGATCCCGCTGGTCGGAGCCGCCTCGGTGGCCCAGTTGAACGAGAGCCTCGAGGCGGTGGACCTGGAGCTGACGGCCGAGCAACGGGCCCGACTGGACGGGGTGCGCTGAGCGGTGACGATCAGGCAGTCAGGTCGAGCCGCCAGTCGTTGGAGCGCATCAGCTGCCCCGGCGGATATTCGAACTCGGTCTCGCCGAGCAGGGTGAAGCCGGCCTTGCGGCAGACCGCGTTCGAGGCTGGGTTGTCCACCGACGGGTAGGCGTGGGCGTACCGGTGGTGGCGCTCGGCGCGGGCCTCGGCCACCACGGCGCGGACCGCCGCGGTGGCCAGGCCCCGCCCCTGGTGCTCCGGGAGGATCGCCCAGCCCATCTCGTAGACCTGTTCGTCGTGCCAGATCCGCTCCCAGTAGCCGACGGTGCCCACCTTCACCCCGTCGGGCAGCGCCACGCTGAACATGAAGCCGCTGCGGGGGCCGGGCCCGCGCAGGTAGCGCTCGTGCCGGGCGAGCACCTCCTCGTCGGTCTCCGGGCCGCCGGTGTGGTGGCGGACCTCCGGCGCGTTGAGCCGTTCGAGCAGGTCCAGGTCGCTCTCGTCCCAGC
The DNA here is from genome assembly GCF_036902725.1 of Micromonospora psammae. Lineage (NCBI taxonomy): Bacteria > Bacillati > Actinomycetota > Actinomycetes > Micromonosporales > Micromonosporaceae > Micromonospora > Micromonospora psammae. The sequence continues at coordinate 229,788 of NZ_JBAKHM010000001.1, read as the reverse complement.
GTGCGATGTGGACTGCGGTCATCCGTCTCTCCCGTCGTCGGCGCTCACTGAAGCAACCGCCCCCGACGACGACCTGATATTCCATTGATCGGTTGAACTTCGTGCCGCTACCGGTGGAGCCCGGCAGCGACGGGGTGGCCAGGTCCGGCGGCACCGGCCAGAATGATCTTCGTGTCGTTTCAGTGGGACGGGATCACGAAGAGCAGCTCCGTGGCGGACTGGGTGATCGAGCGGCGGACCGCCCTCGCCGACCGGGCCCGGGCGTACGACTGGCCCGGGCTGTTCGAGCTGCTCGGCCAGGACACGAACGTGAACTGGATCAACGCCGCCCGCCTCGACGGCCGATCCTGGTACGCCCCGCTGCACCAGGCCGCCCACGCCGGCGCGCCGGTCGAGGTGGCGCGGCGCCTGGTCGAGCTGGGCGCCTGGCGGGCCCTGCGCACCGCCGGCGGCGAACGGCCGCTGGACATCGCGCTCCGCCTGGGCCACGACCACCTGCGCGAGGTCCTGACACCACCCCGCCTGGTCGAGGTGCACGACTGGGAACTGGAGATGATCCAGGAGCTCTTCCACGGCCTGATCCGCTCCCGGGCCGGCCGCCTCGTCGACCGGGAGGCGTTGCGCCTGCCCGAGCTGGAGGTGCTGCTGGAGACACCCGGTCACGGAACGGTCTTCACCATCCCCGGCTTCTACGGCGGCTTCCACTTCACCCTGCACGCCGGCGACGGCCCGACCCGCCTGACGACGGAGATCTGGCAACGGATGGGCGGCAGCGACGGCGACCAGCACGAGATCACCCGCGACGAGATCAAGGCGCTGGGATGACCCTCTCCCACGTGGAACTCGCCTCGGGTCGCCTCCTGCGACTGCGCGAGGTGCGCATGCGGTCGACGTACGGGGGCCTGCTCGAGGGCTACCCGTGCAAGCGGCTCAACGACAGGATTCTCAGCGGAGTCGACAGCATGGCGCGCAGGACGTGGCCGGGCACGCCGGTCCAGGTGATCGAGCCGGTGCGCACCCGGCCCGACGGTGACGCGACGGAGGGGCTGCCGTTCGGCCCGCTGGAGCGGCTGCCCAGTGTGATCGTGGCGGGGTGGTTCACCTCGGAGCCGGTCGATCCGGCCCTCGACGCCGTCCTGTGCCACTCCCGCCTGGCGGTGGTCTGGTTCCAGGACGACGCGGTGCTGCCCGCCGGCCAGGCGGCCGGCGCCTTCGGCGAGGTCGACTGGGACGCGTACGCGCTGGACGAGGAGCGCTGAACGCGCGACGGCCACGATCGGCGGATGACTAGCCACCCTCGAGGTGGGTACCCGCGCTGAACCTGTCCAACGAAACCGGAGGTCGGTGTCGACATGCCCAGATTCCTGCTGAAGTCGACCTACACCGTCGACGGACTCAAGGGGTTGGCCAAGGACGGCGGGACCAAGCGCGCCGAGGTCGTCCGGAAGACGATCGAAGCGAGCGGTGGGCGGATGGAGTCGATGCACTTCTCGTTCGACGAGGACGACACCTACGTGTTGTGTGAACTGCCGGACCACAAGACGGCCGCCGCGCTGGCCATCGCGATCCGGGCGGCGGGCGGTCTGAGGGTGCGGATGACCCCGGTGCTGACGGCCGAGGAGGTCGACGAGGCGACCCGGGTGAAGTCCTCCTACCAGCCCCCGGGTGCCTGATCCGCTGAACAGTTGGGGCCGCCGCGAAAATTGCCGGAACCGATGCTGGCCTGCGGAAACCGGCACTAGCGTTGGCCGGGAAGGGGAGCCAGGCGCCTCCGTCCGGTAGCCGACCATGTCGATCATGGGGGTGTCCATGCGCGGGCCGAGACGTGGTCCGGTCTGGGTCGCTGCGCTGTGGCTACGTCAGCGCCGGCGCAGGTGGCGTACCCGACACGAACGCCGGATCGAGCGAAGCCGCCGCCGACGGACGGACCAGCGCCCCGACCACCGGATGGACTGGCGGCACCACCGCGGGCTGCGGTGGGCGATCATCGGCACCGCCTCGATACTCGTGCTGTGGACCATCTACTCGCTGTTCCTGGTGGTCCTCAACACCGAGCCCGCTTTCCTCCGCATGTCCCAGTGGTGCGCGGGAGAGCCGCCGAGGTCGTACTACTGCGGGCAGGTGGAGGGCTTCGTCAAGGGTCCGCTGGTCCTGGCGCTGGGCCTCGCGGTCTTTCTCTTCTGGCGGTATCTCCGGGTACGCCGCTGGTACGACCACAATGCCCTGCGCAACCGCCGGATGGTGATACCCACCGCCGAAGGCGACATCAGCCGGATCGACGTCGTCGGTCGGGACGAACTGTGCGAACTGATGATCCAGCGGCTCCGCGACGAGGGCAGCCGCCGTCCGCTGCTGCTGGTGGGCGGCATCGGCACCGGCAAGACGACGACCCTGGTCCGCCTCGCGGAGATGCTGATGGCCACCAACGTGGTACCCATCGGCATCGACCTGCGCACCGTCACGGATCCGGAGAAGCTGAACTTCCACCAGCTCGCCCAGGCCCAGTTCCAGCGCACCATCGACACCCAACTGCACGCCGCCGGCGAGGCCGACAAGATGTGGCGGCGGCTCTGGCTGGAGAACCGCCTCGTGGTGCTCGCCGACGGCCTGGAAGAGGTGCTCGCCGACACCGCCCAGCCCGCCGACCGGGACAGCGTGCTGAGGGAGGCCGTCCGGGGCGCGATCCGCGAGCGTCTCCCCCTGGTGATCGCGTCGCGCCCCGCCGATCCGCTGCGCGGGCTGGATGCGCTGCTGCTGCAACTGGAGCCGCTCGCCCAGGGCTCCGCCCTGGAGTACGTGCAGAGCCGCAGCCGCCGCTGGGACGTGGGACAGCGGTCGGACCGCATCGCCGGGCTGGTCAAGGACGCCGACGTGGCCGACTCACCGTTCTACCTGCGGGTCATCGGCCAGCTCCACGAGGTCGACCGCCTCGACCGCGTCGAGCCAACGGGCCAGGGCAGATCGGCACTGCGCTGGAGCCTACTGGAGGAGTGGTACGGCGCCACCGTCGCCGGAGACCTGTACGAGGACTACGGCATGCCGCAGACCGAACGCGCCGACGCGATCGAGGTGCTCTCCGCGCTCGCCTGCATCGGGTTGCGCGACAATCAGCCGTCGGTGCGCACCACCGACCTCACCGGCGCCGACGGCACGAAGGACGCCGGCCGCCAGTGGATCCTGGCCGAACTCCGAGCCCGGCTGCGCAAGCTCAGCGCCGACAACCCGCAGGACATCGGCCTCGCCGAAACCACCGGGGACGCGCTCAACATCGTGGTGAAGCGGCAGGACGGGGTGCGCTTCCAGCACGGGGTGATCCAGGCGTACCTCGGCTCGCGCTTCCTCACCGCCGCCCTGCGCGACGGCGCCTTCCTCGACCGGGCCTTCATCCGCAACCACGGGCCCGGACGGGAAATGCTCTCCGCCCTCACCCTCTACAGCCGCAGCGGCGGGGTGTTCGAACAGCTGGACGGTCGGCGCAAGCCTCCCTCGCGTAAGGAGAAGCTGCACCGCCTCCGTGACGCGGTCCGGCAGACCGCGAAACTCCGCACGGGCGTCCAGGACGCGGACGTCACCCGGAACCGGTCGATCACCCTGGTCCACCGGCTCTGCGACGCGGCGACCGGGACACGGAACCGCACCCGGGCGCTGGAGATGTTCGCGGCCGCGCTGGAGATGGACGCCGCCACCGGGCACACAGTCCACCGGAAACTGGCCAACGCCATCCGCGACGCCTGGCCCACCTACCAGGGAGACGGCTCGGTCACCGACCGCCCCCTCGAAGACGCCAAGATCGCCCTCGTGCACCGGTACGGCGACGCCGCCCGGCAGCTCAGGGACCGGCCCCCGGAGGCCACCGGGTCCCGGGGGCAGCGGCCCGAGCCGCAGTACCGGCAACTGTTCCAGATGACGGCCGACGAGTCCTCGTACCTGCCCCGGCTGGGCGCGGCTCGCGAGATCGCCAGCGGCGGCAACGCCGCCATCCGCGCGCTACGCGATCTGCTCGACGACCCACCCGAGGCGGCTGACAGCACGGGCCAGGAACGCCTGGAGGAGTTGCGGACATGGATCGCGCCGTCGCTGTTCCTCTTCACCGAGGCCGAGCACGCCCCCGGCGAACCGGACTGGCGGGGCATGGCCCGGAAGACCCTGCAGCGGTGGGTGCACCGGCTGGCCACCGACGCCTCGGACGGGACCCACGTCCACGAACTCACGCTCGCGCAGGGGTTCCGGCTGGCCGCCAACTGCCGCGCGTATCCGGCGCACCGCAGCATCCTCATCGAGGAAGCCGAGAAGGCGCTGCGGTACTCCCGATCCTGGTACTCGCACCTGGTACTCATCCAGGCCCTCACCCTGCTGGCCCTGCCCCGGGATCCCGGCGAGACACTGCGCGAGCGGGGTCACGGTTCGGACCCGCGCGGGCTGGTCGACTTCTGGACCTCCATCGCCGGGGGCGGCCACAACGCCCCACAGCCCGGCAGCGGTACGGCCCACCCGCTCGTCCTCGCGGCCGCGGACCTGTGCGTCGAAGCGCTCATCGACCGCCACCCGGAGCGGCACTGCTGGGCGGACGAGCGGGTGGTCGTCGGGCAGGTGGGGGCCGTCAGCCCTCAGCCCGCCGTCCGCCGGCTCCAGAACTCCTGGCTACCGCCGGCGCACGGCTGGGGCGTGCTGCAACCACGGGCGCAGCGGCTGCTGGCCGACGTGATGCTGCTGCTCAACCTCGCCGACCGGGGACAGGACAATGCCGAGCGGGCGCGTCGGCTCAGCCGGGCCAGCCGGGCCGAACTGCCCCCGTGCCTCACCATCGACCGCAGCGCCATGCGGGTCACCCTGAGCCGCCGCCAGGCCCACGACGTCCAACCCGGCTCCACCTGCATCGACGACTGCCCGTTCCGGCTGTGCCCGCTGCCGCCGAAGGGAGACGAGTTGCCGTACCAGATGGACGAGGTTTTCTGCGCCCACCAGATCGACCTTGTCGGGCACGGGTTCCGGTCACCTGCGCGGGCGGAGTGGCAGGCGGTCAACCGGGAGGATCTGCGGACGTTCTGGCGGGAGATGTCCGAGCGTATGGCACCTGCCTGGCGGAAGTGAGCGGTGCTCCGGGGGGCCGCTAGCCCGGGCTCGACCTGGGCGACAGCGACGAGGCGCCCACTACCGCAGAGCCGCTGCGGCTGTCACAGCGGAAGGATCGTCTTACCAGCGCTGGCCTACGGTATCCGCGGCGGCACTCACCGCTCCTCAGCTGACTGGCGGAGCAGGTGCCCGACGAGGCTGTCCGGGTCGCTGGCGCCGATCGCCGTCAGTGCCACCGTGAGCACCGGTCCGATGACGGCGGCAAGGCCGCCGAGCAGCACCGCCCGTTCGGGGCCGGTGGTCGCCCGGATGAGCAGCGTCGAGAGCGCCGCTGCCGGAGCCCGGCGTGCCGCCCGTCACCGGGCGGCCCCGCCGAGCATGAAGACGGTCAGCCGATGCCGGCCACCGTCCGGCGGTGGATGGAAAGGGCGTCCGGATCGGGACGGTCGACGGTACGGGCCGGAGGCCGGAGCTGCTCACCGTGCCACGGGGCGTAATGCAGCGCGGTCGGCTTGACCTGTACGCGCAACTGCTCGTCGATCCAGATCAGTCCGCGGTCGAAGAGGTTGTGCAGGTCGGCGCGGAGCAGCAGGCCGTTGCTGACGCGGTTGGTGGCCGGCCCGTCGTACGGGGAGATGTGCGCGGCCTGGAGGGCGGCCTCGGTGTCGCAGCCGGTGATCGCGCATCGCCCGCCGTACGCCTTGATCAGCTTGCGGCGGAAGTCGGCCTGGCCCTGCCGGGCGGTGACCTCGGCCAGTCGACGGCGGCGGCCCTCCGGCACATCGTCCGGCTCCGGCGCCCGACGCTGGTCGAGCGCATCGGCGAGACGCTCGGCCTCCTCCGGCTGCAGCCCGCGCACGCTGCGGACCGCATTGATCGGCACACCCGGCACGGCTGCCTGGTCGGACATGAGGTGCCGGGTCAGGTCGTCGTCCCACCGGATCGACACCCGCCACTCAAGCTCGTCACCGGCGGCCTGCTGGTACGGGTCACCCCAGGCGACGCCGGCGGCGACGATGCGACCGACGGGCTCGGTGGCGTACGCCCAGATCCGGTCGCCCGCGGCGATCTGGTGGTAGCCGGAGGCGAGCCGCCAGTCGACCACGTCATCGGTGGTGGCGAAGTAGTCCCATACGTTGCGCTCCTCACCCCACAGGTCACTACGCTCGTTGACCGGGTAGATCCAGTCACTGGTCCGGCTGGTTCGGCCGAGCACCTCGTCAACGAGCCGGCGGTGGTGACCCCGGCCGTGGATCGTGCGGGACAGCAGCAGTGACGCGGCGAGGGCGCGCGCCGCTGCGCCGAACCGCTCGTCGGCGAACGCCGCGATCAGCTCGTCGTACCGACCGGCGATTCGCTCCTGGTCCTCGCCGCCGTCCACGTAATCCGACGGCTCCCGTCGTAGCCCCGGGAACGCCTTCCGGAACGACCGTCGGGACCAGTGCCGGTCGAGCATCGACCTGCGGACGATCACGAATCCCCCGGGCAGCGGGTCGACCGCCGGGTCGTCCGGCTCGTGCAGGACGAAGGTTTCCATCGTCTTCATCGAGACCGCGGAGAGCCGTGCGGGGTTGGTCCGGGTGCTCGGCAGGCAGGACAGCGCCCAGTGCCGGCGCTCGGTGCCCGCCGGGTCGGGCACGGCAATGTCGAGGTAGGCGCGGTTGGCGGCCACCACCGCGGTGAAGTACGGGCCGGCTGCGAGCCGCTCGAACCGGCTATCGCCGGCCGGCGTCGCCCGCCGCTGTCCCGGAAGCTGCCGGTTGAAGCGGGGGCTCACCCGTTGAAGCAGCGCATCCTTCAGCCCTTCCGGGTCGTCGGTCTCCCACCACCGGATCTCACATCGGTTCAGCCGCTCGGCAATCTCGACAGTCGTGGCCTGGTGGCCCAGATCGTGGTCCAGCTCCTGCCCGACCTGGTCGTGCAGCACGGAGGAGTTCCGGTTGCCGGTCAGGTGCTGTCGCATCCGGTCGCGCAGCTCCCGCCCGGTGAAGCCCACGTAAATGATCTCAGCGCCGTCGAGGACGACGTGCACTCCGGGCGTCCGGGGCGCGGCGGCGATGGTCTCCATCGTGTACGGCTGCGCGGGGGTGAAGTGGGCGAGCAGTTCTTCGAGGATGTCGATCATGGCCGGACGTTACCGAGGCGCACGCCGGCGCGGCGTCCCCCGAAATCACCAGGCAACAGGACTTGCTTGGACTGCGGCGGACTACGTCCCGCGCAGGTGCGCGACATCGTCTGGTTCGCCCGGCTCCCTACCAGCCCCCGGGCACCTGATCGGCTCGTCCACCGCGCCGGCTTGCCGACCCGATTGCCGGACGCGGACAATCCGACCATGCCGGTCACTCGCGTGGTACCCGACCTGGAATCCCGTTCGCTGCCGGAGGCCGTGGCGTTCTACACGGAGGTGACCGGTCTGCAGGTCGTGATGGACCATGGCTGGATCGTGACGCTCGCGGACGCGGGCCGGCCGGAGGTGCAGCTGAACCTCATGACCCACGACGCGACGGCCCCGGTCGTACCGGTGGCCTCCATCGAGGTCGAGGACGTGGACGCCGCGTACGCCGCGGCCCGCAGGTCCGGCGCCGAGATCGTGTACGAGCTGACCGACGAGCCGTGGGGCGTACGACGGTTCTTCGTCCGCGACCCGGACGGGCACGTCGTGAACGTCCTGTCCCACTGACCAGCCGGTCCCTGCACCAGCGGGAGATGGTCGCGGCCGCTTTGGAGCTGATGACTTCAACGACTCAGGCGGTTAAGCCGCGTCACCTCGAGCGGGGTGCCGGGCAACAGCATTCCGGGTCAGCGGATGCCGACCGGCGTGCAGGGCGGTGGGGTCCGCGTCCGATCAGCGGGGCCGGGGCATCTGCCGGTTGAAGCGCGGCGTAAGGGCGAGCACCAGGGCCTCCTTCTCGGCCTCCGGATTCTCGGTCTCCTTCCAGCGGACGACGCACCGGCTCAGCCAGTGGGCGATGTCGCTGGCCGTCGCCACCGGCCCCGTACGGTCGAGTTCCTGGCCGATCTGGTCGTGCAGCACCGACGAGCCGCGGTTGCCGGTCAGGTGCTGGCGCAGGCGGTCCCGTAGGTTCCCGGTGCGCCCGACGTAGATGACGGTGTCACCCGCGAGGACCACGTGGACGCCGGCCGCGCGGGGCGCGCTCTCCGCCGTGTCCATCGTGTACGGCAGGGCGGGTGTGAAGCCGGCGAGCAGGTCGCCGTAGGCGGTCTCGGTCATCCCCGGACGGTATCGAGGAAGCGGCTCTCCGGCATCCCCGCCGGTCTTCACCGACTGCGGCATCTGGCCCGCCGGGCCGACTCGACGGTGACTACGACGCGCCCAGGTGCGCGAGCATCGTCTGGTTCGCCACCCAGCCGTCCGGAAACTTGACCGGCACGTCGAGGTGCACCGACTCGGTCGACGGGTGCGCGTCCAGCAGCTCCCCGATGCCCGCCCGCGCCACCACGATGCAGGCGTGCCGGTGTCGGGAGGTCAACACGCAGAGCCGCCCCGACTCCAGGTGGAATGTCGTCGCGTCCCGCCGCCCGGAGAGCGGGTGCAGCACGATCGTCACGTCGTATTCGCGGCCCTGGAGCCGGTTGGCGGTGTCGACGGTGATGCCCGCCCCGGCCTCGCCGAGGTGGGCACGGATGGCGGCGACCTGGTCGCGGTGCGCGGCCCCGACGGCGATCCGGTCCGCGGTGACCGGCGTGCCGGCCGGCGCTTGCTCGGAGACGGCAACCGCTCCCCGGCGCAGCACCCGCAGGGCGAGGGCGGCGCACGCCGACGCCGCCTCGGCGTCGGTGCGCAGGGTGTGCCGGGCCGGCAGTTCGTGCAGCGCCCAGCCGGTCGTCGCGGCCAGCTCCACCGCCGCGTCTAGGCCGTCGAACGGGTGGCACCCGGTGCGGCGATGGAGCCTTCAGCCTGCGGTAGTCCGAAGGTTCACCTCCGACAAGCGATTGGCCGAGCGACACCGGCTGTAACGCCCCATATCGTCAGGACGCCTTGCAGTACAGCCGGAACGGCGCCAAGCCGACCGTCCCGATGCTGGCAGGTACCGCATCGACGATTGGCCACGGGGAGATCGACATGGACGTGCTCTCGGAGGAGCTCCGTCGCGAGCAGAAATACTTCGACGCGGCATGGGATCACCGGGAGCGGATGCGTAGTGCCCTGAGCCTCGCGCCGGGAGCCGCAGCCAACAGCGGCGCTGCCACCCGCATCAAGCAGGACACCCAGGCCCGGCTCGATCGCATCGGTGGGTCGGATGAGCCTGTCGCCTTCGGCCGGATGGACGACGAGGGCGGCGAGCGCTTTTACATCGGCCACCATGCGATCTTCGACGACGACGCCGAGCTCCTCGTCATGAACTGGCAGGCGCCGGCGGCGGCTCGCTACTACGAGGCCAGTCACGCCGATCCCAGAAGCCTGCGCCTTAAGCGCACCTACGACTGCTCCATGAACCGGATCGTCTCGTTCAGCGACACTGTTTTCGCTCAGCTCGCCGAGGCGGTCGAGGAGCTGGAGGCGTACGAGGAGATCAGCGACGCCCTGCTCAGCGACTTGGATAGCAACCGCACCGGCACGATGCGGGACATCGTCCGGACGATCCAAGCCTCGCAGTTCGACCTGATCCGCGCTGATGCCGATCAGCTGACGATCATCCAGGGCGGCCCCGGAACCGGCAAGACGGCCATCGCCCTGCATCGAATCTCCTGGCTGTTGTTCAACAGCCTTGGGCACCTGACCGCGGACGACATCCTGATGGTCGGGCCCAGCCCGACCTTCACCCGCTACACGCGGCTGGTGCTGCCGAGCCTCGGCGAAACCAGCGTCACCCAGGTCGACGTACATCAGCTGCACCCGCCGGTGAAGCGGGGCCGCCAAGATGATGCGGCCGCCGTCAAGCTGAAGGGCGACGGCCGGATGGCCGGACTGGTCCGGCGGGCACTTTACGGCCGGGTGGGCCCGGCAGAGGGCCAGCAGTGGGTCGAGGTGCAGATTGGGAATCGCACGTTAAGCCTTTCCGGAGAGGAGCTGAAGCCGCTGGTCACCCGGGCTCGCGCGAGCGCCGGCACCTACTCCGAACGGCGGCAGCTGTTCCGGGATCTGTTGACTCAGCTCGTCGGCTCCCGGGTGCGGATGGATCGCAGCCGTCTGCGCCTCGCACTCGACCCGGTGATGGACCGGCTCTGGCCGTCCTACACGCCCGCGTCGTTCCTACGCGAGCTCTACGGCTCCCGGGACCGGCTCATCGCCGCTGCCGGGGACGAGTTCACCGCACGAGAGGTGTCCGTACTGCACCGACGGCCGGCCGAACGGCTCTCGGACGAGACGTGGAGCGATGCCGACCTCGCAGTGCTCGACGAACTCGACCATCTGATCAACGGCGTCAAGGCCGCTTACCTGCACGTCGTGGTGGACGAGGCGCAGGACCTATCTCCCATGCAACTCCGCGCGATCGCGCGCCGGTCCCGCAACGGCTCGATGACCGTGGTCGGGGACATCGCGCAGTCGACCGGGCACTGGGCGCGCGACGACTGGGATGACCTGCTGGACCACCTGCCGGCGGAGCTGCCCCACGTGCTGGAAGAGCTGCACTACGGCTACCGGGTCCCCCGGCAGGTCTTCGACCTCGCGGCCAAGCTCCTGCCGATCGCCGCGCCGGAAGTCGAAGCACCCCAGGTCGTGCGGGAGGGTCCGGCGGATCCGGCCATCCACCGGGTGGAGGACGAGGATGAGCGGGCCTCGACGGCGGTCCGGGTGGCCATGGACCACGCCTCACATGGTCGGTCCGTGGCCATCATCTGCCCGGAGTCCGGCCGGGCGGACATCGAGCGGCAGCTGACCGTCAGGGATGTCGTCTGGCGGGCGGCCTCCGCCGGCGATCTGGGCCCGGGTGTGAACGTCGTCAGCCCCCAGGAATCCAAGGGGCTCGAGTTCGACGCGATCGTGGTCGTGGAGCCGGACGACATCATCGCCGAGGACGAGCGGGGCCACCGGCTGCTCTATGTCGCCCTCACCCGGACGACGAGATACCTCGACATCGTCTGCTTCCACCTGCCGGCGGATCTGAGCGACGGTTCCGACGACACCGCACCGGAACCCGCCTCGGACGAGGCCGCACCGGAAGGTCGCACCCCCGCAGACGTGCCCGTCACTGTCAACGAGCCTCAGAGCCGACGACTTCCGGACCAGTCGGTCGCCGCCCTCACCGGGCGGAACATGGCCAGCAACCCACAGCTGTCACCGCGCCCGGTCTCGCGGCGTTTCGTCGACCTCGGGGCGGAAGAGGTCGTGGCGCTGCTCAGGGAGACGGTCGCACCGAGCCTTTGGCAGGCGGTACTCAGCCGGGCCGGCGAGCTGCTCGATCAGGAGCAGGGCTGACGTCCGCTGGTTCTTATGGGGATACCCGCCGTATTGCTTCGCTTCGGTGGCGGACCAACGCTTCCTTGTCCGATCAGTCGTCGGTGGGCGGAAGCGAAAGACGCCGGCCGTCCAGCTCGGCGTAGTGATCCAACCCAGTGGCCACCCGCACGCGGTAGGACCCGTCGATCCAAAGATAGCCCCGGTCAAAAAGATTGTGCAGGTCGGCGCGGAGCAGTAGACGTTCGTGACTCGATTGGTGGCGGGTCCGTCGTACGGGGATGTGAGCCGCCTGGAGCACAGCCTCCACGTCGCAGCCGGTGATGGCGCACCGCGGACGCGTCGGGAACGGCAACCTTCAGGTAAGCCCGGTTCGCAGCCACCACGGCGGAGTAGTACGGGCCGGCCATCAACCGTTCGAACTGGCCCTTGCCGCCGTGCTCGTCACGCATCTCACCGACTCCTCATCCGCCCCAGGGCTCGACAGCTTGCGACTTACCGCGTGGCCGAGAAGCGTGATGGTAGTGAATCTTCGGACCGGGCACCGCCCCGCCAGGTCCGGCTCGTGAGGATCGGTCCAATCATCCGACCAGCGACGGCCGGGGTAGGCAGCGCTGATCGACCGGCCGGTTCGGGAGCAGGTCCGACTGGGGGCAGCACCCTGCGACATGACGACAGCCGACGGAGCAAAAGGTCTACCCCCAAGGCATCCGCACCCCCGTACAAACAGCCCGGTTAGGAGCCCGGCAATTGGGTCTTTCCTCGACCAGACATGAAAGGGTAAGATCGACCGACGTTGGCCTGGCGAGCTGGGGGCGAACCCGTCACGTCAACCGGGGCGCTTGATTCCAGTTGGAACAAGCTAGAGCGGAGGACACGCATGAAGACCGTCTCGATCATCAATTACAAGGGCGGCGTTGGAAAGACTACCTTAACTGCAAACCTAGGCGCCGAATTAGCTTTTCGAGGCAAGAAGGTTCTCCTCATTGACCTTGACCCGCAAGCCAGCCTCACATTCTCCCTCTTCACGCCAGAGTTTTGGACGAAGAGACTGGCCGACAAGAGAACCATTAAACAGTGGTACGACTCTTACGATGCGGGCGCTCAACCTCTCAGGTTGAACACCCTAATTACCGAGCCCGATCGCGTCAAACAGAACGGCACGAGCTTGAACGGCGGGGCCCTTCATCTTATCCCGTCCCATCTTGGGCTAATCAACGTCGACCTGGAGTTAGCTGCCGAGCTCGGCGGGTCAAGCCTCAAGCAATCCAAGATGAAGTTCCTGCGCGTGCACCGAAGATTGGCTGAAGGGCTGGCCGAACCGGAGCTCTCCGACTATGACGTAGCTTTAATCGACTGCCCGCCGAACTTCAATGTGGTTACCAAGACGGCGATTGTGGCCAGTGATAGCATCTTGATTCCCGCCAAGGCGGATTACCTGTCAACGCTGGGGATTGACTATCTCATCCGAAGCCTAGATGAGCTAGTTAGCGGGTACAATGACTATGCGAAGCTCGAATCCGGTGAGTACGCCGAAAGCATCGACCCCGAAATTTTGGGTGTCGTATTTACAATGCTTCAGATGTACGGTGGGCAACCCATATCCGCCCTCCGCCCATACATTCGGCAGACGAAACAACTTGGAGTCGCAGTATTCGATTCTTTCATTCGCGAAAACAAGACATTTTTCACGGATGCGCCCCGCAATGGAATTCCCGTGGTACTCCGCAGCGAACCAAATTTCAGCCAAATAGTTGCAGAACTTGAGTCGCTAGTGAGCGAGTTTGAGGGCAGGGTGGGATTGTAAGTGACTACCGATGCCGCGCTCCAAATCTTAAAGGTCGTCACGAGCTTTCTGCGCAACCTGTCTGGAGAAGAAATAGAGCGACTCGTTAACGGCAGTTCAACTTTGGCAATTGTGCCCCGCGCTGGCGCCCGACCGGGCAGCGAGAGGGTGACGTTTGATCAGGCGGACATCGACAAGGTGCGCGCCGACCTCATGACGATGGGCAGCCGAGAAGAGGGTTTGGCGTATCTGGAGCAACTTAAGCTCACTCGAAATGCGTTGCACGCTCTGACCGCCGCGTTTGACCTGCCTGTTCGGAAGACGGACAAAGTCGAGGACCTCAGAAACAACCTGATCGAGGCGACAATTGGCTTCCGGCTCCGCTCCCATGCGATTCGAGAACATCCGACGTCGTAAGGGTCAGCCGTTAGATTGCATCTTCAGCGCGATTCGCCTCTCCTCTTAGACTCCGGGGCAGGCAGGGGGCGTTAACCGTGAGCGCCTTGGGACAGAGGACGAGCACGTAGTCCAGCGGCTGCCGGGCAGAGGCTGCTTCATGATCAAGCCGGCTTCGATGCTCTTACCGACGCCGACGCCGACGTCGTCGGCGAGGAGCAGCCGCGGCTCGTCGGCGCGGGCGAGGCGCAGGAGCGGCCGGAACTGGACCGGCACGTACTTGATCCGTGCTGCCGCAGCGAATAGACGTGATCGGTGAGCGGGTGACTGAGCCGGGCGGCGACCAGCCGGGCTCGGAACTCCTCAGGAGACAGGCCGGCAGTCGTCGCCTCCTGGTGCGCCGCCACGAGCACCAGCTGGTCCTCTGCGTACTCGCGCATGCTTCCCGCTTCGTGAAAGACGCGGTAGCGGCCGAACCCGTCGACGCTCTGCATGATCTGGATGACGGGTCCGACTCGACTGGGGTCGGCTTGAACGGCGACGATGTCACCGACGTTGAATCCCATGCGCGCCCCTCGAACTCGCCCCCACACGGCTGACCTCGATCGCCGCCTCGCTCGATTGCTGAGAGCATAGGCACGCTTCCGCCCCGTTGACCGGCCCGCTCAACCGGAACGACATCGATCTGCGCCGAAGGGGCGGAGCTCAGGGAGGCCTTTGCCGGAAGGACAAGGCAAGGATCGACTCGTACGGTCGATCTTTACGCCGACCTGCGGTCGCAGTCTGGGGAGGACGGCCGGATGAAGTCGAGAAGAGTCAGCCTGCTGGATCCTCGGGCTGGATTCATCGTTCGATGCGGCGATGACCTTCGTGCAGTCAACCCTGCAGAACATCAACGCCGGGAGTGACGAGCCGATCGTGGACATCGACTTCGTTCGCACACGTGACCCGGACACGGTGCTCTCCGCCTTCACCGCACCGTGCGACGTCCTGCACGTCATGGCCCACGGCGACCATAGCGTGACCCCGAGCTTCACCAGTTCCGACGGCAAGGTGACGGTTTCGCTCGAGACGCTCGGCGAGGTCGCGGCGGATCGAGGACAGGGCATCTCGGCGGGTGCCATCATCGCGGACGGGTGCAGGACAGGCACCGGCGTGTGGCAGAAGGCGGTGCGGGACTGCCTCCAGGGCGACGTGACATACATCGGCACTTCCGCCCTGATCGGCTGGCACGAGAGCGGGGTCTTCTGCTCCGCGTTCTACGGTGCCCTCCTCCGCAACCGGGGCAAGGGCATGCGCCCGGCGGATCAGGCCCGGGACGCCGCGGAACGCGCCATCGAGGCGTACAAGCTGCTGACCGACAGGGCCTGCCCTTTCCGGGTGATGACCCTGGGGCCGAGCAGGAGGGCCCGCATCCTGCTCCCTTGACCCGGCCACTGCACGACAACTCACAGGCGACACCCCGCGATCGGTGTGTGAACCCCCCGGCGGGTGGCGCCACCACAGCTTCGGCCCGAGCCGGCCAGGCGCGCGTCGGCGGCGGCTTCCATGGGCGTACGGCCGGGCGGGAGTCGGACTCGTGCCCCCTGGCTAGCCCGTTCAGAGCGGCTGGCCGGTCGACACCGCCCGGCCGAGCACCTGGTCGGCGAGCTGGTAGTTGTGGTGCCGGGCGTTGTTGGTGATACCTACAAGGAGCGAGGCCGCCAGCTCGCGGGCGGCGACAGCGAACGGCTCCTCGGCGAGGGCTGCGATCAGCTCGTCATACCAGCCACAGATCCTGACCTGGTCGTCACCGGCATCCTGGTAGGGCCGACTCCGATCAAAGGTCAGGTGAGGGTTGAGCTCCTCGACGCCCTGCCCCGAGCGGGCGTACCGGTGCAGGACCGATTCGCGAACCACCATGAACCCGTGGACGGCAGTGTCATCCTCGGGCTCCTCGTGCCGAAGCAGGACGAAGACTTCCATCCGCTTCATGCTCACGGTCGAGAGCCGACGTCCCCCGTTGGTGCCAGGCAAGCAGGACAAGACCCAGTGATCGCGTTCGGTCGCCGCCAGGTGGGGCACGGCGGCCCGAAGGTATGCCTGGTTGGCCGAGACGACCTGCGCGAAGTAGGGATCGGCCGCGAGCCTGGCGAACTTCTCCTGCTTCTTCGGGTCGGCGCGCATCTCCGCTTCGAGGCCCACTGGGGGCGGCACCGGGGCGGTCCGGTCAGTCTGAGGGTAGGTCATTTGGACACTGTAGACATCGGCGGCGGTGAGACGTTTCCGCCGAAGAGAGGCTTCGCACCTACCGGTGGTGCCGCGCCGCCGCCTGGGCGGCTTGCCAGCCGGGAAGGGCGTTCTTGTTCAACTGGTTCCGGCTCGCGCCCGGGCGAGCTGAGGGGACCGCTCCCCCCGACAGTCTCGACGGAGCCGTTTCAGGGTATGGAGATCAATCTGCGCCGAAGGTCGGAGGACGGAGGACGGAGCCGGTCCGGCTCGCGGCAGTCGGCAACGCTCCGCTATTCGCCACCGTCCCCGGGGCGTGGCTTCGGCACCTGCCGGTTGAAGCGCGGTTTGAAGGCGACGACGAGGGCTTCCTTCCGTACCCTCCGGGTTGTCGGTCTCCTGCCAGCGAACCTCGCACCGGCCCAGCCAGTCGGCGATGTCGGCGGCCGACGCCACGTTGCCTGGGGTGTCGAGAGCTTGGCCGACCTGGTCGTGCAGCACCGACGAGTCGCGGTTGCCGTTCAGGTGCTGCCGGAGGCGATCCCGCAGACCCCGCCTGGTCCGGCCGACATAGATGACCTCACCGCCGTCGAGGACCACGTGCACGCCAGCGGCGTGGGGAGCTTCGGCGACGGTCTCCATGGTGTACGGCTGGGGATCCGTGAAGCGGGCCAGCGGGTCGTCGTGCAAAGTGTCGGGCATGCCCGGAGGCTACCGGCGTGGATCCTCGTCCGTGGCTCCGCACGAGCCGCCGTGGTCGTCGCGGCGTCGGCAGCGGCCGGCCCCGTCGAGCCTGGCGTCACACCAGATTCGGGTACCCAGGAACTGCGGACCGTGCGCGGACGCCCGGTCGCGCGCTACGTGCCGCCGAGATGGGTGAGCATCGTCTGGTTCGCCACCCAGCCGTCCGGAAACTTGACCGGCACGTCGAGGTGCACCGACTCGGTCGACGGGTGCGCGTCCAGCAGCTCCCCGATGCCCGCCCGCGCCACCACGATGCAGGCGTGCCGGTGTCGGGAGGTCAACACGCAGAGCCGCCCCGACTCCAGGTGGAATGTCGTCGCGTCCCGCCGCCCGGAGAGCGGGTGCAGCACGATCGTCACGTCGTATTCGCGGCCCTGGAGCCGGTTGGCGGTGTCGACGGTGATGCCCGCCCCGGCCTCGCCGAGGTGGGCACGGATGGCGGCGACCTGGTCGCGGTGCGCGGCCCCGACGGCGATCCGGTCCGCGGTGACCGGCGTGCCGGCCGGCGCTTGCTCGGAGACGGCAACCGCTCCCCGGCGCAGCACCCGCAGGGCGAGGGCGGCGCACGCCGACGCCGCCTCGGCGTCGGTGCGCAGGGTGTGCCGGGCCGGCAGTTCGTGCAGCGCCCAGCCGGTCGTCGCGGCCAGCTCCACCGCCGCGTCGAGGTCGTCGCCCGGTCCGGGTTCGGTCAACGCCAGCGCCCGGTCGGCCGGGCCGGTGCCGGCGCGGAACCCGGTGAACGGGTAGAACGCCGCCGCGACCACCGGCGCCGCCGACGCGGGCAGCCGCCACGACACCGGCAGGCGGTGCACTGGCAGCTCCGGGTTGTGCCGCAGCAGCACCGCCACCGCGGCCTGCATCGGATCCCAGGTCAGGCCCGTCCAGCGCGCGGTCTCGACCGTGGAGAACGGGTCGAGCTGCCCCGGGTCCCCCACGAACAGCGCCCGCTCGAACCTGCCGGCCACGCGCAACAGGGCGTCCGACCGCATCTGGTACGCCTCGTCGACGATCGCCCACGGCCAGGAGCCCTCGGTCACCGTGGCCCACTTGGCGGCCGTACCGACGATGACGGCCGGGCCGCCGAGACCGGCGACCTTGGCGGCGACCTTGACCGTGTCGTGGGCCTTGACCCGCTCGGAGGGCTGGTAGTCGGCGGCGGAGAGGCGGCCCAGGCGCAGGTCGGGCGCCTTGCGGGCGAGCCGGTCGATGAGGTCGTCGACCTGCTCGTTGGTCTGCGCGATGATGATCAGCGGCTCGCCGACGGCGGCCAGTTCGACGGCGGCGCGGACGACGAGGGTGGACTTGCCGGCACCGGGCGGGGAGTCGACGACCACGCCGCGGTGCTGGCCGGAGCGCAGGTCGGCCAGGACGGCAGAGATCACCCGCTCCGCCTCGACGGCGGGTGGCAGGTCCAGACCGGCGAGCATCGACGTCACCTCCCGAAACGGCGTCCCCGGGACCCTACCTCCGGCCACCGTCACTCCCGCGCCGCGCCGCCCGATCGGACTGCCAGCTCCGCAGCGCGTTCTTGATCCGCCGGTTCTCCTCCCGGACGACCTCGAGCTGGCGGTTCCGCTCCCCCAACTCGTGGGCGAGCCGGTGCAGGAGCAGGTCGACATCGTCCACCCGGTAACCGCGCCGGCCGCGCCCGGCAAGCGGCAACGACAGGCCCACGATCCGCTCCGGGGTGAGCCGACCGGTGAGGGAGTTGCGGCTGCGGTAGACGGTCATCGCCACGGGATCCGCTCCGGCAGGTGGATGCGCGCGGCGGGCACCCCGGCGGCGAGCAGCCGCAGCCGCGACCCGGCCAGCATCGCCGGCGGCCCGCACAGGTACACCTCCTGCTGCCCCAGGTGGTCCAGGGCCACGGTGAGCGCGTCACCTCGCTCCCCCGGCTCGGCGAGCGGGTCTTGGGAGAAGGCCGGTACGACGGTCAGCCAGTCGTGGGCGCACTGAAGCTTGTCGAGGGCGATCGCGTCGTACAGGTCGGCGACGGTGCGGGCACCGACGACCAGGATCACCCGGCGGCCGTCCGGGGCGGCGGCCACCTGCTCGACCAGGGCGCGCAGCGGCGCCAGGCCGGTGCCGCCGGCCACCAGCAGCAGGTCACCGTCCCGCAGGTGGAGCCCGGTGTCGACGGGCGGGCCGAGCCAGAGCAGCTCGCCGGGGCGTACCTCCTGGACCAGGCTGGTGGAGACGGACCCGGCGGGGAGCGCGCGGACGTGCAGCTCGAGGGTGCCGTCCGGGCGCGGCGCGTTCGCCGGGCAGAGCCAGCGCCACCGGCCGGGTCGGCGCGGCGTGCACACCGGCACCGCCTGGCCGGGCCGAAACGGCAGCCGCCGCCACGGCCGCACGGTGAGGATGGCGAGGCCGTCACCCGCTCGGTCGTGGTCGAGCACCTCGACCGGCCACCAGGCCGGGCCGTCACCCACCCGGTCGGCGGCCCACTGGACCAGCCGCCACGCCCTTTCCCACCCTTTGCTGGCTCCCAACGCCTTCTGAAGGGTGGCGGCGTGCGTTGGACGTAGGCCGTAACGACGGTACGCGCGGCCGAGCACCGCCAGCAGCGCCAGCCGGCCGGCCCGGTCGTCGCCACGGGTCATGAGGCGTGCCAGCGCGGCGTGGACCAGGGGTGCCTCCCGCCCCGGCAGCAGGCCCGGGCAGCGGACCTCTACTGCCGCCCAGAACTGGTCGGCGCTTACGGCCGGGCTTGCGGCTGACGGCTCGTCACTCGCTTGCAGCAGCCGAGCCAGGTAGTTGAGTGCGCGCCGGTGCTGCGCCTCGGACCAGCCCAGGCCGCCCCACCCCCCGAGCAGAGTTCCGCCGCCGGGCGCGGTCGTGAGCGACCGTGCCAGGTGCGCCGTCAGCCGGTCCCGATCCACCCCAACCAGGTACGGGGACAGCTCAGCGTCGGCCGCCAGCAGACTCAGCCAGTGGGCGAGGCCCTCGTGTACCTCCGGCTCGGTCACGCTATCTGCTCCTCGGTGAGGCCGGTGACGGCGAGGGTGGCGCGGCCACAGCGGGCCAGGCGGCACGGGTACGGGACGCGTTCGCTGCGGCAGAGCAGGCCGTGCGGCCAGCTCTCCGGGACGTGGACGCGGACCGCCCGTGCGGCGAGGACCAGGTCCTCGTCGGTGACCGGGGTGAGGACGGGGAAATCGGCGAGTACGGCGGACATGGGTGGGCGCCTCCGGCGTCGTGGTGCGTGGAGTGGCGCCGGGGC
Source organism: Micromonospora psammae (assembly GCF_036902725.1). Lineage (NCBI taxonomy): Bacteria > Bacillati > Actinomycetota > Actinomycetes > Micromonosporales > Micromonosporaceae > Micromonospora > Micromonospora psammae. The sequence goes on along the minus strand of NZ_JBAKHM010000001.1, from coordinate 209,997 downwards.
GGGCGGGGACGGTTGTCGTCGTTCGGGTCGACGCGGCCGGAGCCCGGCACCCGCCCCGGGCCATGCATCCACCCTGGTCAGACCGCCGTTGAGGCAACATGACTACGGAATGCACCTCCGCGGTAACTGCACTGCACCTGCCGGCGTTAGGCTGCCCAATGACCGATCTCGACGTGATCGAAGGCGGCACGATGACGACCGTGCAACGGTGGACCGGCCGGGAAACACGAGCGCTGCGCCAAGCCCTACGAATGAGCATCCGGAACTTCTCGGCGCACCTGGGCGTTGCTGAGCGGACCGTGTCAAAGTGGGAGGCCGGGCAGGATGGCGTTCGCCCGCGTCCCGAAATGCAGGCCGCACTCGACACGGCGCTAGGCAAGGCGGGCACCGACGTTCGCGACCGGTTTGTCGCGGCGCTCCACGTCGGCGAGGCACTGCCACCGGCCGGCGCGACTCGGTCGGACCTCGGGGCGGTGGCGCATCAGCGGAGGGGTGCTGTCCGGGTCGCTGCCGGGCTGGCCCCTGACCGTTTCGCCGAGGTGCTGGGGTCGCCCCTCGGCTGGCGACCCAACGCCGAGGCGGTGCTGCGTTGGGAGACCAGCGAGACGCCACCGGGAGACGTGATGCTCGCGCTCGATGCGTCGGGCCAAGGCCCAGTCCCGCCATCCTCTGATGGCCTCGCCGGCCTGACGGCGGTCTACCCCAGCCGGTCTCAGCTCTCCGCGCGCCTTCCCGCCGACCAGCTCCTCGACGGTGCCCAGGATATTCGGGCGGTTGGCCTGTCCCTCAACATGCTCTGCCAGGACTACGCCGACCGGCGCTGGAACGGCCTTTTGGAGAACGGCGCTCACGTTCGCTGCCTGTTCCTCGACCCCGCCGGCTCGGCTATCCAGGCTTGGGAGGTGGAGGAAGGCTTCGCGCCCGGGCAACTGTCGGCGCTGACCAAGCTCAACGTCGAGACGCTGCTTCGGGTCCGCGACCGGCTTCCCGCCGACCTGCGGGACAGCATGGGGCTGGCGACGTACGACGAGACGCTTCGCTTCAATATCGTGCTCGTGGACGATCTGTGTGTGGCGCAGCCCTACCTGACGGAGAGCCGTGGAGTGGACTCCCCCGCCTTCGTCATCCGCCGAGACCCGCAAGGCATTGGGCTGTACCCGGTGTTCGAGCAGGTCTTCGAGTCGCAGTGGCAGCGCGGGCGGCAGCTGTGAGCGAATACCGGGAGCTGCTGCCCATCGCAGTCGAGGCCGTGAACCGCGCCGCGGAGGCGATGCGGCACCGGTCCCCAGGCGCGTTGACGGTGAAGGGCGACCGCGACTTCGCCTCGGAGATGGACTACGCGATCGAACGCGACATGCGGGCGTTCCTGGGGGCTGAAACGCCTGAGATCGGATTCCTCGGCGAGGAGGAAGGGCGCACCGGCTCGGCCGAGATGCAGTGGGTCCTCGATCCGATCGACGGCACGGCGAACTTCGTTCGCGGTCTGCCCCTGTGCGCCGTCTCGCTCGCGCTCGTTCGGCGGAGTGAAGGGATACTGGGCGTGATCGACCTGCCCTTCCTCCGGTCGCGCTACACCGCCGTCAGGGGCGACGTCGCCTCCGCGAACGGCGCCGAGATTAGAGTCCGTAGCACCAGCAACCTGAGCGATGCGATCGTCGCCATCGGGGACTACGCCGTGGGCCCGGAAGCCGAGGCCAAGAACCAGCTGCGCCTCGCCCTGACGGCCGAGCTCGCGAGTGAGGTGCAGCGCGTGCGTATGACGGGAAGCGCGGCGATCGACCTGGCCTGGCTCGCCGAGGGCAGGCTGGACGCGGCGTTGACCCTGTCCAACCATGCATGGGATATGGCGGCGGGCGTCGTCATTGCGCGAGAGGCAGGAGCGGTCATCCTCGACGAGAACGGTACGGGCCACGATGTCAGCTCGGCCGTCACGCTAGCGGTCGCGCCTGCCCTTTCCGAGGCTGTGCTCCGGCTCTATAGGAGGGCCGCCGGCACGGTCGAAGCCCTCTGCGAACCTGGTTGACAACGGATGGCCGTAGGCGAGCTGCCGGCGGGTGGCCGACTGGCAGGAGCAGGGAGGGTGGCAGACAAGCCACACCCCGAGTTAACGTGAACCATCCCTTACCCTATTCGAAATGCCGACGCTGACGGCACTGTAATGAGCCATAACCCGCAAACGCCGGTCATCGACCACCTGCAAATAAGGTAAGGGCAGTTCAGCGCAAATTGGCGAGATTGAAGGTTTGGGGAGCCGCGAGAAACCTTGCAACGGCTGCCCTGCGCGATTTCACCGGCAAAATTAGATCGTCACCCTTGCCGGAAGCTCGAGCGATATATCCGGCCGACAGCAAGGAAGCGGTTACCTGAGGGACTGCGGCTCTATCAACCAACGGCACACCCCTAACCAGAGCAGATTCCTTCCTCCCCGACCCTGCATAAACCTTTTTCAGCACCACCAAGGCCAAGCGCTCACCGGCACCAATCTGCAACTGCAAAATCCCAGCCGTAGTGTTAGCAGGGGACGACATCTCCACGATATCGGAGCCGCTAAAATGACCTTGCAGCTGATCAGGAACCTGCGACCACCCGTCCAAGCGACCGATCAAGCAATCTTGGAAAGTGGGAATATCCGACTCGCCATCCACCTCGGTCGCGTCGACAACTTCTATTACACAGCTCTTGAAGGTACTCCCAGACAGGTACCCCTTCTCCGCAGGTAGCAGCACTTCCGGTATGAGCACTCCATCGATGAACGGCGCCAGTTCTGCCTGAGGATTGACCGCCATAAAATCCGCCGCCAAAACGACGTCCAGCAGAACGGCATCGAAGTGCCCCTCGTTCATTCTCTTACTGATGACAGCAGAGGTCACACCCGGATCAAACCCGGCCTCCTCTAAGTCAATTGCGGCAACCCCGCTTGCCAGCCGGCCCAGATTCGAAGTCCACGTTACTCCGCCCGACAGAGGATGTCCAGAATATGGCGAACTGATGTATGCGCTTAGATCTAAGCCGTACGCAGCGGCGGCGAGTGAAGAGTCGACGAAGCGCCGACCTTCGGCTGCCTTACCAGGAGCCCCGTCATTGGGCATGCTGGCAAGGCCAGGCAGCCGGAGAAGAAGTTGAAGGCCCTCTTCATCAGCCTCGTATCCGCAGACTTCACGGAAGGCCGACCGCATATCGTCGATCGATATCGTGCCGAGGTCCTCTTCCGCCCCTCGAGCCAGGGTTGCAGTCCGCGCAATTAACGCTCGAATCGACTCACGGGTCACCGAGCTAAGCCGATCCGCTTCACGGGCGGCAACAAGGTCAAGAACACGCCACCAAGCCGAGAAGACGCTCTTGGACTGATCCGCTACCTGACCGATCAAGTCATTCTGAATAAGGAATTTAAGCAACAGCGGCTTCGCTGGAATCCATTCCGGAAGCGCTATTTCCGTACCCAATAGAGAGAAAATCTGTTCATCATTAAAGTCCTGCAGCTCAAAGAGCTGCCCTCGCTCGAGGGCCAGACTTTCCAAGAGCTCGCCGGGGCTCGAGAAATACTGGGGCCTACCGGCAAGAACGATTCCGCACTCATCCGGCGTCTCGGCGATAAGCCGACGCACAGCCTCCAGCGCCTGCCACCGGACTTGTTTGAGGTCTCTGGCACCCCCAACCCATCGAGACGGGACGAGTTCGTCAAAGCCATCCAGGAGTAGGGTGCAGTTGCCCGCCCTCCACGCAGCTACGAGACTATTCGGTTCATTGAACCCAATATCCTCCGCGTGACGCCAAAGAACCTCTCGAGGCGTGCGAAGACCGTAGCCGTCTCTAAGATTGAGGTGAAGCGGAAACCGGTGTTCGGACGGCGCCTTGAAGTACTTCTTCCGCATTCGCTCGAATAGCTGCCTAAGGGCTTCGCTCTTGCCCGAACCATAGTCCGCCGTAATAACTATGCGTTGCCCTTGATTGCTTGCATCCATAACTTCCGATATTGAAACGCACCCCCCGTCGACCCTTCGGACTAAAGTAGGCTCAACATACGTCGTCCGATACAAAGAAAGGGTCGCGTTCACCGCGGGCAACTGATAGCCGGACGACCCGAAGGGGGCATCTCGCCGCAGCGCCAGATATTTCTCAGTGTCGATTAAAAGTCGACGCAGCGAGACAAGGCTTAGACATTTGATGGGCAAACGCGCATGACCGGCAACTCGGTCTACGGCCTGCCGCTGCTCCGCCGTCGGCTCGCTAGCAGTTACAACAAAGCCCTGAGCCATCTTGTAGTAGTTTTCAGGCTGAGCAATTAGATGCTGTAGAACATCTTTGATTTTCTCGGCGTCCTTTACTGCCTTTGCCTTTTCTTGAGACACCGTGAACTCAAATGCAACGATTGACTTATCGTCCATGAATACGCCGTCATGCTCTCTGCCTCTGAACATGACTGCACCCTGCGTATGGGATGGATCGTAAATAGCTCGTGCGATAGCTAGGGCGCGTTGCTCGAACTCATGCCCATTGTCAGATAGCTTCATCGCGCCCTCCCCAGAGGTTAGAAATCTTGATCTAGACCGCAGGCGGAACGTTGTCGCGTCCCGCCGTCCTGGCATTGGGGTGCCAGGCAGAGCTGGTCGCGGTGTGCCGCCTGGGCGGCGATCCGCTCAAGGCTGAACCACGCACCGGTCGGCGCATGCTCGGAGATACCGAACGCTCGCGGTGCAACACCCAGCGACAAGTGGTGCGCGCCCACTCCGCCTTTGTGTACGGCGCGCACGATGGGCCAAACTGGCAGCTCATACAGCGGGCAGCCATACGACTGCGGACAGCTCCACCGCCGCGTGATGACGTCCCGGCCCGGCTCCCCACCTCCCCACTGGCGGTCCCCGGACAGTACCGGCAAGAGTCCTGCGAGCGGGACCCCCAACAATTCGGCCGTTCAGGTGCTGCTTTCTGGCCTGTCTGCACTGTCAATAGCCCCAGCCGTTGACATTGCCGGGAGCAACCGAAACTCACACGAGCCGCATCGCCCCAGCTCAGGCGGCTACTCAGCCTCCCTCGGCGTCGACCCCGAGCCGCCGCACAACTGGTGCCACGGGCGCAGTGGCCTCCATCTGTGCCATCGATGTGAGCAGGAACTGTCCGAGATCCGACATCGAACCTCGGCGAAATCTGAGCAGGTCGGACAGCCTCCGGTGTGGGTTCGGCCCCGCCAAGTCAGGCAGGGTGCCCGACGCCATGCTCACTGGCTATGGTGTCGACTCCGCACCCCTTATGACTTCAGAGGACTGACGTGGGAATCCTCAAGGAGATGCAGCGGGCTCACGCGCGACAGGTCCGCGCCCAGAAGCAGGCCCAAGCCGCCGCGTACCGGCATCAACAGCAGCTCCGCCGTGAAGCCGAGCGCACCATGAGGGCAGTCCAGCGCGCAGCCGCCGCTGATGAACGGGAGCGCAAGCGGCTGTACGTCGAGGCACGCGTCGCCGAGGTAGCGGCGGACAACTCCGACCTCCAGGCGCACCTCGAGGAGCTGGACAACCTTCTGGCGGCGACCCTGGACGTCGACGACCACATCGATTTTCGGCGACTACGCAAGTCGACGACGCATCCACCCTTCAACCCGGGCGCCCTTGGCACTCCCCTGCCGCCCCCAGACTGGCGACGGTTTGAGCCGCCGGCTCCCACAGGTCTCGGAAAGATGTTCGGCGGACAGGCTAAATACCAGCATCAGTTGGCAGGAGCCCAGCAGGCATTCGCGAAGGCGCAGACTCAACACGCGGTAGCCGAAGCGGACCGTCAGCGACGACTCTCGGCCGCCTACCAGAGCTACCAGCAGCACTGCGCCACGCTGGACGCGGAGGTCAACGCACACAACGCCGAGGTCGATCGGTTCGCGGCAGCGGTCGCCGCGGCAAACCCAGTAGCGGTGGTTGAGTACTTCGCCATGGTGCTGGGCAACTCCGTCTACCCCGACGACTTCCCCCAGCACTACCGGCTGGCATACGTCCCGGAGTCTCATCAGCTGGTCGTGGAGTACCATCTTCCGACCGTGGACGTAATTCCCGCCGTAAGGGAGTACCGCTACGTCAAGGCCCGGGATGAGATCACCACGGCGGCTCGGCCGGCGAAGGAGATCAGGGAGCGGTACGGGAACCTCGTGTCGCAGGTCACCCTACGGACCGTGCACGAGCTGTTTGAGGCCGACGGTTCGGGGCTGGTCGAGACGATTGTCTTCAACGGCATCGTCGACACGACCGATCCGCGTACCGGCGAGGCTGTACAACCATGCCTCGTGACGTTACGGACCACTCGTAACGTCTTCACAGAGCTCAATCTACGAAAGGTCGAGCCTACCGCCTGCCTCCAGGGCCTCAACGCCTCAGTCTCGAAGCGCCCAGCGGAACTCGCGCCTGTGCGCCCCGTTCTAGAATTCGATATGGTCGACAAACGGTTCGTGGATGAGGTCGACGTGCTGGCCGACCTCGATCAGCGGCCGAACCTGCTCAAGCTGACGCCAACCGAGTTCGAGAGCCTCATCCAGAATCTCTTCACCAAGATGGGCCTGGACACGAAGCAGACCCGCCCCTCCCGGGATGGCGGGGTCGACTGCGTTGCATTCGATCCTCGGCCAATTTTCGGCGGCAAGGTCGTCATCCAGGCCAAACGCTACCGGAACACGGTCGATGTTTCGTCGGTGCGCGACCTGTTCGGTACCCTCCAAAACGAGGGAGGCTCAAAGGGCATCCTCGTCACAACCAGTGGATACGGACCGGCATCGTACGAGTTCGCTTCCGGGAAGCCGTTGGAGCTCATCGACGGTTCCAACCTGCTCTATCTGCTTGCCGAGCACGCCGGAGTGAAGGCGCGAATCGACCCCAGCGAGCTGGACTAATCCGTGACTGATCTCGACCTGGGCATCTACGAGCACCTGATCACCGGCGAACTGGCCGAGCGGCTCCAGCACGTCGACCCTGCCCTGGTCCTGCAGGTCAAGCTCGACCCAGCCGACGCGCACGACGTCCTCGCCCGGCACATCGCGGCCCTCGCCCGGCGGGCCCTACTCGCCATCCCCGGCGGCGACGACAAGCTCGCCCGCCAGGTCGAGGTGGCCAACCGAATCGCCGAGAGCATCGCAGCGGTCGAGCCCCGCGCGGTCGGCGTTGACGACCAGGTTGCCGACGCCAAGCACCTGCTGCACGCCATCGCGGCCCCACCGACTCCGCCTGCCGGACCAGCCTTCCCGCAACGCCCCACCACCCCGCTCTCCACCGGCGCCCTGCTGGTCAACGGCCGCCATCAACCGCGGATCGGCCACGAGGTCACCCACGAGATGGCGTCGGCCGAGAGCGTCGACCTGCTCTGCGCGTTCATCAAGTGGCACGGCCTGCGCCTCATCGAGCCCGCCATCCGCGAGCTGATCGACCGCGGCGGCAACCTCCGCGTCATCACCACCACCTACATGGGCGCCACCGATCAGCGTGCCCTCGACCGGCTCGCCGAGCTGGGTGCCAAGGTCAAGGTCTCCTACGAGACCAGGACCACCCGCCTACACGCCAAGGCGTGGCTGTTCCGCCGCAACAACGGCACCACCACCGCCTACGTCGGCTCGTCGAACCTGTCGAAGTCGGCCCTGGTCGACGGCGTGGAGTGGAACGTAAGAGTCGCGAACCTGGAGCAGCCGCACGTCATCGACACCTTCACCGCAACGTTCGAGGACTACTGGAACGACCCGGCGTTCGAGGCGTACGACCCAACGACGGATGGCGAGCGGCTCCGCCACGCGTTGCGCGGGGAGCGGGCCGGTGAGGCCCCGACGGAGATCGCGAACCTGGAGGTCCGGCCGTACGGGTATCAGCGGGAGATCCTGGACGACCTCACCGCCGAGCGTGAGGTTCACGGGCGGTGGCGGAACCTGGTGGTGATGGCGACCGGCACCGGCAAGACGGTGGTCGCCGCCCTCGACTACCGGCGGCTGCACCGGGACAAGCGCGTGGACTCGCTGCTCTTCGTCGCGCATCAGGAGCAGATCCTGCGGCAGAGCCGGTCGACGTTCCGGCAGGTGATGGGAGACGGCAGCTTCGGCGAGACGCTGGTCGGCGGCGCGAAGCCGACGCAGTGGCGGCACGTCTTCGCCTCCATTCAGTCGCTGCACCGGCAGGAGATCGACCCGGAGCTGTTCGACATGGTGATCGTGGACGAGTTCCACCACGCGGAGGCACCGACGTACGCCCGGCTGTTGGAGCGGCTGCGGCCGCGCGTACTCCTGGGGCTGACGGCGACCCCCGACCGGGCCGACGGCGGCGACGTGCGGCGGTGGTTCGACGGCCATGCGGCCGTTGAGCTGCACCTGCGGGAGGCGTTGGAGCGGCAGTTGTTGGTGCCGTTCCACTACTTCGGGCTGCACGACGACGTGGACCTGTCCCAGTTGCAGTGGAAGCGCGGGCAGGGTTACGACCCGGCGGAGCTGGACGGCCTCTACACCGGCAACCAGGCGCGGGCGCGGATGGTGCTGCGAGCCGCCCGGGACCTCGTTGACCTGGGGCGGATGCGGGCCCTCGGGTTCTGCGTGAGCATCGGGCACGCCCAGTTCATGGCGGACTGGTTCAGCCAGCAGGGCGTACCCTCTGCGGCGGTGACCTCGAAGGTCGACGCCGCGGGCCGGCAGGTGCTGATTCGGGACTTCAAGGCTGGCAAGCTGCGGGTGCTCTTCACCGTGGACTTGTTCAACGAAGGCGTCGACCTGCCGATGGTCGACACGATCCTGATGCTGCGCCCCACCGAGAGCGCGACGATCTTCCTTCAGCAGCTCGGCCGTGGTCTGCGCCTGGACGACGACAAGGCCTGCCTGACCGTGCTGGACTTCATCGGCGGGCAGCACGCCAACTTCCGGTTCGACCTCCGGTGGCGGGCGCTGACCGGGGTCAGCCGCCGAGAGGTGTACGACACGGTCGCGCAGGACTTCCCGTCCCTGCCGAGCGGATGCCACGTCGAGCTGGACCGGGTGGCGAAGGAGGTCGTGCTCCGCAACCTGGAGAAGGCGGTCCCGTCGTCGAAGAACAGCATGGTCGCCGAGCTGCGCCAGCTCGGTGACGTGACCCTCGCGGAGTTCCTGCGGGACACCGGCCTGGAGATCGAGGACGTGTACCGGTCGGCGACGCTCGGCGGGTGGACCGGGCTGCGGCGGCTCGCTCGGGTGGAGACGTCCGTGCCGGGGCCGGACGACCGGGAGTTGGGACGGGCGATCGGCCGCATGCTGCACACCGACGACCCGGAGCGGCTGGCGCTGTGGGAACAGGTGGTGGCGGGCAGACTGGTGACCGGCGGGCGGCTGCTGGACATGCTGCACTTCAGCCTATGGGGGCCGAACGTGCCGCTGTCGGAGCGGGACGCGCGGCTGGCGCGGCTTTGGGCGGAACCGGCGCGATGTGCCGAGCTACGCCAGGTCGCCGAGGTGCTGCGGGATCGGATTCACCGGGTCACCGAGCCGGTCGGGCTCGGCAAGGTGCCGCTGCGGGTGCATGCCCGGTACAGCCGCAACGAGGCGTGCGCGGCCTTCGGGATGCCGAACCCAGGGTCGCTGCGCGAAGGCGTGAAGTGGCTTGAGTCAGAGCAGGCGGACCTGTTCTTCGTCACGCTGGTCAAGTCGGAGCAGCACTACTCCCCCACGACCATGTACGCCGACCGGGCCATCACCGAGACGCTGTTTCAATGGGAGTCGCAGAGCACCACGTCGTCGGCGTCGGCGACCGGGCAGCGGTACATCCACCACGCGTCGCAGGGGTCGACGGTGCACCTGTTCGTGCGGGAGACGAAGGTCGCGGAAGGAGCGTTGGGCGTGCCGGCGTACCTGTACGCCGGGCCGATGACGTACCGGCGGCACAGCGGGGATCGACCGATGCGCATCGAATGGGAGTTGGCGCACCCGCTCCCCGCTGACCTCTATGCCGCTGCCCGAGCCATCGCGGCGTAAGCAGCAAGTCAGCTCCTGTGCCGCTTAAGCAGCGGCACGGGAGCTAGGAACAGCGGCAGGTGCCAAGGACCGAAGGGCGCACCCCGCACGAGGGGCAGATGTCCGCAGGAGGCAGGGACGCCGCTCGTGGCGAAGGGCTGAGAGCCCCCACAGCTAGACGGTTGCTCTTCGGTGACGGGGATACCCGGCCCGGCCGCGAGGCAGGTGTAGGGCTCATACCCAACGCCTTCCGCACGTCTACCTCGTTGCAGGTGGGCCAGCCCCGACGCTGAAGCCGGCGCACCATCCCCGCCAAGCTCAACGCGGGGTCATGCGCGGCTAAGTCGCGAGCGGCTCTTGCGAAGGCGCGCAGTCGTCGACCGGTCATGGCAGGACGCTGTTCACTTATTGCTGCCTTCGTCCGGACCGGCTGCGGGCCGCGGGACGGGGTTGCCTTGCTGGGTGCGCTGCGGCTCTTCTGCGGCGCAGTGGGGGTCGGATGAGCTTTCAGCGCCCGGTCGACGGCTTTCGAGTCGACGAAGGTCCAGCCGTTTTGGCGGAGCCGTTTCGCGATTCCCTTAGGGCCGATGTTCGGTATTTGCGCTCGAACGCTATGGGCAGCGTCTGCGACTTCACGCTCGGAAGGGCGGGTGACCCGCTTCGCCTTGGCGGTCGCGCCTATCGCGGGCCGCCGCTGGCCTGCTGCGCTTCTCGGCGTCGCGCGCGGCAGCACACCCGGGCGTTGGGCTGCGGACGACGAGACGACTCGATCGAGCCATACATCGGGAGTACGGTCGGGACGGTCGTCGTTCTCCCAGTCGTACCCGGGCAGTTCCGAATCGCGGCCTTCGGCATTGGCGTAGAAGTCGCCGATGCCTCTTCTTCCCACCATCGCCACCCCCCGAGATCTGACGAGTCCACGTCGCACAACGACGCACTTGGAATGGTCAGATTGTTCGCCGGCGCTGCCGCCGTCAGAACCTTCGATCAGTCAACAGTCCTGACCGAACGGCGGCTGGTAATCGCTGGGTCGGCGACGGCAGACAGCGGCGTTAGGTAGTGGTGTGCGACGACGCGTCCACCACCCGGCTGCTGGCGATCGCCAGCTCCTCCTCGGTGAACAGCGTCCGGAACCGCGGCCGGATCACCACCGCCTCCGCCGTCAGGTCCACCCGCCCCCGCTCCCACAGCGCCGTGAACCCGTCCGACACCACCGGGTGGTGCAGCAACTGCCGGGCAGTCGCCAGGCCACCCTTCTCCGTCACCATCCGCAGCAGCAGCGCCGCGTGGTAGTGCGCCTCGTCGCGGGCCCGCTCGTAGGTGCGCACCATCGCCTCGTGGAAGGCCGCCTCCAACGCCCGCCGGTCCGCCGTCTCGGTCTCCGGCTCGTCCGGCAACTCCTCACGGTCGTAGGCGCGCGCCATCGCCCGCCGTAGCGACTCCTCCAGCGCGGGCCCGTCCGCCGCCTCCCGCGCCGCTGGCACCGGGGCGACCGACACGACGGTGGTAGCTGAGGCAGCCGGCACAGCGACGGCGGGCCCAACGGTGGCCGGGGCGTCGCCGCCGGTGAGCCGCAGCAGCCGGGTGACGCTGCGGAACCGGACGGCGGCCGGGCTGCCCGTCGGGAAGTACTGCACCAGCCCGGCGTGCCGGCCTCGGCTGTCCTCCACCGGCATGTCCCGCTTCATCGAGGCGGCGCCGATGATGGCCTTCGCCTCGTGCGGGCGTACCCAGCAGACCAGCCGCGCGCCGGTCGGGTGGGCCCGCTCGACGCGAACGTTCGCCCGATACTTGCGGGCTTCGGGGGACGCGCTGTCGTAGTAGCGCGCCCAGCCGAGCACCTTGCCCTCGTACCGGATCGGCACGTCACGGCAGTGCTGGTAGCTGTCCATCGCGGCCACCGCCTCGTAGGGCCGCAGCCACGCCACATTGCGGTAACCGACGGGCACGGGCACCGAACCCTCGTCCGTCACTTGTGCTGGCTCGTTGGCTGCGCGCGCCGCCGTGACCACCGCAGGCATGGCCGCCGCTGCTATGACATTCGACAGCTCGATCGCCGCAGGCGCCTGGCCGTCTCCGCTGGCAGTCGGCGCCGGCCGGACAAACTCGACCGTGGCGGGCGTCGGAGAAGCCGTCGGTACGGCGGGCGGTTCCGTCTTCTCGGTCGGGTCACTCGTTGCGGTAATGGACGGGACCGCGGCGGTGGGATCGGCGGGCTGGCTTGAAGCCTCGCCCTCCCTCCATCCCGCGGCGGCGTCCGGCTCGTCGGCCGCGCGCGCCGCCGTGACCACCGCGGGCATGGCCGCCGCCGGTATGACCCTCGACGGCACGACCACCGGACGCGCCTGGTCCTCGTCGCTCCCCATCGACACAGGGTTGGGGGGCAGCGGCGACCGGACAGGCTCGACGGCGGCGGGCGGGACGCTCGGCGGTACGGTCGCCTCGAAATTCTGCGCCACCTCGTCGGGAGCGCTGGCGGAAGGAGCGTCCGGCAGGGGCGCCGCCACCGCCGACGGTTCGACTTTGTCCCACCTCACTGTGACGTCCGGCTCAACCTCCCATACCGCTGGTAGTCGCGCAGAGTTCCGGTCAGCCGACGGACTGGCATCGCGCAGCGGATCCGCTGCGGCGGTGGAAGCAGGCGGGGAAAAGAGCCGACCAGAGGCCGGCACCGCTTCGACGATTTCCGAGTCGATGACCGGTGCGGCCGTTGAGGACGCAGCCCCGATGCCCAGCTCCTCGATCCGCTGCCACAGCGGCTCCATCGCCGCCTCCGGATCCCGGCTGAACACACTCCCCCGGATCCGGACGAAGACGCAGTTGCCGACCCGCTCCAGCACCGCCTGGCGGCGCATGTCGCTCTCCCACTGCTCAGGCCCGTGGTACGCGTCGCCGTCGCATTCGATGGCGAGGCGACGGCCGTCGGGGGCGGGCAGCACGAAGTCGATCCGGTAGCTGCCGATGCGGAACTGCGGCAGCGGTCGGTAGCCGCGGAGCAGGATGCGACGCAGCACCTCGCGTTCGAAGTCGCTGTCGCAGCGCTTCTCCAGGTCGTCGTACGCCTCGTCGGCAACGGTGACGTTCTGGCAGTAGGTGAGCAGCAGACCGCGGGCGTCGTCCTCGCGCATGTCGGCGGGTTGCACGGAGTGGAAGACCCAGAGCTGGTCGCGGGCCCGGGAGGCGGCGACGTTGACCCGGCGGTGGTGGTCGCGTTTGGTGAACGCCGACACGGGCCCCTGGTGCGGGGAGACGACCAGGGAGACCAGCACGATGTCGCGTTCGTCGCCCTGGAAGGTGTACGAGTCACCGACGCGCAGTCGGCGGCGTTCCATCTCCTCCTCGCCGACGGTCTCGCGGAGCCGCGTGAGCAGGTAGAGGGCCTGGCCGCTGGTGCTGAGCAGGCTGACCACGCCGATGGTCCGGCCGGCGTACGCGGGGTCGTCGACGATCGCGGCGACCCGGGCGACCAGGGCCTCGGCCTCGGCGACGTTGACGTTGCCGTAGGTGGTCAGGTCCTGCCGGATGCCCTCGGGCACGTGGACGGCAATCACCGGGTCGCCGATGCCGGCGGGGCGGTCGGTGCGCAGCGGCTCGATCTCGCCGCCGTAGTAGGTCTGGCTGGAGAAGCCGATGATGGCCGGCACGGAGCGGAAGTGCTCGGTGAGCAGGATGCGTTCCGGCGAGCGGCGGACCGCGTGGTCGTAGAGGCTGCTCTCCGGGTCGAAGTGCTCAGCGGACGGCACGTCGACCAGGTGCGAGTTGATCATGCCGGTGACGGTGCCGACGAACGACAGCTGCGGACCGATCTGCTGGTCGTCGCCGACGACCACGGCCCGCTCGGCGAGGCTGAGGATGGGCAGCGAGAACATGTCCGCCTGGGACGCCTCGTCGACGATGACCACGTCGAAGTGGGCGCCACCGGCGAACTGTTCGATGGCCCGGTCCACGGACATGACCCAGACCGGTACGGCGTCCACCGCCGCGCTCATCGCCCGCTGGGCGTGGGCCTGCCACAGGGCGGCGTTCTTCCCCGTACCCTTTCCGATCTTGCGCAGGGCGGTGGTCCAGTCGGCGAGCGCCGCGCGGCGGCGGTCGTCGAGGGCCTTGGAGACCTCCAGCCAGGAGGAGGCGACGACGAGTTCCTGGGTGAGGCGGCGGATCCGTTCCCGGATCTGCTCGACGCGCCGGCCGAGGGCGACCGGGTCGACGCTGCCGACCACGGTGTCGAACCAGGTCTGCGCCTGCCGCCACTGCCAGCGGTGCAGGCAGTCCATGCCGTTGTCGGTGAGCGTGGGCGCGGTGCCGTCGTCGATGCTGGCCGCCCACGCGGGCGCGGCCTCCCGCAGCCGGGCCGACAGCTCCCGGAAGCGTTGCGCGTCGGGGCGCAACGCGGCGAGCCGGCGCACCTCGTCGAGGTACGAGTCCCAGCGGTCGAGGTCGGCGCTCTGCCGGCTGAGGTCGAGCAGCCGCCACAGCTCGCTGGCGTCCGTACCCGACATGCCGGCCTGGAGCGCGGCGGCGAGGTCGCGTTCGGCGGCGACCAGCCGGTCGTGGGCGAAGACGGCCGCGCAGCGGGCGACCAGGTCGATGAGGACGGTCAGCCGCCGCGTGTCGACGGTTGCCGCGATGGTGGGGAGCAGCCCGCGGAGCGTGGCGTGCAGCGCCGGCCAGCGGCGGCGGTCCCAGTCGAGCGCGGCCTCGGCCTCGGCGAGCAGCCGCCCGGCCCACGTCTCGGGGCTGCCGGCGGGGACGGTGAGCTCGAGCGGAGCCGTCCACTCCTGCCAGCGGGTGGTCAGCTCCTGGCGCAGCCGCTGTCGGGTGACGTAGGCGACGACGATGTCGACGTCGTCGGCGGCGCGCAGGATCTCGCCGTCGATGCGGCAGTCGGCGGCGAGCCGGGCCAGGGTGCCCTGGAAGAGCCGGTTGACGCCCTTCCCCGCGGCGAAGCGTTGCCGCAGCTCGCCGAGCTGCGCGAGCAGGCGGCGGGGTTCGGTCAAGTGGGCGTCGGGCACGGTGACCTGGTGGCCGGCGATGACCCGGGTGGCGGCGGTGAGTTCGCCCAGGGCCCGCTGGCAGGCCTCGACGTGGTCGTGCCACATCTGCTGCCAGTTGGGGTCGGCCTGGAGCAGGGTGCCGAGCCGGTCGGTCCAGGAGCCCTCGCGGGCGGCGAGCATGGTCAACGCCTCGCGCAGCTGCGTGGCGAGGTCGTCGAGGGGCTGCGGGCCGAAGGCACGGACCTGCGGCAGGGCGATGCCGGCGGCGGCGAGCTGGTGGAGCTCCCGGACCGCCTCGTCCAGTCGCCGTCGGTCGGCCAGGATGGCCGCGGCCGCTGGCAGGTCGGCGGCGGTCGGCAGGTCGCGCAGCGCCTGCACCCGGTCCTGCCGTTCGGTACGCCGGGCGATGTCGAGCAGCTCGGTGAACTCCTCGGCGCTCAGCGGCGCGTCGAGGTGCGGTGGCAGGTCGTCGGGGATGCCGCCGTAGCGGTCGGCGCGTTCGCGTAGCCAGACCCCGACGTCGCTCGGGAAGAGCCGGATGCCGTCGATCTCATGGTGGACGGCCTCGTTCTCGGCCATGGTGCGCAGGCCGCCGAGGGCCTGGCCCAGGTCGCGTTCGGCCTGTTCGAGCTGGCGGCGCAGCCGGTCCACCCGCTGCTGTTCGCCCCGCTTGTCCAGGGTCGCCCCGCGGTCGGAGAGTTCGCGGGCGGCCAGCTGGAGCTGCACGAGCTGGTCGGTGGAGCGGCCGAGCACGGCCAGGCAGAGCGACTGGATCTCCTGCGGCAGCCCGTCGCGCAGGACCCGCAGCGGGTCTTCCTTCTGCGCGACCACCAGCACCCGCTTGCCGTGTGCCATCAGGTGGCAGATGAGGTTGCGGATGGTGTGGGTCTTGCCGGTGCCGGGTGGTCCCTGCACGGCGACGTTGCGGTGCTGGGCGAGCCGGCGGGCGATCGACTCCTGCGCCTCGTTGGTGGGCAGCGGCATGAGCAGGCGCTCGCCCAGCGGCGTCCACCGCTCCGGCTGGTCCTGCGGCATCCGCAGCTTGCTGGGTTCGTGGGCGAGGATCGCCGCCAGCGCGCCGATGCTGGCGTCGTCGCCGGCGAGCAGCCGGGCGCGCAGCTGTTCCAGGAAGCGGCGCAGCATCCGCTGCCGGGGCCGGGTGAAGAGCACACCGGTGTCGTGCACGTGGGCGCCGGCGGGGGCGGGCTGGTCCGCGTCCCGGACGACCGGGTCCTGGCCGAGTCGACGCAGCGCGCGTTCGAGGAACTCCCGGCGGGTGAACTCGTCCCACACGTCGAGGTCGAGCTGGCCGCCGGAGCCGGCGAGGGCGAGCAGCTGGCCGAGGTAACGCTCGTCGAGCCCGCTGAGCGGGTCGGTCTGCAACCGGGCCGCGCCCTGCGGTACCACCGTGACCAGGGACCGGTCGGCGTCGAACTCGATCGCCACCGGGGTGACGACCAGCGGGTAGTGCACGCGGTGGCCGGCGACCTCGGTCCGGAGGACGCCGTGGCCCCAGACCAGTTCATCGGTGGCGGCGTTCATGTCGACCCGGTGCTTCAGGTCGAACAGGCTGCGGTGCAGCTGGCGTACCTCCTCGGTCCGCCGGGCCTGCTCGGCCCAGGGCCGCCACTCCTGCTCACGCCACGCCGCGAACCGGGCGCGGATCGGCTCGGTCTCCTCCGGCCGGCCCACCAGGCGCGGCTCCGTGGCGTAGCCGATCGGCTCGGACAGGTACGGCGCGAACTGCGCGGGCGTCCGCAGGGGACGCGCCGGTGCCGGCAGCCCCACCCGCAGCCAGCTGGCGCCGTCGGCGGAGACGCCGACCTCGCAGGCCGGATGGTCGGGGAACGCGTGCTGCCAAAAGGCGCCGACGGTGGGCACCGTCCGGGCCGGCTTCTCCATCTGCGCCCGCACGGCCATCAGGTAGTCGACCAGCGAGGTGGCCCGATCGAGGATCAGCGAGGGCGACTCGACCGGCGTCGTGGAGCGGGACAGCATGAATCACCTTCGGTAGCTTGGAGCAGGGTGGGATCCGGTGACGGTCTGACAGACCCTCACCTGGCCCCCACCACTTCCCGCCTCCCCATTGGCGGTTCCCGCACCCTACCTGCACCGGTCCTGCCGCCAAGCCCCCCAATCCGGCGGAACTTCAGCCGGTCCGGCGGTCTGATCGGGAGCACATGTACTGGCCGAGCCCCGCAGACCCGCCCACGCCGCGCACCCGCGGGCGTCGGCGTCCAACGACCTCCGCCGCGCCCTGAAATTCAAGAGTGAACAGGCGCTGGTTGCCGTGTCCAACTGCTGCGTTGGCCACCGGCCCGACGAGTCCGGCCGGCGCGGCTGTCAGTAGGTCGCGCCCCGCGCCACCTGCGCGGCCACCCGCTCATGCAGCGCGGCGAGGGCCGGGCTGACGGTGGCGGTGAGCGGCGCCGGGTCCGCCAGCCGGCGCGCCGGCTCCGGTAGCCAGGCTAGGTCCGCGTCGAACCGGCCCCGCGCGGCGCGTACCTCACCGGCCGGGTCGGCGCCGTCCAGGCGACGGCCGCCGCGCATGACCGGCACGAGCAGCGGCTCGTGGTCGCCCGGTGGGGGTTCGTCGCGCAGCCCCACCACGTCGCCGCTCGCGCCGGTGGGATCACGGAAGACCTGCTTGGGACCGGGCAGGGTGGCCTTGCCGGGTGACAGCTTGAGCACCGGCCGGTCGCCGACGGCCACCAGCTTGTAGGCGCTGTCCAGGGACGGCGCGTCGAAGGAGACGCCCATGCGGGTGCCGACGCCGTACGCGTCGATCGGTGCGCCCGCGGCGACGAGCGCCGCGATGGCGTCCTCGTCGAGGCTGCCGCTGGCCACGATCTGGGCCCGGGTGAGCCCGGCGCCGTCGAGGATCGCGCGGGTCTGCACGGCCAGCGTGGCGAGATCTCCGGAGTCGAGCCGCACGCCCACCGGGCCGGTCAGTCCCAGCTCCGCGATGACCTCGACGGCGGCTCGCACTCCGGCGGGCGTGTCGTAGGTGTCGACGAGGAACACCGGGTTCGTGGGGAAATCGGTCGCGAACGCGCGGAACGCGGCACGCTCGTCGGGGAACGCCTCGACGTACGAGTGGGCCATCGTCCCGGACGGCGGCAGTCCGTAGCGTCGAGCGGCCTCGACGTCGCTGGTCGCGGCGAAGCCGGCGATCGCGGACGCCCGGGCCACGGCCGCGCCGGCCTCGATCCCGTGCGTGCGACGGAACGCGAAGTCGACCAGCTGCGCGTCGCCGGCGGCGAGGCGGCATCGGGCGGCCTTGCTCGCCACCGTGGTGTGAAAGGTGATCAGGTTCAGCACGCCGGTCTCCACCAGCTGCGCCTCGGCGATCGGCGCGGTGACCTCCAGCAGCGGTTCGTCGGCGAACACCACCCGGCCCTCCGGTACGGCCCAGACGTCACCGGTGAACCGCAGCCCCGCCAGCGCCGCCTCGTCGAGCCCGACGGTGTCGCGCAGATAGCCGAGTTCGCCCTCGTCGAACGCGAAGCCCTCCAGGAACGCCAGCGCCTCGGCCAGCCCGGCGGCCACCAGGAAGCCACGCTGCGGCGGCAGGCGGCGGACGAACAGGCTGAACGTCGCGCGCTCCACCATGTCCCGGCGCAGGTAGCTGGCCGCCATCCGCAGCTCGTACAGGTCGGTACGCAGCCCGGTCACGGTTCCTCCATCGGCACTGGGCAAGGTCGACGGGCCGGTGGCCTCGTGGTGACGCCGTCCCGTCGGGTCCGGGGTGGACGCCGCGCCCGGGACGGTGGGACAGGAACTCGACGCGTGACCGCGGCGCGGCCTGCCCAGCCGCTCCACCAGTTCACCGCCGAGCGAGGCCGTCACACCGGCCAGGACGGTGCCGCGAAGCCGCAGATCAGGGCCAGGGGCGTCCGACTCCCGGCCTTCCGCGGACGCCCGAGCCAGCACACCGCGAACAGCAGTTGGGCGCGGGTACCCCTTCCGGTCGCCGGTACACCTGACGGCGGTGAACACGCCGGCCGGCCGCCTCGCCGGGGTCTGCTCACTCCTGACCGATCAGACTGTCGAGGGCGACGGTGGGAACGGCAGGGCCTACGCCGGGCGCCGGCGGGTATGGGCGGCTGATGCACACCGGCGAGGTGACCCGGCTCTACCACCACGAGACGAACCAGTGTCGCGGCGACCGGCCGCCGGGTGTCCCGGGTTTCGTCCCGATGGACCCGAGCAACCGTCCCCAGCCCTTCAAACGCCATCTTGGGGCGCCGGTGCACCCCCTCCCCCGCGACCTGCCGCCGACCGGGGCGCCGGCCGCGGTGACCCTGTCCGGACGGGTACCGCCGAGCGACCCGACCATCGACGGCGAACTCCTCGCCCGGCTGCTGTTCTACTCGGCCGGCGTCACCCGAACCGCCGGAGACAACCTCTGGTTCCGGGCCGCCCCCTCCGCCGGCAACCTCCACCCCCTCGAGGTGTACGCGGTGGCCGGCGAGGTGGCCGGGCTCGACGCCGGGCTGTACCACTTCGCGCCGGAGGTGTTCGGCCTGGAGGCACTCGCCGCCGGGGACCACCGCCGGGCGCTGGCCGACGCCACCGCCGACCCGGACGTCGCGGCCAGCCCGCTCGCCCTCATCGTCACCGGCCTCCCGTGGCGCACCGCGTGGAAGTACGCCGAACGGGGCTGGCGGCACGTCTACTGGGACACCGGGACGATGCTGGCGAATCTGCTCGCCGTCGCCGAAGGCCACGGGCTACCCGTGCGGGTACGGCTGGGCTTCGTCGATGCCGCCGTGTCCCGCCTGCTCGGCGTCGACGGCGTGACGGAGTTCCCGGTGGCCGTGATCACCTGCGGTCGGCCCACCGCCGCCGCCGAACCGGTCGAGCTACCGCCGCCGCAGTTCCCGCCGACGCCGCTCTCCCCCGCGCCGGTCGACTTCCCGCTGGCCATCCGGGTGCAGCAGGCCGGTGAACTCACCACGGGCGACGACGTGACGGGCTGGCGGACTGCCGCCGTCGCGGGCCTGCCCCGCGCCACCGACACCGTCGACGCGCCGGTTGGGGCCGGCAGCGAGCCGATCGAGTCGGTCATCCTGCGCCGCGGCTCCACCCGGCGCATGCGCCACCAACTCGCCCCCGCCGAGCTCCTGCACTGGGCGATGGCTGCGGCGACCCGAGCGGTCCCCGCCGACGCGATCCCGAGCGGGACCACCCTGCTCTCCCACGAGGTCGCGGTTCACGCGGTGCACGGCACTGAGCCGGGCCTGTACCAGCGGGTCGACGGCCCGCCGCAGCTGCGCCGGTCGGCGCCGGAGCCCGAGGTACGTACGTTGAGCCAGGGGCTCTGCCTCGACCAGCCGCTCGGTGGCGACTCGGCGTACACCGACTTCGCCTGCGCCGATCTGGACCAGGTGCTCGACGGGTACGGCGAGCGCGGGTACCGGGTCGCCCAGTTCGAGGCGGGGGTGGCGGCCGGCCGCCTGCAACTGGCCGCCTTCACCCTCGGTCACGGCGGCACCGGCCTGACGTTCTGCGACCAGGACGTCTCGGAGGCGTTCGACACCCGTGCGGCCTGCATGCTCGCCGTCGCCATCGGGCTACCCGCCTACCGGCCGAAACCGGGCGGCCCGCCCGGCCGGCCCCGGCGGATCACCCGCTGACCGGTCCCGCTGGTGCTGGCTGTCCCGGCCCGGACCGTGGCAGGTGCTCCACATCGGCGCGAGGAGGCTGCGCAGCAGCGGCGCGAGGATGGGCGCGATCAGGCCGGCCCCCACCGGCAGGATCACCGACGGGTCGCGGTTGTTCGCCGAGTTGATGTCCGCGAAGATCGCGGTGGGTCCGCCGACCACCGCGCGGGCGCCGGGCGGGGCTGCCGCGTGCAGAAGGTTCGCAACGGAGGCGACAGCATGGACCGCGACGACTCGCTGCGCCGCTACGGCCTCCACCCCGCCCCCGCCGACCTCGACGCCATCCGCGTCCTCCTGGTCGAGCAGATCGAGCGGGAGTACGACGACGAAGGCGACCGGGACCTGATGCGCCTGTGCTGCTCCCAGCTCTTCCACGCCGGCGAGCTGCGCGACGTACTGCTGATCTGGGAGGCCAAGGGGTCCAGTTTCGACGCCCACTGCACCATCGACGCCCAGCTGCTGTGCGGCGCCGGCCTCGCTGAGACGAAGGCCTACCTGGCAGCCGAGGGTTCCGACGCCGCCGCCGACGCCCTGGAGTGGCTGACCGGCTGCGATGAAGCCGGCGACTTCACCCGCTTCACCGTCGAGCGGTACGCGCGGAGCGAGGCGAGCCACTACCTCCCCGGCTGACCTGCGCCCCAGGGCCAGGCCGGGGAACCGCCGGGCCCGGACTGTCGGTGGGCAGGCCTAGCCTGTGGCCATCGACCAACCGCAGGAGGACCGCAGCATGCTCGACCACCTCGGCATCCAAGCCCGCGACATCCCCAGCAGCAGCACCTTCTACGACACGGTCCTGGCGCCGCTGGGCGCGCGCCGGCTGATGCAGTTCGGCGACGTGATCGGCTACGGCGTCGACCGGCCGGACTTCTGGCTCAGCCCCACGACGTCCCCCGGCAACGCCCGCGAGTCGCACATCGCCTTCGCCGCGCCGGACCGGGCCGCCGTGCACGCCTTCCACGATGCCGCGGTGGAGGCCGGCGCGGAGGTGTTGCACGCGCCCCGCCTCTGGCCGGAGTACCACCCGACCTACTACGGCGCCTTCGTCCGCGACCCGGACGGCAATAACGTCGAGGCGGTCTGCCACGCCCCCGAGTGACCAGCAGGTGCTGCCGCCCATCGCCCGTCCCGACCTGCCCGAGATCCCGCTCGCCCGGGAGGACCTCATCGCGGCCCTTCACCTCGGCACCGGCTCTGTTGATGTGGGTGCACCCGTCCGAGGATGGCGACGGCTGGCGGTGAGTGGGGGCAGGGCTCAGGCCGCGTCTGCGTCGGGGGTGAAGCGAACGTCGAGCCTCATGTTGAGGGCTCGGGCAAGGCGTTCCAGGACCGGCAGGGTCGGCACCGTTCCGCCGGCCTCGAACCGCGCCACGGCGGACTGCGTCATGCCAGCGGCCCGCGCCAGCTCGCTCTGGCTCCAGCCGATGTGCTCCCGCAGGTGGCGCACCTCCTGGCCGAGTTCAAAGGCGATGCGGGTCGCCTCGTAGGACTCCGCCGCACCCGGCTCGGCCATCCGGCGGTCGCGCAGGTCGTTCCAGTCGACGCGGTCACTCATTGCTCTGCCTCCTCGTGCACGATGTGCCGCTCCGCCACGCACCGGTCGAGCGCCCGGCGAGCACGCTCGACCTCTCGGTCCTCCCGCATTGGCGTCTTGCGGAACAACGAGCCATAGCATCAATGCTATGGCTCTGCGAAGTCAGATCCGACATTCCTCGCCCCGCGTGTCACGCCGCCTAAAAGTGAGCTACTCCGGGGCGGTGGTTGCACGGGCTGCGGGACCGCTCGGCTGCCGCCCGCTCCAGGCACTCCGGCACGTCCGCGACGTGGTAGACCCGCTCGCTCGGCTCGATTCCCGCCAGGAACGTCGCGTACACCGCCGCCAGCCGCAGCCACGCGACCGGTCGCAGCAGCTCAGCGGCCCGCTCCGGCGCGCAGCCCGGCGCACTGCCCCGCCACCGCGCCGACCACGCCTCCACCAGCGCGGAAGCAGAGGCGGAGTCCAGGCCGAGGGTCAGCTCCAGGATGTCGAAGGCGGGGTGCCCGACGAACGAGTCTCCCCAGTCGATGACCACACGCCGTTCCCCGTCGCCCCGGACGTTGCCGGGGTGCAGGTCCCCGTGCACGAGGGTGTCCGGCAGCCCGCACCGCGCCACCTCCGCCAGCCGCGCCTCCAGCCCGTCGAGCACAGCGGCGGCGGCGTGGGGAGCGAGCGCGGAACGGATCCATGCGGCGAGGGCATCGCCGCGCAGGTCCGGCACGCCCGCCGCCACCAGCTCGGCGACGGCGGGCGCGGCGCGTACCTGGAGGGCGTGGTGGTCGGCGGCGATGGCCTGCCGCTCGGCCAGGTCGGCGCCGTAGCGGTCCTCCCCCGGCACGTGGTCGAGCAGCATCCGCCCGTCGCCGTCGTCGGCCAGCAGCGTCGGCGTGCGCCCCGGCGCGACCGCGGCGAGCCGGCGCAGCACCGCCGCCTCGTGCCGGAAGAACCCCGGCACCTGCTTGAGCCAGGTCGTGCCGCCCGGCCCGTCGAGCCGCCAGATCGCCGACAGGTTCCAGGTGCGCTGCTGCGTCACCCGGGTCGTCGGCCGGTCGAGCCGGTCGAGCTGCGCCGTGGCCCAGGCCAGGCTCGCCGCGGGTCCGCCCGGCTGCGCCCAGGGCGCGCGCAGCGGATGCGGCGCGAGGTCCGCCGCCACCGGCACCAGGGGTACGGGCACCGGCCCGGCCGCCTCCGCCAGGTAGGTGACCGCGCCCCCGGGTTGCCGGGGCAGCTCGCTGGTGAGCAGCCGCAGCACCGTCCCCTCGACCGGCGCGCCCGCCACGACATCCGCGGCCTCCGGCCACCAGGGCGTCGGCACCTCGTACGGGGGTAGGGCGCCGAGCAGCCGGCCGGCGGGGTCGACGAGGACCAGGGTCACGGTGCGGGGCACGCCCGGCACGGTAGCGCCGGGGCGCACCCCCGGCGACCGGTTATCGCACCGGGTCGTGGATGCCCCGGGGCACCCACGGCTTGCAGCGGCGCAGCCGGTCCGCCGCCATCCGCCCACCGACCGCCAGCCCGTACCGCTCCACGGCCGTGAGGCCGTACGCGCTGCACGTCGGGGTGTAGCGGCACTGGCCGGGCCAGCGGTGCGACAGCCACCGACGGTAGCCGAGGATCGCCGCCCGGCCGGCCCGGTCGACGACCGGTGCCCGGCTGACCCGGGCGGTGGCCGCGCCGAGGGTGAGCAGGAAGGAGAAGAGCCCGAAGTCGCAGCAGTCCGGCCCGTCGCAGAAGTCGCAGTCGACGGTGCAGTTGTCGCAGCGGTCCCGCTTCTTCTTGCGCCGCTTGCGCCTGAAGTGGATCACGCCGTACATGGTGGAGCAGGCTCGCCACCCGGCGGCCGCCGCACCCCGACACGCGGCGCGGCGGCGACCCCGGTGGTGGTCGGGGCGACGTCCGGGGACGGCTACAGGAAGACCCCGATGAATGAAGGCCCGACCCCTGCCAGCCTGGGCGAATGACCGCCACCGATACCCGCACGACCGCGACCCCAACCGTGCGAGGCGCCGCGCTCGCCGCCCCGCTCCTCCTGTTCGCCTACGGCATCTGCCGGTGGATCGACGGCTTCGACGGCGACCGCCACAACGGCCCGGCCTGGGACATCGGGCACACCCTCTTCCTGCTCGGCATCGTCGGCTTCGCCGTGCTGGCGGTCGCCCTGCGCCGGGTGTTCCTGTCAGCGGCAGGCCGGCAGTCCGGCGGATGGCGGATCGCCGTCGAGGTGGCGACCGCGGCGACGCTGCTGGGAGCCGCCGCGTTCGGATGGGTGATTGTCGGTGACCTGTTCGAGCCGGTGGCCGACACCGTGCCGGACCCGGTGTTCGACGCCGGGCCGGTGTTGTTCCAGCTCGGCCTGCTCACGCTGCTGGTGCGGGCGGTCACGGTACGGCTGCTGCCGGCCTGGGCGCCGGTACTGGTCCTGGTCGGCTTCGTCGCCCTCGCCGTCGACCTGGACCTGCTGCCGGTGGGCGCGGCGCTCGTCGCCGTCGGCCTGCTCCCGCTGGCCCTCGGCGTCCGCCGAGGCCGCTGAACGGACCGACCCCGGTAGGGGCAGACGACGTGACCCATCCCGGCGGTACGGTCCGGGGCATGGAGCAGCGGATCAGCCTGGTCACCCTCGGGGTCGCCGACCTCCCCCGCGCCCGCGCCTTCTACGAGGCGCTCGGCTGGCGGGGTCAGGAGGTCGAGGAGACCGTCTTCTTCCAGGCCGGTGGCCTGGCCCTGGTGTTGTGGGGCCGGGAGAAGCTGGCCGCCGACGCCGGCGTGCCGGACACCGATCCCGGCGGGATGACCCTGGCGCAGAACGTCCGTTCCCCCGCCGAGGTGGACGACGTGCTGGCCACGGCGGTGCGGGCGGGCGCGCGGCTGACCCGACCGGCGGCGGAGACCTTCTACGGCGGGTACGCCGGCTGCTTCACCGACCCGGACGGGCACGTCTGGGAGATCGCCTTCAACCCGGGCTTCCCGCTCGCCGACGACGGCACGCTCACGCTGCCCGACTTCGCCGCCTGAGTCACCGCCCCGGCGCGGTGTGCACGATGCGGCGCACGCCCCGATGGCCGGCGCACGCGGCCGGGCGGCCGCCGGTCAGGCTGACCTGCCCGTCGCGGCACTGCACCAGGTAGCCGCGGCCGGCCCAGAAGTCCTGCACGCAGTCGAAGAAGTCGCAGATCCGGTGGTCGGGCTGGCGGACCCGCCGACCCTCGGCGCAGTAGTCGTACCCCAGGGGGTTGGCCGGTGCGCCGCAGAGCCGGTCGCGCTCCGGGGCCGGCTGGGTCGTCGGACGTCGCGGTGCCGGCGACGCGGCCGACGCCCGCCGGGGCGCCGGCGACGCCGACGGCGCGGGCTTCGGGCGGGGCGCAACGAGCTGGACCGGCGCGGCGGCGGGGGTGGCCGCGGCGGCGACCTCCGCGGCGGTGGTGACCGGTGGGTCGGAGTCGAGGAGCACCGCCGGCACGACCAGGGCCAGCGCGGCGGCGACGGCGACGGTGCGCCGACCACCGGGCAGCCGGGTGACGAACCGGGCCTGGGCGGGGGTGGCGATCGCCGGCCGGAACGGCCGGGTCTGGGCGTGCTCGGCGATCAGTTCGTCGAGCTGCGCGACGACCGTGGCCCGCTGCTCGATGGCGTCGGCGAAGGCCAGCGTGAGGAGGAAGCGGAACTCGGCGGCGGCGGTGGCCGGCAGCAGCAGCCCGGAGGCCTGCCGCCGGTCCAGGACCTGGATCAGCGTCACCGGCGCCGCCGGGTCGTGGGACAGGCCGGTCATCTTCCCGTACGCCCAGTCGCGCCGGCCCCGCCCGCCGAGCAGCACGAGCCGGCGGTTGGTGACGACGGCGATGCCGGCGTCGGTGGCCTTGACCCCGTCGGGGAGGCGGTGGTGCAGCGGCGCCCCGTCGGCCTCGACGGTCAGGTCCGGGGCGGGCAGCACCGCGGTGTGCCGGACCTCGACCAGTTGCGCGGCGGGCAGGGTCCAGAGGACCAGCTCGCCGGGGGTGAGTTCCAGCGGCAGTCCGGCGCCCGCCGCCACCGACCCGTGCAGGTCGACGGCGAGGGCACGGAGCCGCCGCAGTTCGTCGTCTCGTCGTCGCCAGGCCCGCTCGGCGTCGCGGTACGTCCGCTGTCGCCGCTCGTTCTGCTTGCGTGCCCAGGTGTAGCGCCAGGTGGAACCCGTCGAATCAGTTTCTGCCACGCCGACTCCTCCGTCGCGCGAGCCACCAACCGGGGTGTCACCCCTTCAACGGCTTCCGCGAGTCCGGCGGACATGCCGAACCGGGCGAATCACCCGATCGGCGGAGCGATTCGGACGATAGTCCTATATCGCTGCGTCGATTCGCGTTCGGTGCCGGTGGTGGCGAGGGATCGCCCGGTGCGCCGTGCGGGGTGCGGGAACCGTGGGTAACGTCAGCCGCAGCCGAGGGCGACGAGGCAGCTCGGCGCGGACCGAGGAGGTGCACCGGTGGACGAGCCCGTCGTGCTCGGCGTCGACATCGGCACCACCAGCACCAAGGTCGTCGCGTACGACACCGGAGGCGACCGGCTCGCCCACCACTCGGTCGGCTATCCGCTGGAGGATCCGCACCCGGGCTGGGCCGAGCAGGATCCGCAGCTGATCTTCGACGCGGTCGTCGAGTGCCTGCGTACCGTGGCCGGCGAGCTGCCCGGCCCGGTGGCCGGGCTGTCGTTCAGCACCGCGATGCACAGCCTGATCGGCCTGGACCCCGACGGCGTCCCGCTGACCCCGTCGTTGACCTGGGCCGACTCCCGGTCCAGCGCGCAGGCGGAGCGGCTGCGCGCCATGCCGTCCGGGCTGGTCCTGCACCGGCGCACCGGCACCCCGGTGCATCCGATGGCACCGCTGCCGAAGCTGGTCTGGTACGCCGAGCAGGAGCCGATGCTCTTCGCGCGGGTCGCGCACTGGGTCGGCATCAAGGACTGGGTGCTGCTGCGGCTGACCGGCGCGCTGGTCACCGACCACTCGGTGGCCTCCGCCACCGGGCTGATGGACATCCAGCGGCTGGCCTGGGACCCCGAGGCGCTGAGTATCGCCGGGATCACCGCGGAGCAGCTGCCCCGGCTGGTCACCACCACCACCGTGCTGCCCGGCCTGACTCCGGCGGCCGCCGCGGCGACCGGGCTGCCCGCCGACATCCCGGTGGTGGTCGGCGCGGGCGACGGGCCGCTGGCCAACCTGGGTCTCGGCGCGGTGAAGCCCGGCGTGGTGGCCTGCTCGATCGGCACCTCCGGCGCGATGCGGGTGGCCGTGGAACGGCCCGCCGTCGACCCGCTCGGCGGGGTGTTCTGCTACGCCCTGACCGAGGACCGTTGGGTGGTCGGCGGGGCGATCAACAACGGCGGCATCGTGCTCCAGTGGGCGGGCGACGCGCTCGCCCCGGAGCTGGGTGAGCACTCCGAGGAGGAGCTGCTCGCCCTGGCCGAACGCGCCCCGGTCGGGTCCGGCGGGCTGATCATGCTGCCGTACCTGCTGAGCGAGCGGGCGCCGCACTGGAGCGCGCTGCCCCGCGGGGCGTACGTCGGGTTGACCCACGGCCACCGGCGTGAGCACCTGGTCCGGGCGGCGCTGGAGGGGGTGTGCCAGCAGCTCGCCCTGGTGCTGGCGTCGGTCCGGGCGGCCGGCAACGAGGTGCGCGAGATCCGGGCCAGCGGCGGCTTCGCCCGCAGTCCGCTGTGGCGGCAGATGCTCGCCGACGCGCTCGGCATGCCGGTGCGCTTCCCCGCCGGGCACGAGGGTTCCAGCTTCGGGGCGGCGCTGCTGGGCATGCAGGCGCTCGGCCTGATCCCCTCCATCGAGGTCGCCGCCGACCTGGTGGAGATCGACGAGACGATCCATCCCGACCCGGCCGCCGCCGCCACCTACGCCGCCCTGCTCCCGCTCTTCTCCGAGCTGTACGACGCCCTGGTGCCCACGTTCATCTCGCTGCGACGGCTGGCCCCCGGGCTACCGCCTGAGCCGACCCCGCGCGCCTCCCCCATGTGATCGCCCGTCCCCCGTCACGTACGCCTACCGAAGGTCGTGATAGCCGTGGTCACTCTGCTCGCCGCACCGGCCGAACCGCTCACCGACGCCGGTGACGCCCAACTGATCGTCGCGGCGTTGCTGGGCATCGCCGCGGTGGTGCTCCTCATCGCCTGGGGCAAGGTCCACCCGTTCCTGTCGCTGATCCTCGGCGCGGCCGTGCTGGGCGTGGTCGCCGGCGTGACCCCCGAGGCGATCGTCAAATCGTTCAGCGGCGGGGTGGGCTCCACCGTGGGCGGGGTGGGCCTGCTGATCGCGCTCGGCGCCATGATCGGCGGCCTGCTCGCCGAGAGCGGGGGCGCGGACAGCATCGTCGAACGGGTGGTCGGCCGGGTCTCCGGCCGGGCCCTGCCCTGGGCGATGGCGGGGGTGGCCTCGCTGATCGGCCTGCCGCTCTTCTTCGAGGTCGGCGTGGTGCTGCTGGTGCCGATCGTGCTGCTGGTCTCGCTGCGGGTGGACGTACCGCTGATGAAGATCGGCATCCCGGCGCTGGCCGGCCTGTCGGTGCTGCACGGTCTCGTGCCGCCGCACCCCGGCCCGCTGGTCGCGATCGACGCCCTCGGCGCCGACCTCGGCCAGACCCTCGCGCTGGGCCTGCTGGTCGCCATCCCGACGGTGATCGTCGCCGGTCCGGTCTTCGGCAACTTCATCGCCCGCTACGTGCCCGCCACCGTGCCGGAGGCGTTGCTGCCCACCCGCCGGCCGATCTCGGTCGCCGGCGGGCGGGGGTCGGCGGGCACCGGACGCGGCCCGGCCGACGCCGACGGCGACCTGGTCAACTCCGACGACCTGGTCAACCCGGGCACCGGCCACCCCGGCGCGCCGATCGACGAGGCCGGCACCGAGGCGGTGCGGGCGCGCCGCTCCCCCGCCCTGTGGGCCGCGGTCGTCACCGTCCTGCTGCCGGTGGTGCTGATGCTGCTGCGGGCGATCGGCGAGCTGTTCCTGGCCGAGGGCACCGGAGGACGCAAGGCGTTGGACATCGTCGGCACCCCGATCGTCGCCCTGCTGGCCGGGGTCATCTTCGCGATGATCTTCCTGGGTTACCGGACCGGGTTCAGTCGTACCCAGGTTTCCGGTTTCCTCGGCGGGTCGCTGCCGCCCATCGCCGGCATCCTGCTGATCGTCGCGGCCGGTGGCGGCTTCAAGCAGGTGCTGGTCGACGCCGGCGTGGGCAGCCTGGTGGCGGACGCCGCCGAGGGCGCGAACCTCTCGCCGCTGCTGCTGGGCTGGCTGGTGGCCGTCGGCATCCGGGTGGCGACCGGCTCGGCGACCGTCGCCACCATCACCGCGGCGGGCATCGTCGCGCCGCTCGCGGCGACCCTCCAGGGGCCGGAGGTGGCGCTGCTGGCGCTGGCCATCGGCTGCGGGTCGCTCTTCTTCTCGCACGTCAACGACGCCGGCTTCTGGCTGGTCAAGGAGTACTTCGGGCTGACCGTCGGGCAGACCATCAAGAGCTGGTCGGTGATGGAAACCATCATCTCGGTGGTTGGCTTCCTCGGCGTGCTGGTGCTGGACCTGTTCCTGTAGCGCCCCGGGCCGGACGGGGTCAGGCGCCGGGGATGTTGGCCGGCGGGTCCTCGCCGATCAGCTCCGCCGCCGGCTGCTCCGCCGGCACCGGCAGGCCGAAGTCGGCGTACGCCAGGTCGAGCGCCGAGGCCCGACCCTTCTCGCCGGGCAGCTCGATCCGGTAGTGCACCAGCCGACCCTGCTCGTCCACGCGGGCGGTGAAAGGCACGGCGCCCGCGCCGGCGCCGAGCACCCCGCCGACGCCCGCACCCAGGACGGCGGCGCTGTCGCGCAGGTCGAGGGTGCCGGCGTACGCGCGCTCGCCGGCGCGTCGGACGTCGGCCGACGCGCGCAGCGTGCTCGCCACCCGGGTGGTGTCCAGGCCGTTGCGCCGGGCCGTCGCCGCCGCGCCGACGTGCCACCAGGTACGCCCGTCCCAGGCCGGTACCCGGCGGTCCGGGGCGGTGACCTTCACGTAGACCTCCGGGCCGGTGGTCAGTCGTTCGATGGTCACCGTGCCGTTCGGCACCGCCAGCACGGTGGTCTCCAGGCCCCGGCGGCCCTTCGGGTCCCAGACCAGGGTGGTGCCGTCCCCGCCACTGCCGGAGCCGAGTTTCAACCGGTAGCTCTGCTGGTCGACCTTCGCCGCCGCGTCGGCCAGGACGGTGGCCGGGTCGGCGTCGGCGGCCGGACCGGTCGGGCTCGGGATGGGGGTCGGCTCGTCGCCGCCCTTCGCCGTGCAGCCGCCGGTGGCGGCGAGGACGGCGGCGAGGAGCGCGCCGGTCACGGTCAGCTTCGGGTGCTTCACGGACTTCTCCCGGCGTGGGGGTGCGCCCGCCGGCCGAGCCGATCGACGCTGATGACAGTACGGTCCGGCCAGCCTAGCCGGGACACCCGCGGGTGTCCCGGCGCGGCGGGCACCGGTCAGGGCGCCTGCACGTCGGAGATCGGGTACCGGTGCACCTCCGCGCCGCGGATCGCCGCGGCCTGCTCGTCGGCCGGGCCGGAGCCACGGAAGTCGAGCAGCTGCGGTTCGGACTCCCAGCGCTCGTACACGTTGATCCGGCCCGGCTCGACCAGGTCCGCGCCGATCGCGAAGTCGACGCAACCCGGCGCGGACCGGGCCTGCCGGACCACCTCCACACAGGAGGCCAGGTAGGCGTCCCGCCCGGCCGGGTCGACGTAGAGACTGCCGGCGACGATGAGCACTGGTGACCTCCGGGGGTGTGCCTGACAGGACGGACGCGCCTGTCAGGCATACCACCCGAGGCCGACAACCGGGTCAGGCGCGGCTGATCGCGTTGGCGTGGATCGCCTCGCTCAGGTACGCCGCCAGCCCCGGCGCGATCTTCTCGTAGTACTCGGTGAAGCGCGGGTCGGCCAGGTACATGTCGGCCAGCCCGGTGTGCATCTCGTACGAGCAGTCGTAGAACCAGCGGACGATGATCTGCCGGTGCTCCTCGGCCAGCGCCATCGCCTCCGGCGAGTCGGCCGGCGCACCGGAGGCCAGCACCGCGGTGAGTCGCCGCGCCCAGTCCTCGTTCTCCGCCTTGTGCCGCAGCCAGTCCTCCTTCGAGTAACCGGCCACCCGCCGGTTCGACTCCCGGTACGCGTCGGTGTCACCCCAGCGCTGCTCGGCCTCCTCGGCGTGCGCGTCCGGGTCGAAGTCGCCGAAGACCTCGAACCGCTCCTCGGGGGTCAGTTGAACGCCCATCCTTCTCGCCTCCATCGCGAGCTCGATCGCCGCGACCATCTCCTGCAACTTCCCGATCCGCCCGGTCAGCAGCTCGCGCTGCCGGCGCAGGTGCGCCGCCGGGTCGGCGGCCGGGTCGTCGAGGATCGCCGCGATCTCATCCAGCGGGAACCCCAGCTCCCGGTAGTAGCGGATCAACTGCAACCGCTCCAGGTCCGCGTCGTCGTAGCGGCGGTAGCCCGCCGCGGTGCGGCCACTCGGCGAGAGCAACCCGATCTCGTCGTAGTGGTGCAGCGTCCGGACCGTCACCCGGCCCGCCTTCGCCACCTGTCCCACCGTGTACGCCATGGTTCCCTCCCTTCCGCGACCAAGGCTCCCGCCTGCCGTTGCGTGAGGGTCAAGCCCGATTCTGCGACCCCGGCCACCCCGCCCGCACCGATCCCGCACTCCCCGATCGGGTCGGTCGGTCAGACCGGGGCGGAGGTCGGGCGCAGCGCGGCCAGGTCGCCGGGGCGGCCGTACCGGTAGCCCTGGCCGTGCCGGCAGCCGATCGCGGTGACCGCCGCGTGCTGCCCCTCGGTCTCCACCCCCTCGGCCACCACCACCAGGTCGAACGCGGCGGCCAGCCGGGTCACCATCTCCACCGTCGCGTACGCCCGCGGATCGGCCTCGATCCGGGACACGAACGAGCGGTCGATCTTCAGCTCGGTGGCCGGGATGCGGTGCAGGTAGCTCAACGACGAGTAGCCGGTGCCGAAGTCGTCGATGGCGATCCGGATGCCCAGCTCGCGCAGCTGGCGCAGCCGCTCCAGCACCGCCTCGGTGCCGTCGATCAGGGCCGACTCGGTCAGCTCCAGGGTCAGCGCCCGGGGCGCCAGGCCGGCGCCGGCGACGGCCTCGGAGACCGTGGCGATCAGGTCGGGACGGCGCAGGTGCGCGGCGGCGATGTTCACCGCCACGGTCGCCTCCGGCGCCCACTGCCGCCACGTCGCGGCGGCCCGGCACGCCTCGTGGATCACCCAGCGGTCGATCGGGACGATCAGCCCGGTCTCCTCGGCCAGCGGCAGGAACGCCGCCGGCCGCAGGGTGCCCAGCCGGGGATGGCGCCAGCGCACCAGGGCCTCGGCGCTGCACACCGCCCCGGTGGCCAGGTCGACGATGGGTTGGAACTCCAGGACCAACTGGCCCTCGTCGACCGCCCGGCGCAGCTCGGCGATCAGCTCGGCCCGCGTCACCGCCGACTCGCGCAGCGCCGGCGTGCAGGTCCGGTACGCGGACTTGCCGGCGGCCTTGGCCGCGTACATGGCGATGTCGGCGTCGCGGAGCAGGTCGGTGTGGGAGGTGTGCTGCGGGCCGTACTCGGCGATGCCGATGCTGGCCGACGGACGCACCCCCAGGTCGTCCTCGCCGGGCAGCGGTTGCAGGGCGGCCAGCAGTCGCTGCGCCAGCCGTTCCGGCGGGACCGGCCGGTTGTCGACCAGCACGGCGAACTCGTCGCCGCCGAGCCGGGCGATCGTCCCGTCGCGGCCGACGGCCCGGCGCATCCGCTCGGCGATGCTGGTCAGCAGGCTGTCCCCGGTGGCGTGCCCGAACCGGTCGTTGACCTGCTTGAAGCCGTCCAGGTCGAGCAGCAGCACGGCGACCGGTGGGCCGTCGCGCAGCGCCCGGCGCAGCTGCCGGTTGAACATCAGCCGGTTCGGCAGCCCGGTGAGCTGGTCGGCGTAGGCCAGCCGGCGCAGCCGGGCGACCAGCCGCAGGTTCTCGTTCGCGGCGAGCCCCTGGCGCAGGGCGAGCATGCCGAGCAGCGTCATCATGCCGACGAAGACCAGGTGCGGGGTCTGCCCGGTGGGCCGGCGGGCCAGCACCACCGCGACGATCGCGCCACCGACCGGCAGGTACGGCAGGGTCACCCGCCACCAGGGCAGCGGCGGCGGGTCGGCGGGTTCGTCCGCCTCGTCGTGGTCGGGCGGGGGCGGGCGGGTGGCGGCGACGCCGATCAGCAGGTAGCTCAGCGGCCAGCAGACGTCGATCGGGTGGCCCGGGGCGTAGCTGGCGTGCGCGACGAGCGAGACGTAGACCGTGTCCGCCCCGGCGCGGATCGCCAGGCTCACCCCGATCAGGGTCAGCGGCCGCCACACCGGGCGGGCCGGTCCGGCCACCGCCACCAGGATGGTCAGCTGCATCAGGTCGAACATCGGGTAGAGCAGGCCGTAGGTGCGCAGCGGGTCGGCGAGGTCGGCGGCGGCGACGTCCCGGAACACCACCACCCAGCCGATCGGGATCAGGGCCAGGGCGACGATCGCCCCGTCGAGGAGCGTCCGGGCCCGGCCGACCGCGCTGAGCGGCGCGGAGAGCGAGCAGAGCAGCGCGGCGGTGCCGGTGACGATGCCGGCGGTGAAGACGACCCCGACCAGCGGGGTGTGCGGCAACTCGTGCCCGTCGAGCCGGTCGACCGTCCAGAGGGTGCGGCCCACGGCGGCGAGGCCCATGGTCAGCGCGAGCAGCGTCCAGAACCGGCGCACCGCCACGGGCTGCCGGCGCGCCGCGTCGGCGCAGGTGGCCGTCGCCCAGGCCGCCACCGCGACCGCGCCCAGGTCGCTGGCCAGGGCCGCGTCGGGCAGCTCCGCGACCAGCCAGACCGCTTCGGCGAGGACCACCAGCGCCGCGGCGACCGCGGCCGCCCGACGGGTACGCGACGGCCGGGGCGGCACGACGACCTCGCGGCGGACGTCCTGGGGCAGCACGGTGATCGCTCCGGCTTCTTTGCTGGGCGCACCTCGACGGGTGGGGACCGGTCACGGACGACAACCATCAGAGCCTAGTCAGCGCCCTCACACCCCGCCAGGGCCGATCGACCCTGGCGTCAGGCCCACTCCTCGACCGGATCGCCGTCGACCACGGCCGGCGCGTCGTCGGCCCGCGCCAGCGGCGGGCCACCGTGCGTCCACGGGGTCTCCTCCGGCGCGGGAAACGCCCCCGCCGGCATGAACGCGTCCGACAGGGTGGTCCAGCAGAGCCGCTCCCCCACCTCGGGGACGCTGCCCGGCGGCGCGGTCAACCCCCGGCCCATCCCGCCGGAGAGCTCCAGCACCACCTCGGTCTTCCCGTCGGCGGCCGGAGTGAGGAAGACCACCTTCGCCTTCTGCGCGGGCCGGGCCGGCGACCACAGCGTCGCACCGACCGGCACCAGCACCGGTTCGGTGGTGACCACCTGGATCCGGGGCCGCAGCACCGGCCGCCGACCGCTGTCGTCGACCCGCTTCGCGTCGGCCAGGGTCACCTCACCGACGAACGCCTCCCCGGTCAGCCGGTGCTCCGCCATGACCAGGGGGTCGTCGTAGGCGCGCTGCACCGCGTACGAGGTCAGGGCGCGTTCCAGCCGGTGCAGCCGCTGGGCGGCGACCACCGCCCCGTCCCGTCGCGGCTGCGGCCCGCCGCCGGAGTCCACGTGCTCGGCGTGACCGGTGAACGCGTCCTTGTCGCCGTCCCACCGGCCGGCCACCCGGGCCCCGGGCGGCAGGGCCCGCAGCAACCCGACGCCGCGCCACATCAGCTCCCAGGTGGGCGCGAGCTGGTCGCGCAGCACCCGCTCCAGCTCCGCGTACGCCCCGGCGAGCGCGTCGGGGTCGTCGGCGCTGTCGGCGTACGCGGCGATGGCCGGGGCGAGCACCCGGTTGTCGAAGTCCGGGTCGGTGGCCGGTCCGGCCGGCGGGCAGCGCGCCGGGTCCTCGGCCCGGGCCGCGGCCTCGACCCCCGTCAGCCCGGGCGGCGGGTCGATCCAGCCGAGCAGGGCGGGCAAATGCAGGTCCTCCACCGCGCTCTGCCCGGTGGCCCAGTGCAGGGTCAGCGCGTCGGTCATCGCCACCAGCGCCGCCGAGCCGGGGTGCTCGGCCCGCTCGGCGAAGAACGTCAGCCACCGCCCGAGCAGCGGCACCGTCGGGTGCACCGGATGGTCGCCGTCCGGCCGGCGGAACCGGGTGGAGCGCCCGAGCAGCCGCAGGAAGCCGACCCCCGCCGGGTTGGGCACCAGCAGCTGCGGCGCGTCGACGTACCGGTGGCGGACGTCCCGGCCCCGGTCCACCGGCACCGCCTCGGAGACGCCCCGGAACTCCTCCAGGTACGGCAGCACGATCGCGGCCAGCTCGGCGGCGAACCGGTAGCGCTGGTCCCGGTTGCGGGGCTGCGGCACGATCAGCAGCCGCGCCTCGTCTGCCGCGGCGCCCACCAGCGCGGCGAGCGGGGCGTTGGCCTCGCCGGCCATGGCCAGCGGCACCAGCACCAGCGGCCGCTCCGCCAGGTGCAGGTGACGAACGGTGGCCACCGGCTGGGCCACCCCGGCGGCGAGCGCCTGCGCCTTCGCCAGCGCGCGGAGGGTGGTCATGCGGGCCTCCGGATCGGTGCGGCCGGCGCGCGGCGGGGCGCGCGGAGCGTACTCATGCGGGGTCGCCGGTGAGGGCGTCGGCGCGCAGGCGGGCCGCGGCCCGCAACAGCGCGGCGGCCTCCGCCTGCTCCGGCGCGGGTGTGCGCTCGCCGGCGGCCAGCGCCAGCACCTCGTCCACCGCGTCGATGCCGCCGAGCGCCTCCCGGACCGGCCGGCCCAGCGCCCCGGTCCGGCCCCGCGCCTCGTCCCGGCAGAAGTACGCCAGCTCGCAGCTGGCCAGGCACTCCGGGGCGTAGCGGGCCTCGACCCGGCGCAGCGCGGCGACCAGCGTCGCCGGGTCGGCCGTCGGGTCGGCGGTGAAGTCCGCTCCGACGGCGTCGAGCAGGCCGTCCAGCCGGGCCATCCGGTCCAGTTGGCGGCGCAGCGCCAGCAACTGCTTGCGCACGTCGATCAGGCTGGCCACCGGCTGGTTGGCGAAATCGCGCGGGCAGACCAGCACCACGTCGTGCGAGACCAGCTCCTCCGGGTGGCCCTCGGCGGACAGCAGCTCGCGCAGCGCCAGCACGTAGACGGCGGACTGGATGGCGGCGGCGGCGACCTTGGCCGGGTCGGCCTGGCCGTCGATCACCGGAAACGACTTGATCTCCACGACGTGGAAGCGGCCGGCGAGCCGTGCGGCGACCAGGTCCGGTTCCAGGTGCACCCGCTGCCCGGCGACGTCCAACCCGAGCAGCGGATGGTCGAAGAGCGCCGCCTCCGGCCCGCCGGCGGTCAGCGCGGCCCGGGACCGCTCGTGCCGGTCGGGCAGGCCGTCCGCGCCCCCCAGATCGGTCCAGCTCGCCCGCTCCGGC
Source organism: Micromonospora psammae (assembly GCF_036902725.1). Classification (NCBI taxonomy): domain Bacteria; kingdom Bacillati; phylum Actinomycetota; class Actinomycetes; order Micromonosporales; family Micromonosporaceae; genus Micromonospora; species Micromonospora psammae. Next base: position 173,413 of record NZ_JBAKHM010000001.1, on the reverse strand, counting down.
ACCGGTACGCCCAACCGCTCGGCGACCAGCCGCAGCAGCTCCACGCCGCCGTCGGCCTTCACCCGCGCCTCGAACGCGTTGCCCCGGCCGATGGCGAACCGGGACTGCCCGAAGCGGGCCGGGAAGCCGATCCGCTCGGCCAGCCTCGGCTTGTCCACGCCCGCGCCGTCCAGCACGGCCCGCCGGGTGCAGCCGGGGTTACCGGTCAGCGCGGCGATGGTCCGGGCGTTGTGCCGCTTCGGCGGGACGTCGCCGCGGATCTGGGCCAGGCGCTGCGCGGTGCTCGTCACGACAGGCCACGATAGTCGGCCGACCGACAACCGCACGGCCGGCGGCGCCGCGTCGGCTCCGGCCAACGGCGGTGCGCGGCTGGAAGATCACAGGGTCAGCGGTCCGCCGACCGGTTCCAGGGGGAGCGGGGCGACTCGGCCCCGGCGAGCGGCCGTCGGCGACGGCGGTGCCGGCGCCGGCCCGGGGCGCACGGCGGGCGGGAAACGGTGTGCACCGGGGCCGGGGCCGGCGCGACCGGTTCCCGACCGATCAGCCAGCAGAGGAAACGGGCCATCGGCGGATCAGCCGACCGGGAGGCGACGGGCCTCGTCGGCGGAGATCCCGTACTCCGCGCCGCAGAACGAGCACTGCTGCACGTAGCGGGTGCGTACCGGGATGAGGGGGATGAAGAAGAGGGTGAACTTCGTCGACCGGCGGGTGATCACCTGCGCGGCCTGGTTGCGACAGTTGCGGCAGACCGCGGTGACCACGCCCGACCGGTCGACCTTGGTGCGGAAGCCAAAGATGAAGAACATCGACCGGCAGTACCCAACCGGGCGCGATTAATCACCTCTGATCTCGTTTTCACCTGCACGGGTGCGGGAACCAAAGCTGCTCGCCGCTTCGGAACCGGAGGCGACAGGCCACGGTCCCGAGCCGGTGGTGCGGAAGGCTGAACACCTCGTCGGGATGGCTGTGGACTCCTGGGGCCGAGGGGTCGGTGTCGGTCCTTTAGAGCTGATGACGAAAACGAATCAGACCGACCGCCGAGACGGACCAGTGGTGGCTGAATCGTTTACGTCATCAGCTCTACAGGGTGCTCAACAACAGTCAGCCAGACGCGTCAGGCCGAACCGGGCCGAGCCCATCCGAGCCGCGCCCGCCGGCACCGGGTTGAAACGGTGCCGGCGAGGCTGGCGCGGTCAGGCTCCGGACGGGATCTCGGCGGGCAGCCAGATCGGCTGCCAGTCGGCCTCCTCGTTGAAGCGGCGCAGCTCGTAGAGGCCCGACACCACGCCGCTCCACGCGCCGTACGGCGGGTTGGCCTCGTCGAAGCCGCTCTGCACGAAGGTCAGCTTCGTCTTCCCGTCCGACTCGGCCAGCTCCCAGGTGCTGACGCCGATGGGTCCCCAGTCCACGGAGAGCTTCCGGCCGGGCTCCAGGTCGACGACCTTGGCCGCGTTGCCGGCCTCGAATCCGCCCATGGCGTAGCGGCCACCGACCCAGGGCTCGATCCCGATCGGGTAGCCGAACCAGGCGCTGGCCTGCTCGGAGTCGGTCAGCGACTGCCACACCCTGTCCGCCGCGGCGCCGATCAGCAGCTCACCGCGCAGGTCTGCGGCGGTGAAGTCGGTCTTCGGCAGCAGCGGGCGACCGTCCAGGTGGGAGGCGAGGTTGGCAATGGAGAGGCTCCACCAGGTCTGGAGCACGCCGCGGATGCTGCTGCCGCTCATCGCCTCGGCGAAGTCGAAGTGGCTCTGGGTGAGGGTCAGCACGGTCGACTCCGGCCCGTCGGGCGTCAGCCGTATCTCGCTGGTGGTCTCCACGCCGTCGAGCAGCCAGGCGAAGCGCAGCGTCTCGTCGTCGACGTGCAGCAGGCGCTGGTGCGGGGCGTCGCCCTCCGGGGTGAAGCGCCCCCAGAACTCGTACCGGTGCGGCAGCTCGACCTCGACGTGCTCGGCGAACCACGCGCGCAGCTCGACCGGGTCGGTCAGCGCCCGGCGGACGGCGTCGATCGGCGCGGCGAGACGGGCTCCCAGCTTCATCGGTTCAGTCACGGTCGCTCTCCTTGGGATAACAGGCCACGGCGAGCTTGAAGGCGTCTCCCTCGGCGCCCCCGTAGCGGGTGAACAGGTCCTGCAGCGTCGACTGCAGGTCGTGCAGGAACTCCTGCCGGCGCTCGGCCGGCACGCGGATCTCACCGGAGACCCCGATCGAGGGCAGCTCCGGCGCGCTCCGGTCGAGCGCCGCGACGTCCGCCTGGACCTCCTCCATCAGGTCGAGCAGGTAGCCCAGGCTCAGCTCGTCGCGGGCCCGGCGCAGCCCGCCGATCCGCCCGACCAGCCGCGGCGAGAGCCAGTACGACCGGGCGGCGGCCTGGTAGATGCCCTCGCTGATGCCGCGCACCCGGCGCTCGGACACCCGCTCGACCAGGCCGGCCGCGACCAGCTGCTTGACGTGGTAGTAGACCCGCTGCGGGGTCTGCTCCAGGCGGGCGGCGACCTCGGTGCAGGTGCGGGGGTCGGCCAGTTGCCGCAGCACCTCGACACGCTGCGGCTTGAGCAGGGCTTCGGCCTGCTCGATCTGCTCCAGGTACAGGACGTCTCTCATGGCAAAAACAAGCTTGTACGTACAAAACTTCTTTGTCAACGGGTTCGACGAAGGCCGCGCCGGTGCGGCGCGGCCTTCGTCGGAAGAGTGCGGGTCAGGGCGTCCAGTCCGGCCGCAGCGGGTACGACGCCGCCCCGTCCGGTCCGTTGTGGGTCGCCAGCACCTGGTGCAACTGGATGCCGTTGCGCTCGAACGCCATCCGCGAACCGGCCATGTAGAGGCCCCAGACGCGCGCCCTCCCCTGCCCCACCTCACGGACGCAGAAGTCCCAGTGCTCCACCAGGTTGCGGCACCAGGCGGCCAGGGTCAGCGCGTAGTGCTGGCGCAGGTTCTCCTCGTGGTGCACCTCCAGCCCGGCGTCGTGCACCTCGCCGATCAGCCGCCCCGGCCCGGCCAGCTCGCCGTCGGGGAAGACGTACCGGTCGATGAACGCGCCGGAACGGTGCGGGGCGCGGTTGTCGGCCCGGGTGATGCAGTGGTTGAGCAGCCGACCGCCCGGGCGCAGCCGGTCGCGCAGCGCCCGGAAGTAGGCGGGGTAGTTGCGCACCCCGATGTGCTCGGTCAACCCGATCGAGGAGATCGCGTCGAAGTGCTGCTGCGGGGCGTCGCGGTAGTCCAGGTGGCGCACCTCGGCCAGCCCGGTCAGCCCCTCCCGCTCGATCGCCGCCTGCGCCCACTGCGCCTGGGCCTTCGACAGGGTCACCCCGAGCGCCCGCACGCCGTACTCCCGGGCCGCATGGCGGACCATGCCGCCCCAGCCGCAGCCGACGTCGAGCAGCCGCATCCCGGGCCGGAGCGCGAGCTTGCCGGCGACCAGGTCGTACTTGGCGGCCTGGGCCTGCTCCAGGGTGTCGTCCGGGCTGCGGTAGACCGCGCAGGTGTACGTCATCGACGGGCCGAGCACCTTCTCGTAGAAGGCGTTCGAGACGTCGTAGTGGTGCGAGATGGCGGTGCTGTCCCGCGACCGGGAGTGCCGCAACCCGTTCATCACCCGCCGCCAGCGCGGCTGCGCCTCCTGCGGCGGGGGCGGCGGGGGCAGCAGCCGCTCCCAGCCCAGCCCGCGCACCAGGTTCAGCCCCTCGGCCATCGACGGCGTACGCAGTCGCAGCTCGTCCTTGAGCACCCGCAACGCCTCGTACGGGTCGCCGGGGGGCACGCCGTCCAGCCGGAGGTCGCCGCTGACGTACGCCCGGGCCATGCCCAGGTCACCCGGGGCGGTGAGCAGGTACGTCAGGCCGCGCTCGGAGCAGATGGAGAGCGTGATGCCGCTGTCGGCCGGGCCGAGCACGCTGCCGTCGTACCCGGTGACCCGCACCGGGAGGTCGCCGGTGGTCAGCGCGCGGACGACGTCCGCGACGGTCGGGCCCGTACGCCGGCCCCCCGGCGGTGGTGTGGCGGGGGAACTGCTCGCCCCCTGTTCTCGGTCGGTCAGGCTCATTTCCGTGCAACCGCCTTCTCGTAGAGTCCGGTGAGCCGGTGATCCGGGTCGTAGCGGTCCTTGACGGCACGCCAGGTCTCCCCGCCGTAGAGCCGGTCGAAGGCCGCTCGGTCGTAGTACGCGTCCGAGTAGAGCGACTTGTGCCCGCCCGCCTCCGACACCGCCCGCTCGATCGAGCGGTTCACGTCGCCGTCCGCCGCGCCCTCGGCGATGGGCACGCTCCCCCAGAAGCCGATGTTGACGTAGCTCTGCCCGGGCCGGAGCGGATACAGCGGCCAGGTCCGCGCCGAGCCGGGCCCGGACGGCTCACGCAGCCGCAGCGGGCAGAGCCAGACCGGGGTCATCCCGACGTGCTCGGCGAACCAGCGCAGGAAGTCGGCCGTCCCGTCGAGCGGGATCTCCACGTCCTGCACCACCCGTTCCCGGGCCGGTCGGCCCCGCCAGCGGTCCACCCGGGCGGCCACCTGGTGCCGGTGCTCGAACCGGACCAGGCGGTGGTAGACGTCGCTGCGCCGCCAGCGGGCCGGCCAGAGCCGGCGGACCACCGGATGCTGCACGCCGAACGCCGACGAGCACCAGAACCAGTCGGTGTCCCAGCGCCAGAGGTAGTGGTAGGTGCTCAACGCGTCGTGGGTGCGCTCGCGCAGCGAGCGGTAGTAGATCGCCTGGCCGGTGTAGTCGCTCAGCGGCGGCGCGTCGTCGGTGAAGGTGCCGAGCACCAGGTACGCCTCGCCGGGGCTGAACATCACCCCGTCCATGGCGTCGACGGGCTGCCCGTCCCACTGGCCCTTGGCGATCACCTCGCCGATCGCGTCGGTGAGCTCCTCCAACCGGGTGAAGCGGACGTTGCGCAGGGCCACCGCGTGGCACACCGGTTGGAGCTCGATGCGCAGCCGGGTGGCGTAGCCGAGGCTGCCCAGCGAGTTGGGGAAGGTGACGAAGAGGTCGGCGTGCGGGCCGTCGGGCCGGGCGGTGACGATCTCGTTGGCGCCGGTGAGCACGTCGAGTTCGCGCACCGACTCGTGCGGCAGGCCGTTGTGGAACGAGGTGGACTCGATGCCGAGCCCGGTGACCGCACCGCCCAGGGTGATCGTTCGCAGCTGCGGCACCACCAGCGGCATCAGTCCGTGCCGGAGGGTGGCGTCGACGAGGTCCTCGTAGGTGCACATGCCCTGCACGTCGGCGGTGCGGGCGTGCGGGTCGACGGCGAGCACCCCGTCGAGGCCGGAGACGTCCAGCCCCGGCGAGCCGGTGGCCGTCCGGGGACGGAACAGGTTGGACGTGCGCTTGGCGAGGCGGACGGGTTGGCCCGGGGGCACGGCGGAGTACGACCGCCGCAGCGTGTCCACCGCCTGTTCATGATCACGCAGCGCGCGCATGAGATCACTTTACGCGCCGGAGGCACTTCTCGTGGGATGTCCACGGTGGCCTTTTCGCATCCAGGATCCGACACTCCGCGTTACCGTGGCGGGCATGTCGTCGCCCGCCCTCGCCGCCCTGGACGCCGCCGGCCTGCCGTACCGGGTAATCCGGCACGGGCCGGTGCGCAGCCTCGCCGAGGCGGCCGCCGCCCGCGGCGTGGCGGTCCCCGACGTGGTCAAGACGATCGTGGTCCGCCGCGGCCCGGACGACCACGTCTTCGTCCTCACCCCCGGCGACCGGGTGATCTCGTGGCCCCGGCTGCGGGCGCTGCTCGGCGTCAACCGGCTCTCCATGCCCGACGCCGAGGCGGCCCGCGCGGCCACCGGCTACGAGCGCGGCACCATCACCCCGTTCGGCGCCAGCACCGCCTGGCCGGTCGTCGCCGACGAGCGGCTGCGCGGCCGGGAGATCACCCTCGGCGCGGGCGAACCCGGCACCGCCGTCGCGCTGGCCGCCGACGCGGCGATCACGACGCTCGGGGCGACCGTCGCCGACGTGACCGACCCGGAGCCGTCCCGCTGAGCCGCCGGCCGTTCGGTGGTCGCGGCGGCGCGCGCGGCATAGCGTGGAGCCCATGCCGAAAGCCGTCTGGAACGACCTGATCATCGCCGAGAGCGACGACACCATCGTGGTGGAGGGCAACCACTACTTCCCCCGGTCCGCCCTGCGCAACGACCTGATCACCGAGTCCGGCACCCACACGTTCTGCCCGTGGAAGGGCACCGCCTCCTACTACACCCTGGAGCACGACGGCCGGACCAGCCCGGACGCCGTCTGGTACTACCCGGAGCCGAAGCCCGAGGCGGAGATGGTCCGCGACCGGGTGGCGTTCTGGAAGGACGTCACGGTCGTCGACTGAACCACCTCGGGTCCGGGGCGGCTGGCCGTCCGCCCGGTCCGTGGGTCAGGATGCCCACATGTCCGTCCCCGACGCACGCCACGATCCGGCCGGCACCGTCTACGGCTCCGGCCGCACCCCCCGCTCCCGGCTGCCCCGGGACCCGCTGATGCGGGTCGCGCTCGCCACCGGCCTGGTCGGTGTACTCCTGGGGGTCTTCTTCGCGACCGGGGTGCTCGGTGGCGGCGACGACCAGCCGGTGGTGCCGGCGGTGGCCGCGGCCGCGCCGCCCACCGAGGAACCGGTGCCGGAGGTGCCCGAGGTGGCCCCGACCCCGGCGGCGCCCTCGCCGACCGCGGCGCCCGCCACCCCGCCCGCGCCGGCGGCGGGGCCGAAGGTGTTCCGCGCGGTCGTCTCGGGACTCTGCCTGGGCACCGACGACGAGGACGAGAAGGCCAAGGCGGAGCTGGCCGCCTGCACCGGCGGGCCGGAGCAGCAGTGGGTGGCCAACCCGGTCGCCCCGGACCTGTTCACCCTCACCAACACCGCGTACCGGCAGTGCCTGGACGTCGAGGGCGGCGGCACCGACGACGGCGCGAAGCTCCAGCAGTTCGGCTGCCACGGGCAGGCCAACCAGCAGTGGCGGCTGACCCCGGTCGGCACCGGCCCGGTGCTGCTCGTCGCGGTGCACTCCGGCAAGTGCGCTGAGGTCAAGGACGGCGGCACCGAGGCGGGCGACGAGTTGTGGCAGGTTCCCTGCACCGGCGCGGCCCAGCAGCAGTGGACCGTCGGCTGACCGGTCGGCCCCGGTAGCTCCAGGCCCGCGCGGTGGGCGCCGCCACCGGCACCGGCACCGCCGCCGCCCTGCGCCAGCAACCGCACACACGCATCGGCGTCTCCCCTCGACCTACCGCCGCCCCTGACGCACCGGACACCAGCGGCCTGCCCGGAAGGCGCCGCGGCGCTCACCCGCCGGAGGTCGCCCGTCCGTCGCGTGCCGTCGGGTCGTGCAGCCCGATGGTGAGCAGGACGGCGGCGGCCGAGCAGAGCAGGAGCGTGGTGAGCGCCGCCTGGAGGGTGGTGCGGTCGGCGAGCGTACCGATCAGCGGGGCGGCCAGCCCGCCGACGCTCACCGCCAGGCCGAGGGTGACGCCGCTGGCCGTACCGATCCGGTTGGGCAGGTAGTCCTGGCCGAGGGTGACGTGCAGGGAGAAGGGCACGTTGAGGGCGACCGCCGTCCAGGCCGCGCCGAGCAGCAGCCAGTGCCTGGGGGCGAACAGCAGGACCAGCAGGCCCGGGACGGTGGCCAGGTAGGCGACGCGCATGATCCGTACCCGGCTGTGCCGCTCGGCCAGCCGGCCACCCCACAGGGTGCCCAGCACGCCGGCGGCGAAGAACGTGAGCAGGACCGCCTGTCCGGTGTGCGGACCGGCGGACAGTCGTTGCTGGGTGAACAGGACGAGGAAGGTCGAGATACCGAAGGCGATGATCGACCGCGCCATGATGACCGCGCTGAGCCGCAGGAACGGACGCCACTGGTCGGGGCCCGCGGGCGCTCCGGCAGACGCCGGCGGCCCGGCGGCGCGGGGTCGACGCAGCGCCGGCAGGGCGTACCCGGTCACCACGGCCATGACCAGGGCGGGCACGGCCAGCAGTGGGGTGGCCGCGACGCCACCCGACTCGACGACCAGGGGGACGAGCAGCGGGGCGGCGGTGAACCCCAGGGTGCCGGCGACGGAGAACCAGCTCATCGCCACGTGACTGCCGGCGCTCGCGGCCCGCGCGGCGCGGGCGGCCTCCGGGTGGTAGGCCGCGACGCCGAGTCCGGAAAGGGCGACCGCCAACCAGGTCAGCAGGTAGGACTCGCCGAGCCCGGACAGGCCGATGCCCAACCCGGCCAGCGCCAGTCCGTACGGGATCAGGCGGGGCACCGGCCGCCGGTCGGTCAGCATGCCGAACAGCGGCTGCGCCAGGGAGGAGAGCAGCGTCGCGGCGAGGGTGATGCCCGCGGCGGCGGCGTAGTCGTAGTGCCGGGCGAGGGCCAGGTACGGGATCAGCGCCGGCACGGCGCCCTGATAGAGGTCGTCGACCGCGTGCCCGACGCAGAGCACCCACCGGGCGCGGGTGATGCCGCGATCGAGCGGGACGGTCGACGGCTGGTCGGTTCGCAGAGCCACCGCCACAGCATCGCCGGGCCGTTTCACCGCCGGAAACCCGTAATAGGGTCGGGTGATGCCGGTCTCCCGCCACACGCACCTCGCCGCGGTGCACGACCTGCCCCGCAGCGGGACGATCGACTGGCACCAGCACGAGCAGCCGCAACTGGTCTACGCGGCCTCGGGGATTTTGACGGTCACCACGGCGGTCGGCGCGTGGGTGGTGCCCGCACCGACCCGGGCGGTCTGGATTCCCGCCGGCGTCACGCACGCCCACCGGGCCGACCGCGCGGCCCAGCTGCACACCCTGCTGCTGCCGCACCACGACGGCGCGCCGACCGACCCGACGATGCTCTGGGTCAGCCCGCTGATGCGGGAGGTCATCCAGCGGCTGACCACGACCACTCCGACCGGGCGACGACGCGACCGGCTGGTGGCGGTCCTGCTGGACGAACTGCACGACGAGGGCGTCGCGCCGCTGCTCATACCGCCGCCCCGGGACGGGCGCCTGCAACGGCTGCTGGCCGGGCTCACCGCGAATCCGGCCCAGGTCCGATCGCTCGACGACGTGGCGGTGGAGCTGGGCACCAGCGCCCGTACCCTGTCCCGGCTGTGCCGCGAGCAACTCGGCCTGACCTACCCCCAGCTCCGCAACCGCGTACGGCTGCTGCACGCACTCGTCCTCCTCGCCGACGGTGCGACCGTCACCAGCGTCAGCTACGCCTGCGGCTGGGACAAGCCCAGCAGTTTCATCGACGCGTTCCGCACCTCCCTCGGTGCCACACCGGGGGCGTTCCGGCGGGCCCAGCCGGGAGGCCGGTCGTTCCCCGGTGACCGTCGCCGGCACCGGCCGGCCGGCCGCACCGCCCCGGGTCCGCTGCCCTAGCGTCGAGCCGGCCCGGGGTCAGGGCGACGGGTCGGAGGCGGCGGTGCGCAGGCGGTGCAGCGCGGCGAGTGCGTCGCTGAGGTGGACCTCGGTCGCCGGGGACGGCTCGGGGTGGGGCGAGATGCCGGGATGCGGCCGGCCTCCGGGCTGGTCGCTCGGTTCGCCCGACATGGACAACAGCGGATGGTCGGCCAGCTCCGTCAACCCGTCGGCCAGCTCGGTCAACCGGGTCGGCAGCCGCCCCGGCATGGGCGTGGGATCGGACGCGAGCAGGGCCTGCACGTCGTCGCAGAGCAGCAGGACGGCGGCGCCGAGCACGTCGATGTCGTCGAGGGGCCGGTTGACCCGCCGTAGATGGGCGGCCCTGCGGCGCCCGCGCACGGTCCGACCACTCACCCGCCGGGCCGCCATCCGCGCCTGGGTGAGGGCGCCGAGCCGGGCGTGCGCGTCGCGCGCGTCCTCGCAGGCGGTGCCCGCCCGCTCCGGTGCGCCCGTGTGCAACGACTCGGCCGCGATGCGCAGCGCCGCACCGAAATCCCGCAGGATCTCCCGGACCGGGGCGGTGACCAGCTTCACCGGGTCGGGCGTGAAGAGCACCTGACTGCCGACCAGACCGATCGCGCCACCGACCGCGGCGTCGAGGACGTAGTCCGTGGGCGAACTCGCCGACCCCACCGCCACCACGATCAGCACGGCCCCACCGGACTGGATGTAGGTCAACGGCCGCGGGTCGACGAGCGCGGCCAGGGTCATGGACAGGGCGATCGCTGGCGCGATCAGCCAGACCTCGTTGCCCGCGTCGAGGGCGCGCACCACCGTCCCGACCAGGACACCGCTCAGCACCCCGACGAACAGGTCGAGGGCCTGCCGCGCTCGTCCGCCCATCCCCGCGGTCAGGCAGATCAGCGACGCGGTGGCGGCGAAGATCGGGCTCTCATGGTCGAAGACCGTCTGGGCGATCCACCACGCCGCGCCGGCGAGCAGCGCGGACTGGGCGATCATCGGCGCCGCCACCCGCATCCGGTGCCGGAACAGGCCCGGTCCGACCATGTCCAACTCCGACCGGCGGGCCTCGGCCCAGCGGCGCAGATTCACCGGACCGGTCGGCTACGCCGGGAGGGACCGGTCGACGGCCGGACGGTCGGCGGTGACCGGCTCGGCGGATCGCATGACCCGCAGCTGGGCCAGGTGCTTGGGCAGGTGGACGCGGGTGTGCAGGTCGAGCGTGCGGGACCAGGGCAGCGGGCCGTCGACCACCAGGTCGTAGCCCTCCCGCAGGTGGGTCTCCACCGAGGTGTCCGCCGTCGGGCCGAGGCGGTCGACCAGCGCGCAGAGCTTCTGACTGGTGGCGCGCAGCAGGGTGGCCAGCCCGGCCAGCCCGCCGCACTCGGCGACCAGCGCGTCCAGCTCCGGCCGGTGGACGCCCGCCAGGTCGTAGAAGGCGTACGGCGAGCCGGCGAGCACGGCCTCGGTGGCCTCGCTCATCAGCTCGTCGTTGACGGCGAGGTGCGCCACGAGCTGCTCGGCACTGAGCTGCCCGGTCCCCGGCGGCCCGAACCCACCCGCTTCCACCTCGGCGAGCAGCTCCTCGTAGACCCGCCGCAACTCCCCACTCTCCATCCCCCCAGTCAACCCCGCCCACCGGCGTCGATCAGGGAGTTTTGGTGCCCGGATCACCCGGACGGGCGGCTTTCCTCCCCCCATAACCGAATGATCGACGAGGTCAGCGGGAGGTGCGGGTGCGGAGGTAGTCGCTGACCACGTACTCGCCGAGGTCGGACGGGTCGGGGGTGAACATGCGCCCCTTGGAGCGGCGGGCCACCGCGTCGACGAAGCGGCGCAGCCCGGGGTCGTCACCGAGCAGGAAGAGGTTGAGCGTGGTGCCGTGCCGGGTCAGGCGGTCCACCTCACGGATGGTCGCCTCGATCGTCTCCGGCAGCGGCGGCCAGTGGAACTGGGACTCCCCGCCGTCCGGGTCGAGGTGCGCGGTCGGCTCCCCGTCGGTGACCACCAGCACCACCGGCTCGGCGTCCGGATGCCGGCGCAGGTGCCGGCCGGCGAGCCGCAGCGCGTGCTGGAGGTTGGTGCCCTGCTGAAGGTCCGGCTCCACCGCCGCCAGCTCCTGCTGGGTCAGCGGCATCGCCTCCCGGCCGAAGCCGACGATCTGCAGGGCGTCCTGCGGGAACCGGGTCGCCACCAGGTGCGACAGCGCGAGCGCCGTCTGCTTCATCGGCCCCCACCGACCCTGCGAGATCATCGAGTACGAGAGGTCGACGCAGAGCACCACCGCCGCCGACGCCCGGCGCTCGGTCTCCACCACCTCGAAGTCCTCGACGGCGAGCTGGAGCGGGACCGTCGGGCCGGCCCGGCGCACCGCCCGGGTGAGGGTGCGGACCACGTCGAGGGGCTGCTCGTCGCCGTACTCCCAGGGTCGTGACCCGCCGCTGACCTCGCCCGCCGCACCCGCCGTACGCAGGTCGTGCTGGCCGCGCGGCCCGGCGGTCAGGTCCGCGAAGACCCGCCGCAGCGCGGTGCCGGCGAGCCGGCGCAACGCCTTCGGGCTCAGCGTCAACCCGTCCGCGTCCCGGCTCACCCAACCCTGCCGGCGCAGCTCCCGCTCCAGCTCCCGCAGCCGGCGCACGTCGTCGGCGGCGTCGCGGCCCAGCGTCCGGGCCACCGCGTCGACGTCCACGTCGTCCAGCGTGGCGCCCGGGTGTTCCTGGTCGAGGGCGTCCAGCAGCTCGTCCAGCTCGGCGATCTCGCCAAGCGCGGCGGTCGCCTCGCCGTAGCCGAGCGGCTGGTCACCCCGGACCCGCTCGCCCCGCTGCCAGCCCAGGTCGGGGCGGAGCGAGCGCAGGTGCGCGTCGAGCGCCGACAGCTCACCGGCCAACCGCTCGCCCAGCGACTGCCGCATCAGGCCGGCCAGCTCCGCGCGCTGCCGGTCCGACAGCGACCGCATCAGCCGCTCCCCGGCCGCCGCCCGCCGGGCCAGCACGTCGACCAGTTCGTCGACGCTGCGCGGCTGCTCCGGGAAGAACTCGCCGTGCCGGCGCATGAACTCGGCGAACGCGTCGGTGGTGTCCTCGGCGCGGGCGTGCCGGGCCAGCAGGTCGTTCAGGTCGCGCATCATCTCGCCGAGCTGCCGCTGGACGGCCGGGTCGGCGGTCGCGCGGGCCGCGTCCCGCAGCCCGGCGAAGCGCTGTTCGAGCACCTCGCCGCGGAGGCCGTCGAGGATCCGCTGGTACGTCCGCCGCGCCTCGTCGCTGGCCCACCGGTACCCGGCCAGCTCCTCGACGGCGCGGGCGGTGGAGCGGGGCAGGTTGTCCAGCACCGCCTCGGCGAAGCGCGCGTCGTCGCCGTCGCGCCCCCGCAGCTCGTCCCGTTCGGCCGCCAGGGCCTGGTCGAGCAGGGCCCGGGACCGGGTCACCGCGCCGTCCAGGTCACCCCGGCGCAGCGCCTCGCGGCGCAGCCGGCGGGCCCGGGCGGCCAGGTCGTCCAGGCCGCCGCGGCCCTGCGGACCCCGGCGCAGCAGGTCGCGCAGCGCCTCCCGCAGGCTGCCGCCGGCCAGCACCTCCGCACCGACCGCGTCGACGGCGGCGCGCACGTCGTACGGCGGGGCCAGCGGGTCGGGGCCGCCGCGCCACTGGCCGTAGCGGAACCGGTTGCCGGCCATCGTCAGCCCCGGCCGCCGTAGACCGTGCGGCCCGATTCGGTGACGTCCTTGCCGAGCCGGCGGGTCAGGTGCAGCCCCTCCAGGACGAACTCGACGCCGGCGGCCGCCTCGTCGGGGGTGGGCGCGTCGCCCATGCCGAGCCGGTCGAGCACCTTGGCCAGCCCCGGCACCGTGCCGACCTGACGCATCAGCTCGGCGGAGGAGACCAGCTCACCGGTCTCGATCACGGTGCCCTCGGCGACCAGCTCGGTGAAGCCGGAGAGGTCCAGCCCGGCCAGCCGGGCGCGGAAGGTCTCGGCGGTGGCCGTGCGCAGCAGGTGGGCGAGGATCTCGCTCTCCCGCCCCTCCTCGCCGCTCTCGAACTCGACCTTCCCCCGCAGCGTCGACGTGACCGACACCGCGTCGCCCACCCGCGCCACGGCGGCGGCGCGGAAGGGCTCCCCGTCGGCACGAGCATCCCCGGCCGGACCCGGGCCGGCGGCGAGCAGGCCGGCGCGGCGCAACGCGGCGGCGGCGACGGTCTCGGCGGCGGCGATGGCGAAGCGGGCGGAGACCCCGGAGCGCGGGTCCACCGACGGGGACTCCCGCACCGCGCGGGCGAACCGCGCGAGGACCTCCAGCACGTGCTCCGGCACCTCGGCGACCAGGTCGGCCTCCTGCCGGATCAGCGCCAGCTCCAGGTCGAGGTCGGCCGGGTAGTGGGTACGGATCTCCGCGCCGAACCGGTCCTTGAGCGGGGTGATGATCCGGCCCCGGTTGGTGTAGTCCTCCGGGTTGGCGCTGGCCACCAGGAGCAGGTCCAGGGGCAGCCGCAGCTGGTAGCCGCGAACCTGGATGTCCCGCTCCTCCAGCACGTTGAGCAGCGCCACCTGGATCCGTTCGGCCAGGTCGGGCAGCTCGTTGACCGCGAAGACGCCCCGGTTGGTGCGCGGCACCAGTCCGAAGTGGATGGTCTCCGGGTCGCCGAGGGTGCGCCCCTGCGCCAGCCGGATCGGGTCGACGTCGCCGATCAGGTCCCCGACGCTGGTGTCCGGGGTGGCCAGCTTCTCGCCGTACCGCATCGACCGGTGCAGCCAGCCGACCGCCAGGTCGTCACCGGCCTCGGCGACCAGCGCGCGGGACGCCGGGGTGAGCGGGTGCATCGGGTGCTCGTTGAGCACCGAGCCGGGGATCACCGGGGTCCACTCGTCGAGCAGCGCCACCAGCGACCGGATCAGCCGGGTCTTGCCCTGGCCCCGCTCACCGAGCAGCACCATGTCGTGGCCGGCGAGCAGCGCCCGCTCGACCTCCGGCAGGACGGTGTCGTCGTAGCCGACGATGCCGGGGAAGCGGTCGGCGCCGGAGCGCATCCGGGCCAGGAGGTTGTCGCGGAGTTCCTGCTTGACGGTGCGGTGCCGGTACCCGGAGGCGCGCAGCTCGCCGAGCGTGCCGGGCAGGTCGGCGGGCGGGACCGGGTGAACCTGGTTGGGCGCAGTCACCCGACCCACGCTAGCTCAGGTTCAGCGCGGGCTCCGGTGCTCCTCGACGTACCTCTGCGGGTCCTTGTCGGCGAAGCGCAGGTTGCGGCCGTTCTTGTGCTCACCGTGGAAGGTCAGCCAGCGCGCCCCCAGCTCGGCGCGGAGCTCGACGCCGGCGTGCCGGCGGAAGTCCGGCAGCGCCTCGTCCTCCTCCTCGGCGAGGTGTTCGCTGTTCTCCCGGCGGGCCTGCCACACCGCGGCCCACCACTCGTCGGAGCCGACCGGGTGCAGCTTGGAGGTGGCGATGGCGTCCCGGATCTTGTTGTGGTCGCCGATCGCGTCCTCGGTCTCCTCCACGCCGTCGTCGCCGTGCCGGACCAGGTACGGGTAGAGGATCGCCTCCTCCGCCTCGGCGTGGATCTCCAGTTGCAGGGCGAGCGCCTCCCAGACGGCCAGCAGCTCCGCCTCGTCGCGGGCGTCGTCGAGCCGGGCGAAGCCGCGCCGGAAGGCGGCGTGGTCGTCCATGATCAGTGCGGTGATGTCGTCCATGGGCTCACCTTCCCGCGCGGGCGCGGATCAGCTTCGGCACCGCGGCCAGGCCGGTGACCGGGCGGAACCGCCGGGCCGCGCCGGCCAGGGCGGCGTACTCGTCGTCGGTCAGGTCGATCTCGGCGGCGGCCGCGTTGCGTTCCATCTGCTCCACGCTGGACGCGCCGGGGATGGCCACCACGTTCGGGCGGTGCAACAGGTAGGCCAGGGCGATCTGGCTGGGAGTGGCGGCGTGCGCGTCGGCCACCTCGCGCAGCGTGCCGAGGAGCGCGGCGCCGCGTTCCAGGTTCTCCGGCAGGAAGTACGGGTTGGCCCGGCGCACCGCCCCGCTCGGCGGGTGCGCGGCGTCGTACCGGCCGGAGAGGAAGCCCTGCGCGAGCGGGCTGTACGCGATGACGATCCGGCCGGCCCGCTCCGCGTACGGAATGAGGTCCTCCTCCGGGGCACGGTCGACCAGGCTGTAGCGGACCTGGTTGCTGAGCACCCGGCGGCCCAGCGCGGCCTCGGCGAAGCGCCAGCGACGCAGCGGGTAGTTGCTGACCCCGACCTCGGCGACCAGGCCGACGTCCTGCAGGGCGCGCATGCCGCGCATGGTGTGGGTGTCGGCCACCACCGGGTTGGGCTGGTGCACCTGGTAGAGGTCGATGCCGGTGACGCCGAGCCGGGCCGCCGAGGCGACCGCCCGCTGCTGCACCACCGGGGCGATCGGCAGCACCGGGAAGACCTTGCTGGCGACGACGACCTTCTCCCGGTCGTCACCGAGCGCGGCGCCGAGGATCCGCTCGCTGCGGCCGAAGCCGTACACCTCGGCGGTGTCGAAGAGGGTGACGCCGAGGTCGAGCGCGCGCCGGACGATCTCCGCGGCCCGGCGCTCGTAGTCGGGGCCGTAACCCCACTCCTTCGAGCCGAACTGCCAGGTGCCGAGGCCGATCTTCGAAACGGGCTTGGGGGTGTCGAGCGGGACGAAGCGCATGCGCTCGAAGCTACCCCCGGCGTCCGCGGTGCACGCCGGTTCGCGCCCGACCGGCGTTAGGCTCATGATCGTGACCTACCTCGCCGCGGACGACCGCTACGACCAGATGACCTACCGACGCAGCGGGCGCAGCGGGCTGCGGCTGCCCGCCATCTCGCTCGGCCTGTGGCACAACTTCGGGCCGGACCGGCCCTTCGACCGGCAGCGGGACATCGTCCGACGCGCCTTCGACCTCGGGGTCACCCACTTCGATCTGGCCAACAACTACGGGCCGCCCCCCGGCAGCGCCGAGGAGAACTTCGGCCGGCTGCTGGCGACGGACCTGAAGCCGTACCGGGACGAGCTGGTCATCTCCAGCAAGGCCGGCTACCTGATGTGGCCCGGCCCGTACGGCGAGTGGGGTTCGCGCAAGTACCTGATCTCCTCGCTGGACCAGTCGCTGCGCCGGATGGGCCTGGACTACGTCGACGTCTTCTACTCGCACCGGTTCGACCCGGACACCCCGCTGGAGGAGACGATGGGCGCGCTCGACGCCATCGTCCGCTCCGGCCGGGCGCTCTACGTGGGCGTCTCCAACTACGACTCGGAGCAGACCGCCCGGGCCGCGGCGATCCTGCGGGACCTGGGCACCCCGCTGCTGATCAACCAGCCGTCGTACTCGATGCTCAACCGCTGGACCGAGGAGGACGGCCTGCTGGACACGCTGGCGGAGGTCGGTGCGGGCTGCATCGCGTACAGCCCGCTCGCCCAGGGCCTGCTCACCGACCGCTACCTCGGCGGCATCCCGGAGGACTCCCGGGTGCGCACCAGCATCTTCCTCGACGAGAGCGACGTGACCGAGGAGAAGCTCGCCACCATCCGGGGGCTGGGCAAGGTCGCCGAGGGGCGCGGCCAGACGCTGGCTCAGCTCGCGCTCGCCTGGGCGCTGCGCGACCCCCGGATGACCAGCCTGATCATCGGGGCGAGCAGCGTCGCCCAGTTGGAGGGGAACGTCGCCGCGGTGCGCAACCTCGACTTCACCGCCGACGAGCTGGCCGAGATCGACCGCCTGCTCGGCTGACGCCCACCCCGGGCCGTGACGCGGCGCTGGCCCGCGCGGTGGTTGCGCACCTCGCAGGGACGCCCCGGGGGTACGGCGCCCGCCCGGCGCAGCCGCATCCCGACCATGGCGGCCAGCAGCGCGGTCACCGCGACCGCCGCGCCCACCACCAGCGGCAGGTTGTCGCCGCCGAGGTGGGTCACCGAGGCCACCGGTACGCCGGCGCCCTCGACCGGCCCGGCCGTCAACGCCGGCACGCCGCCGGTGGAGGGCACCGCCTCCGCCTTCGGCGGTGTCGTGGTGGAGGGGCGCGCGGTCGGGGTGGCGCCGGCCGACCCGGCCGACGGGCGGAACACCACGTCGGAGCAGGAGTAGTAGCTGTCCGGGGTGTCGGAGTTCTGCCACACGGTGTAGATCAGGTGCCGGCCGGTCAGCCCGCTCGGCAGCCGCCCCGGGATCTGGTACGAGCCGTTGCGCAGCGGCGGGTCGGTCACCGTCAGGAACGGGCGTGGGGCGATGTCCTCCCAGGTCAGCCGGTGCTCCGGGTCGTAGCCCGGGACCGTGGCGTAGAGCCGGAACGTGCCCTTGTGCGGGATGGTGCCCCGGTAGCGGAAGGTGAACTTCGCCCCGCCGGTCACCTCGGTCGCCGGCCAGTCCGTGCGCGGCAGGTCCAACCCCCGGTACGCCGACAGCCCGCCACTGCACAGCTCCCCGTCGGGGATCCGCTGCCGGTCCCGGCCCTTGACGCCGAAGACCCGGATGTTGTCCCACTCGCGTACCGCCGCGCCGGCCGAGACGGCGGCCCGGCAGACCGGCGTCGCGGCGTGCGGACCCTCCGGACCGCAGGCCACCGAGCGGCTCAGCGGGCTGGTCGGCGCGCCGTGCGCGGCGGCGGGCGCCGGGGTGAGCAGGACGGTCGCGGCGACGGCCGCGACGGCGGCGAGCACTCGGCGTACGGTCATGAGTTTGACCTCCCGCGCACTGGTACGGGCGGGAGGCGAGAAAGGTTCGACACCCCGCCCGCACTTCGTCCGCGACCTCCTCGTCAGGCGAGCGGCAACTCAAGGCCCGGTGCTAGACGTCGTTTTTACGATCGGCCGCCTCATCTGTCGCGCTGCAGCCGACCGATCTCCCCGCCCTGGGCGTCGAGGAGCACGAGCACGTCGCCGTCCAGCCCTGCCCGCGAGGCATTGGAGAGCCAGAACCCGACCGAGAGGTTGTCACAACCGATCAACGTGCTGGGTCCGCTGGTGGCGAGCAGGTCGCCTGCCGGTCCGGCGACCCATCGCCCTCCCTCACCGTTGCAGCCGTCGGAACCGCGCCATTCGCCGTCGTCGCGCAGCTCCACGTGCGGCCGCTCGGGCCTGGGGCTACTCGTCGGAACGTCCATGGGCACCCATCGACCGAGCAGGGTGTCACGGCGCGCTGGCGTCAGGCCCGCCGGCAGCGCGGCAGCCGGCGCGAAGGCACGCCGGACCTCGTCGGTGACCACGGGCGGCTCCGCCAGGGACGGCAACAGGTTCGGCCCGGGGGTGGGCTTCGCGCCGGGCAGCAACCTGGCGACGGGCCCGCCCCGGTCATCGAGCAGAACGGGGCTACCGCCCTCCACACGGAAGGCGCTGGCCCGACGCAGCCAGGCGGGAGTGGCCCCAGCACCGGGCCGGCATCCCGGGCCGTCGTGGGAGGCCGAATATCCGGAGGTGTCGGCGACGAACAGGCCGTTGACATTGGCCCGCCACGTTCCCATCAACACACCGCAGCGGACGAACAGCAGCAGGCCGTCGTGCGTGTCGGGTGCGAGCCGCAGAATGTCGCCCGCGCCTTCGTCGACCTCCGCCACCTTCCAGGCGCCGATCAGCGCGACAGGATCCGCCTGCGGCGACACAGCCGACGCAGATCCCGTACCAGCGGCCTGGGACCTACCCGGAGCCGCTGCCTCCGGCCCGACCCGCTCACCGCAGCCCCCGAGCACTATCCCGACCGCCACGACAGCTGTCAGGTACCTGCTTCCGCGCATCTTTGTCTCCCGTCGCAACGACCGCCGGGCAGTTGAGCGGCCCGAACCCTCAGGCAATTGGACGAGCAACCGCGGTCACCAGTTCCCCCACCCGGACATCCCGCCCAGATCGGCGTCATCGAGGGCCATCTGCAGCCACGTCATCCCCACTCAGCCCGTCCGGGCTGGCGACGCGATGGGGACGTGCTGTGGGGCGAGGAACAGTAGCTGCGGCTACCTGCTCGGCTACTGTCGCCGCCAGGAACGACGAAGGGCGTCCGTCATGTCTGACGGACGCCCTTCGCAAGGGTGGAGCCGAGGGGACTCGAACCCCTGACCCCCACACTGCCAGTGTGGTGCGCTACCAGCTGCGCCACGGCCCCTTGCCTTCGTCCCGGTCACCCGGGCACGCAGAGAACTATACACACGCCGGTCGGCATGGTCATCTCGCGGGGGTACCCCCCGATCGGGGTCAGTTCAACGCCACGTCCGGGGGAAAATGCGCCACCGCCGCCATGATCCCGCCCTGCCGGCGCAGCACCATCTGCCAGAGGTCGTCCGGCCGGTCGACGAAGGCGTCACCGGGCAGCGCGTCGAAGACGAACCAGGACCCGTCCTCGATCTCCTGTTCCAGCTGACCGGTGCCCCAGCCGGAGTAACCGGCGAAGACCCGGATGCCGCCGATGCCGTCGCGCAGCCTCTCCGGGTCGGCCGACAGGTCGACGGTGCCCACCGCGCCGGAGATCTGCTGGAAGCCCTTCAGCCGCCGCATCGGGTGCCGCATCCGGGCCAGGCAGATCGCCGAGTCCGGCTGCACCGGACCGCCCTCGAAGAGCACCGCGGGGTGGCGGGCCAGGTCGCTCCAGTCGCCCAGCACGTCGGCGACGGGCACCTCGGTCGCCCGGTTGAGCACGACGCCGAGCGCCCCACCGGCTTCGTGGGCGACCAGCAGCACCACCGTGCGGTCGAAGTTCGGATCCTTGAGGGCCGGAGTCGCGACCAGTAACCGCCCGGTCATCGACTCGATGGCTCGACCGCCGATCGCCTGTCCCTCCTCCTGCATGTCGGACACCGTCAGCCGCGCGCCGGGCCCGGGAACCGGGTGCCGTCGATCATCCGTGCTGTCACCGCCATGCCTGGCACCATAGCCTGCACCCGGGGCGCTGGCTAAGGTCTGACCGGCGGGTGATCGAGCAGGATCGAGGGAGGCACGATGGGTCCGACGGCGGACATCGCGGTGATCGGCGGCTCGGGGCTCTACGCGCTCCTCGACGGCGCCACCGAACACGTGGTCGACACGCCCTACGGGGCCCCCTCCGACCCGGTCACCATCGCCGAGGTGGGCGGTCGTCCGGTGGCCTTCCTCCCCCGCCACGGCCGGGACCACCGGTATCCGCCGCACCTGATCCCGTACCGGGCCAACCTCTGGGCGCTGCGCTCGCTCGGGGTGCGCCAGGTGCTCGCCCCGTGCGCGGTCGGCGGGCTCCGCCCCGAGCTGGGCCCGGGCACGTTCGTGGTGCCGGACCAGTTGATCGACCGCACCAGCGGCCGTGCCCAGACCTACTACGACCGGGGCGCGGTGCACGTGCCCTTCGGCGACCCGTACTGCCCGGTCGGGCGGCGGACGCTGCTGACCGCCGCGGCCGGCCGGGACGTGCCGGCGGTGGACGGCGGCACGGTGGTGGTGGTGGAGGGCCCGCGCTTCTCCACCCGCGCCGAGTCCCGCTGGTTCGCCTCGATGGGCGGCACGGTGGTCAACATGACCGGCCACCCGGAGGCGGTGCTGGCCCGGGAACTGGCCCTCTGCTACACCTCGATCGCGCTCGTCACCGACCTGGACGCCGGCGTCGAGGCCGGGCAGTCGGTGACCCAGGAGGAGGTGTTCCGGGTCTTCGCGGAGAACACCGACCGGCTGCGCGGGGTGCTGCTGGACGCGCTGGCCGCGCTGCCGGCCGACCGGGACTGCCCCTGCGGGCACGCCTTGGACGGCATCAAGACGCCCTTCCCGCTGCCCTGACCGGCGCACCATTCGCCCGGTGAGCCGGAAAGCACCCGAGTCGTCCGTCCCGCCCCGATAGATTCGGCAGGTCGGGGACGGTCCACCGGGCCGTGCCGGCGGAGCGGCACGGGCCGGGACACGGAGGCGGGGGACGATGGCGACCGTCCGGGACACCACCTACGACCTGCTCCGCGCCCTGGATCTGACCACCGTGTTCGGCAATCCCGGCTCGACCGAGGAGCCGTTCCTGCAGGACTTCCCGGCGGACTTCCAGTACGTCCACGCCCTGCACGAGGCGTCGGCGGTGGCCATGGCCGACGGGTACGCCCAGGCCAGCGGCCGACCCGCGCACGTCAACCTGCACACCGCCCCGGGCACCGGCAACGGCATGGGCAACCTCGTCACCGCCTGGCACAACCGGACCCCGCTGATCGTCACCGCCGGCCAGCAGAGCCGGGAGATGCTGCTGATGGAGCCCCGGCTGGCCAGCCGGCACCCGACCGAGCTGCCCCAGCCGTACGTGAAGTGGACCCACGAGCCGGTCCGCGCGCAGGACGTCCCCGGGGCGGTGATGCGGGCGTACGCGACGGCGGCCCAACCACCGACGGGCCCGGTCTTCCTCTCCCTGCCGTTGGACGACTGGGACCAGCCGGCGGACCCGCCACCTCAGGTCCGCACGGTGGCCACCCGGTTCGCCCCCGACCCGGAGCGGCTGCGGGAGTTCGCCACGGTGCTGGCCGGCAGCCGCTCCCCGGTGCTGGTGCTCGGCGCGGCCGTGGACCGGGCCGGGGCCTGGCCGGTGGCGGTGGCGGTGGCCGAGCGGCTCGCCGCGCCGGTCTGGTCGGCGCCGGCGCCGGAGCGGGCCGCCTTCCCCGAGCACCACCCGCACTACCGGGGGGTGCTGCCCTTCGCGATGGCCCCGCTGGCGGAGAAGCTGAGCGGGCACGACACCGTGCTGGTGGTGGGCGCGCCGGTGTTCCGGTACTACCCGCACGTGCCCGGCGACCACCTGCCGGAGGGGGCCCGGCTGCTGCACGTCACGGACGACTCCGAGGAGGCGGCCCGCGCCCCGGTCGGCGACAGCCTGCTCGGCGACGCGGGGCTCACCCTGGCCGCCCTGCTGGACCTGCTGCCGGCCGCCGACCGGCCGCCACCCGAGCCACGGCCGGCGCCGGCCCCGCCCGAGCCGGAGGACCCACCGAGCGCGGACGCGCTCTTCGCCGCGCTGGCCGCGCACTGGCCGACCGACGGGATCCTGGTGCAGGAGTCGCCGTCCAACCTGGCCGCGCTGCGCCGCCGGCTGCCGATCACCCGGCCGGCGTCGTACTTCACCATGGCCAGCGGTGGCCTCGGGTACGGCCTGCCGGCGGCGGTGGGGATCGCCCTGGCCGAGCGGGACGCCGGGCGACGCCGGCCGGTGGTCGCGGTGATCGGGGACGGCTCGTTCCACTACTCGGTGCAGGCGCTCTGGACCGCCGCGCGGCTGCGGCTGCCGCTGGTGGTGCTGGTACCGGTCAACCAGCAGTACGCGATCCTCAAGTCGTTCGCCGACTTCAAGCACACGCCCGGGGTACCCGGCCTGGAGCTGCCCGGGCTGGACATCACCGCGATCGCCCGCGGCTACGGCTGCGAGACCCGGGTGGTCGCCGGCTCCGAGGAGCTGGGGGACGCGCTGGCCGGCGCGTTGCGGGCCGACGGACCGACGGTGCTGCCGGCCCCGATCAGCACCGACGTGCCGCGCATCCTCTGACGCTCAACGACGCTGCTGGGTGAGGACCCGGCCGGTCAGCACGTCGAGCACCGGCCGGGCGCCCAGCGGGGCCTTCAGGGTGACCGTGACCGGCTCCATCTTGAGCAGGTCGATGCAGGCGCCGGTGGCGCGGACCACGCCCCCACCGACCACCACCGCGTTGTCGTGCTCCTGCACCAGCGGGGTGGTCCCGGTGTCGCAGGCGCCGACGCCGAGCGCGTAGGTCAACTTCGCCCCGTCCACCGTCTGGACGTGCTGGGCGCCCACCACGCCGTCCGGGCCCGGCCGGGCCGGCGCGGTCGGCTCGGGCAGCGGGGTGACCGACTGCGGCGCCACCGCGACGCGGGCCACCGGAGCGGTCAGCTCCGCCACGGTGAACAGCCAGGCCGGCACCGCGGCGACGCCCCGGCTGGTACGCACCTCGGCGCTGCCCAGCTTCACGGCGGTGACGGTGAGCGGGATGCAGGCGCTGGTGACCGGGCTGGACACCGAACCGTCCGGGCCGGGCTCGACCGTCGGGCGGGGCTGTCTCGGCCGTCCCTCGCACGGCGGCGGGTCACCCTGGTCGAGCTGCCGGTACGCCTCCGCGGCGCTGACCAGCGGCACGGTCAGCGTGCCGTCCGGGAAGCGGATCGCGCCGTCGGCCGGCCGGGCGGACGGCAGCTCGACCTGGTCCCGGTACCACCCGGCCAGGAAGGCCTGCTCGGTCTCGGCGGTGAAACCCGGATCGCCGACCAGCACCGTCGGGGCCTCCAGCGGCACGTATCCGGTCGACCAGGCGGCGGCGGGGCGCCAGCCCTCCGCCACCTCCACGGCCCGCTGCTCGAACGCCTCCCAGCGATGGTCGGCGCCGTCGCCGGACGAGCCTCCGCCGGCGACCCGGCCGGAACCGGCGGGTGCACAGCCGGCAGCGATCAGCACGAGGGGCAGGCCCAGCAGAGCGATGAGTCGACGCATGCCGGTTGGACGCCACCCACCGCCGACCGGTTCCCGTCCGGTCAGGTCTCCCCACCGAGGTCGGTCTGGTACGCCTGCCAGAGCAGGTCCGCGCCACGCTGCCGGTGCCGGGCCAGGGCCCGCAGCAGCTCGTCGGTGCGCCGGCGCAGCTCCTCGGCGCACACCCCCGGCGCCTCGACGGCGTCCCGCAGGTCGGCGAGCGCCGCGATGATGGCCGTGTGCTCCCTGGTGAGCAGCCGTACGCCACGGTGCAGCCGGGGCGCCTGGGCGAGCACCTCGGCGTAGAGGCCGCCCGGCCCCTCGGTGACCCGGACGTGCTCGGCGAAGCCCCGGCGCACCGGGGTGAGGTGGACGATGACCCGCTCCCGCCAGCGCGGCTGGTTGGGAGCTACGGCGAGTGCCCGGGCCAGGGCGTACAGGTCGCCCGAGGGGCCGGGCCGGCGGGCCGCGGGCGGGCGGACCGTCGGTGGGACGACGGACGGCTGCTGGATCGGACCGGTGGCCATGGGCACCTCCCGCACTGCTGAGCTACCGCGTACAGCGATGGTGAACCCGTCGGTGGTCGCTGTCCAGGGGCTGCCGGCGGCTCATTCGCCCCAGCGGCACCAGTGGTCCCACCAGCATCAACGGGCCCGGGCGCGGGGCCGGAAACCACTGTGCGCCCCGGTCCAGGTGGACCGGGGCGCACAGTTCGAGGTGGTGGAGGTGCCGGGAATCGAACCCGGGTCCTTCGCCGGTTTGTCAGGGCTTCTCCGAGCGCAGCTCGCTGTGCCTCTACTCGGCCCCACCGCTCACGCGAGCAAGTTGGTGTGACGGGCCCAGTCGCTGATTAATCTCGCCGCACGGACCCCGCGACCGGGTCCGGTTGGCCAGCCTTCTAGCTGATGCCGGCTAACTGGGTCGAAGGCGCTCCCAGGCCGACAGACTCACTACTCGCCTCAGGCGGCGAGAGCGAAGTCAGCGCGATTGTTCTTGGCGCTTATTGGTTTCCGACGACCGATTCTCGAGACGACGTCGGCTTCCTCGGCTCGCTTCCCCTGTCGCTGCGTACGAAGTCGAAACCAGTCACCCCCTCGACGGGCCGCCTTGTGGCGGCACTGACAAGCCTAACGCCTGCCGCAACGGGTTTCATCCCGAGCCCCCGGCCGGCGTGCCGACCGGGACGTATGCGACAAATCAGTCGTCCATGCCCTTGCCGCGCCGGCCCGCCACCCGGGCGATCTCCCGGTCGGCGTCCCGCTTGGCCAGGTCCTGGCGCTTGTCGTAAGACTTCTTACCCTTGGCCAGGGCGATTTCCACCTTGGCCCAGCCGTCGGAGAAGTAGACCTGCAGGGGGACCATGGTCAGGCCACCCTCGCGGGTCTTGCCGATCAGCCGGTCGATCTCCAGCCGCTTGAGCAGCAGCTTGCGGGTACGCCGGGGCTCGTGGTTGGTCCACGTGCCCTGGGTGTACTCGGGAATGTGCATCCCGTGCAGGTACAGCTCGCCGTCGCGCTCCTGGGCGAACGCGTCGACCAGTGAGGCCCGCCCGGCCCGCAGCGACTTCACCTCGGTGCCGGTCAACGCCATGCCCGCCTCGTACGTGTCGAGGATGGCGTAGTCGTGACGCGCCTTCTTGTTGGAGGCGACCACCTTGCGACCCTTTTCCCGTGGCATCGGCGCCACCCCCTTCCGTGTGACCCGCGGCCGGTGTCACCGGCCCGGGGCGGAGATCATGCTACCCGAACGACAAGGGCCCTCCCGCGCCGTTTATTCCTGGCGCGGAAGGGCCCTTGCGGAGAGCCGACGTGACTAGACCCGCAGGTAGAAGCGGAGCGTGATCCACGCGGTGATCGCGCTGATCAGGCAGCCCACCCCGGCCATCAGCGGGAACACCAGGAAGATGTCCGACCACTCGATCGGCGAGAGCAGCCCCTCCAGGGCCTTCAGCGACCCGCTGAACAGGAACGTCTTCGCGCCGATCAGGGCCACCAGGCCCAGCAGGGAGCCGATCAGACCGGCGACCACGGCCTCCAGCACGAACGGCGCCTGGATGAACCAGTTCGACGCGCCGACCAGCTTCATGACCGCCACCTCACGCCGCTTGCTGTACGCGGCGACCTGGATGGTGTTGGCGACCAGCAGCAGCGCGGCGAAGGCCATCACGGTGGCGGCACCCAGCGCGATGTTCTGGATCGCGGTCAGGACGTTGAAGATCTGGTCGAGCAGCTTGCTCTGGTCGACGATCTCGTCGACCCCCTCGGTGTCCTTGTACTGGTTGTAGATGTCCCGGTACTGCTCGGGATTGACCAGCTTGATCCGGAACGACTCGGGCAGCTGGTCGGCCTTGACGGCGTTCACCAGGTCGGGGGCGTCCTGGTACATCTCCTGGAAGCGCTTGTACGCCTCGTCCTTGTTGACGTACACGACCTCCTTGACCAGGGGGTCGCCCTTCAACTTGGCGTCCAGGCCGTCACGCTGCTCGGCGCTGACGTCGGTCGCCAGGAAGATGGAGACCTGAACGTTCTCGTAGTAGAGGTCCTTCATGTCGCCGACCTGCTGGTACAGCAGGCCACTGGCGCCGAGCATGGTCAGCGACACCGCCATCGTGATGATCATCGCGATGGTCATCGTGACGTTGCGCCACAGTCCGACCAGTACCTCGGACAGGACGTATTTCATCCGCATCGGGTGTTCCTCCGGCTCTCCGGCATGAGGTGTTCGTCAGGGTGTACGGCAGGGGCGGAGCGCCGGCTCACCCGTAGACGCCGCGGGCCTGGTCGCGCACGATGCGGCCGCTCTCGATCTCGACGACGCGGCGGCGCATCTGGTTCACGATGTTGGAATCGTGCGTGACCATCACGACGGTCGTGCCGGTGCGGTTGATCCGGTCCAGCAGGCGCATGATCTCGATCGAGGTGTCCGGGTCCAGGTTTCCGGTCGGCTCGTCCGCCAGCAGGATCAGCGGGCGGTTCACGAACGCCCGGGCGACGGCGACCCGCTGCTGCTCACCACCGGAGAGCTCGTGCGGGTAGCGGTGCTCCTTGCCACCGAGCCCGACCAGCTCCAGCACCTCCGGCACGACCCGGCGGGCGACCGCCTTGGTCTTGCCGATCACCTCGAGGGCGAACGCCACGTTCTCGTACGCGGTGCGGTTGGGCAGCAGCCGGAAGTCCTGGAAGACGCAGCCGATCGAACGCCGGAAGTGGGGTCGCTTCCAGGAGCGCATCGAGGTGACGTCCTTGCCGTTCACGACGACCCGGCCCTTGTTGGGGCTGACCTCGTGCAGCAGCATTTTGATGATCGTGGACTTGCCGGAGCCGGATGGACCGATGAAGAAGACGAACTCGCCCTTCTCGATCGAGACGGACACGTTGTCGAGCGAAGGCCGGGACGCCTTCGGGTACGTCTTCGTCACTTGCTCAAGCTGAATCACGGGTGGTGAGTCTACGCGGTGTAACCGCTGAGCCAAGTCCCACGCCCCACCTGAGCGAGGCGCGTCGTCGATTCCCCCGGTCACCAGAGGACCGACGACGCGCTCCGCCCACAGTCGATCACGCAGCGTCGTTGGCGAGCTGCTGCTGCTTGCGCCAACGGATACCGGCCTCGATGAAGCTGTCCAACTCGCCGTCGAAGACCGAGGACGGATTGCCGGTCTCCTGCTCGGTTCGGAGATCCTTCACCATCTGATACGGGTGCAGGACGTACGAGCGCATCTGGTCGCCCCACGAGCCGGCGGCGTCGGTCTTCAGGCCCGCCATCTTGGCCTGCTCCTCCTGGCGCTTGCGCTCCAGCAGCCGGGCCTGGAGCACGCGCAGCGCGGAGGCCTTGTTCTGGAGCTGCGACTTCTCGTTCTGGCAGGTCACCACGATGCCGGTCGGGATGTGGGTGATCCGCACCGCCGAGTCGGTGGTGTTGACGCTCTGTCCACCCGGGCCGGACGAGCGGTAGACGTCGATCCGCATCTCGTTCTCGGGAATCTCGATGCTGTCGGTCTGCTCCACCACCGGCAGCACCTCGACCCCGGCGAAGCTGGTCTGCCGGCGCCCCTGGTTGTCGAAGGGGCTGATCCGCACCAGTCGGTGGGTGCCCGACTCGACGCTGAGCGTGCCGTAGGCGTACGGGACCTTGACGGTGAAGGTGGCGGACTTGAGACCGGCCTCCTCCGCGTACGAGGTCTCGTAGACCTCGGTGGGGTAGCCGTGCCGCTCCGCCCAGCGCAGGTACATCCGCAGCAGCATCTCGGCGAAGTCCGCCGCGTCCACGCCCCCGGCGCCGGCCCGGATGGCGACCAGCGCCTCCCGGGAGTCGTACTCGCCGGAGAGCAGGGTGCGGACCTCCATCTCCTGGATGGCCTTGGTCAGGCCGGCGATCTCGGTCTCGACCTCGGTCAGCACCCCCGGGTCGGACTCGGCCTCGGCCAGCTCCAGCAGGACCCCGGCGTCGTCGAGGCGGGAGCGCAGGCTGCCCAGCTTGCTGATCTCACCGTTGACGTACGACAGCTGCGAGGTCACCTGCTGCGCCTTCGCCTGGTCGTCCCAGAGGTCGGGCGCGGAGGCCTGCTCCTCGAGCCGGGCCTTCTCCTCGTGCAGCCGGTCCAGATTGAGGACGGCCTCGATGTTCTTGAGGGTCGCGTCGAGGTCCTTGAGCTGTTCGGCGTAATCGGCAGCAGTCACGACAGACAAGCGTACTGCGAGGGCGAGGAGTGAGCTTGCGAGCCCCGCAGTTCACGAGCCAAGAATCTCAGCGAGGGCGAGGAGTGAGCTTGCGAGCCCCGCAGTTCACGAGCCAAGAAATCTCCGCGAGGGCCCGGATCAACCCACCGGGGCGGATTTCAGCCAGGACAGGGCGGCCTTGTGGTACGCCACAGCGAACTCCAGCGCGCTGGCGTCGTACGGGTCGCCTTCCTTCTTGGCGTTCTTGACCTGCTCCCGGACCCGCGCCAGGGCCTCGGTGTGGTACTCGTTCGCCGAGGCCTGGAGGTTCTTCAGCTGGCTGGCCGAGTGCAGGCTGCCGAAGGCGATCCGCAGGGCGATCGGGTTGCGGATGGTGTCCCGCCCCGGATCCTCCGCCAGCCAGCGGGAGAACGTCCGCTTCCCGGACGCGGTGATCGCGTACGGCTGGCTCATCCGCGGTCCGGGCTTGCCCAGCCGCACGAAACCCCGCTCGGCCAGCACCGGCAACTCGCGGTAGACCTGGCTGCGGGTCATCGACCAGTACGGCGCCAGTCGGCGCTCGGCGGCGGCCATCAACTGGCCGCCTGTCATCGGGCCCTCGTGCAGCAGGCCCAGGAGGGCCGCCGCGGTGGGGTTGACTCCGGATTCCGCCATGCCCTCTAAGCTGCCACTTTGCCGTCGCAGCGTCCAGGAAATCCGGATTTGCCACCCGGCAGGATTTCCAATGTGCACTGTCGGCGGACGACAGTGCTGCCAGGAGCGTCGATGCCTGGTCGCCGTCCGGCGGGTCGCCCGAGCCGGACGGCTCGACCGACCGGCCCGCACAGCCGACCCGACGAAGCGCCGCCGCCCGGGGCGGAGGACCGGCGGCCCCGGGCCCCCGCCTCGTCGGCAGGGGCCCGGGCGCACCCGTCAGCCCATGTGGGGGTAGGTGTGGTCGGTCGGCGGGACGAACGTCTCCTTGAGCGTGCGCGGCGACAGCCAGCGGACCAGGTTGAGCCAGGAGCCGGCCTTGTCGTTGGTGCCGCTGGCCCGGGCGCCGCCGAAGGGCTGCTGCCCGACCACCGCGCCGGTCGGCTTGTCGTTGATGTAGAAGTTGCCGGCCGCGTAACGCATCTTCTCGGCCACCGCCTCGACCACCCGGCGGTCGTTGGCGAAGATCGAGCCGGTCAGCGCGTACGGGGCGATCGACTCGGCCTGGTGGACCACGTCGTCGAAGCGGGCGTCGTCGAAGACGTGCACCCCCAGGATCGGGCCGAAGTACTCCGTGGTGAACGTCTCGTGCGCGGCGTCGGTGCACTCGAACAGGGTCGGCCGGACGAAGTAGCCGACCGAGTCGTCGGCGGTCCCACCGGCGAGGATCCGGCAGGTGTCGTCGTCGGAGATCAGCTCCAGCGCGGCGGTGTGCCGGCTGAACGCCTTCTCGTCGATCACCGCGCCACCAAAGTTGCTGAAGTCGGTGACGTCGCCGTAGGTCAGCGAGTCCGTGGTGGCGGCCAGCCGGTCGCGCAGCCCACCCTCCCAGAGCGAGCGCGGCACGTACGCCCGCGAGGCGGCCGAGCACTTCTGACCCTGGTACTCGTACGCGCCCCGGATCAGGGCGGTGTGCAGGGCGTCGACGTCGGCGCTGCTGTGCGCGACCACGAAGTCCTTGCCGCCGGTCTCGCCGACCAGGCGCGGGTAGCCCCGGTAGCCGGCGATGTTCTCGCCGACGGTCCGCCACAGGTGCTGGAAGACCTTGGTGGAGCCGGTGAAGTGGATGCCGGCCAGGTCCGGGTCGGCGAGCACGACGTCGGAGACCTCCTCGCCGCGCCCGGTGACCATGTTGATCACGCCCGGGGGCAGGCCGGCCGCCTCGAAGAGCCGCATGGTGAAGTGCGCGGCGAACTGCTGGGTCGGGCCCGGCTTCCAGACCACGGTGTTGCCGAGCAGGGCCGGGGCCGAGGGCAGGTTGCCGGCGATCGCGGTGAAGTTGAACGGGGTGACCGCGTAGACGAAGCCCTCCAGCGGGCGGTGGTCGAACCGGTTCCACACCCCCGGCGACGACACCGGCTGCTCCTCGAGCAGCCGCCGGGCGAAGTGCACGTTGAACCGGAGGAAGTCGATGAACTCGCAGGCCGAGTCGATCTCCGCCTGGATCACGGTCTTGGACTGGCCGAGCATGGTGGCGGCGTTCAGGGTGTCCCGCCACGGGCCGGCGAGCAGCTCGGCGGCGCGCAGGAAGATCGCGGCCCGCTCCTCGAACGGCAGCGCGCGCCACATCGGCGCGGCGTCCTTGGCGGCCTTGACCGCGGCGCGGGCGTCGGAGTGGTTGGCGTGGCCGGTGACACCGAGCACGTGGGCGTGCTTGTGCGGCTGGACGACGTCGATCGACTGGCCGCCGGCCATCCGCTGCTCGCCGGCGATCGTCATCGGCAGCTCGATGCGCTCGGCGGCCAGCTCGGTCAGCCGCTTCCGGAGCCGCTCCCGGTCGGCGCTGCCCGGCTCGTAGGTGCGTACCGGCTCGTTGCGCGGCTCGGGTACGGAGAACACGGCGTCCATCACAGGCTCCTGTGCGATCTCGACGGCGGTGGCGAAATCGGACCCGCGGGCACCGACCGGACGGCCGGACGCCGGACGCCGCCCGGGTGAACGGTACGGCGGCGGGACCTCGGCCGATTCTCCCATGCCCCCTTCCCGACGCTGACGCGCCGCCCGTCCGGAAACCATTGAATGAGAAGCCTGAGGCCCCGCTCGGCGCGGATCCGTACCCGGATGTCGCCTTTCGCCGAAGGAAAGCAGGGCGGCGTCGGCGGGAACCGATGCCCGGGCGGGCGCGTACGCTGGGTTGCCGGTGATGTGCCCGCCCGCGCCCGCGGGCGAGACGTCGAAGGGGAGACGATGAGCAACCAGCCCGGCAGCCCGACGGCCGCGGAGCCGGACCAGCCGGACACCGCCGAGCCCGCCGACCAGGCGCCGCCGTCGGCGGCCCCCGGCCGGCCGACTGGCGCGCCGGGCACCGGTGTGCTGGCGCTGCTGGCGGTCGGCTGGCTCGCGGCGATGCTCTGGTCCACCCGGGAGGCGATCAACTCGGCGGCGGCCGGCGTCACCGCGATCAGCCTCTCCGCCTTCGCCCTGCCCGGGGTGATCTCGGCCGCACTGGTGGCCGGCGCCGCGGTCGCGCTGGCCGTGGCCGAGCCGCTCGCCCGGCGCAGCGACCGGGCCACCCTGCGGTTCGTGGGGGCCGTCGGCACCGGCCTGCTGGTCGGCCTCGGCACGGCCGTCGCGGTCAACCTCACCTACGCCGACAACGCGACGACCAACACGATCGCCGGTACCAGCGCCGCGGCGGCCATCATCGGCGGCGCCCTCGCCGGTGCCCGCAACGCCGCCCCCGTCGGCGCGATCGTCGCCGCCTCCCTGGGCACGCTGCTCTTCGTGGTGGCGTTCAGCCGGGCCCGGGACCCGCTCTTCGACCTCTTCGGCGCGGACGGCTCCCAGGCGTCGCTGTTCGACGCCGCCAAGTGGGTGTCGCGCACCGAGTCACTGCTCGCCGGCCTGCTCGCCGGCCTGCTCGCCTTCGCCTATCTGACCTGGGCCCGCCGTCGTGCGGTCCGGCGTGATCCGGCGACACCCGCGCTCCGCTGGCCGGCGTACCTGCTGGCCGGGGCCGGGCCCGGGCTGCTCCTGCTGCTCGCCGAGGTGGTCATCCGGATCGGTGGCCGGACGCTGCTCGACCTGGCCGGCGCGCTCAGCGAGGCGGACGCGGTGGCCCAGACCAGCCTGGGCATCTCCCGGCTGGACAACGGCATCTGGGTGCTCTTCGTGGGCGCGCTCACCGCGCTCGTCGCCTTCGGCCGCACCCTCGGTCCGACCCCCCGCGACGACGACGAGCCGGAGCCGGCCGGAGACGCGACCGGGCGCTGAGTTCCGGGCCGGCCGGCGGCCGGTCAGGAGGCGGCGCGCAGCAGCAGGTCCAGCTCGGAGGGGTCGTACCACTCCAGTTCGTGGTCCTCGGCCCCGTCGACGGTGAACTGCGCGTCGGGATCGCCGGCGAGCGCCTCGGCGACCACCTCGGCGGCGGCGGCGACGTCGTCGACCGCCTCGGCCCCGTCGACGTGCAGCGCGGCGACCGCCGACGCGGGCACCGCGGCGGTGAGTCGCACCGTGCTGGAGCCCAGCTCACCCTCGGCCCGGGCCACCGCCGCCGGGGGCAGGTCGACCGAGACCACCACCCGCCGCCGGGGCGCGGCCGGGTCCTCTCGCAGCAGGCGCAGGGCGTCCTGGGCGGCCCGGGTGAAGGCCACGTACTCCAGCTCCTCCTCGTCGCCCTCGGCGTACCACTCCCGCAGGGCGGGGGTGACCGCGTGCCCCTCCGGGGCCGACAGGCCCTGCTCCCGCAGCCGGGCCAGCATCGGCACGGTCGCCGGCACGTACACCCGGACCAGCTCGTCGCTCACCGTCGTTCCCCCGATCGCTCACGGACCGGCAGGTCGCCCGGTCCCGGCCGATCATGCCGTACGTCGAGTCCGTCATGCACCGCGCACCGCCGCGGTGGAAGGCGCCGCACCGTCCGTCGGGGTGGGCGGTGTCGGTCGACGGTGGCAAACTGAGCCGAACGACGCCAACCCCGGGGGTTTCCGTGGAGCCGAGGTTTCTCCTGCTCTCCGACGTGGCCGCCGAGCTGAACGTGTCGGACTCGCAGGTCTACCACATGGTGCGCAGCGGCGAGCTGCCCGCGATCAAGATCGGCGGACGTGGCCAGTGGCGCGTGGAGCGCGCCCGGCTGGAGGAGTACATCGAGCGCAAGTACGCCGAAACCGCCGAGTGGGTGCGCGGCAACCCGCTGACCGACCGCGACCCCGAGTAGCCGAACAGCCCCGTCAGCCATTGACGGCGGGCTCTGTCGTGCCCGAAAATCGGTCCCTGTCGGAGGCAAACGAAAGCAAACGCAAGGAATGAGGGCTGAGTGATGGCCGACATCCGCCGCCGCCCCGGGCCGTCCCGCCCACCGATCCGCCTGCGGCCCGCACCGGTCAGCGACCCACCGTTCGTGGACGAGTCACCGGATCTCTGGCCCCGCCCGACCGGTCAGCTCGCCCTCGACCTCTCCGGGCCGGACCAGCAGCCCGCCGGCCGCCCGCCCGGCCGCCGCGACGGACCGGGGACGCGGCCGGGATCGATCCGGCCGTCGTCCCGGCCGCCGGCCGTCGCCCTGGCCACCGCGACGCCCGAGGCCACCCGCGCGGCACAGCGGTTCGTCGGCACCTGCCTGGAGATCCTCAACGGCTACCGCCCGCCCGGGCAGCTCCGCTCCCTGATCGCACCGGCGCACTCGACCGAGGTGAGCGAGGAGCTGGCGCGGGCGCTGCACCGCACCGGCCCGGTCCGCCGCCGCTCCACGCGTCCCACCGTGCACCTGCGGCGGCTGCGGGTCTGCGAACCACGGGCGGCGGCGGTCGAGGTGGCCGCCGTGGTCGCCGGCGCCGGCCGGACGTGGGCGATGGCGCTGCGCCTGGAACACCGCCGGGGCAACTGGCTCTGCACGACACTCCAGGTCCTCTGACCCGCCAGCGTCACCGGGTGGGACGGGTCGAGCCGCGGTCCCGGACGGGACCGCGGCTCGATCGGCACGCGGTGGGGCGCACGCGCCCCGGGAGGGTCAGGCGCCGCCGTTGGGCGCGCCGTGGCAGCGCTTGTACTTGCGGCCGGAGCCGCACGGGCAGGGCGCGTTGCGGGACGGGCCGGACTCGGCGTCCGCGCCGGGCGTCGCCCGCCGGGCGGTGCTCGCCGCGAAGGCCTGACCGCTCGCGCCCGGCGCGGCGGCGGGGCGACGCGCGGCGGCGGGAGAGCCGGACGCGGCCGGCCGGACCGGCGTCTCGGTACGCCCGACGCCGAGCGTCGGCGGCTCCTCCTCCGGCCGCTGGAGGGCGACCGCACCCGCGCCGGCCTCACCGTCGATCGTCGGGGCGGAGTATTGCAGGCCCTGCTGCTGCGGCGCCCGGTTGAGGCCCTTGGCGCGGATCTCCACCGGCTTCTCCAGCAGCTGGACCTCCTCGGGCTCCGCCTCCTGGACCTGCACCTCCAGGTTGTAGAGGAAGCCGACCGTCTCCTCCTTGATGCCGTCCATCATGGTGGCGAACATGTCGAAGCCCTCGCGCTGGTACTCGATGACCGGGTCGCGCTGGGCGTACGCCCGCAGGCTGATGCCCTCCTGGAGGTAGTCCATCTCGTAGAGGTGCTCACGCCACTTGCGGTCGATGACCTGGAGCAGCACCATCCGCTCCAGCTGGCGCACCGCCTCCTCGCCGAGGCTCTCCTCACGCCGGTCGTACGCCGCGTGCGCGTCGTCCCTGAGGCGGGCGAGCAGGAAGTCCTGGTCGATGCCGGCGCGGGCGCCGACCTCCTCCTCCAGCTCCTCGATGGTGACGCCCACCGGGTAGAGCTGCTTGAGGCTGGACCAGAGCTGCTCCAGGTCCCAGTCCTCGGCGTACCCGTCGCTGGTCGCGCCGACGACGTACGCGGTGACGACGTCGTCGATCATGTTGCGGACCTGGTCGGAGAGGTCCTCGCCGTTGAGCACGCGCAGCCGCTCGGCGTAGATCACCTGACGCTGCTTGTTGAGCACCTCGTCGTACTTCAGGACGTTCTTGCGGATCTCGGCGTTCTGGCCCTCGATCTGGGCCTGGGCGCTCTTGATCTGGCGGGTGACCATCTTCGACTCGATGGGCACGTCCTCCGGGATGTTGAAGCGCTCCATCACCGCCTCGACCGCACCGGCCCGGAAGCGCTTCATCAGCTCGTCCTGGAGGGAGAGGTAGAAGCGCGACTCGCCCGGGTCACCCTGCCGGCCGGCCCGACCGCGCAGCTGGTTGTCGATCCGGCGGGACTCGTGCCGCTCGGTGCCCAGCACGTACAGACCGCCGGCGGCGGCGACCTCCTCCGCCTCGGCCTCGCAGGCCTGCTTCCAGGTGGGCAGGACCTCCTCCATCGCCTTGGCGTACTCCTCCTCCTGCTCCACCGGGTCGAGGCCGCGCTGGCGCAGCTCGTTGGCGGCGAGGAACTCGGCGTTGCCGCCGAGCAGGATGTCGGTGCCCCGGCCGGCCATGTTGGTGGCGACGGTGACCGCGCCCTTGCGGCCGGCCTGGGCGACGATCTCCGCCTCGCGGGCGTGGAACTTGGCGTTCAGCACCGAGTGCGGGATGCCGCGGCGACGCAGCAGCTGGGAGAGGATCTCGGAGTTTTCCACCGAGACGGTGCCGACCAGCACCGGCTGGCCGGCCTGGTGCCGCTCGGCGATGTCCTCGATGACCGCGTTGAACTTGGCCTTCTCGGTCTTGTAGATGACGTCGGCCCGGTCCAGCCGGACCATCGGCCGGTGCGTCGGGATGGACACGACGCCGACCTTGTAGACCTTGTTGAACTCGCCCGCCTCGGTCTGGGCGGTACCGGTCATGCCGGAGAGCTTCTCGTAGAGGCGGAAGTAGTTCTGGAGGGTGATGGTGGCCAGGGTCTGGTTCTCCTGCTTGATCTCCACCCCCTCCTTGGCCTCGATCGCCTGGTGCATGCCCTCGTTGTAGCGACGGCCGTGCAGGATGCGGCCGGTGAACTCGTCGACGATCAGGACCTCACCGTCGCTGACGATGTAGTCCTTGTCGCGCTTGAAGAGCTCCTTGGCCTTGAGGGCGTTGTTGAGGTAGCCGACCAGCGGGGTGTTCACCGACTCGTAGAGGTTGTCGATGCCGAGCCGGTCCTCGACCTTGGCCACGCCGCGCTCGGTCACCGCGATGGTGCGCTTGGCGTAGTCGACCTCGTAGTCGCCCTCGCCGTCCTTGCCGGCCTGGAGCCGGGCCACCACCCCGGCGAACTCCGAGTACCAGCGGGCGGAGTGCTCGGCCGGGCCGGAGATGATCAGCGGCGTGCGCGCCTCGTCGATGAGGATCGAGTCGACCTCGTCGACCACGGCGAAGTTGTGGCCGCGCTGGACCAGCTCGTCCCGCGACCAGGCCATGTTGTCGCGCAGGTAGTCGAAGCCGAACTCGTTGTTGGTGCCGTAGGTGATGTCGCACTCGTACGCGGCGCGGTGCTCGGCGGCCGGCCGGTTGGGCAGCACCACGCCGACGGTGAGGCCGAGGAACTCGTGCACCCGGCCCATCCAGGCGGCGTCGCGCTGGGCCAGGTAGTCGTTGACCGTGACCACGTGCACGCCCTTGCCGGAGAGCGCGTTGAGGTAGACCGCCATGACCGAGGTCAGGGTCTTGCCCTCACCGGTCTTCATCTCGGCGATGTTGCCGAAGTGCAGCGCCGCGCCGCCCATCACCTGGACGTCGTACGGGCGCTGGCCGAGCACCCGGGCGGCCGCCTCGCGAACCGTGGCGAACGCCTCCGGCAGCAGGTCGTCGAGGGTCTCACCGTCGGCGAGCCGCTCACGGTACTGCTCGGTCAGACCCCGCAGCTCCTCGTCGGTGAGGTTGACGTAGTCGTCCTCGATCGAGTTGACGGCGGCGGCGATGGCCTTGAGCCGACGCACCATACGGCCCTCGCCCGCGCGGAGGACCTTTTCCAGAATCGACACGGATCAACGCTCCCCTAGACAGTCTCGAACCATCGTAGGCGCTCCATCGGCGTGATGGTCACTGGTGGCGTCGGTCCGGCCCGGCGAAACCGACAAATCGCGCCAGCGGTGCCTCCGCCGGCGAGAATCCGGTTACGCCCACCGCGAACGGTCCGGCACGATGGCGCGATGGAGCCTGCGGAGATCACCGAGGACGGCCTGCTGCTGCGCCCCTGGCGGGCGAGCGACGCGGACGCCGTGCACCGCGCCTGCCAGGACCCGGACATCCAGCGCTGGACCACCGTACCGCGCCCGTACCTGCCGGAACACGCCCACGGTTTCGTCACCGACGTCAGCGCGTCGGCCTGGTCGCACGGCACCGGGGCGCCCTTCGCGGTCTGTGACGCCGGCACCGGCGAGCTGCTCGGCTCCTGCGGCCTGGTCACCATCGACCGCGCCCACGACACGGGCGAGATCGGCTACTGGACCGCCCCCTGGGCGCGCGGGCGGGGCGTCACCGTCCGGGCCACCCGGGCCGTCGCCCGGTGGGCCTTCGAGACGGTGAAGCTGCGCCGGCTGATCTGGCAGGCCGAGATCGGCAACCACGCCTCCCGCCTGGTCGCGCTGCGCGCCGGCTTCCGGGTCGAGGGCGAGCTGCGGCTGGCCCAGCCGGTGGCCGGCGGACGATCCGAGGGCTGGATCGGCTCCCTGCTTCCCGGCGAGGTGCCCGCCCCCGGGGAACCGGGCCCGGCCGGTCCCGGCACGCTGGCGGCCCGCCGGGCCGCCGTCTTCGGCCGGCCGCAACCGGTCCTCTTCGCCACCGCCGGGGAGACCGAGCTGCGGCTGCGCCCGATGGAGGAGCGCGACCTGGACGCGGTCGTGGCCACCTGCCGGGACACCGAGACGGTCCGCTGGACCACCGTGCCGCACCCGTACCAGCCGGCTGACGCCGAGTGGTACCTCGACCACTGCCGGGCCGCCTGGGCGCGCGGCACCAGCGCGTGCTTCGTGCTCGCCGACGTCGACGACAGCTACGCCGGCAGCATCGACCTGCGGCTGAGCCCGGCCGATCCGCTCCTGGCCGACGTGGGTTTCATGACCGCGCCGCACGCCCGGGGCCGCGGCTACCTGCCGGCCGCGCTGGCCGCGCTCACCGCCTGGGGTGTCACCACCCTCGGTCTGGCCCGGATCGAGTGGCGGGCCAACGTCGGCAACACCGCGTCCCGTCGGGTCGCGGAGAAGGCCGGCTTCACCTTCGAGGGCACCGCCCGCAACGCCCTTCAGCACCGGGGCGACCGGACCGACGCCTGGGTGGGCGCGCTGCTCGCCGAGGACCTGGTCGCGCCCGCGCCCGAACCGAGCGGCGCGGAGCCGCCGGCTGCGGCGAGCTGACCGGGCCGGAGCCGGCGGGCGCACGAAAGCGGTGCGGCCGGCCGGCAACGCGCGTCGGCCACGGAGCCCGGGCGGTGGTCCCGCCCGGCTCCGTGACCGGCTGCGAGGGGTGGTCAGCGATCAGATGTCGAGCGAGATGATGCCGTAGTCGTACGCGTGCCGGCGGTAGACGACGCTGGGCCGACCTGTCTCCTTGTCGTGGAACAGGTAGAAGTCGTGCCCGACGAGCTCCATCTGGAACAGCGCGTCGTCGACCGTCATCGGCTCCGCGGGGTGCACCTTCGCCCGGGCGATGTGCCAGGGCTGGTCGTCGTACTCGTCGGCCGGTTCCTCGTCGCGCTCGGCCACCGCGGTGGCGGTGCCGGCCGGGCGGGCGGCGAGCTCGGCCACCGGCAGGTCGGCCACCGGCAGGCCGGCGGTGGCGGCGGCGACGGAGAGCGGCGCGTGCCGTCCCCGGTGCACGCGGCGCCGGTCGGCCGCCCGGCGCAGCCGGGTGTCGAGCTTGGCGATGGCGGCGTCCAGCGCGCTGTAGAAGTCGCTCGTGCACGCCTCGGCCCGGATCACCGGGCCACGGGAAACGCAGGTGATCTCGACGCGCTGGCAGGTGTCGGACTGGCGCGGATTGCGCTCGTGGAACAACTCCACATCGACACGAATGAGTTTGTGATCGTAGCGTTCGATTTTGGCCAGTTTCTCAGCTACGTGCACCCGGTAATGGTCCGGCACTTCGACGTTTCGGCCCTTGACCACGATGTCCACGTGACCTCCCTTTTTCGGATGGTCGTCTGATCTTCGAACCCGGTCGACCGACCTCGGGGAGTTCCCGGTGGGCGTCGACCGGTCAGGTACGGCTACGCCTCCTTCCACCGTCGGGGGTGAATGTGGGACCTCCTACCCCCGACACGAAAACGCTAACTCCTGTTCGCCCGACAGTCACCCCCGGTCGCAGATAACGATCACAAATTTTCGCACCTCATACACCAAGGGGTGAAACGGAAACACGAAGCGTCACCAACGGTGCCGCTTTTGCGTTGCGGCGAGCACCGCCGTGACCTTTGGCGTCATTCCCGCGGCGAGCAAAGTCCGGCTGACGGCCGCAAGGGTGACGCCGGTGGTGACGATGTCGTCGAGCACCACCACCGTCCGACCGGCGGCGTCCCGCCCGGGCCGTCCGCCCCGCGTCCGGAACGCCGACGCCGCGGCGGCCGCCCGACCGGCGCGGTCCAACGTCACCGAGTCGGCCCGGGGCGACGCCCGCAGCGGGCGGGCCGTGCGCACGTCCCACCCGGCCCGCCGCAGCCGGGCCGCGGCGTGCCCGGCCAACCGGGCCAGGTGGTCGCCGTACCGGGCCCGGGCCGCCGCCGCGGTGTCCGGCACCGGCACCAGCAGCACCGGCCGGGCCTCGCCCACCGCCCCGGCCACCACCTCCGCCAGCAGCGCGCCCAGTGGCCGGGCCAGACCGTGCCGGCCCCGTTCCTTGTACGCCAGCAGCGCCTGGCGCAACGCGCCGGCGTACGGGCCTAGGGCGTGACAGGGCGGCAGGTCCGGCGGGGCGGGGGTGGGCCGTACCGGCCCGGGGCGCAGCGCCGCCAGCTCGCCGGCGCAGGCCGGACAGAAGCCGCGACGGGTCGCCGGAGCACCGCCGCAGCCGGCGCACCGGGCCGGCAGCACCAGATCGGTCAGGTCCGCCCAGAGCCCGCCGACGTCCCGCACGAGCCGCTCAGAACAGGAAGAAGGGCGCGGTCGGGCTGCCCGGCCGGACGCCCGCCGCCGGTGAAGCGGCCCGCACCTGGTCGCGACGGATGGTGTCGACCAACGGGTAGCGGTAGGCGACGCCGTTCGCCTCGTACATGATCGGCACGCCGGGCAACGGGCGCACCGGGTTCGTCGGGTACGTCGAGAGGTGGGTCACCCGGGCGCCCACGTCGGCCACCAGCGCCGTTTCCAGCGACCCGTCGACGCTGACCTCGTAGACCGCGGGACGCCCGGCCGTGCCGGCCAGGACCAGCGCGTTCTCCCCCGCCCACTCCACCGCCGACAGCTCCGTCAGCGAGGTCGGCACCCGCCGGACCAACCCCGGCGAGGCCACCCCGCCGTCCAGGTTCACCGCGGCCACGTAGAGCAGGCCACCGATGATCAGGGCGATCCGGTGCCCGTCCAGCGAGGCCGCGACCGCGGTCACCGGGCCGGAGACGTTCAGCGGCACCGGGAACATCCGGGCCCGGTGGTCGAAGCGGTAGAGCCGGCTGTCGGCCACCACCAGCCCGAACGGCTGGTCGGCGCCGAGGGAGCGCAGCCAGGCCGGCCGGCCGATCTGGCCGAACGTCTGCGAGCCCGGGTGCAGCACCGGCACCGGGTCGGCGCCGACCCCGGCGGTCAGCCGCTGCCGGCCGCCCGGCGCGGTCACCACCAGGGCGGCGAGGAGCTTGTCCTCCGCGCGGCTGACGCTCGCGGTGACCACGTCGCGATTGGCCGCCTCCGCCACCGGCACCGTGCCGCCCGGCTCGTCCGGGAAGGCCAGCGCGTGGATCGCGCCGTTGTAGACGGTGAAGCGCTGCGGACTCTCAGGCAGCGGGTAGAGCGGCTGGGCGAGGCGGTGCCGGTCCACGTCGTCGATGCGCACCCGGGACTGGTTGCGGGTGGTGATCTGGAGCTGCCCGTCCAGCTCCGGCAGCGACCAGGCGAGCTGGATGCCGAGCTTCTCCAACTTGCTCTTGTCGTCACCGGGCAGGTCGACGGTCACCTCCCAGCGATCGTCCGTCTCGACCGCGTTGTTGATCAGGGCGGTGCCGCTGGGCAGCCGGCTGACGCCGGTGCTGAGCCACTCCGACGGGCCGCCGACGAGCCACTTGACCACCTCGCTGACCAACCGCTCGTCCGGGACGACCAGCGGCAGGTAGCGCTGGTCGGCGACCAGACGGGTCTGGTCGGAGTTCCAGAAGTAGACGGGGCGGGTCTGGTAGTACTGTCGCAGCGCCCGGTCGCTGAGGAGCAGCACGTTGGGCGGGTCGACGACGTAGAAACCCGACCCGCCGGCGCCCTCCTGCCCGGCGCCGCGCAGCGAGAACCGGTACTCCGTCTCGGCGACCACCGGCGGGCCGAGCACGCCGTCGGCCCGCAGCTGGCCGATCTGCTGCACCCTCAGCCGGACGGTGAACAGGCCGCTGGCGTTCTCCGTGATGACCGGCTTCTCGCTCAGCCGGACCACGTTGACGGTGGTCTCCTTGCCCGGCTTCTTCTGCAACCGGTCGTTGCTCTCCGGCGCGATGAACAGCCGCACCCGCGCGTACGCCCCGTCCGGCTCCCCCGCCGCGGCGGCCAGGAAGTTGTTGACGAACGCCTCCCGGTCGCTCCCGCTGGCCGTCCGGGACGGCGGCTCGTCCCGGCGGAAGCTGGACGAGCCCGCCTCCGCCGCCGGCCCGGACCCGTCGACCTTGACCTCGGAGTTCTCCGGGATGCCGCAACCGGCCGGCGCGAGGGCCAGCAGCGCGGCGCAGAGCGCGCCCGCCACGGTCCGCCGCCGACCCGGTCCCCGCAGCCTCATGAACGCGCCTCCGCCCGGTCGTCGTCAGTGGCCGGGCGGCCCGGACCGATGGCCAGCGCACCCTCGTCGCCCGGCCCGATGGCCAGCAGCTCGCCGTGGCGGGGGCCGCCGAAGGGCAGGGTGGCGTCGGCCGGCACCAGGCGCAGCGGTGAGGTGGTGAGCCGGTCCCCGGCGCGGGCCGGCAGGGTGAGCCGGAACTGGGCGCCCTGGCCGGGCGCGCCCCACGCC
This sequence comes from Micromonospora psammae, assembly GCF_036902725.1. Classification (NCBI taxonomy): domain Bacteria; kingdom Bacillati; phylum Actinomycetota; class Actinomycetes; order Micromonosporales; family Micromonosporaceae; genus Micromonospora; species Micromonospora psammae. Next base: position 131,327 of record NZ_JBAKHM010000001.1, on the reverse strand, counting down.
TCCAGCCAGCCGCCGTGCAGTCGGGAGTCCTCCAGGCTGATCGACAGGCCGAGCCCGGTGCCGCCGGTCTGCCGGGCCCGGGACGGGTCGGCCCGCCAGAACCGGTTGAAGACCAGCTTCTCCTCCCCCGGCTTGAGCCCGACGCCGTGGTCGCGCACGGTGATCGCGACGGCGGTCTGGTCCATGCCGAGGGTGATCAGCACCGGCTTGGCCTCGCCGTGCTCGACCGCGTTGCCGACCAGGTTGCGCAGCACCCGCTCGACCCGGCGCGGGTCCACCTCGGCGATCACCGGGGTGGACGGCACGTCCAGCTCGATGGTCACGCCCACCCGCTCGGCGAGGCCGGCCAGCCGGTCGGCGACCCGGTGCACCACCGGCACCAGGTCGGTCGGCTCGGCGTCGAGCATGGCGAAGCCGGCGTCGAAGCGGCTGATCTCCAGCAGGTCGGTGAGCAACTCCTCGAACCGGTCCAGCTCGGCCTGGAGCAGCTCGGCGCTGCGGGCGACCGCCGGGTCGAACTCGTCGCGCTCGGCGAAGATCAGGTCGGCGGCCATCCGTACCGTGGTCAGCGGGGTGCGCAGCTCGTGCGACACGTCCGAGGTGAACCGGCGCTGGAGGCGGGACATCTCCTCCAGCCGCAGGATCTGCCGCTGGAGGTTGGTCGCCATCTGGTTGAAGGAGGCGGCGAGCAGGGCCAGGTCGTCCTCGCCGTTGACCACCATCCGCTGGTCGAGCAGGCCGGCGGAGAGCCGCTGCGCCGTCCGGGCGGCCACCCGGACCGGGGTCACCACCAGCCGGGTCACCAGCGCCGCGAGCAGCCCGAGCAGCAGCACCAGGGCCACCCCGGTGGCCAGCACGGTGGCCCGGGCGTCGACGGCGGTGGCGTCCTGCCGGTCCAGTGGCACGAGGTAGTAGAGCTCCACCTGACCGAACTGGGTCGGCACCGGCGAGCCGTACACCAGGTACTTCGTCCTGGCCCCGGTGAGCCGGCCGGTGCGGATCTGGTGGGCCACCTTGCCTTCGGCGACGGCCGCCCGCAGCTCCCGGCTGATCAGCGGTCGGACGTCGACCGCCGGCGAGGTCCGGGTCTCGATGATGCCCGCGTAGTTGTCGGCGGTGATCGCCACGACGACCCCGCTGGTCTGTTGCGGGTCACCCCCGGCCAGGTAGTTGACCGTGCCCTCGATGGTGTCCTGGAGCTGGGCGTCCTGCGCCTGGCTGTACAGGTTGAACTGCTTGGCCGCGTAGTCGCTGCCGTTGCGCAGCCGCAGCAGCACGTCGGTCTCGGCGTTCTCCAGCAGGATGCTGGTGATCTTGTCGGCGATCACGTACGCGGAGCCACCGACCAGCAGGCTGGACGCCACCAGCGTGATGCTGACCACCCGGACCTGCAACGAGCGGCGCCAGGTCTGGTGCAGGCCGGCGCCGAACCGGACGAACCGGCCGGCCAGCACACGCCCCAGCACCCGCGCGGCGGAACGCCAGCCGGCGGGGTGCTCGGGGGGTGGGTTCGAGGAGCTGGCCACAGTGCGACCAGGCTATCCGGTACCCGCCTTGTAGCCCACGCCCCGCACGGTCAGGATGATTTCCGGCCGCTCCGGATCCGGCTCGATCTTGGCGCGCAACCGCTGCACGTGCACGTTGACCAGGCGGGTGTCCGCCGCGTGCCGGTAGCCCCAGACCTGCTCCAGCAGCACCTCGCGGGTGAAGACCTGGCGTGGCTTGCGGGCGAGCGCGACCAGCAGGTCGAACTCCAGCGGGGTCAGCTTCACCTCCTCGCCGTCCCGGCTGACGGTGTGCGCCGGCACGTCGATGGTGATCTGGTTGCCGGGCGGCCCGATGGTCAGCATCTCCGGGGCGACGTCCTCGCCGCGGCGCAGCCGGGCCCGCATCCGGGCGACCAGCTCCTTGGGCTTGAACGGCTTGACCACGTAGTCGTCCGCGCCGGACTCCAGCCCGAGCACCACGTCCACGGTGTCGCTCTTGGCGGTCAGCATCACGATCGGCACGCCGGACTCGGTCCGGATCGCCCGGGCCACGTCGATACCGCTCATTCCGGGCAGCATCAGGTCGAGCAGGACGATGTCGGGCCGGTTGTCCCGGAACGCGGCGATTGCCCGTTCCCCGTCGGCGACGAAGGAGGGCAGGAAGCCCTCGCTGCGCAGGACGATGCCGAGCATCTCGGCGAGCGCGGGGTCGTCGTCGACCACCAGTACCCGGGCTCTCATGGGATTTATGTTTCCATCCCCGTTCAGTCTCGGTGGGATCGGCGTCACCCGGCACGGTACTGCGGTGGGTGGCGTCAACGCACGTTCCGACGCGGAAGATCGGCGGCGGAGCGGCCGGCACCGACCGCGCGGCGTGCGGGTCCACCCGATCGGACCGGGCGTGTCACCATGATCCCCGGGCGCCCGCCGCCCGCCCCCACCACCCCGTTCAGGAGTACGCGTGCCCGACGTCGGCCCGACCGCGGTGCTCCCGAGGCGCCCGCTCACCGTCGGCGAGCTGCTCGACTCCGCCGTCCTGCTGCTGCGCGGCCACGGCCGGCTGCTGATTCCGCTGGCCGCCGTCCTGGCCGTCGGCGAGCAGCTCCTGCTCTACCCGCTGCGGCTGCTCACCGACGTGGTGCCGCCGATCTGGTGGACCGAGTGGGGCGCGTTCGGCGGCTGGTGGGTGCTGCTCGCGGTGGGCGCCGGGACCGAGGCGGTGGTCGTCACCCTGCTCGGCGCCCCCGCCGCCCGGGCCGCCGGCGCGGCCCTGCTGGGCCGCCGGGCCGGCGTACGCGAACTGCTCCGTCCCGCCGGGGTCCGGTGGGGCGCCGCCCTGCTCCTCGCGCCGGTGGTGGGCCTGCTCGTCGCGCTGGCCGCGCTCCTCGGACCGCTCTGGATCGTCGGGTACGGCCTGCACGGGTCGGTGGCGCCGGCGCTGGTGCTGGACCGGGTGCCGGCCGGGCAGGTCCTGTCCCGCTCCGCGCGGATCGCCGTCCGGGGCGGGGGGCGGGTCGGCAACGTCCGGGTGCTGGGCTACCTGGGCTGGTGGATCCTGCGGGTCGGGGTGGCGCTCGGCCTCTTCTACGGCGTCGACCGGCTCGACCTGGTCGACCTCACCGACCCGGCGGTGGCCCCGGTCGCCGCCATGGTGGTCTGGGCCGCGGTGAACAGCGTCGCCTATCCGGCGTTGGCCTGCCTGGACGCGGTGACCCACCTGGACGCCCGGATGCGCGCCGAAGGGCTGGACATCCGCCTCTCCCGGGCGCCGGCCGGCACCCCGGAGCCCGCCCTGCTGGCGGCCGACCGGTGAGCGTGAGCCGGTGGTGGACCGAGGCGGTGGCCGCGCTCGGTGACGTCGTACCGCTGCCGCTGGCGGCGGTACTGCTGCTGGGCGTCGCGATCCTCGCCGCGCTGGCCTGGTACCACTTCCCGGCCTGGGTGCCGCGCCGCCTGCCCCGGGTCCGTCTCCCCCGCATGCGCCTCCCCCGGGTCCGGCGGCGCGCGCTCCGCCGGCCCCGGCTGCGGTGGCCGAGGCTACGGCTGCGGTGGCCGAGGCTGCGGCTGCGGTGGCCCCGGTGGCGGCGACGGGTACGCCGTACCGACCGCCGCCCGGTCGAGACCCCCCGACCGCCGCGCCCCCGGGTGAGCGACGACACCGCCGGGCCGGTCGCCCCGGCGGTCTCCCTCGCCGACCGGCTCGCCGCCGAGGGCCGGTTCGCCGAGGCCGTCCGGGAACGGCTGCGCGGGATGGTCCGGGCGCTGGTCGCGTCCCGCGCCGTCGAGCAGCGCCCCGGCATGACCGTCACCGAGCTGACCACGGCGGCGGCCCGCAGCCGTCCACCGGTCGACCCGACCCTGCGCGCGGCCGGCGCGATCTTCTCCGAACTCTGGTACGCCCAGCGTCCCGCCTCGGCCGAGCACGACCGGCGGATGCGGGAACTCGCCGACGAGCTGGACCGGGTGCTCGCCGGCCACCCCGAGGACGGTGCCGCCCGATGACCGCCACCGCCACCGCCACCGCCGCGCCGGCCGCCCGCCCGGCCCGCCGCCGTCGCCGGCACCGGGTGCTCATCCCCCTCGCGCTGGCTGCCGCGCTGTTCACCGGCACCCTGATCGCCCACGCGATGGACCAGCCCGACCCGACCGACCGCGGTTTCCTCTCCCCGGTCGCCGCCGGTGACGACGGGGGCAGCCGGCTCGCCGAGGCGCTGCGGGCGCAGGGCGTCACCGTGCAGCGGGAGACGGACCTCCTGCCGGCCCTGATCGCGCTCGACGACCGGCCCGCCACGCTCTTCGTGCCGGCGCCGGAGCTGCTGCACCAGGACACCGTCCACGCGCTGGGCGAACTGCCGGCCGGTCGCCGGCTGGTCCTGGTCGACCCGTCCCGCCGGGTGCTGGAGTCGGCCGGGATTCCGCTGGTGCCGACCGACCGGCGTTGGGCCACCCGGGCCGTCGGCCCCGCCGCCGGCGGCCGGGCCTGTCCGCTGCCGGAGGCCGTGCGGGCCGGCACCGCCGCCGCCGAGCGGCAGCGCTACGCCGCCGCGCCCGACCGCTCGGTCCTTCTCGACCGCTGCTACGCCGACGGCCTGGTCCGCCTGCCCGGCGACGTCGTGGTGATCGGCGCCAGCGACCCGTTCCGCAACGAGCGGATCGGCGAGCACGGCAACCGGGCCCTGGCCACCGGGCTGCTCGGCGGGTCGGGTCGGGTGGTCTGGCTCGACCTGGACGGCCCCGCGCCGCCCCCGCGCGTCGGCACCGGAAGCAGCGGCCCACCCGCCTGGTCCCCCACCCCGGACGACCGCACCACCCCGGGCGGCACCGCCGATTCCACGGGCGGGGGCGACGGCTCCGGCGAACCGGGCGACGGCGGCGAGGGCAGCGCCGGTGAGCGCGAGGGCGAACAGTCCGAGCAGGCCCAGCGGCCCGACCCGGCGAATCCGCTCTGGGCCGCCTTCCCCGCCTGGTTCTGGGCGCTGCTGGTGCAGCTCGCGCTCGCGGCGCTGCTGGTGGTGCTCTGGCGCGCCCGCCGGCTCGGCCCGCCGGTCACCGAGCCCCTGCCCGTCCGGGTCCGCTCCGCAGAGACCGTCCTCGGCCGGGCCCGGCTGTACCGCCGCGCCCACGCCCACGCCGCAGCGGCCGGGACGCTGCGCGCGGCCGCCCTGGACCGGCTGCGGACCCGGCTCCAACTGCCCGCCACCACACCGCAGGCCGAGGTCGCCGGGCGGGTCGCCGCAAGGGCCGGCGACCCGCCGGAGGAGATCCGGGAGCTGCTGTACGGCGCGGAGCCGGGCTCCGACGCCGAGCTGCTGGCGCTGGCCCGGTCTCTGGACCGGCTGACCCGTACGGTGACCGCGCACCCCGACCACCCGACCGAAGGAGACCACCGGTGACCCGACCCGCCACGACCGCCGAGACGACGGCCGGCCCGGAGGACGCCCGGGCCGCCCTGCACCGGCTGCGCGCCGAGGTGGCGAAGGCGGTCGTCGGGCAGGACGCCGTGGTCACCGGGTTGGTGATCGCGCTGCTCTGCCGCGGCCACGTCCTGCTGGAGGGCGTACCCGGGGTGGCCAAGACGCTGCTGATCCGCACCGTCGCGGCGGCGCTGGACCTGGGCTCGAAGCGGGTCCAGTTCACCCCCGACCTGATGCCCGGCGACGTCACCGGGTCGCTGATCTTCGACCCGCACACCGCCGCGTTCACCTTCCGGGAAGGTCCGGTCTTCACCAACCTGCTGCTCGCCGACGAGATCAACCGGACGCCGCCGAAGACCCAGTCGGCGCTGCTGGAGGTGATGGAGGAGCGCCAGGTCTCCGTCGAGGGCGCCCGCCGGGCGCTGCCCGACCCGTTCATCGTGGCCGCCACCCAGAACCCCGTCGAGTACGAGGGCACCTATCCGCTGCCCGAGGCGCAGTTGGACCGGTTCCTGCTCAAGCTGACGGTGCCGCTGCCCAACCGGGACGAGGAGCTGGGGGTGCTGCGCGCGCACCACGCCGGCTTCGACCCGCGCGACCTGGCCGCCGCCGGCGTACGGCCGGTGGCCAACGCCGCCGACCTGGCGGCGGCCCGCGCCGCGGTGGGCCGGGTGCACGTGGCCGAGCCGGTGCTCGGCTACATCGTGGACCTGTGCCGGGCCACCCGGGCCACCCCGGCGCTGGAGCTGGGCGCCTCGCCCCGGGGCGCGACGGCGCTGCTCAACACGGCGAAGGCGTGGGCCTGGCTGGCCGGCCGGGACCACGTCACCCCGGACGACGTGAAGGCCACCGCCCGGCCGACGCTGCGGCACCGGCTGCGGCTGCGACCCGAGGTCGAGCTGGAGGGCGTCGGGGTGGACACGGTGCTGGACACGGTGCTGGCCACCGTGCCGACGCCGCGATGACCTGGCGGGCGGCCGTCCTGCTGCTGGCGGGCGCGCTGACCCTGCCGGCCTGGCCGGCGCCGTTCGTCGGGGTCGCGGTGATGACCGGCGCCGTGCTGCTGCTCTGCGCCGTGGACTGGGCGCTGGCCGCACCGCTGCACGCGGTGACCGCCGGCCGCGACGGCGACCGGACGGTACGCCTCGGCGACACCGCCACGGTGACGCTGCGCCTGACCAACACCTCCCCCCGGACGCTCCGCGCCCAGGTGCGCGACGCCTGGGTGCCCTCGGCGGGAGCCCGGCCGGACGTACCACCGGACCGGCCGGTGCGGGTCGGGCCCGGCGGCGTCGCGGCGCTGCCCACCCGGTTGACCCCCACCCGGCGCGGTGACCGGCCGGCGGTGGCCCTGGCGGTGCGGTCGCTGGGCCCGCTGGGGCTGGCGTTCCGGCAGCGGGCGGGGCGGCCCGCCGTGCCGGCCTGGACGCTGCGGGTGCTGCCCCGCTTCGACTCCCGGCGGCACCTGCCGGAGAAGCTCTCCCGGCTGCGGGTGATCGACGGCATGCAGGTGAGCCGGGGCCGGGGGCAGGGCACCGAGTTCGACACGCTGCGCGAGTACGTGGTCGGCGACGACGTCCGGTCGATCGACTGGCGGGCCAGCGCCCGCCGGTCCGACGTGCTGGTGCGTACCTGGCGGCCGGAGCGGGACCGGCGGCTGGTCTGCGTGCTGGACACCGGCCGGACCTCGGCCGTGCGGGTCGGCGACGAGCCCCGGCTGGACACCGCGATCGACGCCGCGCTGCTGCTCACCGCGCTGGCCACCCGGGCCGGGGACCGGGTGGACCTGATCGCCGCGGACGCCGCGATCCGGGCCACCGTGACCGGCAGCCGCCCGGCCCTGCTCAATCGGGTGGTGACCGCGCTGGCGCCGCTGCAACCGGCGCTGGTGGAGACGGACTTCGCGCTGGTCGTCGGGGAGATCCTGCGCCGGGAGCGGCAGCGCAGCCTGGTGGTGCTCTTCACCGCCCTGGAGGCGGGCGCGCTCGGCGAGGGGCTGCTGCCGGTGCTGCCCCGGCTCGCCGCCCGGCACCGGGTGGTGGTGGCGGCCGTGCACGACCCGGTGCTCACCCGGCTGACCGCCGCGGCCCCGGTCGGGCGCGCGGACGTGTACGCGGCGGCGGCGGCCTGGCGGGCGCTGGCCGAACGGGACCGCGTCCGCACCGCCCTGGCCCGCTACGGCGTCACGGTGGTCGACGCTCCCGCCGACCGCCTCGCCCCCACCCTCGCCGACACCTACCTCCGGCTGAAGGCCCTCGGCCAACTCTGACCCGACTCCGACTCCGGCCCGGGTGTCGTGAGGGTGGGTGGGTGCCAGGCGCGGGCCGGGTCGGTGGAGGGCCAGAGCTCGGCCAGCCAGGGGTCGACGCGTTCGACGGCGGCCGACTCGGCGGCGACCGCGCGACGGCCCAGGACCACCACGTACCCGAGGAAGGCCAGCCAGACCGCGGCTCCGAGCCCCACCCGCAGCACGACCGGCACGGGCGCCGGCGTCACGAACGCCTCCACCAGCGCGGCGACCGCGAAGAGCCCGACCAGGCCCACCGCGACCAGCACCGCCGAGCGGCCCGCCTCGGCGACCGCCCGGCCCCGGCTCAGCTGCGGCGGCGGGGCGATCCAGGCCCAGGCGGTACGCAGGCCCACCCCGGCGGCGACGAAGACCCCGGTCAACTCCAGCAGGCCGTGCGGGGTGATCAGGCCGAAGAAGACGTCCGCCCGGCCGTAGGAGACCATCACCCCGCCGACCACGCCGACGTTGAGCGCGTTCTCCCAGAGCAGGTAGAACACCGGCACCACCAGCACCCCGGAGGCCAGGCACTGCGCGGCGATCCAGGCGTTGTGGGTCCACAGGTGGAAGGCGAAGGTCGGCGCGGCGAACTCGGTGTAGTAGCCGGCGAAGCCGGAGTCCACCAGATCGGCGGCCGCCTCCGGGCCGATGAACGCCGCCGCGGTGTTCGGGTTGTCCGCGACGTACCAGATGAGGAAGCCGCTGAGCAGGCTGAACCCGGTCGCCACGGCACACCACCAGGGCCAGGCGCGGTAGACGGCGGCCGGGAAGCCGACGGTGAGGAACCGGCCGACCGCGGCCACCGACGGCCGGCGTCGCCCGGTGATCCGGGCCCGCGCCCGGAGCACCAACTGGGAGAGGCGGGTGACCAGCGCCGGATCGGGCAGGCGGCTGGCCAGCACGGAGAGGTGGGTGGCCGCGCGCTGGTAGAGCGCGATCAGCTCGTCGATCTCGTCGGCGTCGAGCCGTCGCCGGTCGCAGAGCTGTTCCAGCCGACGCCACTCGTGCCCGTGCTCGGCGACGTACGCGTCGAGATCCACTGGTCCTCCCCCGTCCGGCGCCCATAGTGTTCACTGTCCGGGTGAGAGCGCAACCTCCGGTGCCCGCCGCGACGGCCGACCGCGCCACCGGCTGGGCGGACGCCGGTCTGGTCAGCGGCGAGGCGGTACGGCTGGACGTCCGGGCCGCCCGGCTGGGCTCGCGGGTGCTGGCGTTGCTGCTCGACATCCTGGTGCAGGCGGTCACGGCGGTGCTGCTGCTGGGCGTGCTGATCCCGCTGTCGCTGCTCCTGCTGCCCGACCTCGTGGTGGACCAGGCCCTGGAGAACGGCCTGCGCACCGCCGGCCTGGTGCTCCTGCTGGTCGGCTACCCGGTGCTCTGCGAACGCTTCAACCACGGCCGCACGGTCGGCAAGATGGCCGTCGGGCTGCGGGTGGTCGGTGCGGACGGTGGGCCGGTCGGGCTGCGGCAGTCGCTCATGCGGGCGCTGGTCGGGGTCGCCGTGGAGTGGCCGGGGCTGGTGCTGCCCCTGCTGAGCTGGGTGGCGGGCGTGGCGGTGATGCTGACCGACCCGCGTGGGCGGCGGCTGGGCGACCTGGTGGCCGGCACCATGGTCGTGCACACCCGCGCCACGCAGCCCTGGCGCCCCGCCCCGATGATCATCCCGCCCCTGGTCCCCTGGGCGGTCACCCTCGACCTGACCCGGCTGGACGACGCGCTGGCGCTGGCCGTGCGGCAGTACCTGACCCGGGAGCGGCAGCTCGTCGAGCCGTCCCGGACCCGCCTGGCCGGCGGGTTGTGGCAGGAGGTGGCCGCGGTGACGGCCCCGCCGCCGCCGGCCGGCGTACCGGAGTACCTGCTGCTGGCGGCGGTGCTGGCCGAACGGAACCGGCGCGGCGCGCTCCAGCTGCGGCGTACCCGCGCGGTCACCGCGACGCTCTGGCCCGAGCTGGCCCCGGCACCGCCCGCCGGCTCCGCGCCGGAGCCGGCGCCCGTGCCGGCGGGCCTGCGCCCGGCGGTCCCGGCCGCCCGCTCCGGCACCCCCGCCCCGGTACGCCCCGGAGCCCCCGACCACCCCTGACGGGCGGCCCGGGGGGGGTCGGCCAGCGGACGCCTCGATGGCCGCAGTCCGGGTGACCCGCCCGTCGGTCCGCTCCCCGGTGGTCCGCGGCATGGAAGTGGCATGGCAGGATCAGTCCACCCTTGAGCGAGGCGCACTATGACCACTTCCATCGTCGAACCGGCCGGTCCGCCGTCGCCGGTGACCTGCAGCCCGCCGCCTACACGGACGTCCGGCCCATCACCCGGCCGCGCACCGGGTGGGTCGGCGGCGACCCGGCCGGACGTGGCCCGGTGCCGCCCGCACCCGACCCCCCGCCTCGTCGGGCACCGGGCATGAGGAGCCTGCTGCCGTGGCTGGCGGTGCTGGCGCTGGTCGTGCTCCTCAGCGAGCTGCGGATGCGCCCGCTGGCCGTCGCGGTGTCGCTCGCCTGGCTGGCCTGGTGCGTCTGGACGTGGATCCGCCCCACCCGCCGCCCACCCCGCTGAGCCGGCCGAATCCAGCGCCGGACACGCACGCCCGACGCCGCCCGGCCCACCTGCTACGCGAGGTGGTCTGGCCGCCTCGCGTTCTCGGACCGGCTCGGCCCGTCCACCCGGCCGAGCCGGTCCGACCACGATCGGTTCGGTAACCGGCCGTCAGCGCTTCAGATGAACCGTGAAGTGCCGCTCCGTTTCACCAGCCGGAACGGTGCGAACGAAGCCCTGGGCGTTGCGGTAGTCGCCCGAACCGCCGGTGATGCCGACATCGACAGATGAGGGGGCCGGCAGGTGGAGCAGAGCCTGCGCGGCGAACTGTCCCTCGGGCAGAGAGAACGTGCCCACGCACTGCAGCGCGGCCGGGTCGACACTGGTGTACGTGCAGACCACACTGTGATCGCCGACCTTCTTGCCGTCACGGTAGAGGTCTTCGTGGACGACGCGCTGGTCCCCCAGACTGACTCCCTCCTGGCCCAGATCGAGATCTGCGATCGCGGTCTGCTTGCCGACCAACTCGAAGGCCTGTGTGCGCTCCTCAACCACCGGGGCGATGGTGAAGCTCGACGTGTCGGCCGAGGCCGACGGGGCGAGGGCGACGGCACCGACGATCGCAGCGGCCACTCCGGTGACCGCACTCAGATAACGCAACCTGGTGTTCTTCAGCGCATTCGACATGTTGCTGCTCCATTCCTCAGGATGTGTCGCTCTCGTGGCCAGCAAGGTGGAGAACCTCGCCGCTGGTCAGAACCGGTCGACGTCGAGAACGGCTCGGGCGAACGCCTCGGGTGCCTCCTGTGGCACGTTGTGGCCGATGCCCTTGAGTGTCCGGTGGTCATAGGGTCCGGTGAACTTGTCCCGGTAGGCCACGCCGTCGCCGGCCGGGGTGAAGGGGTCCAACTCCCCGTCGAGGGTGATGGTGGGCACGGCGATGGCGGGCGCAGCCGCGAGGCGCGCCTCGAGCCCGTCGTAGCGGGGGTCGCCCTCGGCCAGGCCCAGCCGCCAGCGGTAGTTGTGGATCACGATGGGAACGTGGTCGGGGTTGTCGAATGCCGCCGCCGTGCGATCGAAGGTGGCGTCGCCGAAGTTCCACGTCGGGGAAACGTTGCGCCAGATGAGCTTCGCGAAATCGCGCCGGTACTTCTCGTAGCCCAGCGCACCGCGTTCGGTGGCGAAGTAGTACTGGTACCACCATGCCCACTCGGCCGCCGGGGGCAGCGGCAGCTTGTTCTTCTCCCGGTTGGTGATGAGGTAGCCGGTCACGGAGACCAGGGCCTTGCACCGGTTCGGCCAGAGTGCGGCAATGATGTCGGCGGTCCGCGATCCCCAGTCGAAGCCTCCGAGCACGGCCTTCCTGATCCTCAGCGCGTCCATGAGGGCGATGATGTCGAGGGCGACCACCGACTGCTGCGCGTTGCGGAACGTATCGGGTGAGAGAAAGCTCGTGGTGCCGTGTCCGCGCAGGTAGGGAATGATGACTCGGTAGCCCTCAGCCGCCAGTAGGGGCGCGACGCCCACGTAGCTGTGGATGTCGTACGGCCACCCGTGCAGGAGGATGACGACCGGTCCGCGGGCCGGACCGACTTCGGCGTAGCCGACGGTGAGTTCGCCGGCCTTGACCTGTTTCAGCGTCGGGAAGGTGCCGTGGCCCGTGTCTGGTGTCGGCGCCGTCTTCTCGGCGCCGGGCCCGGACGGCGGGGCCGCTGCCGCCGGGAAGCGGCTCAGGCCGATCAGGGATGCCGCAGCCGTTCCGGCTGCGCCAGCGCCGAGGACCTTGCCGAAGGTGCGCCTGTCCATCATCTGTGAACCGTTCTGTCCGTGTCGACCGACCCGGGCGCTGCACACCCGGCCGTGAGTTCTGACCACCAATCGTGGTGTTCTGACGTCTGGAATGCCTCAGGGTCTGTCCGCAGAGATGCTTCGGGTTTCCCGCACCCGCCGCTATGGCACCTGTCGCTTCAGGTCCCACCCATCGCTGCACCGCTTCCCGGGGCCCGGACCGGGCCGGCCTCACGGAGTACCTTTGCTCCCATGACTGCCGACCGCGCTGCGTTGGGGGTGGAGACGTGTCGCGCCATACCGTGGTGATCGCTGACGATCACCCCGTGGTCCGTGCGGGCATGCGGGTGCTCTTGTCCCAGGACGAGGCGTTCGAGATCGTCGCCGAAAGCTCCACGGTGCCGGAAACCGTACAGACCGTGACACAGCACCAGCCTTCCGTGCTGGTGCTGGACCTCACCCTGGCCGGCCGATCCAGCCTGCCCTCGATCCCCGACCTGCTCGCCGCGTCACCGGGTACCCGGATTCTGGTCCTCACGATGCAGGAGGATCCCGCGTTCGCCCGCGCGGCCCTGCGGATCGGGGCGGCCGGTTACCTGCTCAAGGAAGCGGCGGCGGAGGAACTGGTCGGTGCGGCTCGTCAGGTCATCAAGGGAGCCACATACCTTCAACCCGCCATGGGCGCCCGACTGGCCACCGCGGACGCCGGCGCTCCCGGCACCGATGGGGACGCCTCTTTGACGGCGCGCGAGCTTCAGGTCCTCTCGCTGCTCGCCCTGGGCCACACCAACCAGGAGATCGCCCAACGTCTCTACGTGTCCGTTCGGACAGTGGAGACCCACCGCGCCAAGGTTCGGGACAAGCTCGGGACCGAGACACGGGCGGAACTCATCGCCGCGGCTCGCGAGCACGGGCTGGGATGAACAGCACGCTGCGAGCCAAGGCCGGCCCGGTCACGGAGGTTACCGGCGCCGCGCTGCTCGCCATCGCCTTCGCGGTCGAGCTCCTCCAGCAGCAGCCTGTCTGGGTGATGAGGTTCTCCCTCGGCGCAGCCGTCGGCCTGATCATCGCAGCGGCACTCAGCACCGCCGTCCGGCGGGCCTGGTTGGCGGCCCTGTGCGGGCTCGCACTCGTACTCGCCGTGGCACAGCTGGCTCGCATGACCGACGAGCCGCTCGTCAACGGCCTGAACATCGTGCCTCTCCTGCTGATCGGCGGCGCCGCCATGCTGGGCCGCAGTGCGGTGTCGCGCCGGCACAGTCTCGCGCGGGAGCGGGCTCAGGCCCGTAGCGACGGCGAGGAACGCGAACGTCGGCGCTGGGCCCGTGAGTTGCACGACGAGACCCTTCAAGAGCTGGTCGCTGTGCAGCTCGTCCTGGCCTCCGCCGGCACCGGCCAGTCCGCCACGAACGAGGCCATCGACCAGGCGCGGAGTCTGATCGCGAACCAGATCACATCCTTGCGGCACCTGATCGTGGAAATGCGGCCCTACGCCCTCGACCAGCTCGGACTCGCGCCGGCTCTGGAGACGCTGTGCCGCCGTACGAAGGAAATTGTGGGGCTCGACGCGGAACTGCGCGTCGGCGCGGAGTGGAGCCGGCTCGAGGACGAGTTGTCACCGGAGGCCCAGGCCCACATCTACCGCATCGTGCAGGAAGCGGTGAACAACGCGGCCAAGCACGCCCAGGCGAGGCACCTTCTCGTGGAACTGGACAGCGACGACCGCACGATCAGCGTGACGATCAGGGACAACGGCCGCGGGATGGCCCGGCAGCCGGCCATCCCGGTCGAGCGGTCGGAGCTCCGCACGATGGTCTCCACCGGCACCGGGCTGCCCGCCATGCGCGAGCGCGGCCACCTGCTGAACGGGCACCTCACCGTTGATTCCGCCCCCGGAGGCGGAACCTGCGTCACCCTCCTGATACCCCGTCATGCCGAGCGCCGCTCCAGGTGGCGGGAGTTTTCACCTTCCCCCGTGCTCGGAATGCCCGGTTCTGCGACCGGGACGGCGTCCCTGCACAGTGCCCTTCTCAAGCTGATCAAGCAGCCCCGGGCGAGCGTGTCCGACCATTGAACCGGTCCATGCCCGCCTTGCCGCCCGCAACTCGGGCCGAATGCCCCGAATCAGCGCTCCGGTAAGCCCGTCCGTCACGCACGTGATGGTGCGGGGCCGTATCGCCGCGCCGGGCGGGCCGCGTACGCGAAGAAGGACCGGGTCGGCCGCACGGCGGCCGACCCGGTCCTTCTTCGGGGAACTCAGTAGCGGTAGTGCTCCGGCTTGAACGGGCCCTCGACGGAGACGCCGAGGTACGACGCCTGCTCCTTGGTCAGCTGGGTCAGCTTCGCGCCGAGCGCGTCCAGGTGCAGCCGGGCGACCTTCTCGTCCAGCGCCTTCGGGAGCACGTACACGCCGATCGGGTACTCCTCGGTCTTGGTGTACAGCTCGATCTGGGCGATGGTCTGGTTGGAGAACGAGTTCGACATCACGAAGCTCGGGTGCCCGGTGGCGTTGCCCAGGTTCAGCAGGCGGCCCTCGGAGAGCACGATGATGGCGTGACCGTCGGCGAACTTCCAGAGGTCGACCTGCGGCTTGATGTTGACCCGCTCGACGTCCGGACGCTTCGCCAGGCCGGCCATGTCGATCTCGTTGTCGAAGTGGCCGATGTTGCCGACGATGGCCTGGTGCTTCATCCGGGCCATGTGCTCGTTGGTGATGACGTCGTAGCAGCCGGTCGCGGTGATGAAGATGTCGGCCTGCTCGACCACGTCGTCCAGGGTGGCGACCTGGTAGCCGTCCATCGCCGCCTGGAGCGCGCAGATCGGGTCGACCTCGGTCACCACGACCCGGGCGCCCTGGCCGCGCAGCGACTCCGCGCAGCCCTTGCCCACGTCGCCGTAGCCCATGACGACGGCCATCTTGCCGCCGATCAGCACGTCGGTGGCCCGGTTGATGCCGTCGATCAGCGAGTGGCGGCAGCCGTACTTGTTGTCGAACTTGCTCTTGGTCACCGAGTCGTTGACGTTGATGGCCGGGAAGAGCAGGGTGCCGGCGCGGTGCATCTCGTAGAGCCGGTGCACGCCGGTGGTGGTCTCCTCGGTGACCCCCTTGATCCCCGAGGCGATCCGGGTCCAGCGCTGGCCGTCCTCGGCGAGCGAGCGGTGCAGCAGCCCGAGGATGACCGCGTACTCCTCGGAGTCGGCGGACTCGACCGGCGGGACGACCCCCGCCTTCTCGAACTCGACGCCCTTGTGGACGAGCAGGGTGGCGTCACCGCCGTCGTCGAGGATCATGTTGGGGCCGTGGCCGTCGGGCCAGGTGAGCACCTGCTCGGTGCACCACCAGTACTCCTCCAGGCTCTCGCCCTTCCAGGCGTACACCGGGACGCCGGCGGGCGCCTCGGGGGTGCCGGTCGGGCCGACCACGATCGCCGCGGCGGCGTGGTCCTGGGTGGAGAAGATGTTGCAGGACGCCCAACGGACCTGGGCGCCGAGCGCGACCAGGGTCTCGATCAGGACGGCGGTCTGGATGGTCATGTGCAGCGAGCCGGTGACGCGGGCGCCGGCGAGGGGCTGGGCGTCGGCGAACTCGCGACGGATCGCCATCAGGCCGGGCATCTCGTGCTCGGCGAGCTGGATCTCCTTGCGCCCGAACTCGGCGAGCGACAGATCCGCCACCTTGTAGTCGCCCTCGGCGAGGGTGCTCGGCCGCGCGCCGCTGGTGGACGCCGGGAGGGTGCTGGTCATGAAGGCTCCTGTCGAACGATGTGCTGCGCGACCTTCCACCTTACGCGCGCGCCGTAGCGCCGCTCCGCGCGGCCGTGGGCAGCGCACGGGGCGGTCGGTGGTGGACGGTCTCCCGCCCACACGCCGGCCGCCCCGCGCATCCCCCCGGTTTGGTTTCCCCCGCGCGCCGCCGGACCTTCGTCGCGACAACGCTGCGTACCCATAGAGTCACACTCCGCTAGGGGCATGTCAAGCTATTTCGGAAGAATCGGACTCGTGGCGGACGCACGGCTGCCCGCGTCGACCCGATGGAGAGCCTCGCGCAGTGGCGCGTTCAGCCGAGCTGCTGACCGGACGGACCGCAGGTGGCGACGTACGCCTCCCCCTCGCCGGAGAAGACCAGCGGCTCCGCCGTCGCCGTGCCGATCGCGGCCTGCCCCGGCCCCAGCGTGACGGTGCCCGCCCCGTCGTCCACGGTGAGCTTGCCGGCGCGGCAGAGCACCACCCGGGGCCCGGGCAGCGGCAACGGGACCGCCGGGCCGCCCGGCTCCACCGTCACCCGGTGCAGCGCGAAGTCCTCGACCGGCACCGGCCAGCAGACCACCCCCGGCGCCACCGGCCGCGCCCGCACCACCGGGTCGGGCAGCACCTCGAAGCGGAGCACCCGCAGCAGCTCGTCCACGTCCACCCGCTTCGGGGTGAGCCCGCCGCGCAGCACGTTGTCGCTGGCCGCCATGATCTCCACGCCGGTCCCGCGCAGGTAGGCGTGCAGATTGCCGGCGGGCATCCAGATCGCCTCCCCCGGCGCCAGCCGCACGTGGTGGAGCAGCAGCGCCACCAGCACCCCCGGGTCGCCCGGGTAGCCGGCGGCCAGCAACCGCGCCAGCTCCGCGTCCGGGCCGGCGACCTGCGCCGCCAGCACGGCCGCCACCAGCCCGTCCCGCTGGTCCGCGGGCCAGGTCAGCAGCGCGCGTACGGCCTCGCGCAGCCCCGCCGGCCCGGCGCGCAGCGCGGCCACCACCGGCTCCAACGCGGGTACGCCGAAGCCGGCGAGCACCTCCGCCGAGCGCGCCGGGTCACGGAAACCGCAGAGCGCCTCCATCGGCGAGAGCGCGACCAGCAGCTCCGGCTTGTGGTAGGGGTCGACGTAGTTGCGCGGCCCGTCGGGGCGCGCCGCGTCGGCCGCGTGCCCCGCGCGGGCCTGCTCCGAATCGGGGTGCGCCTGAAGGCTGAGCGGCGCGTCCGCGGCGAGCACCTTCAGCAGGAAGGGCAGCCGGCAGCCGAACCGGCCGACCACCCGCTCGCCGAGCCAGTAATCCGGCTCGGCGAGCAGAAGGTCGACCAGGCTGACCCGGACGCCGTCCCGGTCGACCGTGGCCGGGGCACCCGGGTGGGCGCCCAGCCACAGCTCCGCCTCCGGCCCGTCGCTGGGCACCGGGCGCCCCTGCAACTCGGCGATGGCCGAGCGGGACCCCCAGGCGTAGTCGCGGATCGGCCCGTACAGCAGCTCCACCGTCAGCCTCCGGCGTGGCCGGCCACCCCGCCGGACGAGGACTGCGGCTGCGCCACGGCGGTCTGCGAGGCGCTGCCCTCGCCGGCACCCGCCGCGGCGGAGTAGATGTCCGGCTCCAGGTAGATGACCCGGGCGACCGGCACGGCGGCGCGGATCCGGGCCTCGACGCTGTTGATGCCGCGGGCCAGCTGCTCGGCGGTGTCGCACGCCGGCACACCGATCTTCGCGGCCACCATCAGCTCCTCGGGGCCGAGGTAGAGCGTCTTCATGTGGATGATCCGCTCGACCTCGGGGCCCTCGGTGATCGCCTTCTCGATGGCGGCGACGTCGTGCGCCTCCGCGCCCTCGCCGAGCAGCAGGCTCTTGGTCTCGATGGCGAGGATGATCGCGATGACCACCAGCAGCACACCGATCATCGCGGTGCCGAGGGCGTCCCACTCACCGTTGCCGGTGATCAGGGTCATGCTCACGCCGAAGAGCGCGAAGATCAGGCCGAGCAGGGCCCCGAGGTCCTCCAGCAACACCACCGGCAGCTCGGGGGCCTTGGCACGCCGGATGAAGTGCACCCAGGACTGGTTGCCCCGGACCAGGTTGGACTCCTTGATCGCGGTGCGGAAGGAGAACGACTCCAGCACGATCGCCACCACCAGCACGGCGATCGGGACCCACTGCCAGTTGTCGGGCGCCTCGGGGTGGGACCACTTGTGGTACGCCTCGTAGAGCGCGAACAGACCACCCACACTGAACAGCACGATGGCGACGATGAACGCGTAGACGTAGCGCTCCCGGCCGTACCCGAAGGGGTGTGTGGGGGTGGCCTCCCGCTTGGCCCTCTTGCCGCCCAGCAGCAGCAGCGCCTGGTTCCCGGCGTCGGCGACCGAGTGGATCGACTCGGCCAGCATCGACGACAGGCCGGTCAACAGGAACGCGATGAACTTGGTGACGGCGATGCCGGTGTTGGCCAGCAGTGCGGCGACGATCGCCTTCGTCCCGCCATTTGCGCTCACTGGTTCGACAGCTCCTTCATCTCGGTGATGGCCGGGACCGCCATCGGGTCCAGACCATGGGCCAGGGCAAGGTACACCGACGCGAAATCGGGCACCGCGACGAGCGAGGCGAGCCGCTCCAGCGCGGAGCCACCCTCGGCGGTCACCACGTCACAGCGCACCCCCCGGCGCTCGGCGAGGGTCTGCACCGCGTCGGCGCGGCGCTCCTCGACGGCGAACGGCTCGTCGGTGTCGTCCTCGGCGTTGAGCCCACCGTCGCGCAGCAGCACCAGCCGCAGCCGGGTCGGGTCGCCCTCGATCTCGTCGCGGTCGGCGAAGATGTCCCGCGCCGACTCGACCAGACCGCCGAAGGCGCCGTCGAGCAGGCCGACCCGGCCCCGACCGGCCTCGCCGAGCGCCCCGGTGACGACCGGGTAGCGGGCGTTGGCGGAGAGGGTGTCGCCGAAGCGCCGGGCGGCGACGGTGGCCAGCGGGGACGACCCCCAGACGATCGGGATCGACCCGGCCAGCCCAAGGGCCAGCGACTTCGCCGGGTTGACGAAGGACTCGGCGGTGGGCCGGCACCGGTCGGCGTCGGCGTCCAGCCGGGCCGCGGTCTCCGCCAGATCCGCCTCGTTGACCTTCACCAGGCCGAGGGTACGGGCGGCCAGCAGAACCGGCACGGTGAGCGCCCAGAGGCTGGCCCGGGCCGGGGCCCGCCGGGGCACCGGGATGAACGGCGCGCGGGCCCGCTCGGCGACCGACTGGAGCTGCGAGTCGGGGGCGCCGACGGCGACGAGCCGGGCGCCCCGGCGGTGCGCGGCCTCGGCGGCGCCCAGCGCCTCGGGGCTGCGTCCGGACGCGCTGACCGCGATCACCACGTCGGCCGCGCCGACCCAGCCGGGCACGCCGGCGCTACGGTGCGGGATGACCGGCACCGGGCAGCGCGGCCCGGCGACCGTGGCGAGCACGTCGCCGGTGCGTCCCGCCGTGCCGATGCCGGCGATGACGACCGCCCGGGGGCGGCCGCCGTCCTCCAGCAGCGCCAGGTTCGCCTCGGCGGCCAGGGACGCCGACTCGCGTACCTGGGCGCCGGCGGAGGCGGTGAAGCGGAGCATGCCGCCCGGGTCCTGCTCGGCGAAGGTCTCCGGGTCGTCGAGCGCGGACTCGTCGGCCACCCGCCGGCCGCTGACGCCGGCGGTACCGTCCATCACCGCTGCGCCTCGGGGCCGCCGCGCGCCTCGTCCAGCAGCAGAACGGGCACGTCGTCGCGTACCTCGAAGACCCGGCCGCACTCGGTGCAGGTCAGGGTCTGCGCCTCGGCGTCGTAGTCCAGCGGGGCGTGGTGCGTGTCCGGACAGGCGAGGATCTCGAGCAACTGCGGGTCCAGGGCCACGGCGCGGCTCCTTCCACGTGTGCGGTCTCCGTCGGTCGGCGGTGCCGACCGGCGCAGGGGATCTTATCGGCGAACCCGCTCCAGCACCTCGTCGCGCAGCGAGATCATCCGCTCCTCGGTCGGGCCCTCCACGTTGAGCCGCAGCAGCGGCTCCGTGTTGGACGCCCGCAGGTTGAACCAGGCCCCGTCGGGGAAGCTCAGGGTGAGCCCGTCCAGCTCGTCGACCTCCGCCTCCGGGTACGCCGCGCGCACCTCGGCGACCTTGGCCGCCTGGTCGGCCACCGTGGAATTGATCTCGCCGGAGGCGACGTACCGCTCGTAGACGCTGGCCAGGATCGACAGCGGCTGGGACTGCTCGCCGAGGGCGGCCAGGGTGTGCATGGCGGCGAGCATGCCGGTGTCGGCGAACCAGAAGTCGCGGAAGTAGTAGTGCGCGGAGTGCTCCCCGCCGAAGATCGCGTTGGTGCGGGCCATCTCGGCCTTGATGAAGGAGTGGCCGACCCGGGCCACCACCGGCTCGCCGCCGTGCTCCCGGATGATCTCCGGGACCGCGCGGGAGGTGATCAGGTTGTGGATCACCGTGGAGCCGGGGTGCTTGGCCAGCTCACGGGCGGCGACCAGGGCGGTGATCGCCGACGGGGAGACCGGCTCGCCCCGCTCGTCGATCACGAAGCAGCGGTCGGCGTCGCCGTCGAAGGCGAGCCCGATGTCGGCGGAGTGCTCCACCACCGCCCGCTGGAGGTCGACCAGGTTCTTCGGGTCCAGGGGGTTGGCCTCGTGGTTCGGGAAGGTGCCGTCCAGCTCGAAGTAGAGCGGCACGATCTCCAGCGGCAGCGGGGGCAGCGCGGCGTCGCCGAGGACGCTGGGCACCGTGTAACCGCCCATGCCGTTCCCGGCGTCCACGACCACCTTCAGCGGCCGGATGGTGGAGAGGTCGACCAGCTTGCGCAGGTGGGCCGCGTAGTCGGGGAGCAGGTCCCGGCGCTCGGCCGGGCGCTGCGGCTCACCGGCCGGGCGGCCGCCCGCGTCGAGCATGGCCTGGGCACGGTCCCGGATGTCGGCCAGGCCGCTGTCCTGCCCGATCGGGCGGGCACCGGAGCGGCACATCTTGATGCCGTTGTACTGCGCCGGGTTGTGGCTGGCGGTGAACATCGCCCCGGGCAGGTCCAGCGCACCGGAGGCGTAGTAGAGCATGTCGGTGGAGCCGAGCCCCAGCTCGATCACGGTGCGTCCCTCGGCGCGGACGCCCGCGGCGAAGGCGGCGGCCAGCTCGGGGCCGGTGGCCCGCATGTCGTGCGCGATCAGCACCGCCTCGCCCGGCTCACCGGCGGCGTTGAGGACCTGGGTGAAGGCGGCGCCGAGGGCTTCGGCGGTGCGCGCGTCCCACTGCTGCGGCACCGTGCCCCGGACGTCGTACGCCTTCACGATCTGGGACAGGTCAGACACCGGGTTCGCTCCTCGACAACGGGCCGTCAACGACCCTGAGCGTATCGGAGCAGCCGGCCGCGCCCCGTACTAGCCGGTCAGGCGAGGCGGGGAAACCGCTCGGCCCGCGGCTTGATCGCGCTACTTCCGGGATGTAGTGGCCTCGCCCCGACCCGGACACCACTGCTTCCAGGATCGAGCGCGATCTTGCCCGGAGTGCCGCCGGGACCGGCGCTCAGCGGGGGAGGCGGGGCACGAACCGGGTCGCGTCGTCGCCGGGGCCGTCCTGCGGACCGGCCGGCGGCGCCGAGGCCGGACGGTTCTGGGCCGGCGGCGCGGAGGTCGGGGCGCCGTACACCCCGCCGGACGGGCGGGGGGCGGGAGTGATCGTCGGGTAGGCGCCGGGCTGGCCGTAGAGCCCGCTGGGGCGGCCCGCCTGCGGCGGCGGCTGCTGGCCGTACACCTGGCCGGGCGGCGCGGAGGACGCGCCCGGCGCCCCGCCGCCGGAGCGGTAGGTGGTCGGACCGGGGTTGCGCGGCAGCGGGACGCCCGAGTAGCCGCCCAGTTCCGGGCGCACCTTGTCCTTGCGGTTGTTGCGGATGAGCAGGGCGATCAGCCCGGCGCCGACGGCGACCATGGCGATGCCGAAGAACATGATCATGTTTCCTCCGGAGGATGCTTCGGCAGCGGCGGTGACCTCGCCGGCGGACGGGGCGGCGAGAACGGCCTGGGTGGGCTCTTCCGTAACGGCCGCCACGGTCTCGGTCGGGACCGCGCTGGGCGTCGGGCTGGGCCTCCCGGTCGGTGTCGCGCTCCCGGCGGCACGACCACCGACCCGGGAGGTGTCGGCGCCGCGGCCGAGGATCTGGCCGCGAGCGTTGGTCGCCTCGCCGATCACCTCCAGTCGCCCGGCCGGAGCACCGGCGACGAACGCGACACGGTACCGGACGGTGATGCTCTTCCCCTTGCACAACGTCGGATCAGCCGGGGAGGTACGGGCGGTGGCCACGCCGCCACCGCCACCGGAGACCGGCACCGGCAGCCATCGACCGCCGCCATTCACCTCGACCCGCACCTGGTCCGCGGAGACGCCGTTGAGGCGCAGTCCGAGCCCGGTCCGCAGCTGCACACATCCGTCGGTGCGCCGGCGCACCTCCACGACGATCCCGCCCGGGGAACCGCCGGCGGCGAAGACGCCCGTCGCGCGCACGCCCACCCGGTCCCCGTCGGCGTGCGCGGGTGCCGCCCCGACGGCCACCAGGCCGCCCAGCAGCGCGCCGGCCGTCACCAGTCGCGCCACGTGCCGACGCACGGACATGTCCACCTCACCGTCTCCGCCCCGACGGGGCCCGACCGGTCAGATTACTACCGGGCCATGTCATGACCGGGTCATCGAGAGCCCCGCATGTGCGCCGCATTACCCTCGCCGCGCCCCTGGCACGCCTCCACCCGCGACGGCGAGGCCCCGGCCGCCCCGTCACGAGCGCCGACCCCGGTCACCCTACCGTCACCATTGGCGACAGTCAGGACGCGGAACGTCACGAACGGGAGTGGTCAACCCCGCGTGCCGTCACGGGCTGCTTCCGCCAGTGCGTCCCGGCAGAGCCGGTCGGCGGTGCGGGTGGTCTCCGGCAGCCGGTACCGCGGGGTCAGGGCGAGCACCTGGGCGACGGCGTTGTCCAAACTCATCCGGTGCCCGACGCTGACGAAGACCGGCCGCACCCCGTCCCGGGTACGCAACACCCGCCCGACCGTCTCGCCGCCGTCGACCAGCGCGCTGCCGTCGCCCCGGCGCGGCCCCGGCTCGACCCACTCGCCGACCAGTGGCGTCTTGCCCACCCCGATCGCGGGCAGCCCCGTGACCACCCCGAGGTGGCAGGCCAGCCCGAACCGGCGCGGGTGGGCCAGCCCGTGCCCGTCGCAGACCAGCAGATCCGGCGGGACGGCCAGCCGCCCGAGCGCGGCCAGCAGCGCCGGCAGCTCCCGGAAGGCGAAGAGCCCGGGCACGTAGTCGAAGGCGGGCCGGCCCACGCTGACCGCCCGGTCGACCACGGCCAGGGTCGCCGCGTCGAGCACCGTCACGGCCGCCGCGAGCAGGTCACCGCTCTCCGCGTACGCGACGTCGAGGCCGGCCACCGTCGAGGGCCGGCGGGGGCCGGGCCCGACCAGGTCCGCGAGCGGTCGCAACCGATCCTGTACGACCACCGCCTCCGCGACCGTCCGCGGCGCGACGGCCATCCCGCTCCACTCTCCCGGGCCGGCCGGGGGTGACTCCCCCGGACTCAGCGTGGGCACGCTCGGGTCGGCCGGCGCGCTCGACTCCGGGTCGGCAACGTGGCGGTCCGCGGTGGGTGGCGACCCCGCCGTCTCGCCGGCCGGGGGTGGACCATCGGGACGGGACACGTTCACGACGGCTCGGCGTCGCCCATCGACGAGGTGCGGCCCGGGCCGCCCTTGGGCAGGGCCTGGTCGGTGTCGCCGTTCGGCGGGGTCTGGCCAGGACCGCCCGCCCGGTCGGGCCGATCAGCGCTGGCGGGCTGGTCGCGCTTCGCGGCGGCGCCGAAGGCGAGAGCGAAGGCGATCCCTGTCGCGATACCGAACGCCACCCCGCCCTTGGCGCCGAAGATGACGATGCCGATGACGAGGCCCAGCGGCAGACCCACCGCCCAGAGGGCGGGTTGGCGCTGGGAAATGCCTGATTTCGTCATCGCCCCATCCTATTCGGACTCCGCCCCTCCGCCGGCTGCCCTGATCACCCGTTCAGCGCGGCCCGTGCCTGGTCGACCCAGCGCAGGATGCCGTCGGCACCGGCCGCCCGGGCGGTGGTCGCGGCCTCGTCGACGAGCGCGGCGGCCTCGTCCCGCCGGCCGTCGCCGAGGGCGAAGAACGCGAGCGCGACGAGGTTCGCCGCGACACCCGGGCGGAAGCCGATGTCCCGGCGCAGTCGGGTGGACTCCGCCATCCGCTCCCGGGCGGCGTCGCTCCGGCCGGCCGCCTGCTCGGCGAAGGCCAGGTGCCGCAGCACGTACGACAGCGTCAGCCGGTCGCCGGCCCGGCCCGCCAGCTCGCGAGCCCGGGCGTACGCCGGAGCGGCGGCCGCCTCGTCCTGCCGGACGACCTGGTGGACGCAGCCCACCCAGAACAGCGCCTCCGCCTCGCCGCGCTCGTCACCCAACTCCCGGTAGAGCGCCACGGCCCGCTCGAAGAGCGGCAACTCCCGCGGATCCTCGACCCGGTCGTCCAGGTAGCGGGCGTGCAGGAGACGACCCCGGGCGAGCACCAGATCGGCCTCGACGGCGTCCAGGTCCCGTTCCGCCTCGGCGAGCCCGCCCGGGTCACCGCCGAAGACCGCCCGCTCGTACGCCTCCCCGGCCAGCACAACCCGGACGTCGCTCACTGACCGACCCGCCCGTCGATCCGCTCCCGCAGCAGGTCGGCGTGACCGTTGTGCCGGGCGTACTCCTCGATCATGTGCACCAGCAGCTCGCGCAGCGAGATGGTCAGATCTCCCCGATGCCCCTCGATCCCCAGGTCGGACGCCTCGGCGACGAACCGCTCGGCGTACGCGACCTCCGCACGCCAGGCCGCCCACGCCTCCTCGACCACCTTCGGGTCGGCCACCGCGCCATCGAAGTCGGCGTCGGGCTCCTCCTCCGTGCACCAGATCCGCGGCGCGTCCTCACCGGCCATGACCCGGCGGAACCAGCCGCGCTCCACCTCGGCCATGTGCCGGACCAGGCCGAGCAGCGACATCGTCGACGGCGGAACGCTGCGCCGGGCCAGCGCCTCGGCGTCGAGGTCGGCGCACTTCAGCTCCAGGGTCAGCCGGTGGTCACGCAGGTAGTTGACGAGGATCGACCGCTCGTCATCGAATCCGCCGTCGGAACGGGGGTCGTCCTCCGGCTTGAGGAACATGTCCGACCAGCCGAAGACGCGGGTGGGTAGGTCGGTGGCGTCGAGTTCCGTCATGCTCGCGACCCTGGCGCAGGCGCCGCCGCGACGCAACGGGTTTCCAAATGCAACTACGGTCAACGCGCCAGGCGACCTTCAACCTGCTGCGCGGCCGGTCCCGCCCGCAACACATTGCGTTGTAACTTGCTTTCGTCGTGTGGTCCGCGGGTCTCCGTCGCCGAGCTGGGAGCACCAGCGATGTCTGAAGCTGCGTATCTACAGGTCGCCCGGAATATTCGGGAGCAGATCGCGGCCGGGCAACTGAAGCCCGGCGACAAGCTGCCTTCGTTCAATGCTCTCTGCGAGCAGTACGAGGTGAGCGGCACCGTGATCCGGACGGCGATGTTCCTGCTCAAGGCCGAAGGCCTCATCGACGGCCGGCAAGGCAAGGGCGTCTACGTCACCGACCGCCCCCCTCAGGCTTAGCGCCGACCTGAGGCCCATACAGCTCTGTCACGTCGTTTACCGATCCACCTTGATGACCAGGCAAGGCAGCAGATGACAGGGGTTGGTAAGGTCGCCGCCATGTACCGGGGGCGGCGCGTCGGCAACCTCAAGCGCCAGCGGCCGGCCCACGAGGGCGACACTGAGCAGGCCCTTGAGCGCACTCGGAATCGCCCACTACTTCTTGCAGAACCGCCCCGGCGGCTGGCGACTGCTATGCGAACAGGCCGGCGACTCGTAGTAGGTTAAGAATGCGGGCAGCACGAGCCCGTTGGGAATGCTCACCGCTCCAGATCTGCTCGCTCAGTATCCGCTGGATGGCGCTGAAGCACGGAAGAAACCTGCAGCCCAACTGCCTTGACGTCACCACACACCTGCTTCACGACAGCCTGCGCAACAGCCTCCGGAACCTCCGTCGAGAATTCGACATCGATGCGCCACGTCGCGTCATCGACGTCACGCCACAGCTCCACTCGCGCGCCTTTGCCTGCCGCAGAATTCGACGCTTCACCAAACAACTCGTCCCAGGCATCCGTCAGTCGGCCCATTGGTCTCAAACCTAACACTGAGCGCAGTTGATCCAACGCCGTTTGATCCAGGCGGTCGGCAATCTTCACGGCCCAACTCTTACTTTCCACGGCTGTCCTCAATGATCCAGTCGGTACCACGGAAGTGGGATGATACGCCGGCCCCCGATCGGTCGGGCGGACCTGAACTGGGGAAGATGGCTGGAACCACATCACGGCCGAGTTCACGACTGCAGCGTTCAGCCCAATCGAAAAGCGCCGGGAAGCATCTTCGCGCAAGCTTCTTAGTCACGAATCCATACTGCTTGTTCACCACCCTGAGGTCAGGAAACTCGGCTGCGCCGAGGGCCCGAGCTCGCTCCACCATCACGTCTGAGGAGATCTGGAAGTCGAAATCGCTGGGCTCTTCCAAGCCGAGCTTGTGCATGGAGTCGAAAGGACGACGTAGCGGCATCGCGGATCCATCCTCCCAACTTTCAAAGCGCACCAAAGCCTCTGGATGGTCGGCGAGGTCCTCCCGCCTTGGTAGTTGCTTGTGCTGTCCCGAGAAAAAGTTTGCGGAGGAGCCCTGCAATCGGACGTCGACCTGCTCCGAGCCAACGCCATCGGCTTCGAGCGCGTCGAATAGATCCGACGACAGGCGCGCGAAGTCCGGAACGGACAGGCCGAGCGGGGCGGTTCTGGCGGCCCAAGCTCGAACTGCCTCCGGTGTTATGCCCAAAAACTCGCAGTCCCGCGGTGTGATCCGGTAGCCGGAATCATCCTGCGGAAGCAACTCGACTACGTCCCGCCAGTCAGCCTGCGATGGCCCGTCATGCGCGGCTCCCAGCCGGTCCTCAGGCTGTTCCTGGCCTTCCCCAGTCGTCGGGGCGCTACCGGGGCGGTCAAGCAGGTGCAGGCGATTGAGGTACGGGTCGCCGTACCCGGCCTCCTCGTCGGGCGTCGACGGGTAGTCGGGCAGGTCGGGCAGGACGCTGAACCGTCCCCGGGCCAGCCCGCCCAAGGGCATCGGCCGGCCGTCCCGACCGAGCACCAGGGCGTCGATGCCGATCACATTGTCCGGGTGTCGGACGCCGCGGTGCGCGTACAGCGGTCGGTCGTGGATCAGGCCGCTCTGCGGGTCGAGGTAGAGGATCGTGCCGTTCTGGTTCAGGGCCACCCAGGCGTGCGAGCCGCCGTCCTCCCATTCGGTGATCAGGAAGGCGAAGCTGCCGTGGCCACCGATGAGCAGTTGGTCGTGCAGGTTCCCAAAGCCCCGGTCGACCGAGTGTCGCAGCTGCGCCGGTCCTGGCTGCTCACCGTCCCGTGGCGCGACGAGCTTCTGGAACCGGCCACCGGTGGCCTCCTCCACCCGGCCCGGCCCGCCTTTCTCGCCCAGGATCGGACGCCGGATGTCGCCCTCGAGATAGCCGTCGAAGGTTCGCGGCGCGGAGACCCGCGGGCGGCCGTGCACCCAGGTCTCGAAGAGGGACAGGGTGCAGTCGAGGCAGTTGATGCCGCGGGTGGGGTCGGCCTGGGGGCCACCGTCGTTGGCGAGTGCGAACCAGCCACCCTGGCGAGGGTCGGCGGTACGGACGACGCTGCCGTCCGGATTGCGGGGCATCTGCCGCTCGAGGTCGGTCTGATGAAGCGCCAGTGGCGGACGCAGCCCGCCCCACTGCCCGTACCGGCGGGACCGGTCGATCGGTGGCGGGTCGTCATCGGCATCCGTCAGAGCTGACCGGTCACCGGTCTCGACCGCGCCGACCGCCAGGTCGCCGACATCGTCGTTGATCCGCTGGAAGTCGGTCGCGTTGTCGATGAGAGTGTCGCCCGGCAGGACATCCCCAGCCAGGACCGCCTCGGCCTGATCGCTGAACTCGTACGAGTCACGTTCGGCGACCTCACTCGCCTTGAACATGTGCTCGGCTCGCAGGCTGAGCCCGGCCTGGGCGAACTCACGGGCCTGCCTCTTCAGCCAGCGGGCTCGGTCGAGATAGCCGCTGGCGGAGCGACGCAGGCGGGTGGCGAGGTCCTCTCGTCGCCGCTCCTCGAACCAGGCTCGCTGCGACTCGAAGTAGCCCTGGTAGCGGCGTCGCTCGAGAGCTTCCCGCTCGACGGCCCACTGGGCGGCGTACCACTCTGGGGTCCTCGGGCGCGGCGACTCGAGGCTCGGCCCCGGCAGAACCGGCGACGTCTCGCGAAGGGGTGCGGTCGCCGGAGGCGGGGCCAGGGCCTCCAGCGACGGGAACCGGTCAGCCTTCGGCGTGGTCGTGACGTGCCCGTCCTGCTCCGGTGCCCCGGGAGCCTGCCGAGGCGGGGGCTCGGCTCCCAGCGGCGAGGGCCGCTGCATCCGCGGCGGGGTGACGGCGGGAAGGCTGCCGTGCACGGGTGCCACCGGCGGCTGCGCCAACGCCGACAAGTTCGCACGGGCCGCAGTGACGTTGGTCGCCGTGTTACCGACAGCGCCGGTGCCGGACGACGTCGCGGTTGCCTGCGACGGGTGAGCGACGGGTGTCATCGTGGCGGCGGAGGCAGCCACGGGGGCCGTCGCCACGGAAGCGCTCGTCACAGGAGCGGATGTCGCCAGGTTGGCAGTCGTGGGTGGAGCACCGGATTGACCCGCGGTGGCAGGGGCGTCCCCCACCGGTGGCGACGGCGGGCGCTCGGTGGTGATCGATGAGAGCGTGGGGCTGCCCGACGAGGATGCGTGCTCCGCCTGGGTCGCCGCGGTGGCGCCGACATCCAGGGCGACGGCCGCTGACCCGTCGCGGCCAGACATCGACCCCTCCCCCGCGCCCATGCCGGCGCCCGTTTCCCACCGGCTCGCCGCCACGGGCTCCCGGTCCGGCTGCGGCGCGGTTGACGAGGTGTCGCCGGAGGTGGCTGCAAAGGCCGCGCCCGCTCCGATGCCGCCGGACAGCGTCGGCGCCTCCGACTCTCGCGGCGATCCGTCGCGGGGCGAGGAGGGGCCGTCGCCGCCCCCGGCCACCGGAGGTGGTGCGACGGGCAACTCCATAGGCGGCAGCGGCGCGGCCAGCGAAGTCAACTGTCCGTCGATACGGGCGCGCACCGCGGCGTCGACCTGGCCGGTCGCCGAACCGGTGGCCCCGGAGACGGCCGCCCGTGCGGCCTCCTCAAGCGACATGACGCCCTGGCCGGTGGCGAGATGCGCCGCACCTTCGGCGAGGGTCTCGCCGGTCATCTCCCGGCCGAAGTGTTCGGCGATCCGCGCGCCGCGGCCGTTGGCGTGCCGGCCGAGCCCCGCCAGCGGCGCCACCGCGCCGCCGGCGAACCCGCCGACCGCCGACGCCCCGACGTCGGCCAGGTCCAGGCCGTGGCGGCGTCCGGTGGAGTTCTGGTACGCCTGCGTGGCGAGGCTGATCCCGGCCTCCTCCGCCGCCTCCTCCAGCCCGCCCTTGACGGCGCGCCTGCCCAGCCCGCGCATGCCGTCCCGGGCGACCTCCTTGGCGGCCCGCTCACCGGCCTCCTTGAGGCCCCGCTTGAGTTCCTTCTTGGCGAGTTGGGCGAGCAGCCGCTTGAAGATCTGCTGGACCACCAGGCGGCTGGCGGCGGTGGCCGCTCCGACCGCGGGTGACGCGGCACCGGCGGTCAGCACGCTCGCCACGGCGATCGCCATCAGCTCGACGACGAGGATGCCCAGTTCGATCCAGACCTCGAGCTTGGCGCCCTCGATGTCGCAGCCGCACTCCTCGACCAGCCTGCCGAGTTCGCCGCTGACCGCGAGCAGGACGGGCAGAGGTGCCTCGTCGCCCTCGGCCACCCGCCGCCAGGCGGTGTCGAACGCCTCGGCCACCAGACCGATGCCGCCGTACCCGTTGCGTACGTCGGTCGCGGCGGCGATCGCGTCGTCGCGCGGGCCGGCTAGGGCCGCCGCGACGGCGTACCACTGATCGGCGAGGTCCCAGACGGCGCGCTCGTCGCCTTCCGGCCACTCGACCCCGATCACCCAGTCGAGTGCCTCGTAGACCCAGCCCGGCAGATCCCATGGGCTGTAGTCGAGCGGGTGCGGGATCGGGCTCGGCAGCAGGCTCACGACGTGGTCCTCCGCTGGTCAGCGCCGGTAGCCGTGCTGGCCGGCCACTCCGTCGAGTCGCTGCCCGCTCCCGGTGTCGGTCTGCACCGTGGCCTCGACGGAGGCCACGACGTCGGCACCCAGCCCGGCCACCGCCCGCCCGACCCCCTCCCAGGCGCGCAACAGCGTCTCCTCGTAGCCGCGGTAGCTCTTTTCGAACGCGGCGCCGATGTCGTCGCGACCCCAGGGACGCTGCGCGCTCGCCGCCGCGATCGCACCCCCGACCTGCGCCCGCCGGGTGCCGATGGCCTCGCCGGCGAGGTGCAGGTCAGCGCCGCCGCGCCGGGCCCGGTCCGGGTCGAGCCAGAGCTGCCCCTCAGCCACGCCGCTCCCCTTCACCCTGAACCGCCGCGTCGGCCCGCCCGAGCAGTGCGCCGAAGTCACCGCTGCGGAGGAAGTCCGCCGATCCCGACCCCGCCGGCAGGTAACCCGCCACCAGTTCCTGGGTGGCGGCCGCGGCGGCGGCGGTGGCCCGACGGACCGTCGTGGTGACCTTCCGGCTCAACGCCTTCGCGTCCCGGTCGCGGAAGACCGCGGCACTGAGCTCCACGTCGATCAGCTCGCCCCGGGCCCCCACGGTGGCGGTCACCTGGCCGTCGTCGGAGCGTTCCGTAACTCGCAGCTCGGTCAGTCTGGTCTGCAGTTCGTCCAAGCCGGACCGGAGCCGCCGGTACTGCCCGTACACCTCGTCGAACCGTGCCCGGAGGGCGCGATTGGCTTCCCGGTCAACGCTTTCGGCCAACGCCACCCTCCCCGGTCACGTTCAGTCAGGCGAACCATACCGGGTGCCACGAAGTCGTGGGGGTCCGGTAGTTTTCAGCTTGTGATCGATCGCCAGCAGGCCGAGCAGCTCGCCACGGTGTGGGCCCGCCGCGACTCACAGCGCCTCGGCTACGAGTGCCGTCCACGGATCGACGAGTTCGACCTGGGGTACGTCATCCGGTCCGTCGTGGCCCCGGACGTCGACACCGTGCCCGGTGACCTGCCCACCACGGTCGTGGACAAGGAGACCGGCGAGGTCTCCACCTGGCCACGGGTGCCGGTCGCGGCGGTCGAGCAGATGTACCGCCGCAGTCGCCCCGCGGGCAGCCCGGCCCCCCGCACTGTCGACCCGGCGAGCCAACTGCTCCGCGAGATCCGGCGGCTGCCCACGCCTGCCACGGTCGCGCACCTGACCGTCGAGGGCCGCACCTACCTCGGCCACGGGGCCAAGGGTGACGTCGAACTGCACCACCACCCGCTGGTCCGCGCATACCTGGACGACCTGCCCGCCGGGCACCTGGTCCGCGGCGGCGACCGCCACGCCGAGCTGATCGTCGTCTCCGACGTCCTCCACGAGTACGACCACCGCCGTGCCGCCGCCGGTCGGGCCCCGCTAACCGTGAGTGAGGCGAAGACGCTGCTCGCGGGCACCCGACTTCAGGTCTTCCAGGTACGGGAGCCCGGCGATCCCAACGGCGGCGAGGTGCGGGATCTCTGCGAATCGTGCACGAGGGCCCTCGTCGACCTCGGCGCCCTGCCCTGGGGCGAGCTGGGGGCCATCACCGAACCGCCGGCGTTCACCCGGCCGATACCCGTCGCCGACCGCTTTCCGTCGGAGGTGGCCCAGGCCCTGGCGGACGCGGGCTGGGACCAGGACCCGCTCAACTGGGCGTTGGCACAGGGTGCCATCGCCGAGACCTGCGAGGTGACGGGCCGCACCCATCGCCATGAGTCCTTCCCGGCGGCGGAGCGCGTCCTCCTGGACTTCCCCGCGATCGTCACCTTCCGGCGTCGGCCCGGTGCTGACGTCTGGATCCGGCAGTTCGACACCAACCCGACGTGGGCGGCGCACACCGCTGACACCCTCGCCGACTTCGGGGCCGTCCTCGGCGTACGGCTCTTCCCGATCGGCTCCGAACGGCAGGACAGCATCCTCGCCGTGGACGAACACGGCCGCATCTTCGCCCTGGATCAGGCCGGCGAGTGGTTCCTCGGCGACGACATCGACGCCGCGCTCACCACGCTGCTGCTCGGCCTGGCCCCGGCCCGGGTCCGCGACGACGGCACCTGGTGACGCCGGACGGCGGCTACAACGCCACGCCGGTCAGCACCATCACCCGCGGCTCGGTGTAGTCCTCCATCGCGCTCCGCAGCCCCTCGCGCCCGACGCCACTGCCCTTCACCCCGCCGTAGGGCATCTGGTCGGCCCGGTACGAGGGCACGTCCCCGACGATCACCCCGCCGACCTCCAGCACCCGCGAGGCCGTGAACGCGACGTCGAGGCGGTGGGTGAACACGCCCGCCTGCAACCCGTACGCCGAGTCGTTGACGGCGGCGAACGCGTCCTGGTCGCTCTGCACGCGCGCGACCACCAGGACCGGCCCGAAGACCTCCTCGGTGCAGACCTTCGCGTCGGCGGGCACGTTGGAGAGCACGGTCGGCGGGTAGGTGGCGCCGTCGCGCCGGCCGCCCACCTCGATGGTGGCGCCGGCCACGACCGCCTCGTCTACCCACGCCTCGACGCGCTGGGCGGCCTCGACGGAGACCAGCGGCCCGACGTCGGTGTGCTCGGACGAAGGATCGCCGGTGCGCAACTCCTGCACCGCCGCGACGAGCCGGGGCAGGAAGCCGTCGTAGAGCCATTCGTGCACGAAGACCCGCTGCACGGCGATGCAGGACTGCCCGGCCTGGTAGTTGGAGAACGTGGCGATCCGGTGCGCGGCGAAGGTCAGGTCCTCGTCACCGGCCCAGTCCTCGCAGATCACCGCCGCCGCGTTGCCGCCCAGCTCCAGCGTCACGTGCTTCTCCGGCACCTGCCGGCGGATCGCCGCGCCGACCGGTCCGGAGCCGGTGAACGACACCACCGGCAGCCGCGGGTCGGCGACCAGTTCGGCGGCGCGCTCGTTGGGCAGCGGCAGCACCGAGAACATGCCCTCGGGCAGCTCGGTCTCGGCCAGGATCTCCCCGAGCAGCAGCGCCGACAGCGGGGTCGCCGGGGCCGGCTTCACGATGATCGGCGCGCCCACCGCGATGGCCGGTGCGACCTTGTGCGCGACCAGGTTCAGCGGGAAGTTGAACGGCGCGATCCCCAGCACGGGACCCCGGGGAGCCCGCCGCACCAGGGCGATCCGGCCATTCGCCGCCGGGTCGGTGTCGAGCCGTTGCAGCTCGCCGGAGAAGCGCCGGGCCTCCTCCGCCGCCCAGCGGAACGTCGACACCGCCCGCCCCACCTCGGCCCGCGCCCACTTGATCGGCTTGCCGTTCTCGCCGGTGATCAGCTCGGCGACCTCGTCGGCCCGCTCGGCGAGCCGCCGGGACACGTGGTCCAGGGCCGCCGCCCGGGCGTGCGCGGGCAGGGCCGCGGCCGCCGCGGCCACCCCGGCGGCTGCCGCGACGGCGGCTTCCACCTGGTCGGCCGTGGCGAGCGTGGTACGCCCCACCGTCCGGCCGTCGTACGGGTGGGTGACGGTCAGCTCGCCCTCGCCGTGGACGGGGCGGCCGGCGACATAGAAGGCTCTCGGCTCCACGTCGGCAGCCTAGACGACGAGCAGCCACACGGAAACAGTCGCCACGGGCCTTGTGGGCCGCGAATTCAGTAGCCAAGATGGCAGCTAGATTGCGAATACCTCCGCTGACCATCCCCCGGCCACCCCTCGGAGACATCCCCATGAGCGACCAGCAGCAGCTGCGCAACTTCGTCAACGGCGAGTACGTCGACCCGGTGGACGGCGGCTACGCCGACCTGATCGACCCCTGCACCGGCGAGGTCTTCGCCCAGGCGCCCGTCTCCGGGGCGGCGGACGTGGACGCGGCCATGCGGGCCGCCGCCACCGCCTTCGAGGGCTGGCGGGACACCACCCCCGGGGAGCGGCAGAAGGCGCTGCTCAAGCTCGCCGACGCGGTCGAGGCCCGCGCCGCCGAACTGGTCGACGCCGAGGTACGCAACACCGGCAAGCCGCGTCAGCTCACCGCCGACGAGGAGCTGCCGCCGGCGGTGGACCAGTTCCGCTTCTTCGCCGGCGCCGCCCGCCTGCTCGAAGGCCGCTCCGCCGGCGAGTACATGGCCGGGCACACCTCGTACGTGCGGCGGGAGCCGATCGGCGTCTGCGCGCAGGTGACGCCCTGGAACTACCCGCTGATGATGGCGGTCTGGAAGATCGCCCCGGCGCTGGCCGCCGGCAACACGGTGGTGCTCAAGCCCTCCGACACCACCCCGGTGTCGACGCTGCTGCTGGCCGAGATCGCGTCGGAGTTCTTCCCGCCGGGCGTGTTCAACGTGGTCTGCGGCGACCGGGACACCGGTCGTACTCTCGTGTCGCACCCGACCCCGCAGCTGGTGTCGATCACCGGCTCGACCCGCGCGGGCATGGAGGTGGCCTCCGCCGCCGCGCCCGACCTGAAGCGGACCCACCTGGAGCTGGGCGGCAAGGCCCCGGTGGTGCTCTTCGACGACGCGGACGTCGCGGCGGCGGCCGAGGCGATCGCGGTCGGCGGCTACTTCAACGCCGGCCAGGACTGCACCGCCGCCACCCGGGTGCTCGCCGGGCCCGGCATCCACGATGACTTCGTCGCGGCGCTGGCCGAGCAGGCCCGCAACACGAAGACGGGCGCGCCCGACGACGCCGACGTGCTCTACGGGCCGCTGAACAACGCCAACCAGCTCGCCCGGGTCAGCGGTTTCGTCGACCGGCTGCCCGACCACGCCAGCGTGGAGACCGGCGGCTCCCGGCAGGGCGAGCGCGGCTATTTCTACGCCCCGACCGTGGTCTCCGGCCTGCGCCAGGCCGACGAGATCATCCAGGACGAGGTGTTCGGCCCGGTCATCACCGTGCAGCGCTTCTCCGACGAGGACGAGGCGGTGCGCTGGGCCAACGGCGTCGACTACGGCCTGTCCGCCTCGGTGTGGACGCGCGATCACGGCCGGGCGATGCGGATGACCCGCCGCCTCGACTTCGGCTGCGTCTGGGTGAACACCCACATCCCGTTCGTCTCCGAGATGCCGCACGGCGGCTTCAAGCACTCCGGGCACGGCAAGGACCTCTCGGTCTACAGCCTGGAGGACTACACCCGGATCAAGCACGTCATGCACAACATCGAGGGCTGAGCGGTGAGCGCGAGGAGTGAGCCGGGCCTGCGAGCCCCGCAGTCGCGAACGGACGAGGGCTCAGCGGTGAGCGCGAGGAGTGAGCCGGGCCTGCGAGCCCCGCAGTCGCGAACGGAAGAGGGCTGAGCCTTGTCGAGCGAGGAACTACACAAGCGGCGCGGGGCGGCGGTCGCGCGCGGCGTCGGCAGCGTCATCCCGTCGTACGTCGAGCGCGCCAGCGGCGGCACCATCACCGACATCGACGGGCGGGAGTGGATCGACTTCGCCGCCGGCATCGCCGTCACCAACGTGGGCAACTCCGCCCCGAAGGTGGTCGAGGCGGTGCGGGCGCAGGTGGAGCTCTTCACCCACACCTGCTTCATGGTCGCACCGTACGAGTCGTACGTGGCGGTCTGCGAGCAGCTCAACGCGCTGACGCCGGGGAACTTCGAGAAGCGTTCGGCGCTGTTCAACTCCGGCGCCGAGGCGGTGGAGAACGCCGTGAAGATCGCCCGGCACGCCACCGGGCGGCCAGCGGTGGTGGTCTTCGACCACGCGTACCACGGCCGGACCAACCTGACCATGGCGTTGACCGCGAAGAACATGCCGTACAAGCACCGGTTCGGGCCGTTCGCCGGGGAGATCTACCGGGTGCCGATGTCGTACCCGCTGCGGGACGGGGGTCTCTCCGGGGCCGAGGCGGCGGCGCGGGCGATCGAGATGGTGGAGAAGCAGGTCGGCGCGGAGAACGTAGCCGCGCTGCTGATCGAGCCGATCCAGGGCGAGGGCGGGTTCGTCGTACCGGCGGAAGGGTTCCTGCCGGCGCTGCGCGAGTGGGCGACGGCGGCCGGGGTGGTCTTCATCGCCGACGAGATCCAGACCGGCTTCTGCCGCACCGGCGACTGGTTCGCCTGTCAGCACGAGGGCGTCGAGCCGGACCTGATCACCCTGGCCAAGGGCATCGCCGGTGGCCTGCCGCTGGCCGCGGTGAGCGGTCGGGCGGCGCTGATGGACGCCGTGCACGTCGGCGGTCTCGGCGGCACGTACGGCGGCAACCCGATCGCCTGCGCCGCCGCGCTCGCCTCCATCGAGACCATGCAGGAGCTGGACCTGGCCGGTGCCGCCCGGCGGATCGGGCGGGTGCTGGGCGACCGGCTGCGCGCCGTCGCCGCCCGCGACCCGCGCGTCGCCGAGGTACGCGGCCGGGGCGCGATGCTCGCCGTGGAGATCGTCCAGCCCGGCACGCTCGTTCCCGACCCGGCCGCCACGGCGGCGGTCTCGGCGGCCTGCCACGCCGCCGGCCTGCTCACCCTCACCTGCGGCACGTACGGCAACGTGCTGCGCTTCCTGCCCCCGCTGGTCATCTCCGACGAGGAGCTGTCCCGCGGCCTGGACATCCTGGACGCCGCCTTCGGCTGAGGGGAAGATCGCGCAACAACCGGGAAGTAGTGGTCTCCCCTCGCGGCGGAGGCCACTACTTCCCCGATCGAGCGCGATCGTGTCAGGCCGAGCCCGCTCAGCGCAGCAGCTCGACCGTGTTGCGGCGGACCAGGTTCTTGCCCGGCTCGCGGATCAGGTCCATCGCGGCGGCGTTGAGCAGCACGCAACTGCCCGACGGTCCGGTCACCGTCACCGTCACCACCTTGTTGTTGTCCAGGTTGGTCACCCGCAACCGGGTGCCGACCGGGAACTGGCCACTCGTCGCGGCGGGCGCGCCGCCCTCGGCGGAGAAGGTGATCGCGCCGGTGCACGCGCTGGCCGCCGGCGGCCGGGCCGCTCCGGCACCCGGGCGGGCGTCACCCGGTCGGGTCTCCCCGGGCTGCGCGCCGGGCCGCGCCGGCGACGCCGCCCCATCGTCGAGGCGCTCCACCACGTTGCGCCGGATCACGTTCTTGCCGGGCTCGCGGACCAGGTCCATCGCGGCGGCGTTGAGCAGCACGCAGCTGCCCGACGGGCCGCTCACCGTCACCGTGGCGGCCTTGCCGTTGTCCAGGTTGGTCACCCGCAGCCGCGTCCCCACCGGGAAGCGGTCACTGGTCGCCGCCGGCCCGCCGCCCTCGGCCGAGAAGGTGACCGACCCCGGGCAGGCGCTCGGTCGGGCGGCGGTGGTGTCGGCGAAGCCGAACCCGGTCCCGACCGCCACCACCGCCGTGGCGACCACCGCCACGCCAGCCGCCAGCACGTGCTTCCGCTGCACCTTCACCGCATCTCCCATCGTCCGACGCTCTGTGGAAGGTGGTACGACCCGGGGGCGCTGCAGGGTTCAGCTTCACTGGAAGGAAAGTTTCAGGAAAGCCGGTGCCGCACCACACTGGCGCGGCCCCGGACCCACGAGCGGAACACCATGTACGTCAGGGCGGGCGTTGGACAGCAATGTCGTTCCACTCGCGCAGCCGCCCCGCACGCCGCGCTCGCAGCGGCCCCCGGAGTCGTCAGATGTCGTTGTGCCAGCCGCGCCTGATCTCGCCGGCCGGGCACGGCTCGCCCCTGGCGACGACCCGCCAGAACCGCCCCGGCTCGGCGTGGTCGCGCAGCGACAGCTCGACGCCGACCCGCACCCGACGGTCGTCGGCCACCCAGGCGACCAGGTGGCGGTCGCCGCTGACCAGCTGGAGCTGCACCATCATCCGTTCCCGCGTCCCGACCATCACGACCGCCTTCCCGTGCCAGCACGCGCACCCTGCGCGACGCCCAGGATGGACGGACACCGATCCACGGGCAACCGGTATTGGCGATCGAGGGTGGCCTGGGTCACGATGGGCGCGAGGAGGTCGCCGATGGCTGACCCGTGGCTCGCCCTGGAGTTCGGCGCCGATCCGGCCGAGCGGATCGCGCAGGTCGGCGCCGCCCACGAGGCGTTCCTCACCGGCGGCACCGCCCCCGGCCGAGTCCGTGAGGTGGTCCGGCGGTCGTGGGAACGCTCGGCCGGCGAGTTCCGCACCGGAGCGTCCGACGTCCTGCTGGCCTCGCTCGCCGTCGACGGGGTGCCGGAACCGGTCGACTTCTGGATGTCGAAGTCCCAGTGGGAGCTCCGGCGCCACACGGTGCTCACGGTCGACGTGGTCCCGGGCCGGGGCAGCGGCTTCTCCCTGGAGGCCCCTAGGGCGTTCGCTTCCTCATCCGCTCCCGGCTCGCCCCGGTGGGGTCAGCCGGTGAGGACTGCGACGGCCCTGTGTAGCTCCTGGCGGAGTTGATCGTCCTGCCAGGCGGTGTTGTGCTCGATGCCGGAGGTCACCAGGCGGCGGTCGCGCTCGGCCAGGTCGCGCAGCGCCGGCACCGCACTGCGCGCGTCCATCTCGACCAGCAGCGGCAGCGCGCCACGGGCGCCGTACTCGTCGTCGAGGGCGCGGATCAGCACCGGGGCGAGCTCATCCGGTGGCACCCCGAGGCGCCAGAGCGCCCGCACCGCCGCCACCCGGGCCCACTGGTCGGCGAGGAGCTCCCGCAGCACCGGCTCCAGCGAAGGCTCGGCCAGCCGGGCGGCCAGCTCGGCGGCGGCGCTCGCGGGCAGGGCACCGCCGGCCAGCACCGCCCGGAGGGTGGGCAGCACGGCGGCGGTCTCCCCCGTGGCCGCGTGGACGATCCGCGCCGCCACCACCTGGACGTGCCGCTCCGGGTACGTGGGCAGCGCCACCCCGGTCAGGTACGGCCGCAGCGTCGGCGCGAGCGGCGCCAGCGCCTCCGCCGCCGTCTCGGCGACCCGCACCAGCTGGCGGTCGTTGCCGACCCGCCCCTTGCCCAGTAGCGCCTCGACGGCGGCCACCAACGGGTCGGCCGCACCGGCGAGGCGCCACAGCGCCACCCCGGCCGTCAGGTCGCCGGCCGACGCGGCGGCCCGCAGCTCGGGCAGGGCCGCCGGTGGGAGCACCCCGATTGCGGCGAGCGCGGCCGACACCTGGGCCGGCGCGGCCGGCAGCGCGGCGGTCAGCTCCGGTGCGGCGGCGGCCGCGGCGGACCCCCACCCTCCGATCAGCGTGGCCAGCCCGGCCACCAGCGGCGGCGGGCCGCCGTCGGCGAGCCGCTCCCGGGCGGCGGCGAGCACCGCCGTACCGAAGGGCAGTTCGCCGTAGGGGATCCGCACGTCGTGCCCCGCCGTCCAGGCCGCGCAGATCACCTCGATCCACCGGGGATCGGCCAGCATGGCCAGCGTCTCCGTCGCCCGCTGCGGCGGGGTGAAGCCCACCGAGTCGGCCACCTCCGGGTAGCCGGCGGCGATCCGGGCCAGCCCGTCGGCGTACGCGCCGGCGCCGGTGCCGGCGAGGCGGAGCACACCGGTGGCGTCCCCGCGTACGTCCTCGTCCGGGTCGTCGAGCAGGCGGCCCACCAGGGGCAGCAGCAGGGCGGGGGCGGACCGGCGCGCCCGGCACCGCACCCCAATCCCGTAACAGGCGGCGCGGCGGGCGTCCGGGCCGGCGTCGAGCATCCGCCGGAACAGGTCGGCCACGACCTCGTCGTCGGTGTCGAGCGCCAGCTCGGCGACCGCCTCGTTGTGGTGCTGCCACACGTAGTCGAGCTCCGCGTCCCGGCCGAGCGCTTCGGCGAGTGCCTCGACCGCCCCGGCGGGCCAGGGCAGGCCGGCCCGCAGCAGCGCGACGGCGGCGGCGACGCGGACCACCGGCTCTTCGCCGCGGAGCGCGCCGGCCAGCAGGCCGGCGTGGCCGGCGGCGTCGCGCAGGCCGAGGGCGAGCGCCAGACAGGCGCGGACGCCCGGGTCCTCCTCGGTGGCCCAGCGGTCGCGCAGCAGGGCGACCGGGAGACGGTCGCCGCACTGCGCCACGGTGTACGCCGCGCACATCCGGACCTCGGGGTCGGGATCGGCGAGCAACGGCGGGAAGCGCTCCGCCTGCGCGCGTACCGCCTCGCGCACCTCCGCCTGCTCGTCGCCGTAGGCGTGGTGCGGGTCGGCGAGCATGCCCACGGTGGCGACCAGCGACGCCCGCTGGTGCGGGGCGGTCACCGCCAGCTCGGCCAGGAACGGCACGGCCGGGACGGTGGCCGGGTAGACGGTGCCCTGGTGGAAGACGCTGCCCACGAACTCCTCAAGGGCCTCGCTCGCCTCGTCCTCGTCGGCCGACGCCATCGCCCGCAGCAACCCCGCCGTATCCTCGGCCGCCCCGTAGGCGTGAGACAGCCCCGCCCACTCAACCTCGTCCAGACCACTCAGCACCGTCGCACCTTACGTCCCCACACCGACGCCGTCGATCATGCACATGTGGTGGGCGACCGCGGTCAGCTCGAGTCGGAGACCACGCCCGAAGGAGGGAAGGCCGGGGCAGGAGGGTCCACCCACTCGGACATGTCGAAGACAGTGCCGCAGTAGTCGTCGTGGCGGTCGATCTTCGGCTGGATCGACAGGTCTCCCACTCGCACGAGAGTCGCCAGCTCCTGGACGAGGCTGCCAGCGAGGCCGTAGATGGCTCTCCCGTCGGCGTGCGTCAGGGGGATGTCGATGCCGTGGACCTCCCCGTTCCCACCGACCCGGAGGTAGATCCGGCACCTGTCGTTCGGCTGGAGCATGAACCCGGTGAACTCGTACACGTCGGTGAACCAGGGCGGGTCGCCGCCGTGGGCGAACTGGCTGAACAACTGGAACAGGCCGAGGTCGGGCACGTCCGCCTCCATGCTCTCGGCCAGTTGGGCCGCCGAGACCGGGACGATCACGTTGTGATGACTGTCCCGCACCAGCGTCGACGTCACCAGGTACTGCTCCAGGCCGACCGCGAAGGTGGTTCTGATCAGGTCGACAGCGGCGCCGACGCCGACCAGGCGCCCGTCCCGGACCAGGTCCGGCAGCGCGAACTCCGCCGCCACCCCGGTCGTCATCCGCTCGTCCATGGAGAGCGCCACCCGCGAATGCGCCCGGCGCGAGCGGACCACTCCGCGAAGCCGCGGACCGCGCGACGGCGAGGAACCCGGCGTCGTGACCAGGAGTGGCAACATGCTCCTCAGCAGGAGGCCGTGAATCGCGTCCTCCGAGTTCGTCGCCATCGACAGTCGCTCCTTCAGCGGGCGTCCAGCAGGGGCTGACGTGGATCCCAGGGTGGGCCGCCGGCCGCGTCGCGGCGGCGGCGGGCGATCGCCGACAGCGCCTCCAGGACCACCCGGTTGCCCAGGTACGCGGTGATGTCGGCGTGGTCGTACGGCGGGGCGACCTCCACCACGTCCACCCCGACGACCGGCAGCTCGTAGCAGACCCGGCGGACCGCGTCGAGCAGCTGCCGCGAGGTCAGTCCGCCCGGCTCGGGGGTGCCGGTGCCCGGCGCCATGCCCGGGTCGACCACGTCCACGTCGACGGAGAGGAAGACGCCCTCGCACTCGTCGGTCGCGATCTCGAACGCCTCGGTGAGACAGGTGTCGAGCCCCCGGGAGACCAGCTCGGTCATCTCGTAGGAGCGCATCCGCTGCTGCGCCATCCACTCCAGGGTGGGCGGGTCCGGCCAGTAGCCGCGCAGGCCGATCTGGAGGAAACGGTCGCCGCGTACCGCGCCGGACTCGATGAGCCGGCGCATCGGCTGGCCGTGCCCGTGCAGGGAGCCGAACTCGATGTGCCCGGTGTCGGCGTGCGCGTCGAAGTGCACCAGCGACACCCGGCCCAGTCCGTGCTGCCGGGCCACGCCGGTGGCGTCGGGCAGGGCGATGGAGTGGTCGCCGCCGAGCACGATCGGGATGGCGCCGGCGGAGGCGACGGCGTACACGGCCGCCTCCAGTGCCGCCAACGACCGCTCGATGTCGCCGGAGAACATCTCCACGTCGCCGGCGTCGTAGACGCGCAGGTCGCGCAGCCCGTCGACGCGCAGCGCCAGGGACGGCCGGGAGCCGTCGTGCGGCAGGTAGCAGGCCTGGCGGATGGCGGACGGGCCGAACCGGGTGCCCGGCCGGTGCGAGGTGCCGCCGTCGAAGGGGGCCCCCACGATGACGATGTCGGCGTCGGCGTACGACGACGGGTCGTCGAGGGTGCAGCGGTCCACCCCGAGGAAGGTGATGTCGGGGCCGAACATCGGGCCGTAGCGGATCATCGCTCCTCCATTCCCCACGGCGAGCCGTACGCGGTGAGCAGGTCGAGAAAGGGACGCGGCGGCAGCGCCTCCGGGCCGAGCACCCCGACGCCGGACCAGGCGCCGTCGGCGAGCAGCTCCAGGGCCACCACCGGGTTGATCGCGGTCTGCCAGACGACGGCCTGGTGACCGTACTCCCGCATGGACCACTCGTTGTCGACGACGTGGTACAGGTAGACCCGGCGCGGGGCGCCGTCGGTGCCGAGGCCGGTCACGTACGTCCCGGCGCAGGTCCTGCCGCGCATCCGGTCCCCCAGGGTGGCCGGGTCGGGCAGGCAGGCCGCGACGACGTCACGCGGGGAGACCGGGACGCCCCCGACGTGGACGGGAGCCACCGCGTCCAGGCCGAGCTTGTGCAGCACCTTCAGCACCTCGATGAACTCGTCGCCGAGGCCGTACTTGAAGGTGACCCGCTTCGCCTTCACCCAGCGCGGTATCAGCAGCACCTCCTCGTGCTCCACGTTGACGCACTCGACCGGGCCGATGCCCGCGGGGAAGTCGAAGACCTCCGGCTCGCTGAACGGTTCGGTGGTGTACCAGCCCCGGCCCTCCTCCCAGATCACCGGCGGGTTCAGGCACTCCTCGATGGTGGTCCAGATGGAGAAGGACGGCGCGAAGTCGTACCCGTCGACGGTGAGGTTCGCGCCGTCGCGTACCCCGATCTCGTCGATCTCGCTGAACAGCTCGTCGGCGGCGTAGCGGGCGAAGACGTCGGAGAGGCCGGGTTCGATGCCGATGCCGCAGAGCGCCAGGCGCCCTGCCGCGGACCAGCGGTCGGCGGCGGCGAACTGCTCGTCGCCGAGCTTCACCCCCGTCTCGGCGTAGGGCCGCGAGAGGTGCGGGTGGGACAGCGACATCGCCATGTCCAGGTAGTCGACCCCGGCGGCGAAGGCGCCGTCGAAGATCGGCATGACGAAGCGCGGGTCGACCGCGTTGAGCACGTGGGTGATCCGGTGCTCCCGGCAGAGCGCGGCGACCGCGTCGGCCGAGGAGGCGTCGACCTTCGCGGCGACGAACCGGTCACCGTGCCCGGCCACGGCGCGTTCGGCGCGGCTCAGGTCGTGGTCGGCGACGACCATGGTCTCGAAGAAGGAGCGGCGGGCGGCGATGGCGACCGCGGCGGAGCCGACACCGCCGGCGCCGACGAGCAGGATGCGCATCAGGAATCAAACCCCAAACCAAGACGATCGAGAGTACGGAGCCACAGGTTGCGCCGGCCGTCGCGCGCATCGGCGCGGGCCAGCGACCAGCGGGTGAGGTTGATGCCGGCGGCCCGGACGGGCTCCGGCGGGAACGGCAGCGGGGTGCTGCGGACCAGGTCGAGCCCGGTCAGCGGGGTCTCCTCGCCGCCCAGCAGGTCGAGCATCACCCGGGCGCCGAACCGGGTGGCGCCGACGCCGAGCCCGGTGAAGCCGGCCGCGTACGCCAACCGGCCGTCGTACGCGGTGCCGAAGAAGGGGC
The DNA here is from genome assembly GCF_036902725.1 of Micromonospora psammae. NCBI lineage: Bacteria > Bacillati > Actinomycetota > Actinomycetes > Micromonosporales > Micromonosporaceae > Micromonospora > Micromonospora psammae. The sequence continues at coordinate 87,704 of NZ_JBAKHM010000001.1, read as the reverse complement.
AGAACCGGGTGCAGGTGTCGATCACCCCGCCCCAGCGGTGGCTGAAGCGCACCTCGGCGAGCTGCGGGAAGGTGGTGAAGAAGTGTTCGGCGAGCGCGGTGAAGGTGGCCGGGCGCTGCTCCAGCTCCGGCGCCATCCGGTTGCCGTAGTGGTAGACCGCGTCGTAGCCGCCGAAGAGGATCCGCCCGTCGGCGGTGATCCGGTAGTAGTGGAACTGGTTGCCGGTGTCCGCGAGGCCCTGCCGGTTCCGCCAGCCGATCGCGTCCCGCTGGGCCGCGGTGAGCGGCTCGGTCATCAGCGCGTAGTCGTAGACCGGCACGAGCCAGGCGCGCAGCCGGCGCAGTAGCGGCGGGAAGGCGTTGGTGGCCAGCACCACCTGCCGGGCCCGCACGGACCCGGGGGCGGCGTCGGGTCCACCGGCCGTGCTGGCCCGCAGCGTGTGACCGTCGCGGCGCAGGCCGGTCACCCGGGTGTGCTCGTGGATCCGCACGCCGAGCTCCCGGCAGGCCCGCCGCAGTCCCCAGGCCAGCCGGGCCGGGTCGAGCATGGCCACCCGGTCGGAGTCCCACAGTCCGCCGAGGTACGTCGGTGAGTCAACCTCGGCGCGCACCTCGTCGGCGTCGAGCAGCCGGACCCGGCGGCCGTACCGGCGGGCCAGCTCGGCGTCGGAGGCGAGCCCGGCGAGCTGGTACGGGGCCACCGCCACCGCCAGCTCGCCGGTGCGCTCGAAGTCGCAGTCGATGCCGCACCGGGCGACGGTCTCTCCGATGGCGTCCAGGTTCTCCCGGCCGAGCCGTTCCAGCTGGTCGATCTCGTCGGGGAACCGGTCCACCCCGTTGGCCAGCCCATGGGTCAACGAGGCGGCGCAGAAGCCGCCGTTGCGCCCGGACGCCGCCCAGCCGCAGGTACCCGCCTCGACCAGCAGCACGTCCCGGTCGGGGTGGTCCTGCTTGGCGAGCAGCGCCGCCCAGAGTCCGCTGTAGCCGCCGCCGACGACCAGCAGGTCGGCGGCGTGCGTACCGTGCAGCGGCGGCAGCGGGTCGGGCCGTTCCGGGCGGTCGAGCCAGTAGGGGACGGGCGCCGCGTCGGCGAGCGCCCGGCCGGTATGCGGGAGGGTCATGACGGGCTCTTCGCCCGCTGGCCGGCCGCCGGGGCGGCCGCGAGGTGGCTGCGTCGGGCTCGCCGGCCACGCAGCGAGCTGACCCCGACCAGCAGCAGCGCGATGCCGAACATCGCCGTGCCGATGACGTTGACCTGCGGCGGGATGCCCCGCTGGGCGGCGCCCCAGACGTACATCGGGAAGGTGACGGTGGTGCCGGCGTTGAAGTTCGTGATGATGAAGTCGTCGAAGCTGAGCGAAAAGGCGAGCAGCGCGGCGGCCACGATCCCGGGCAGCACCAGCGGCAGGGTGATCCGCCGGAAGGTCTGCCACTCGCTGGCGTAGAGGTCCATCGCGGCCTCCTCCAGCCGCCGGTCCATCCCGGCGAGCCGGGCCTTGACCGTGACCACCACGAACGACACACAGAACATGACGTGGGCGATGACGATGGTCCAGAAGCCCTGCGGCACCCCGGCGGAGACGAAGAGGGCGAGCAGCGAGGTGCCCATCACCAGCTCCGGGGTGGCCATCGGCAGGAAGATCAGCACGTTGAGCCCGGACCGGCCGCGGAACCGGTGCCGGACCAGGGCGAAGGCCATCAGGGTGCCGAGCACGGTGGCGACGAGCGTCGCGATGAAGCCGATCTGCACGCTGCGCAGCACCGCGTCGCACATGTCCGAGCTGGCGCAGGGCTGTCGCCAGTTGTCCAGGGTGAACTCGTGGAAGTCGTACGACAGGCGGCTGGACGGGCGGTTGAAGGAGAGGCCGGCGACCACCAGGATCGGCAGGGCGAGGTAGCCGAGGACCAGCAGGGCCACGCCCATCACCCAACGGTCGGCCAACCAACGGGACACCCTCACAGCGCTCGCCCTCCGTTCGCGACTGCGGGGCTCCGCTCCGCTGCACTCCTCGCGCTCACAGCACCTCCTCCGTGCCGGCCCGGCGCAGGTACACGAAGACCACCGCGAGGATCGCCGCCATCAGCAGGAACGACAGCGCCGCGCCCTGCGGGTAGTCGAGCCGGACCAGGAACGCCGAGTCGATGACGTTGCCGATCATGTACTCGTTGGGCGTGCCGAGCAGCTCCGCGTTGATGTAGTCACCGGTGGCCGGGATGAAGAAGAGCAGCGTGCCGGCGATCAGGCCGGGCATCGACAGCGGCAGGGTGACCCGGCGGAACGCCTGCACCGGACTGGCGTACAGGTCGCTCGCCGCCTCCAGCAGCCGGGGGTCCAGCCGTTCCAGGCTCGCGTACAGCGGCAGTACCAGGAAGGGCAGGAAGTTGTACGTCAGGCCGAGCACCACCGCGATCGGGGTGGCCAGCAGCCGGCCGTCCGGGGCGAGCAGGTGCACGTCGCGCAGCACCCCGACCAGCGCGCCGTTGTCCGACAGGATGGTCTTCCAGGCCAGGGTGCGGACCAGGAAGCTGGTGAACATCGGGGCGATCACGCAGACCAGCAGCAGGTTCTTCCACCGGCCGGCCTTCTGGGCGATCGCGTACGCCAGCGGGTAGCCCATCAGCAGGGCCAGCACCAGCGCGATCCCGGCGTAGGCGAAGGACCGGGCGAACTGCGGCCAGTACGCCTGCAACGCCTCCGGGTAGTTGCCGAACGCCCAGGTCAGCGCGTACCCGGTGGAGAGCGAGCCGCTGGGGTCGTAGAGGCTGGCGGCGGCGAGCTGGAACAGCGGCACGGCGAAGAAGACGAAGAGCCAGGCCGCGCCGGGCACCAGCAGCAGGTACGGCAGCAGCCGTCGTCGACCCCGCCGGGGTGGTGGCGCCGGGGCCGCCGGGCCCGACGGGGTGGGTACGTGGGCGAGAGCCGTCACGACGACGCCCCGACCGGCTCGTCGAGCAGCGGGCTGGTGCGGTCCTGCTCGCCCGGCTCGCGGGGCAGCAGGAAGGCGTGCCGCGGGTCCCAGTGCCCCACCACCGAGGTGCCGACCGGGAGCTGGCCGCCGAGCCCGCTGTTGGCCGCGAACGCGGAGAGCTCGCTCCCCCAGCCGGTGCGCACCAGGTACTGGGTGCTGACCCCCACGTAGGAGGCGTCGGTGACCACACCGGTGACGTGCTGGTGGCCACTGGGCACCTGGTCGGCGGAGCCGACCAGGTGGAGCTTCTCCGGGCGTACCCCCAGGTAGACCGGGCCCCGGTCGACGCGGGCACGGTCGGCTGGCACGGAGAGGCGGGCACCGTGGGCGGTGACCGGCACCTCGGACCCGGCGGGGCCGGCGGCCTCGGCGGCGAGCAGGTTGGACTGGCCGAGGAAGTTCGCCACGAAGGCGGTGGCCGGGTACTCGTAGAGGTCGGCCGGGGCGCCGAGCTGCTCGATCTGCCCGGCGTTCATCACCGCGACCGTGTCAGCCATGGTCATGGCCTCCTCCTGGTCGTGGGTGACGTGCACGAAGGTGATGCCGACCTCGGTCTGGATCCGCTTCAGCTCGATCTGCATCTGCCGGCGCAGCTTCAGGTCGAGCGCGCCGAGCGGCTCGTCGAGCAGCAGCACCTGCGGGTGGTTGATCAGGGCGCGGGCCAGCGCGACCCGCTGCTGCTGCCCGCCGGAGAGCTGGGCCGGGCGGCGCCGGCCGTAGCCGTCGAGCTGCACCAGCGACAGCATCCGCTGGACCTGGTCGTCCACCTTGCGGATGCCGCGCCGGCGCAGCCCGAAGGCGACGTTCTCGGCGATGTCGAGGTGCGGGAAGAGCGCGTAGCTCTGGAACACGGTGTTCACCGGCCGTCGGTACGGCCGCAGCCGGGCGATGTCCCGGTCGCCGAGCAGCACCTGACCGCTGGTCGGTTCCTCCAGGCCGGCGATCATCCGCAGGGTGGTGGTCTTGCCGCAGCCGGACGCGCCGAGCAGGGCGAAGAAGGAGCCCTGCGGGATGGTCAGGTTGAGGTCGTCCACCGCGGTGAAGACGCCGAACCGCTTGGTCAGGTGGGCCAGCCTCAGGTCGCCGGCCGGTGACTCGTGTCCCATCGTCCTCACGCCCCGATGACCTGCTGGAACTTGGACTCGTACTCCTTCTCCTGCTTCTCGTCCAGGGCCATGAAGACCTTGGACTTCGACAGCAGGGTCTCGTCCGGGAAGATCAGCGGGTTGGCGGCCAGCTCCGGGTCGATCTTCTCCATCTCGGCCTGGGCACCCTTGACCGGGCAGATGTAGTTGACGTACGCGGCGAGCTTCGCGGCCACGGCCGGGTCGTAGTAGTAGTTGATCAGCTCTTCGGCGTTGCCCTTGTGGGTGGCCTTGTTCGGCACCATCATGTTGTCGCTGAAGAGCAAGACGCCCGAGTCCGGCGCCACGAACTTGATCTTCTCGTCCTCGCCGGTGAGCTGGATGACGTCGCCGGACCAGCCGATGCACGCGGCGATGTCGCCCTTGGCCAGGTCGGGGGCGTAGTCGTTGCCGGTGAACTTGCGGATCTGCCCCGAGTCGACGGCCTTCTTGAGCTTGTTGAGCGCGTCGTCGAACTGGGCGGCGGTGAAGTTGGCCGGGTCGTGGCCGTTGGACTGCAGCAGCAGGCCCATGGTGTCCCGCATCTCGCTCAGCGCGGTCACCTTGCCCTTGAGGTCGGGGCGGGTGAGCAGTTCGTCGACGGTGCGGATCTCCTTGGTGACGTTGCCGTTGTAGGCCAGGCCGGCGAGGCCCGACTGCCACGGGATGGAGATCCGGTTCTCCGGGTCGAAGGGGCGGTTGAGCAGCGACGGCAGCAGGTTCGCCGTCACGTTCGGGATCTTCGCGGGGTCGAGCTTCTGGATCCAGCCGAGGCGGATCATCCGGGCGGCCATCCAGTCGGTGAGGACGATGATGTCCCGCCCGGTGGCCTGACAGCCGGCCAGCTGGTTCTGCACCTTGCCGAAGAACTCGTTGTTGTCGTTGATGTCCTCGGTGTACGTGACCTGGATGCCGGTCTTGGCGATGAAGGCGTCCAGGCTGGGCCGCTTCGACTCGTCCTTCTCGTCCACGTCCATGTACTGGGGCCAGTTGGAGAAGGCGAGCTTCTTCTCGGCGCCGGAGAGGTCCTCGCTCTTGCAGCCTTCCTCGGTCTGGGTCGCGGCCTTGGTGCCGCAGCCGGCGAGCGCGCCGCCCGCGGCGAGCAGGGCGGCCGAGGAGAGGGTGCCGGTGAGCAGTCCACGCCGGCTGAGGGGCCTGAGGGGAGTGCGCATTGACGACTCCTAGGGGGTCGTCCGTCGGCGGCAGGGACGGGGGTGACGCGCCGGCGGGGGAGGTCAGGGGCCAGGGACGACTGATCCTGACATGAGGTGACCTTCCTTACAAGGGATTCCGTTGCCGGAATAGCTTCACACGACGAATTACGCCAGACTGCGCGGTGGCACTAGGCTCAGCCCTGGAAACGGACATGGGGAGCGATCGATGACCAACCGGCAGCAGGAGAACGGCAACGGCGCGCGCCGCGTCACCGTGCGTGAGGGCGCGAGTCACGCTCTGCTCGACGACGTGGCGAAGCAGATCATCGAGCAGCTCCAGGAGGACGGCCGGCGACCGTACGCCACCATCGGCAAGGCGGTCGGGCTCTCCGAGGCGGCGGTACGCCAGCGGGTGCAGCGGCTGCTCGACGCCGGGGTGATGCAGATCGTCGCGGTGACCGACCCGCTCCAGCTGGGCTTCCCCCGGCAGGCCATGATCGGCCTGCGCACCGACGGCGACCTGGAGGCGGTGGCCGACCGGCTGGCCGAGTTCGACGAGATCGACTACGTGGTGATCACCGCTGGCTCGTTCGACCTGCTGGCCGAGGTGGTCTGCCGCAACGACGCCCACCTGCTGGAGATCCTGCAACGGCTGCGCGCCGTCGAAGGGGTGCTGGCCACCGAGGCGTTCGTCTACCTCAAGCTGCGCAAGCAGACCTACAGCTGGGGCACGGCCTGACCGACGACCGCCGGCCTGTACGGATTCCGTGGTGGTAGCCGTGGGCAGTCGCCGAATCCGTTGCCCCGGAGACGATTCACTGCCGATCCCACTTGCTTTGCGCCGTCAGACTGTGCGATAACCGTGGGCAGAGCGGCCGGTGCCACCCCCTGATCCGGCCCGAGACCCGATGGGGCTGACATGGCCAACGCCACCGACCACCTCTGGATGCACTTCACCCGGATGGCGAGCTACTCCGCCGGTGAGGTACCGACCATCGTCCGCGGTGAGGGCGCGTACGTCTGGGACTCCCAGGGCCGCCGCTACCTCGACGGGCTCGCCGGGCTCTTCGTCGTCAACGCCGGCCACGGCCGCACCGAGCTGGCCGAGGCGGCCGCCAAGCAGGCCGGCGAGCTGGCCTACTTCCCGCTCTGGTCGTACGCCCACCCCAAGGCCGTCGAGCTGGCCGAGAAGATCGCCTCGCTCACCCCCGGCGACCTGAACCGGGTCTTCTTCACCACCGGCGGTTCCGAGGCCGTCGAGGCGGCCTGGAAGCTGGCCCGGGCCTACTTCAAGCGCACCGGACAGCCCAACAAGCACAAGGTGGTCAGCCGGTACATCGCGTACCACGGCACCTCGATGGGCGCGCTGTCGATCACCGGGCTGCCCGGCATCAAGAGCGACTTCGAGCCGCTGGTCCCGGGCGGCATCAAGGTGCCGAACACCAACTTCTACCGCGCCCCCGAGCACGGCGACTCGCCCGAGGCGTTCGGCCGCTGGGCGGCGGAGGAGATCCGCCGCGCCATCGAGCGGGAGGGGCCCGACACCGTCGCCGCGGTCTTCCTGGAGCCCGTGCAGAACTCCGGCGGCTGCTTCCCGCCGCCGCCCGGCTACTTCGAGCGGGTCCGGGAGATCTGCGACGAGTACGACGTGCTGCTCGTCTCCGACGAGGTGATCTGCTCCTGGGGCCGGCTCGGCGAGTACTTCGGCGCCGTCCGGTACGGCTACCAGCCCGACATCATCACCACCGCCAAGGGCATCACCTCCGGGTACGCCCCGCTCGGCGCGATGATCGCCAGCGACCGGTTGATGGAGCCGTTCCTCACCGAGACCGGCATGTTCGCCCACGGGGTGACCTTCGGCGGGCACCCGGTCTCCTGCGCGGTGGCCCTGGCCAACCTCGAGGTCTTCGCCCGCGAGGACCTCATCGGACACGTCCGCGCCAACGAGGACGCCTTCCGGTCCACCCTGGAGAAGCTGTACGACCTGCCGATCGTCGGCGACGTGCGGGGCGACGGGTACTTCTACGGCATCGAGCTGGTCAAGGACAGGGCGACCCGGGAGACTTTCGACGAGGCGGAGTCGGAGCGGCTGCTGCGCGGCTTCCTCTCCAGCGCGCTCTTCCAGGCCGGTCTCTACTGCCGGGCCGACGACCGGGGCGACCCGGTGATCCAGCTCGCCCCGCCGCTGATCGCCGAGCAGCAGCAGTTCGACGAGATCGAGCAGATCCTCCGCGCGGTGCTGACCGAGGCATGGGCGCGCCTGTGACCGGGGACGGGTCGACGTCGGACGGGGCCGGGTCTCGCGACGGCGAGCACCGGCCCCGCGCCGTCGGGGGGACCGACCGGACCCGGGTACGCCGGCTGCCCGAACTCGCCGTCGCGGACCGGGCCGTCCTGCACGCCGTCCTCGACGCCGGCCGGGTCGGGCACCTGGCCATCGCCGAAGCCGGGCAGCCGTACGCGCTGCCGGTGTCGTACGCGCGCGACGGCGACCGGGTGCTGGTGCACGGCTCCACCGGCAGCCGGCTCTTCCGGCACCTGCTCGCCGGCGCGCCGGCCTGCCTGACCGTCACCCTGCTCGACGGCCTGGTGCTGGCCCGCAGCGCCTTCGCGTCCTCGATGAACTACCGGTGCGCCATGGTGCTCGGCGCGCTGACCGCGCTCGACGGCGAGGAGAAGCTGGCCGCGCTCGAACGGCTCACCGCGCACCTGCTGCCCGGCCGCTGGGCGGAGATCCGGCCGCCGTCGGCGAAGGAGCTGGCCGCCACGCTGGTGCTCGCCCTGCCGCTGGACGAGTGCTCGGTGAAGGTCAGCGCCGGGCCGCCCGACGACCCGGACGACGACCTGGACCAGCCGGTCTGGGCGGGCGTGGTGCCGGTCGTCGAGACGCTCGGCGCTCCGCAGCCCGATCCCCGCCTGCGCCACGACCTGCCCGCACCGCAGTGGTGACGGGCTACCGGGAGCTGTCGTACTGGCTGTCCAGCGTGGACGAGCCGTTGACCCCGCGCGGCGCGCTGCCCGGCGACCGCGACGCGGACGTGGTGATCGTCGGGGCCGGCTACACCGGGCTGTGGACGGCGTACTACCTGGCGGTGGCCGATCCGACGCTGCGGATCACCGTGCTGGAGGCCGAGATCGCCGGGTACGGCGCCTCCGGCCGTAACGGCGGCTGGTGCACGGCGCTCTTCCCCACCTCGCTGCCCGCGCTGGCCCGCCGGCACGGCCGGGACCGGGCCCTGGCCATGCAGCGGGCCATGCAGGAGACCGTCCGCGAGGTGGGCCGGGTGGTCGCCGCCGAGGGGATCGACTGTGACTGGCAGCCCGGCGGGACGGTGGTGCTCGCCCGCAGCGAGGTCCAGCTCGGCCGGGCCCGGGCCGCCGTCGCCGAGGCCCGCGCGCACGGCCTGGCCGACGACGACCTGGTGCTGCTCGACGCCGCCGAGGCCGCCGGCCGGTGTGCCGCCGAGGGGGTACGCGGTGGGACGTACACCCCGCACTGCGCCGCCGTGCACCCGGCCCGGCTGGTCCGCGGGCTGGCCGAGGCGGTGGAACGCCGCGGGGTGACGGTGTTCGAGCGGACGCCGGTGACGGCGGTCCGGCCCGGTGTGGCGGTGACCCCGCACGGCACCGTCCGGGCGCCGGTCGTGGTCCGCGCCACCGAGGGGTACACGCCGGGGCTGCCCGGGCAGCGTCGCGCCGTCGCCCCGGTCTACTCGCTGATGGTGGCCACCGAGCCGCTGCCGGAGGAGACCTGGGCGCGGATCGGGCTGGCCGAGCGGGAGACCTTCTCCGACTACCGGCACGTCATCATCTACGGCCAGCGCACCGCCGACGGCCGGCTCGCCTTCGGTGGGCGGGGCGCGCCCTACCACTTCGGCTCCCGGGTCACCCCCGGCCACGACCGGGAGCCGCGGGTCTTCGCCGCGCTGCGCCGGGTGCTCGGCGAACTCTTCCCGGTGCTCGGCCCGGAGGTGCCGGTCAGCCACGCCTGGGGCGGGCCGCTCGGCGTGGCCCGGGACTGGTCCGCCTCGGTCGGGCTGGACCGGTCCGGGTTGGGCTGGGCGGGCGGCTACGTCGGCGACGGCGTGGGCACCAGCAACCTCGCCGGCCGTACCCTGGCCGACCTGATCCGGGGCGAGGAGAGCGACCTCGTGCGGCTCCCCTGGGTGAACCACCGCTCCCCCCGGTGGGAACCGGAGCCGCTGCGCTGGCTCGCCGTCAACGCCGGCCTGAAGCTGATGTTCTCCGCCGACCGGGCGGAGGCCCGCTCCGGCCGCCCCTCGCGCCGCGCCGCCGCCTTCTCCCGCCTCCTCGGCCACTGACCGGCGCCCGCGAGCCGCATCGGCGACCGGCTCAGCCGGGGTCCGTCGTCCCGGCCCCCGTCGCGGGAGCGGGCACCGGACCGTTCGGCGTCGGCCTCGGCCGGGGAGCGGCCGGGGCGTCGGTGATCGACAGCAGCACGAAGGACAGGTTCAGGGCGAGGTCGCGTCGCGCCTGGGCCAACCGCTCCACCTCGGCCGACCCGATGCTCGACGCGGTGGTGGAGAAGATCCGCCACACCTCGGCGTGGAAGGCGAGCACCACGCGCACCTCCCGGCGTACGGAGGCGACCCGATCGTCGGCTGCCGGCTCCGCTCGCGAGCCGTCGTCCGCGACGCCGACCGCTTCGGTGGCGAACCGGTCGGGCGGCACCGCCCGGGTACGCAGGCGGGCGAAGACGGCGAACAGGTCCGCCGGCCACTCCTCCTCGCCGGGGGTGCCGGCCAGGGTCGCCCCGGCGTAGCGGGCCAGCTCCTCGCGGAGCACCCGCTCGGTCACCGCGCTGATCCACGCCTTGCCGGTCGTCTCCAGGCCGGCGTTGATGATCGAGCGCATCACCCGGATGGAGTCGCGGGGGATGCCGCCGGACAGGCAGTAGCAGAGCTGGATGTACGGCTCGGACAGGCCGAGGACGCGCCGCTGCAACAGCTCACGCGTCTCGTCCAGCGACATCGGCAGGGCGTAGACGACCTCGTCGAACGCGCTGTCGACCTCGGTCCGGACGGTCAACCCCCGCCGCTCGAAGTCGATCATCGCGTCCTGGGACACGGACACGATGAAGTAGCTGCGGTAGACCCCGAAGATGGCCTTCAGGTCGTTGATGAACTGCCGTGCGTCGTCCTTGTCCCCGATCTTGTCGAGCTCGTCGATGGCGATGACCACCCGGCCGCGTGCCGTGGCGCGTTCGATCAGGCTGCGCAGTCGCGCCACCATCTCCGGCATCGTGATGGCGCGCCGCGCGAGCAGGGTCGAGTCGGTCTGGGACAGCTCAGCGGCGAGCTTCACCGCGGCGCCCGCGCCGGCGCTCACCTTGGCCGCCCGGGCCACCGAGTCGGACTGGTCGTACACCAGCACATTGCGCAACGCCTCCGCGTCCGCGTAGAGCGGCGCCCACGGCGAATCGGGGACGGTGGCAGCCGTACGGGCGCTGGCGTCGACCAGCTCCGCGTCGAGCCTGCGCTCGGCGGTGCGCCGTGCCCGCCGGACTCCGGCCGCGACCAGCGCGAGGATCAGGACGAGGCCGGCCACGGTCGGCGCCCACCGCAGCACGGGCTCGCGCAGCTCCACCACCACGTGCCACCAGTGCTGGTAAGCCACGGCGACGAGCGCGGCGGCGGCAACCGCCAGATGCAGATGCAGCTGGCGGACGACCAGCAGCGCGCCGAGCACCCGCTCCGGAACGAGCTGTACCGCGAGCGCCACCGCGGCGGCCACCACCGCCACGATCGACAGCGGGATGCGCAACTCCGCCGCCGGCAGGGTGGCCCGCAGCGCGGCGACGGTGGCCACCGCGGTCCCGCCGACGAGGAGATAGGCGGCGATCCGCCCGGCCAGCGCGGAGGTGAACAGGCGGCGTACCCTCCGGTTGGCCGAGCGCCCCGTCTCCGACAGCGAGGGCGCGGGGCGAGCGAGCTCCGGGCCGGCGGGCGGGCCGATCGCGGTGCACACCTCCAGGGCCAGGTGGGTGAAGAAGTCCACCGCCACATACCGGACCGGGGCGGACAGGTAGATCCGCAGGAGCGGCTCGTCCCAGATGGCGAAGCCCTCGTCGGTCAGTGCCCGGAGGATGGTGGTCTTGCCGACCCCTCGGGGACCGGAGAGCCCGACGCTGCCGCCCGGCAGTTGCCGCAACAGTCGGACCAGCCGGTTCATCGACCCCGTCGCGATCTCGAACCGCTGGTCGTCGACCTCTCCGAGGCCGGGCGCGCTGATCACCGTGAACTCCCGGGGGTCCACCGGCCCGGCGGCCGCCGACCCGCTCGCCCGCTCGTTCAGGTACGTACGGATTTGCGGCAGCACCTGCTGCTCCAGGACCGCACGGCGGATCCGCAGCTCCAGCTCCTCGATGCGGGAGACGACGTCGCGGTAGTCGACGTCGTCGTCGATGATGCGGGCGACCCGGGCGTCGATGGCCCTGCGGTCCAGGATGTTCGGTTCCGATTGGCGGCGCTGTCGGCGCAGCACCCGCACCACCAGGCCGACGACGAGCACGGCACCGAGGAGACCGGCCACCGCGATCGGCACGACGGCGGCCGGCGCCGGCAACAGGTCCTGTCGGGCGAGCCACACAGGGACCGTGAACAGTCCGACGAGCAGGAGGAGATGCAGGACTCCCAGCGGCTTCGCCAGGGCGGGGTGCAGGTCCCGCCGCCAGTCGGCCGGGATGCCCCAGGCGACGAACCACAGCGGCTCGAGCGCCCGGTCGATGACGTCGTAGGGCACCTTCCCTCGGCGGTAGACGGCCCGCCAGAAGGGGTCGACGACGTTGCGGATCGCGGTGGTGATGAAGATCCGCTCCTGCTCCAGCTCAGCCAGCTGGGCCAGTTCCGCGCCGTGGGGCTGCAACAGGCGGGGACGGAGCTGCTGGAGATGACGCTTGATCTGCTCCGGTCCCAGGCCGACCCGTACGGAAGCGCCGCTCACCTCGTCCAGGCCCAGGGCCTCTTCCACGGCCTGGTCGAAGATCGAGTCGCCGGCGCTGTCCACCCCAGGAACCTCCGGCTCGGCGTCGACGTCGGCGCCCGCGGGAACGCGACGGCGGACGGCAGGTCGACCTCAGGCCGGTGACCGCCAATCGGGGCGCACGCCGCGTCGGCTACGGGCGGCGGCGCGTGATTCACGTCCGCCTGACGCCGGAGCCTAGTGCGGGCGGCCTGCGGAGAACCCGATCCGTCTCGTTCCGGACAGTCTCGACCCCGGTGGACCGGGACGTGCTAGCCGGCGCCGGTCAGTGGTTGGGGGGGATGACGCGGAGGTGGCCACGGCGCCCGGTCTGGTTGCCCTGGTGGGCGGGCTGGTCGTCCTCGGGCGGTCGGGGGGCCACCGGGCGGGCGGCCTCGCGGACGGCCTCGGCGAGGGCGACCAGATCGTCGGTGGTGGGCGGGGGCGGCTCGAACTCGCCCTCGTGCCGGACGACGTCCCAGCCCCGGGGGGCGGTCAGGCTCCGGGCGTGCGGCTCGCAGAGGTCGTACGTGTGCGGCTCGGCGAAGGCCGCCAGCGGGCCGACCACGGCTGTCGACTCGTTGTAGACATAGGTCAATGTGGCGACCGCTTGCCGGGGGCAGCCGTTACGGGAGCAGCGCCGTGGTGACCTCACGTGCGGCAGGGTATCCCCAATACCGGGTACGGCGCATCGGTTCGCGTTCCGACACGCCCGTCACGGTGATCACAATTCGCACCGGTCGCGTCCCGGCGCGCCCGGAGGCGGCGGTGCCGCAGGCCGGGCCCGCGCGGCAGCTACCCTGGCCTCATGACGAGCCCGGAACACCGCCGCCCCGGCTCCGGCCGGCGCACCCACCGCGACCGCCACGGGCGCGGCCTGCGTGGGCGGCTGGTGCCGGCGACCGTCCCGCTGGCCCGGACCAAGGCGGAGGTCTTCGACGACCTGGTGCTGGACACCGTCGAGACTCTGGAGCGCCGCTTCGCCAAGGAGCTGGCCGGCGTCGAGTTCGCCGTGGAGGACGTCCCGCCGGACCTGAACGTCTACGACTCCGACGTGCTGGAGGACGGCGAGGTCCCGCTGGCCCGGCTCCTGCCGGGCCGTCCGGGCCGGCAGGAGGTGCCGCCGCGGATCGTGCTGTACCGCAGGCCGCTGGAGTTCCGCGCGATGGACCGCGAGGACCTCGCCGACCTGGTGCACGACGTGATCATCGAGCAGGTGGCGAACCTGCTCGGGGTCGACCCGGACGAGCTGGCCTGACCGACCCCCGGGTCGGCCGCCCCCGCGACCGACCGTCGGGCGCGAGCCGGGCGGCCCCCACCGCCCCGACTCCGCGTCAGCTCAGGCGGCCCGCCGCTTGAGCTTGCGCCGCTCCCGCTCGGAGAGCCCACCCCAGATCCCGAACCGCTCGTCGTGGCCGAGAGCGTATTCGAGGCACTCCGTCTTGACCTCGCACCGCGAACAGATGCGCTTCGCCTCGCGGGTCGATCCGCCCTTCTCGGGAAAGAAAGCCTCCGGGTCGGTCTGCGAGCAGAGTGCCCGCTCCTGCCACTCCGGCGCGTTCCCGAGCAGGTCGGCCACTTCAAGCTGGCCGTCCATCAGATGCCTCCTTGTCGCGCACCGGCGTCATCGCCGCTGCAACCCCCCACGCGAAAGGCGTGCTTGTCCGTCCGGTCCAAATTTGTTGCGTTCCGCGCGAACAACCCCATTCAAATTACACGCGTGTAATGCATGCGCCGTCAAGCCGAACTTGATAATGGAGTCGCCCTCCCGACACGCTTCCGGACGGCCACTCGGACCACCCGGCCTCGCAACCTGCCCTATCGATTCAGACCCCAGAGGAGTAACGCCCTCTCCGGCGAGTTGCCCGAGATTTCTGCCGTGGCGTCGCCATCGTGGACACCGCCGGGGTACGCCGGCGGAGGCTCCGGTGGACCGGCCACCAAGATCAGGATCTCGGTGGGGCACAGGTTAACGCGGTTCGGTCGAGGCTGCCCGTCGAGCCGGAAATGCCGACAGCGCCCCGTCCACAATGTGGGCGGGGCGCGGCGACGGACCGGGGTGCGACGATCAGTCCGCCCCCGGTGAAACGCTGGTCGGCCAGGTGAATTCGGCGATCTCGCCACCCGTGACGGAGATCGCTCCCGCGGGCGTACTGTCGTCCCACCAAACGGTATAGAGGCCTGCCGGCAGGTCCGGGTAGACCGCACTGTGGAACACCCCGTCCCGGACGATCCGCTCGCGAACCGCGGAGTGGGTGCGCGGCCCGGCGGCCCCGTCGGCGCGACTGATCTCGATCTCCCGGCCCCGCAGGTCGCGTCCGGTGTGAATGATCAAGGCACCGGTGTCGCCGCCGAGATCGAGCAGGACCGTGCCGCTCTCCGTCGGCCCGTACGCGTGTCGATGTCCGTGCATTCCCGACTCCCTCCGTTCAGGACTGCGCCGCCGGCGGATTGTTGAACCCGTCGTACGGCGTGCCCAGGAAGGGGAAGTTGCGCAGGAAGGGCGCCGTCACGTCGGCGGCGCTCAGCCCCGGGGTCACCGCGCCGGCGGCCGCGTCCGGGGTGAACGTCCGGTCCACCAGCGGGACGGTGACCCCGGCGATGGCCCGCAGTGCGATGCTCACCACGTCGTCGCCGACCCGCCGGCCGTTGGGGAAGCCGGCCAGGTCACCGCCGAGCACCCCGAACCGGTCCGGTTCGGCGCTCGGCCTGATCGCCGTGTTCAGCCGGAGCATGTCGGCCTGGATGTCCCCGGTGGCGTTGGTGAAGCCGTCGATCAGCCCGGCCGGGATGCCGGTGAGCAGGATCGCCACCAGGTCCGCCCGCGGCTTCCGCGACTTGTTCAGGGCGTCCAGGTTGGGGAAGACGTCCGGGTAGAGGGCGGGGAGCAGGGCGGCCAGCTCGGGCCGCTCGACGAACCGGGCGAACCGCTTGTCCTCCGACGGCGGCAGCGAGTTCCACAGGTCCTTCTTGGACATCGGCACGATGACCTCGTTGAAGAGCGGATTGCCGAGCCGGGACACCTGCGTCCACGGTCCGGCGGCGGTGTCCGCGGCCACCTTGTCGCCGAGCACCCGGACCTGCTGGCGGGAGGCGGAGGTCCACACGCCGATGACCGACGCGCGGTCGCCGGCGCCGTACCGGTTGGCCCTGCGGCGCACCCTGTTCAGCGGCACCTGCACCGCGATGCTGTGCACGTTCATCCGGTCCAGCGCGTTGACCGGCTCCCCCTCGGTCCGGAAGACCTTCTTGCCGGCCACGTGCAGCTGCTGGAACGGCCGCAGGGTGCCCAGGTCGAAGATGGCCCCGAGATCCACGAAGAAGCCGTCGGCGCGCTGCCCGGCGAAGACCCGCTCCCCGGTGGAGAGCGAGTACGTCGCCTGGCGCACCAGCTCGGAGTAGCTCGGAGTGGAGAGCGGCCCGACGTTGCACGGCGGGCAGGGCAGCTTGTGGGCGAGCACGTGTTCCCGGCCGTCGGCCACCCGGGTCAGCCGGTAGAACTGCCGCCGATTCCAGTTCTTGCTGTCCAACGACTCGATCGGGCCGGTGTTGTAAAGAAAACTGTTCGGATTGGTGATCTCGGTGGTGAATTCGAAGCGGTAGGTCACGTCGGGACGGCCGTCACCGTCGTTGTCGATATGGATCTCGTAGCGCACGTCGTCGCCGAACTCGAAGAAGTTCGGTCCGCCGGAGGGGAGCTGCAACGGCACGTAGTTCGCGATCAGCGTGACCGAGTCGGGCTTGTCGGGGCTGACGAAGGCGTACAGGTCGGAGCTGTCGGCGACCGGGTCCTTGGCAATCTCCGGTGCTTCGCGGTGGGAGGACATGGCGGACCAACCTTTGCGGGATCAGGACGGAGTCGGGTGAAGACGGCCGGGCGCCGGGAGCCCGCGCCGGGCCGGAGGGAAGGCGGGAGCGGCCGGCTCAGGGCCGTCCGGCGGCGCGACGCAGCCGGTCCGCCAGGCCGCGGTCGCGTACCTCGATCCGGGAGGCGCCGACGAAGACGTCCATCGTCCCGGAGGCGGCATCGCGCAGGTGGACGACGATCGGATCGTCCTTCGCGCCGGCGGACGACGTGTTCTGCGCGGCCGACAGGCCCGGCACGGTGAGGGCCGCCGCGCCGAGCGTGGCGCTCGCCGCGGCGGTCAACGTCTGCCGGCGGGTCAGTCGCGGCCAGGGCCGCTTCCGCTCTTCACTCGTCATGGGGCACCTTTCCTCCGGCGGCGCCACAGCGCCCGCGGGTGGCTCGCGAGGGGTCACCGGCGGCGGCCCTCGCCTCAACCGCCGCCGGCGTCCAGTGGTACGGCCGGCGCCCGGGAAAGGTTCGACGCTATCTCCAGGCGTGACCGTACGCGGTCGTCCGCTTGCGCGCCGGGCGTCCGGCGGCCGTCGCGATGGCCCGCAACTGCTCCTCCGAGCGGGCCGATCCGTTGCCGGAGCCCGCCATCCGGGAGATCGTCTCCTCCATCAGCGTGCCGCCCAGGTCGTTGCAGCCACCGTTGAGCATCGCCACCGTGCCCTCGTCGCCCAGCTTCACCCAGGAGCACTGGATGTTGTCGATCCGGCCGTGCAGCAGCAGCCGCGACATCGCGTGCACCACCCGGTTCTCCCGCCAGGTGGGGCCGGGCCGGGCGATGCCGGCCAGGTAGATCGGGGCGTTGGTGTGCACGAACGGCAGCGCCACGAACTCGGTGAACCCGCCGGTGCGGTCCTGCACCCCGGCGAGCACCCGGAAATGGCCGAGCCACTGGCCGGGATGGTCGACGTGGCCGTACATCATCGTGGAGCTGGACCGGATGCCCAGCTCGTGGGCGGTGCTGACCACCTCGACCCAGGCGGCGGCGGGCAGTTTGCCCTTGGTGAGCACCCAGCGCACGTCGTCGTCGAGGATCTCCGCCGCGGTGCCGGGGATGGTGTCCAGCCCGGCCTCGCGCAGCTGGGTCAGCCACTCCCGCACCGGCACGCCGGCCTTGGCGGCGGCGGTGACGATCTCCATCGGGGAGAACGCGTGCACGTGCATCCCCGGCACCCGGGCCTTGATCGCCCGGACCAGGTCGGCGTAGCCGGTCACCGGCATCTTCGGGTCGATGCCGCCCTGGAGGCAGACCTCGCTCGCGCCGGCCGCCCACGCCTCCTCGGCCCGGTCGGCGACCTGCTCCACCGAGAGCCGGTACGCGTCGGCGTCCCGCTCCCGCTGCGCGAAGGCGCAGAACCGGCAACCCACGTAGCAGACGTTGCTGAAGTTGATGTTGCGGTTGACCACGTAGGTCACGTCGTCGCCGACCACGTCCCGCCGGACGTCGTCGGCGAGCCGGCACAGCTCGTCCAGCGCCGGGCCGTCCGCGCCGAAGAGCGCCAGCGCCGCGTCGGCGTTGCCGGGCTCCAGCAGGGCGGCCGGGTCGTCGGCCGCCAACCGCAGGCCCGCCCGCAGGTCGGCGTCCGCGCCGGTCCCGGCCCCGCTCCGGGGTACGCCGACCGCCTCCGGCACGACCTTGCCGGCGACCTCCGACCAGTCGCCGTAGACGCTGTCGAAGTCGCCCCGCCGGTCGTCGGTACGGCCGGTGGTGTCGATGGTGGCGTGCAGGTCGGTCCGCCCGCCGAAGACCTCCTCCGGCTCCTGCCAGGGGCGGCCCACCGGCCGGGCGGACTCCACCGCGAGACCGGTCTCCGGGTCGGCCAGGGCGGTGACGTGCGGCAGCAGCCGCGGGTCGAGCCACGGGTCACCGGCGCGGACGTACTCCGGGTAGATCGTCAGCCGCTCGCGCAGGGTGAAGCCGGCCTTGTCGGTGTGCCGGGCCAGCTCGTCCAGCTGCGGCCAGGGACGCTCCGGGTTGACGTGGTCCGGGGTGAGTGGGGAGACCCCGCCCCAGTCGTCGATGCCGGCCCGCAGCAGCAGGTCGTACTCGCCCTCGATGAGGTTCGGCGGGGCCTGGACGCGGGCCTTCGGGCCGAGCAGCAGCCGGGTCACCGCCACGGTCGCGGCCAGGTCGTGCAGCTCCGCGTCGGGCATCCCGCGCATCGCGGTGTCCGGCTTGGCGCGGAAGTTCTGCACGATCACCTCCTGGAGGTGGCCGTACTCCCGCTGGGCCCGGCGGATCGCGAAGATGGCGTCGACCCGCTCGGCCGGGGTCTCCCCGATCCCGATCAGGATGCCGGTGGTGAACGGCACGCCGACCCGGCCGGCGTCGTCCAGCACCCGGAGCCGGACCGCCGGCTCCTTGTCGGGGGAGCCGAAGTGCGGGCCGCCCGGCTCGGACCAGAGCCGGGTGGCCGTGGTCTCCAGCATCATCCCCATGCTCGGCGCGACCGGCTTGAGCCGTTGCAGCTCCGACCAGGAGAGCACCCCCGGGTTGAGGTGCGGCAGCAGGCCGGTCTCCTCCAGCACCGCCACCGCGCAGGCGCGCAGGTAGTCCAGGGTGGAGTCGTAGCCCCGTTCGTCCAGCCACCGCCGGGCGGCCGGCCAGCGCTCCTCCGGCCGGTCGCCGAGGGTGAACAGGGCCTCCTTGCAGCCCAGCGCCGCACCCTCCCGGGCGATCCCCAGCACCTCGTCCTGCTCGAGGAAGGCCGCCGGCAGCCGGTGCGGCACGGTGGCGAAGGTGCAGTAGTGGCAGCGGTCCCGGCACAGCCGGGTGAGCGGGATGAAGACCTTCTTGGAGTACGTCACCACACCCGGCCGGCCGGCGTCGCGCAGCCCGGCGTCGCGGACCTCGCCGGCGAGGCGCAGCAGCTCGTCCAACGCGGGCCCACGGGCGGCCAGCAGCGCGCGGGCCTCGTCCACGTCGAGGGCGCGCCCGGCGGCCGCCCGGCGCAACGCGCGCTCGATGCTCGCCGTCGTCGGGCCGGGGTCGGTGCGATCAGCCATCCGCTCAGCCTATGTGTTGATCGCGGCGATCGTCCGGACAGCGGAGGGCAGGTGAGACCGGCCTCGCGCGTGCCGACACCGGGGCGGTGGCCGGGTACCGCGCCGGGCTGACGCCAGGGCCGAGCACGCAGCGTCACCGCACTGGGCAGACATGTCACCGCGAGCGTGATACCTGGGAGGCATCAGGATGCCGGTGAGGTATCACGCTCGCGGTGGAATCCGCTTCTCGTGGGCCGCTGCCCGGCCGGTGCGGGCGTCGGGGGTCGGCGTGCGCCCTTACCCGGCTCGCGCAGCAGCCCGGCCGATGCCCGTGGCGAGGGTCAGCGGGGGGAGTTCGGGTCGTCCCGGTGGAAGCGCTGGGTCCGGTCGCTGTCGTCGCCGCCGTGCGGTGCGGGAGGCGCCCCGCCCTCGCCCGGCTGGCGCGGAATGGCCTGGGTCGGGTCCGCCGACGGCGGCTGCCCGAACGGCGGGGCGGTGTTCGGCCCGGTGAACGGCGGCGCGGACTGCGGGACGGCCCCGAACGGCGGCGCCGAAGGCGGAACGGCCCCGAACGGCGGCGCGGACGGCGCGGCACCGAAGGGCGGAGCCGACTGCCCGTACTGGCCCGCGGACGGGTAGCTGCCGGCCGACGGGTAACCCCCCGCGGACGGGTAGCCGCCCGGGCCCGGCTGCGGCCAGCCGGGCTGGGGTTGGCCGTACACGCCGGGCTGGGGTGCGGGCTTCGGGACGTAATACAGGGTGCGCCAGACCCGGTACACCGCGAAGGCGGCGATCGCGAAGAGCGCCAGCCAGGCGACCCGGGCCAGCATGCCGAGGAACGCGTCCAGCAGCTCCGCCTCGGCCAGCCGGTTCACCAGCCAGACCAGCAGCGAGAGCACGCCGAAGAGGGCGCCGACCGCGTACTCGCCGACCGCGACCTGGGTGATCTGCTTCGCCCGTGGCAGCACCGGGGAGACGTGCGTGGCCAGGAGCACGGCCAGCAGCGGCAGCAGCGCGGACTCCAGGCCGATGAAGGAGAAGTAGGCGCTGCCGGCCCGCCCTGCCCCGGCACCCGGCGCGAGCAGCCGGACCAACCCGACGAAGAGCAGTACGGCGTTCGCGCCGAGCAGCACTAGCGCGGCGAGTTCCCGCAACGGTCCGGTGAGCTGGCGGGCCTTTGCCGCGTCGGTGGACGCGGGATCGGCGGGGCTGGTCACGGGCGCTCCTCAGGGCGAAACGGACAGGTGCCGACGTGAGCCTAGTCTCCCGGGGCGGCGGCGGACCGCAGGCGGCGCGTGCGCGAGGATGGACGACATGCGCATCGTGGTTCTGACCGGCGGCATCGGGGGCGCCCGGTTCCTGCTCGGCGTCCGGGCGTACGCCCGGGAGGTGGGCGCCGAGGTGACCGCCGTGGTCAACGTCGGCGACGACCTGCACCTGCACGGACTCAGGGTCTGCCCCGACCTGGACAGCGTCATGTACACCCTGGGCGGCGGCGCCGACCCGGAGCGGGGCTGGGGCCGGGTCGGCGAGAGCTGGACGGTCAAGGCGGAGCTGGCCGCGTACGGCGCCGAGCCCACCTGGTTCGGGCTCGGGGACAAGGACATCGCCACCCATCTGGTCCGCACCACCATGCTCAACGCCGGTTACCCGCTGTCGGCGGTGACCGAGGCGCTGGCCACCCGCTGGCAGCCCGGCGTACGCCTGCTCCCGGCGACCGACGACCGCCTGGAGACGCACGTGGTCGTGGACGCCGACGGCGGACAGCGGGCGATCCACTTCCAGGAGTGGTGGGTGCGCCACCGCGCGGACATCCTGACCCACCGGTTCGTCTTCGTCGGCGCGGAGACGGCCAAGCCCGCTCCGGGTGTGGCCGAGGCGGTGGCCGGGGCCGACGTGGTGCTGATCGCGCCGAGCAACCCGGTGGTGAGCGTGGCGCCGGTGCTGGCCGTGCCGGGGCTGCGCGAGGCGGTCGCCGAAGGGCCGGCCCGGGTGGTGGGGATCTCGCCGATCATCGGCGGCGCCCCGGTCCGGGGCATGGCCGACCGCTGCCTGTCGGTGCTGGGCGTCGAGTGCAGCGCCGCCGGGGTGGGCCGGCTCTACGGTGGGCGCGGCGAGGGCGGCCTGCTCGACGGCTGGCTGGTCGCGCCGGAGGACGCGGGCACCGAGGTGCCCGGGGTGACCGTCCGGTCCGCGCCGTTGCGGATGACCGACGAGGCGGCGACGACGGCGATGGTCCGCGCCGCGATGGAGCTGATGTGAGGCTGGAGATCCTGCCGGTGCCGGGCATCGGCGACGTGACCGAGGGCGACGACCTGGCGGCGCTCATCGCCACCGCCGCGCCGTGGCTGCGCGACGGCGACGTGCTGGTGGTCACCAGCAAGATCGTCTCGAAGGCTGAGGGCCGGCTGGTGGACGTGCCGGCCGACGGGCCGGAGCGGCTCGCCGCCCGGGACGAGGTGCTGACGGCGGAGACGGCGCGGGTGGTGGCCACCCGCGGCTCGACCCGGATCGTGCAGACCCACCACGGGTTCGTGATGGCCTCCGCCGGGATCGACGCCTCCAACGTCGACAAGACCCGGCTGGTGCTGCTGCCCCGCGATCCGGACGCCTCCGCCCGGGCGCTCCGCGCCGCGCTGCGCGAACGTTTCGAGCTGGACGTGGCGGTGATCATCAGCGACACCATGGGCCGGCCGTGGCGCAACGGACTCACCGACGTGGCGCTCGGAGTGGCCGGCATGTCCGCCATCCGCGACCACCGGGGCGAGATCGACCCGTACGGCAACGAGCTCGAGCTGACCCAGATGGCCGTGGTGGACGAGCTGGCCGCCGCCGGCGAGCTGATCAAGGGCAAGCGCGACCAGGTGCCGGTGGCGGTGGTCCGCGGCTACCTGCCCGCCGCCCGGGTGGACGACGGTCTCGGGGCGGCCGCGCTGATCCGCGACGCCAGCATGGACCTCTTCTCGCTGGGCACCGCCGAGGCGAAGGTGGCCGGCCTGCGCGCCGCCGCGACCCTGGCCGAACGGCCCGGTGACGGCCCGGCGGACCCGGCCGCGGTCGGCCGGGCGGTGGCCGCCGTGGCCGAGGTGGTCGCCCCCGGCACGGCCTTCACCCACGTCACCGACGACGAGGTACGCGCCGCCCTGGTGGCCGCCGTGCCCGGCTGGCCGGAGCACGCCACCGGTCTGGTCCTGGGCGCGGCGCCCACCCCGGTCGACCGGGCGGACCTGGTGCGCTTCGGCGCCGACGTGCAGCGGCTGCGGGCCGCGCTGGCCGCCGAGGGGGTCGGCTCCGCGCTGCTGCCGCCCCCGGCGGGGAGCACGGCGAGCGCCGCGCTGGCGATCTGATCCGGCCCGCCCCGGTCCCGGGTCGCCCGGCGTCCCGGCCGGGCCGGACCGGCGGGGCGGGCCGCCCCAGCGGTGCTCAGGCGTCCAGGACGGCCCGGCCGAGCGGGGTCAGCGTGTGCAGCACCCTGTTGCGGTCCCGCTGGCTGACCAGCAGACCGGCGTTGCGCAGCACCGTGGTGTGCTGGCTCGCGGCGGCCGGTGAGATGCGCAGGCGGCGGGCCACCTCGCCGGTGGTGCAGCCCTCGTCGGTGGCTTCCAGCACCGCCGCCCGGGTCCGGCCGATCAGCGCGGCGAGCGCCTCCCGCCCGGCCCCGTCGCGGGCCGGGGCGACGCCCCCGCCGGACGCCGGCGCCAGGCCGCCCAGCCGGTCCACCGGATACACCAGCACCGGGGGCAGCGCCGGGTCGACCAGCGCGACCGGGGTGCTCGCGCAGAAGAACGACGGCACCAGCAGCAGCCCCCGGCCGTCCAGGTGCAGTTCCCTGCTGTACGGGTAGTCGCGCACCTCCAGCACGCCCGAATCCCACCGCATCGCCGGACGCAGGCTGGCCAGCAGGCCCTCCACGCCCCCGTCGAGCAGGGCCCGCGCCCGGCGGGTGCGGTCGGCCTCCACGGCGGCCTCGATCCGTGCCCAGTACGGTTCGAGCGCCACCGACCGGTACTGCGACATCGAGTCGGTCAGCTGCCGCAGCACCTCCGGCTCGCCGCGGGCCAGCCCGGCCGCCCCCGAGGGCAGGGCGTGCTCCCCGGCCAGCAGGGTCAGGTCCCGGTGCAGCCGCTCGGCCGGGGTGGAGCGGACCGCCTCCAGGCCGGCGTCGAAGCCCTGCACGCTGTCGTACGGGGTGAGGAAGTCGGGGAAGTAGCCGCGGGGCGGGTTGAGGGCGAAGAGCAGCCGCAGCTGGGCGGAGCCGGCGTCGCGGCGCAGCTCGCCGGCGACCCCCCGACGCCAGTGCGCCATCAGCGGGTCGCGGCTGCGTCCCTGGAGCAGGTGCAGGCTGAGGACCAGCTCCCAGACCGGGTCCGCCCCGGGGGCCACCCGGGTCCGGAGGATGTCCTCCCGGGAGAAGTGAATGGTCAGCATGGCGACGCTCCTGTGACGGGCAGAGGGGATGCCCACCGACCGTTCGCACTGTACCCGGCCGGCACTTACCTCCACTTTTAAGCGTGGGATGAAAAGCCTCGACGCCCGTGGCGCCGGTTGGCATGCTGCAACTGCCCGGACGTGGTGGCGGGTCTCCTGCCGGTCACGCCACGGGTGCCCCGGATACCGGGGCGGCGCCGGGGCGACCGGGCGGCACCACGAGGGTCTGCGGCTTCACCTCCGCAGAGGTGCCGTCCGGTCGCCCCGTCAGCCGATCCAGAGCGCGACCCGGTGGTCCTCGTCCGTGACGTAGTAGTACCGCCCGTCCAGCTCGGCCAGCCCCTCCACGTGGTGGAACGGGGCCAGTTCCGCCACCACCTCGCCGGCGATCCGCTGGTCGTCGGTCGGCGCCCAGCCGAACCGTACGTGCCGGGAGGTGACGTCGCCGCCCGTCGGGTGGTCGTCGAGGAGCACGGACCCCTTGCCGAGGGCGTCGATCGAGCCGGTCACCGCCGCGTACCCGCCGTCGGACGTGGGGGTGACCGCGCGGAAGCCGGTCAGCGCGCCCGGCGGGGTCACCCCGGTCAGGGCGTGCGCCCGGCCGGCGCGGGGCCAGCCACCGCCCGCGGTGAACATCTCCGGCACGCCGGCCAGCTCGACCAGGATCGGGTCGCCGTCGGTGGTCACCGGGAAGCGCAACCCCAGCAGCGCCGTGCCCGCCGGGGTGAAGGCGGCCGCCTCCACGTTCAACGGCAGGTCGTCCTCGGAGAGCCGGCTCACCCAGCTCTTCGCCCGGTCGGTGCCCCGGGCCAGCGTCTCGACGATGAACCGGCGGCGCACCCGGTCGCCGGGCGGCAGCGCGGAGAACGGCGCCTTGAGGAGGGCGTCGTTGACCGCCCGGTGCACCCGGAACCGGTTGCGCACCACCTGCACGGGCAGGGTGTCCGCCGCCGCGTCGTCCTCCCGGAACCGGGCCACGAAGGCCCGCCGGGGGCGCAGCGGACCGGCCTTGGACCCGAAGTGCGAGCCGAAGACGTACACCCAGCCGTCGTGGTGGGCGAGCGCCTCACCGTCCTCGGTCCGGCCGTTCTCCGCCCCGGCGTCGGCGGGCACGTGGTGGGCGACCCAGTCGCCGTCCGCGCGCTCCAGCAGCAGCGCCAGGCAGCGCTCCACCGGGCCCTCGTCCAGCACCGTCCAGAAACCGCGCCGGGCGCCGTACCGGCGCAGCAACGCCGGGGAACGCACCGGCAGCAGGTCGCTGGCCTCGTTGCCGGCGACCACGAACTCGACGAGTCGCAGCGTCACCGCGTCAGCGTAGTGACCCCCCGCCCGTACAGTTGCGGCGTGTTGAACGGACGGAAGGGATCCCTGTCGACGCCCGGCGTCGTACCGGGGCAGGTCGACAGCCCACCCGCGCGACCGGCGGGGGCCGCCGAGGTCGCCGCGCTGCACGCCGACGCGCTCGCGGTGCTGCGCGGTTGGACGGCGACCGGCCCGGCCGCCGCGCAGGCGCGCGACCGCACGGTCGAGCTGCTGGCCGCCGGTCCGGTGGCAGTGGAGCGGACGCACCGGCCGGGGCACGTCACCGCCAGCGCGCTGGTGCTCGACGCCACCGGCACCCGGGTGCTGCTCTGCCTGCACGGCAAGTTCCGCAAGTGGGTGCAGCTGGGCGGGCACTGCGAGCCGACCGACCGGACGCTGGCCGGCGCCGCGCTGCGGGAGGCCACCGAGGAGTCCGGCATCGCCGGTCTGGTCGTCGACCCCGTGCCGATCGACGTGGACATCCACCCGGTGGCCTGCCAGGGCGGCTCGCTGCACCACGACGTGCGGTTCGCGGTCTTCGCCCCGGCCGGCGCGCGGGAACAGGTCAGCGACGAGTCGGAGGCGTTGGGCTGGTTCCCGCCGGACCGGCTGCCCGAGCCGCTGGCCGGTGGCACCGCCCAACTGGTCGCGCCGGGGCTGGCCGCCCTGCGCCGCCGGTCTGCGGCCGGCTGACCGGGCCACCCCGGTCACCGCCGCGCAGCGGCCGGCTGGCCGGCCACCGCCGCGCAGCGGTCAGACCAGGCCCTCCTCGCCGCGCGCCTTGAGCTGGTCGACCAGGGTCTTGACGTCCTGCGCCCGGTCGCGGGGGCAGACCAGCACCGCGTCCGGGGTGTCCACCACGATCAGGTCCCGTACGCCGAGGACGGCGACCAGGCGGCCGGACTGCGGCACCACCACCAGCCCGCTGGTGTCGTGCAGCAGCACCCCCGGCTTGGCGTCGGTGCCGAGCACCACGTTGCCGTCCGGGTCGGCGGGGAGGACCTCGCCGAGGGTGTGGAAGTCCCCCACGTCGTTCCAGCCGAAGTCGCCGGGCACGGTGGCGACCCGGCCGGCGGTCGCCGCGCCCTCCATCACCGCGTAGTCGACGGAGATCTTCTGAAGGGTGGGCCAGATCGCGCCGAGGATCTCGTCCTGCTCGGGGGTGCCCCAGGCGGCGGCGATGGCGGTGACCCCGGCGTGCAGCGCCGGCTGCTGCCGGGCCAGCTCGGCGAGGAAGACGTCGACCCGCCAGACGAACATGCTGGCGTTCCAGAGGTGCCGACCCGACCGCAGGTACGCCTCGGCCACCGGCGCGGCCGGCTTCTCCTTGAACTCGGTGACCGGGCGCAGCGGCCCCTCGCCGGTCGGCTCGCCGGTCTCCAGGTAGCCGTACCCGGTCTCGGCGCGGGTCGGGGTGATCCCGACCGTCATCAGCAGGCCCTGCTCGGCGCCGCGCACCGCCGCGCGCACCGTCTCCACCCAGGAATCGGGGTCCCCGATCAGGTGGTCGGCGGCGAACGAACCCATCACCGCCTCCGGGTCGCGCAGCGCGATCACGGCCGCGGCCAGGGCGATCGCCGCGCAGGAGTCCCGGGGCGAGGGCTCCACCAGGATGTTCTCCTCGGGCAGCCCGGTGAGCTGCCGGGCCACCGCAGCCGCGTGCGCGGCCCCGGTCACCACGAGGGTGCGCTCCGGTGTGGTCAGCGGCGCCAACCGGTCGACGGTCGCCTGGAGCAGCGAGGCGCTGGTCCCGGTGAGCGGGTGGAGGAACTTGGGATGCCCCGCACGGGACAGCGGCCACAACCTCGTGCCACTGCCACCCGCCGGGATCACGGCGTAGAGCATCAGCACATCATGCCCGACCCGTTCCAGCTCGGACGACAGGTCGGCCCCCCCGGTCGGCTCGCGCCTCAGGAACGGGCCCGGGTCCACGCCGCGATGTGCACCTCGGCGCTGGACTCCCAGGTGAACTCCTTGGCCCGGTCGAAGCCGGCCTTCGCCAGCGACAACCGGCGCTGCTCGTCGTCGAGCAGAGCGGCCAGGTCGGTGGCGATCTGGTCCGGGTCCTCGCTGGTGTAGGCGACCGCGTCACCGCCCACCTCGGGCAGCGACAGCCGCGGCGTGGTCAGCACCGGAGCGGCACAGGCCATCGCCTCCAGGATGGGCAGTCCGAAACCCTCGCCGTACGACGGGTAGGCCGCGACGAGCGCCCCACCGAGGAAGCCGGGCAGGTCGGCGTAGCGCAGGTAGCCGGGGCGCAGCAGCCGCAGGTGCGACGGGACCTCGGCCACCGCGCGGTCGATGTCGTCGTCGTGGCCCTGGCCACCGGCGATCACCAGGGCCGGCGGGTCGGTCCGGTCACCCACCGCGCGGGCCCAGCCGCGGATCAGGTTGGGTACGTTCTTGCGCGGCTCCTTCGCCCCGAGGAAGGCGATGTAGCTGCTGGTCCCCAGCCCCAGGCGGGCCCGGACCCGGGCCTTCTCCTCCTCGCCGGGCGCGTGGAAGGCTCCTTGGTCGACCCCGTGGTACGCCACGTCGATGCGGGTGGGGTCGGCGTCGAGCAGCCGGATCAGCTCGTCCCGGGTGGCCTTGCTCGGCACGATCACCCGGTTGGCGCGGCGCAGCGACGTCTTGATCGCACTGCGGAAAAAGGTGCGCCGGGACTTGTCGTAGTGCTCCGGCTCGGTGAAGAAGGTCGCGTCGTGCACGGTCACCGTGACCGGGCAGCCGGCGCGCAGCGGGCAGGTGTAGAAGGGCGAGTGCAGCACCTCCGCGCCGACCTGCTGGGCGAGCAGCGGCAGGCCGGTCTGCTCCCAGGCGAGCCGGGCGGGGCGGTGCGCGACGGCGGCCGGGGCGGGGATCACCTCGGCGCCCGGCAGCATCCGGGTGTAGCGCTCCAGGTCGGTCCGGAGGCTGACCACGACCAGGTCGACCCCCTGACCGCACACTGCGCCGAGGGCGCCGAGCAGACCGTCGACGTAGCGACCGACGCCGCCACGGTCGGCGGGGACACTCGTGGCGTCGATGAGCACGCGGGGCGGGCGACCGGCGGTCACGGGGCAACTCCTTGAACTGGCGGGTCTGTGGGCAACAACACTCCGGGCAAGCCTACGCCGGAGCCCGGTCGTGACGCTGACTGCGACCCGACGGTACGCCGACTTGTCATCGTCATCGAGTACGGGTCGCAGCGGCGTATCGTTCGCCCCGATGGCCGACAACATTGCCCGGGTCTTCGCCGACGCGATCGCGACCGACCCGACCCGCCCCCTGCTGACCTGGTACGACGACGCCACCGGCGAGCGCACCGAACTTTCCGGCGCGACGCTGGCGAACTGGGTGGCCAAGACGGCCAACCTCCTCGTCGACGAGCTGGCCCTCTCCCCCGGCGACGCGGCCGGCGTGTCGCTCCCGCCGCACTGGCAGACCGCCGGGGTGCTGCTGGGCTGCTGGTCGGCCGGGCTGACGGTGACCGACGTCCCGGGGGACGTGGACGTGCTCTTCGCCGCCGCCGCGCGGGTGGCCGAGGCGGACGCCTGGTCGGCCGGCGAGCGGTACGTGCTGGCGCTGGACCCGTTCGCCCTGCCGATGCGGCAGGTGCCGGCCGGCTTCGCCGACTACGTGTCGGAGGTCCGCGCCCACGGCGACCACTTCACCCCGTACGCCTCGGGCGGCGAGGAGCTGGTGGCGCGGGCGTGGCGACGCGCGGACGAGTTCGGCATCGCTCCCGGCGACCGCGTCCTGGTCGACGTGGCGCGCCACCCCGACCCGATCGACTGGCTGCTCGCCCCGCTGACCGCCGGCGCGACCATCGTCCTCTGCGCCAACATCGACCCCGCCCGCCTGACCGCCAGAGCCGCCACCGAAAAGGCCACCCACACCCTGACCTGACCCCCTCCCCCACGGATCGATCATGTAGTTGTGGTGGGCGGGTCGGACGGGTTGGTCCCTTTTGTCAGGCACCACAACTGCATGACCGACGCAGGCCGGGGGCGACGGCGGGTCAGGCGGGGGTGGGGGTGTCCTGGTCGGTGGCGCGGCGCTGGGCGAAGGCGGCGAAGGCGGTCAGGGAGTCGGGGTTGGCCAGGGCGCCCTTGGCGGCGGCGCGGTCCACCGGGGTGCCGGTGAGGATCTTCTTGACCGGGACCTCCAGCTTCTTCGCCGACAGGGTGCGGGGGACGGCTCTGACCTGGTGGATCTCGTCGGGGACGTGCCGCGGCGACAGCGCGGTACGCAGCTCGCGGCTGATCTTCTTCCGCAGCGCGTCGTCCAGCTCCCGGCCCTCGGCGAGCACCACGAAGAGCAGCAGCTCCCCGGCGCCGCCCTCGTCGTCCTCCAGGTGCACCACCACCGAGTCGACGACCTCGTCCAGCCCCTCCACCACCGAGTAGAACTCGGCGGTGCCCAGCCGCACCCCGCCCCGGTTCAGGGTGGCGTCCGACCGGCCGGTGATCACGCAGCCGCCCCGGGAGTTGATGGTGATCCAGTCACCGTGCCGCCAGACGCCCGGGTAGACCTCGAAGTACGCCTCCCGGTAGCGGCGGCCGTCCGGGTCGTTCCAGAAGCCCACCGGCATGCTCGGCATCGGCGCGGTGATGACCAGCTCGCCCAGCTCGCCGATGACCGGGGAGCCGTCGGCCGACCGGGCCTCCACCTTCGCCCCGAGCGCCCGGCAGGTGATCTCCCCAGCGTGCACCGGCAGTAGCGGCACCCCGCCCACGAAACCGGTGCAGACGTCCGTGCCGCCGGAGAGCGACTGGAGCTGGAGGCCGTCGCCGACCGTCTCGTACACCCAGGCGAAGCCCTCGGCGGGCAGCGGGGCGCCGGTCGAGCCGACCCCGCGCAGCGCGGAGAGGTCGGCGATCTCCCTCGGCACCAGGCCCGCCTTGCGGCAGGCCAGCAGGAACGGCGCCGAGGTGCCGAAGTACGTGGTGCCGGTCTCCTCGGCCAGCCGCCAGAGCGCGCCCAGGTCCGGGTGG
This sequence comes from Micromonospora psammae, assembly GCF_036902725.1. Lineage (NCBI taxonomy): Bacteria > Bacillati > Actinomycetota > Actinomycetes > Micromonosporales > Micromonosporaceae > Micromonospora > Micromonospora psammae. The sequence goes on along the minus strand of NZ_JBAKHM010000001.1, from coordinate 57,930 downwards.
CCGGGGTTGCCGTCGAAGAGCACGATCGTCGCGCCCACCGCCGGCCCGGAGACCAGGAAGTTCCACATCATCCAGCCGGTGGTGGTGAACCAGAAGAACCGGTCGGTCGGGCCCAGGTCGTGGTGCAGGGCCAGCATCTTCAGGTGCTCCAGCAGGATGCCCCCGTGCCCGTGCACGATCGGCTTGGGCAGCCCGGTGGTGCCGGAGGAGTAGAGCACGTAGAGCGGGTGGTCGAACGGGACCGGGGCGAAGGTCAACGGCTCGTCGGTCGCCGCGGCCAGCTCGTCCCAGGCCAGCGCGCCCGCCGGTGGGGCGCCGGCCGGGTCGAGGTACGCGATGCCGACGGTGTGCGTCAGCGAGGGCAGGGCGGCCCGGATGGCGGCCACCTCGGCCCGCCGGTCCACCGGCTTGTCGCCGTACCGGTAGCCGTCGACGGCGACCAGGACCTTGGGCTCGATCTGCTGCCAGCGGTCGGTCACGCTGCGGGTACCGAACTCCGGCGCGCAGGACGAGAAGATCGCGCCGAGGCTGCTCGTGGCGAGCAGCAGCACGTACGTCTCGGGGATGTTCGGGGCGTACGCCGCCACCCGGTCCCCGGCGGTCACGCCGAGCCGGCGCAGCCCGGCCGCCACCCGGCGGACCTGCTCGCGCAGCTGCGCGGCGGTCAGGGTGACCGGCGGGCGGGTCTGGCCGTGCGCGACCACCACCGGGTCGTCGTCGGCCCGGCCGGGCATCCGCAGCACGTTCTCGGCGTAGTTGAGGGTGGCGTCGGGGAACCAGCGGGCGCCGGGCATCGCCGGGTCGTCCAGGGTCGCCGTCGGCGGGGTGTGCGCGACCACCTCGAAGTGGTCCCAGATCGACCGCCAGAACGCGTCCAGGTCGGTGACCGACCAGCGCCACAGCGCGTCGTAGTCGGTGAAGTCCAGCCCCCGGTGCTCCCGCAGCCAGCGCAGGTAGCTCCCGATCCGGGACCGCTCGCGTACGTCCGCCGGCGGCGTCCACAGCACGTCACCCACTGCTCCACCCCTCCCTGAGGCCCGCACGACACTGTGCATGGGCCGTGGCGCCATCTTGCCCTACCTCGAAGCGCCATTCTCCGCACCGGCCGCCGGTGACGGGGCGTGGCCGGCCCACACGCCCGACCCGTCGGCTGTGTGGGCCGGCGTACATCTCAGCCGGCGCGGTGGGCCTGGATCGCGCGACGCCGGGCGAGCCGGTGCGCCCGGCGGATCTCCGCCTCGCGGAACCGGCGCTCGTCGTCCGGGGTCTCCGGCAGCACCGGCCGGACCGGGCGGGGCGCCCCGCCCAGGTCGACGGAGACGAAGACCAGGTACGCGGTGGCCACCCGGACCGGCTCCTCCTCGGCGGAGTCCCAGCGCTCGGCGACCACCCGCACCCCGATCTCCATCGAGGTGTGTCCGGTCCAGTTCACCTGCGCGTGCGCGTGCACCAGGTCACCGACCCGCACCGGCTCGGAGAACACGATCTCGTCGATCGACGCGGTGACCGCCGTGCCACCGCTGTGCCGGGCCGCGGCCGCTCCGGCCACGTCGTCGACGAACTTCATCAGCACCCCGCCGTGCACGGTCCCGTACAGGTTGACATCGACGGCGGTCATGATGCGGCTCAGCGTGACCCGGGAGTACGAGGTCGGCTTGCCCGGCAGTGCGGTGGAGGGGTGCTCGGTCATGACGGAAACGGTACGGTGCGCGGATGCGACATCTCTGGAGCTTCCTCGCCGGGTTGGTGGTGGCGCCGATCACCTGGGTGCTGGTCACCCTCGGGCAGGACGGGTCGGGCCGGACCGTGAACCGCTGGGTGGAGATCGGCACGTACAGCACGCCCAACCTGATCGAGCCGGCCGTCTACCTCGGCGTCGCCGGCATCCTGCTCGGCCTGCTCGGCACGCTGCGCATCTCCCCGCTCGGCCCCCTCGTCGCGGGGCTGCTGCTGATCACCCCGTACGTCGGGATGTTCATCGCCCCGTTCACCGTGCTCGACCGGATCCCGAACGGGTGGAAGGTGCTCGGGGACCCGCTGCCGCTGCGTGAGCCGGTGCAGGACGGCACCCTGTTCCTGATCGGCCTGCTGCTGCTGATGGCGGTCTTCAGCGTGCAACGGTGGCGGCCCTGGCCGGCACCCGCGACGACCGGGGCGGAGCTGACCCCGGCCGACGACACCACGCAGGAGAACAGCTTCACCCTCGGTGACTGGCCGCCGGCCGGCGGGCGGAGCGAGCAGGACACCGCTCCGCTCAGCCTCGGCTATCCGGAGCCCGCCACCGAGCCGCTGCCCCGCCGCACCGAGTCGGAGTCGCCGTGGTCGGCGCCGCCGCGCTACGGGGCCAAGCCGGAGAGCACCGAGAACCGTTGACGGTCGCGGGCGGGCCGGGAGACCGGCCCGCCCGCCCTATCCGTACGCCAGGTCAGCCCCTGGCCGCGGCGACCAACTCCGACGCGACCTCCCACAGCCGCTCGGCGTTGCCGGGGTCGATGGCGTACGGTGCGACACCGGCCCACTCAGCCGTACGCTCGGTGACGACCGCAGCCTCGGCGCAGTCCTCGAAGTAGCGGCCGCCCACGCCCTCTAGAAGTGGGGACGCGGCGAGCAGCACGGAGGTGGGCGGCAGCCTGCTGCGGGGTCTTGTGCTTCCCCCGGGGGCTGCGCAGACCGCCGGTGCCTCGAGACGCCGGCGCCACGACCCGCAGATCAGCGCATTGCCGCAGGTACCTGGTCGCCGAGAATCAGGCTCGTCCGAGCCCACGGTGACCGATCCGCGTGACCGCCAAGCCGCCGTCAACCGCCGAGTGGGCGCACAGCCACGGAATGGCCGGGCCGACCGGCCCGGCCACATCCGCGACGAACTGAGAAACAGCCCCGATCAACCCTTCAGGAGCTGACGGGCCATGACGATCCGCTGCACCTGGTTCGTGCCCTCGTAGATCTGGGTGATCTTGGCGTCCCGCATCATCCGCTCGACCGGGTAGTCGCGGGTGTAGCCGTAGCCCCCGAGCAGCTGCACCGCGTCGGTGGTGATCTCCATGGCGGCGTCCGAGGCGAAGCACTTGGCCGCCGCCCCGAAGTAGGTCAAGTCGGCGTCGCCGCGCTCGGACCGGCCGGCGGCGGCGTAGGTCAGCTGCCGGGCCGCCTCCAGCTTCATGCCCATGTCGGCGAGCATGAACTGGATGCCCTGGAACTCCGCGATCGCCTTGCCGAACTGCTTGCGCTCGGCCGCGTACCCCTTGGCGTAGTCGAGCGCGCCCTGCGCGATGCCGACGGCCTGCGCGGCGATGGTGACCCGGGTGTGGTCCAGGGTCTTCATCGCGGTGGCGAAGCCGGTGCCCTCGGCGCCGATCATCCGGTCCGCCGGGATCCGGACGTTGTCCAGGTAGACCTCGCGGGTCGGGGAGCCCTTGATGCCGAGCTTCTTCTCCGGGGCGCCGAAGCTGACCCCGGCGTCGCCCTTCTCCACCACGAAGGCGGAGATGCCGCGCGAGCGCGCTGTGGGGTCGGTCACAGCGAAGACGGTGTAGTACTCCGAGACGCCCGCGTTGGTGATCCAGCGCTTGACGCCGTTGAGCACCCAGTGGTCGCCGTCCCGGACCGCCCTGGTGGTCATCGACGCGGCGTCGCTGCCGGCCTCCGGCTCGGAGAGGCAGTAGGAGAACATCGCGTCACCGGCGGCGACCCGGCTCAGGTACTTCCGCTTGAGCTCCTCGGAGCCGGCCAGGATCAGCGGCATGGTGCCGAGCTTGTTGACCGCCGGGATCAGTGAGGACGAGGCGCACGCCCGCGCCACCTCCTCGATCACGATGGCCGTGGCCAGCGCGTCCGCGCCCGCGCCGCCGTACTCGACGGGAATGTGCGGTGCGTGGAAGTCCGCGGCCCGCAGGGCGTCGTACGACGCCTTGGGGAACTCGCCGGTCTCGTCCGCCTCGGCGGCGTTGGGGGCCACCTTCGCGGCACAGACCTCACGGACCGCCTCGCGGATCGCCTCGTGTTCCTCAGGCAACCGGTAGACGTCGAACGACTGCTCTGCGGCCATGTCGGCCCTCCCCTTCCACCGCTATCATGCGCAGTCTGTGGCGCCCGGAGGCCGCCGACTGCCGCAGACTTGAGGATAGCGACCACGGTCAGAGCGGACCCTACCGGCGGGTAGGCTCGCGCCCGACAGCCGCCGACCCGGCACAACTACCCTCACACCAGACGACGAAGTTCCCTCGGTGCCCGGCCATGGCGCCCCAGCGATTGCGACGCAACGAAGCGACGCCAGTGCGAGCGGAGAAGACAGGCGTGACGATCCCGTACCCGAACATCCAGCCGGTGCCGGCCATCACCCCGGTGACGCCCCCGTCGGGTGCGCCCCGCCCCCGGGTGACCTTCCTGGGCACCGGTTACCTCGGCGCGACCTACGCCATCTGCTACGCCGAGCTGGGCTACGAGGTTCTCGGGTTCGACGTCGACGTCGAAAAGATCGCCAAGCTCAACGCCGGCGAGGTGCCGATCCACGAGCCCGGCCTCGACGAGCTGCTCAAGCGCAACCTGGCCGCCGGCCGGCTGCGGTTCAGCACCGACATCGCCGAGACCGCCGAGTTCGGCGACGTGCACTTCATCTGCGTGGGCACCCCGCAGCGCGCCGACGGCATGGGCGCCGACCTGTCGTACGTCGAGGCGTCGGTGACCGCCCTGGCCCAGCAGCTGACCCGCAAGGCGCTGATCGTCGGCAAGTCCACCGTCCCGGTCGGCACCGCCGAGTGGGTGGAGCAGCTGGTCGGCAAGCACACCCCGGCCGACCTGGGCGTCGAGGTGGCCTGGAGCCCGGAGTTCCTCCAGGAGGGCTTCGCCGTCGACGACGTGCTGCGCCCCAACCGGATCGTGGTGGGCGTCAAGAGCGAGTGGGCCAACGGCATGCTCTACGCCGCCCACAAGGGCGTCTTCGACCTGGCCGCCACCGAGGACCGCGAGGTCCCGCTGGTGGTCACCGACTTCGCCACCGCCGAGCTGGTCAAGGTCGCCGCGAACGCCTTCCTGGCCACCAAGATCTCGTTCATCAACGCGATGGCCGAGGTCTGCGAGGTCGCCGGCGGCGACGTCACCCAGCTGGCCCGGGCCATCGGGTACGACCCGCGCATCGGCAACCGGTTCCTCCAGGCCGGTCTCGGCTTCGGCGGCGCCTGCCTGCCCAAGGACATCCGCGCCTTCCAGGCGCGCGCGCAGGAGCTGGGCGCCGGTGAGGCGCTGCGCTTCCTGCACGAGGTCGACCTGATCAACCTGCGCCGCCGTACCCGGGTCCTCCAGCTCGCCGCCGACCTGCTCGGCCGCCGCTCCGGCCCGGCCGGCCCGGACTTCTCCGGCACCCGGATCGCCGTGCTGGGCGCCACCTTCAAGCCCAACACCGACGACGTCCGCGACGCCCCGGCGCTCGCCGTCGCCGCGCTGCTGGCCAAGGCCGGTGCCGACGTGCGGGTGTACGACCCGCAGGGCACCGAGAACGCCCGCCGGGTGGCCCCCGAGCTGACCTACGAGGCCAGCATGAACGACGCGGTGACCGGCGCCGACCTGGTCTGCGTGCTCACCGAGTGGGCCGACTTCCGCAACGCCGACCCGATCGCCCTCGGCGAGCTGGCCGCCGGCCGCAAGGTGGTCGACGGGCGCAACTGCCTCGACTCGGCACTGTGGACGCAGGCCGGCTGGGAGTACCGGGGCATGGGCCGCCCCTGACGACGACGCGCTGCGGCGCCGGCCGGGAAGCACCGCTTCCCGGCCGGCGCTTTTTTGTTGCCCCGACGGAGCGCCAGGTGTCGAAATCCGCGCCGGCTCAGGGCATGCTGCCAGGAGTGGGAGTCCACAGTGCGGGCGGCCGGGTGGAGGGGTGTCGTGCAGACCTTTCAGTGCTCCTCGTGCGGCCAGGAGATCAAGCCGGCCGTACGGTGCCCGCACTGCGGCGCCGAGCAGCCGCAGTGGCGCGAGCACCTCGCGGAGATCGAGCGCTCCATCGCGGACATGAAGGCCCGCGACGCCGAGATCGCCCGCGAGCAGCGGCAGATCGCCGCCAAGATGCAGGCCGCCCTCTTCCAGCGGGACATCCTCGCCCACGCCGGTGAGGAACGGGTCCGGCAGGCCACCCGCCCCCGCCGGGTGCTGCGCCGGCGGCCCGGCCGCCGGCCGCCGACCGCGACCACCGGCGCCCCACCCCGGGTGCCCCGGCAGGGCACCCCGCCATCCGGGCCCGCCGACCCGCCGCCGCCCCGGGCCACCGCCACCTGGCTGGACGCGGACGACCCGGAGCATCCGCCGGAGGCGTCCTCCCGGGAGGTGCAGAACATCCCGCTCGGGCTGGGCGCGCTGCTGCTGGCCGTTGCCGCGGTGGTCTTCGCCGCGGTGGCGACCAGCTCGATGGACGCCCTGGCCCGGCTGGGCATCCTGCTGGTCGCCACCGTGCTGCTGCTGCTCGCCCCGCCGGTGCTGGCCCGGCGCGGGCTCACCTCGACGGCCGAGACGATCGCCACGGTCGGCCTCCTGCTCGTGCCGCTGGCCGGCTACGCCCTCTGGGCGGTGGACACCATCGGCGACGGTGGGGCCTCCGGTGCGCTCTTCTCCGCCGCGATCTTCGCGATCACCACCGCCGTGGCGCTGGGCTACGCCCGCGGCACGGGGCTGCGCGCACCCCGCTTCGCCGCCGTGCTCGCCGCCCAGCCGGTGGTGCCGCTGCTCGCCTACGAGCGGGTCACCGGCCCCGGCGGCTGGGCGCTCGCGCTCACCGTGGTCGCTGTGCTCGACCTCTGGCTGGTCCGCTCCACGGTGGTCCTGGAACGTCCGGTCCGGGAGGACCTCCCCCCGAGCCCGCCCGGCCCGCCGAGCGCGCCCCGGCAGCGTACGGCCACCGAGAGCCGCCCCGAGGCGGCGCCGGAGGAGTCCGGCGAGGTGGTCGACGCCGCCCCGACCGCCCCGACGCCCACCGACGTCGTACGCCCGGTGCCGTGGCTGCCCCAGCTGGCCTGGCTGCTGCACGGGGCGTCGGTGGCGCTGGCCCTGGCGTACGCGGTCACCGCGCTGCTGCGCGCGAGCACCGTACCGGCGGCCGTCGGGGCGGGCGCGGTGCTGCTGCTGGCCGCCGCCGTGGCGCTGGCCGGGACGCTGGTGCTGCGCCGCCCGCCGCTGCCCGACGTGGGCGCCGGCATCTTCACCCTGGCGTTGATCGGCGCGCTGGGACGGATCGCCTCGGTCGCCCTTCCCGGCCGGGCGCTGCTGCTGATCGCGGCGGTCATCGCGCTGACCGGGCTGGCCGTGCGGGCCGTACCCGAGGCGGCCCGGCGCGGGCCGCAGTTCGCCTCGGCGGCGGCGCTGACGGTCAGCGGTTTGGTGGTGGCCGGCGGCGCGCTCCGCGCCGGCCTGGCCCCAGCCCAGGCGGCGCTGCCGGCCTGGTCGGCCGACCTGAGCCGGTTCCCCGCCGAACTCGCCGCGGCGGCCGGCCCGGCGGGCTGGCAGCTCGCGGCCAGCGCCCTGCTGCTCACCGTCGCGGCGGTGCTGGCCCTGCCCCCGGAGATCCGGCGGGAGTTCGCGGTGGTCGGCGCCGGGCTGACCGCGCTCGCCGTACCGGCCTCCCTCGGCCTGGGCTGGGCGGCGGCGCCCTGGCCGATGGTGCTGGCGGCGGTCGGCATCGGGGTGCTCGGCCTCGCCGCGCCCATCGCCCGCACCGCGCTGGTGCACGCCGTCACCGCGACGGTCGTCGGCGTGATCGGTGCCGGGGCGGCGCTGAGCCGGCCCGCGCTGACCGCCGCCGCGCTGATCACGCTGACCGTGGCGGGGGCGTTGGCGGCGTTCGCGCCCCGGGTGCGGATCGCCCCGGCGGCGGCCGACACGCTCTCCGCCTGGGCGGCCGGCGGGGCGGCGTTCGCGCTGCCCGGGGCGGTGGCGGCCTTCGTCGCCGCCACCGAGCCGGCCGGCCCGGCGCCGACCCCGGCGGTGCTGCGGGAGCTGACCGTCCCGATCCTCGCGGCGAGCTTCCTCGCCGTCTGCGTCACCCTCGGCTACGCCGCCCTGGTGCAGGTCTCCCAACGGCATCTCACCCTGCCGCACGCGGTCGGCACCGGGCTCGGCGCGCTCGCCGTCGTCGGCGCCGCCTTCTTCGCGCCGGGCCGGACCGCCGCCGACGCCTGGGTGGGCGCGCTGCTGCTGGTCGCCACCCTGCTGGTGGTCTTCGCCGGCCAGGTCGACGCGGGACGCCGCTCGGACGCCACCCTCGACGGCTCCGACCTGGCCGCCGCCGCGGTCACCGCCGCCCTGATCGCCACGCTGGCCCGGATCGCCGCGGTGATCTCCCCCGGTGGGCAGCTCGTGGTGGCCGCCGCGCTGGTGCTGCTGGTCGCGGTCGCCGCGCGGGCGATGCCGGAGGAGTGGCGCCGCGGGCCGATCCTCGGGATCGCCGTCGGCGGCGCCCTGATCGGCCTGCTCGCCGGCGCGTCGGCCCTGCGCGGCGGGATCGGCGCGCTGGCGACTCCCGGCCCGATCTGGGCCGGCGACCTGACCGGCTGGCCGGCCGCCCCGACCGGCGGCGACACCTGGCAGGCACCGGTCACGCTGGTGCTGCTCGCGGTGGCCGCGGGGATCCTGCTGGCGACGCCCTGGAAGTACGACGTCGCCGGTGCGGCCGTGGTGCTCGCCACCATCGGCGCGCCCGCCGCGTTCGACCTGCCCTGGTGGTCTCCGGTGCTGGTCGGGCTGGCCGTCGCCACGGCCTTCGGGATGGCCGCGGTGGCCTCGGTCGACCCGCGGGCCGGGCTGTCCCGGGCCACCGTCGCCGGGGCGGTGGCCCTGCACGCGGCCGGAGCCGGCCTGGTCCGGCCCTGGACCACCGCGCTGGCGCTCGGGGGCATCGCGTTGATCGGGCTGGCGGTCGCCGGCCTGGCCCGGACGCTGGCCCCGTCGCTGGTGGAGGACGTCGAGACCGAGGGGATGCCGCCGCACCTGGTGCAGATCGGCGGCGCGGCGGCGGGCGCCGCCCTGCTGGCGCTGCCCGGCGCGGTGGCCGCCCTGGCCGCCGAGTTCGGTCACTCCGCCCAGGTGGTGCTGACCGCCGCGCTGGCCACGTCCAGTGTCACGCTGGCCGCAGTCGCCGCGGTCCGCCGGCAGGTGCCGCAGTACCTGCCGTACGCGAGCGCGGCGATCGTCGGCGCGGCGACCGTGAGCGCACTCGCCGCGATCTTCGCCCGACTCCCCTCCGGGGTGTACGCCGCGGCGGCGGCGCTGCTCGGGGTGCTCGCCGAGCTGGTCCGGGCGGCCACCGTCCCGCCCGCCGGCTCCGCGCAGCCGGTGCGGCGCTGGTCGGTGCTGCTGGACGGGGCGCTGCGCCGGCTGCCCGACGACGGCACCGCACGCCGCTGGCGGGTCAGCCCGGCGCTCGGGGCGCTCGCCGCGGCGGCCCTGCCGACCCTGCTGGCGTTGGCCTCACTGGCCCCGCTGCTCTACATCGCCCTGGTCGAGCCGCACCGGATGCTCGCGCACGTCTGGCAGGGACCACCCCCGGAGCTGCGCACCCCGCCCCCCGAGGCGGTCGACGCGACGCACGTGCTGACCGCGCTGCTGCTCACCGCGACCGCGGCGCTCGCCGCCACCGGGTTCAGCGGCGGGCGGCGGTCCCGGGCCGTACCCGTGGTGCTGCCCGGGCTCGCGGTGACCCTGCTGATCACCCCGGTCGCCCTCGGCCGGGCCTGGCCGGAGAACGCGCTGGCCGCGCTCTCGGTCTTCACGATCTCGATGCTGGGGCTCGCGCTGACCGCGCCGCCGCCGCTGGCCGAGCGGGCCCGCTCGCTGCGGGTGGCCCGGGTGCTGGTCTTCGTCGTCGGGTTGGCCGCCGGCGGCGCCGGCCTGGCCGGCGGCCTCCCCGACCGCGGCCTGACCCTGTTCACCCTCGGTGGCGCGGTCGGCGTCGGCGCGGTCGCCGCGATCTTCGGCACCACCCAGCGGGCCCGCATCCTCGGTTGGCTCTTCGCCTCGCTGATGGCGCAGCTCTTCGTGCTCACCGTCGGCCTGGTGGCCGGGCTGGCCGCGGTCTGGTCGGCGTTCGGGGTGCTCGCGGTCGGCGCGGCGTTGCAGGTCTTCGCGGCGACGCTGCCCCGGCTGCGGCGGCCGGAGGCGCAACGCGAGGCGGCCACCGTGGAGTGGAGCGGGTACGCCGCCGCGCTGATCGCCCTGGCGCTCGCCTTCGACTCGCCACGGCACATCGCCGCCCTGCTGGCCGCCTGGGGCGCCGTCCTCGGGGTGGCGGCGGCGCGGCCCGGGCGCCGGCCGGTGGAGCGGCAGATCCTGTTCTGGGCCGTGGTGGCCTGCGAGATCACCGCCTGGTGGACCCTGATGCGGGTGGCCGACGTGGCACTGCCCGAGGCGTACACGTTGCCGTTCGCGGCGCTCGCCCTGCTGGTCGGGGTGATCGAGCTGCGGCACCGGCCGGACCTGTCGAGCTGGGTGGCGTACGGGCCGGCGCTGGTCGCCGCGTTCGTGCCCACCCTGGCGATCGTGCTGGCCACCGAGTCCAGCACGCTGCGGCAGGTGCTGCTCCTGCTCGGCGCGGTGGCGGTACTGATCTTCGGGTCGAGCAGCCGTCAGCAGGCACCGGTGATCGTGGGCGCCACGGTCACCGCGATCGCCGCGGTGCACGCGCTGTTCAGCCTGGGGCCGTGGCTGGTGCTGATCCCGGTCGGGCTGGTCCTGCTGGTGCTGGGGGCGAGCAACGAGCGCCGCCGCCGCGCCCAGGAACGGTTGCAGACCGCGCTACGCGGCATGAGGTGAGGCGGAGGGTCCCTGCGGCGTGAGTGGGTCAGGTGAGGGAGGCGCGGAGGGCGGCGTCCTTCTCGGCCACCAACTCCTCCAGGCTCGCCTGGAAGGCGGTCATCCGTTCCAGCAGTGCCGGGTCCGAGGCGGCCAGGATGCGGACGGCGAGCAGCCCGGCGTTGCGGGCGTTGCCGATCGACACGGTGGCCACCGGCACGCCGGCCGGCATCTGCACGATGGAGAGCAGCGAGTCCATCCCGTCGAGGTGCTTCAGCGGCACCGGCACGCCGATCACCGGCAGCGGGGTCACCGAGGCGACCATGCCCGGCAGGGCGGCCGCGCCACCCGCCCCGGCGATGATCACCTTGAGCCCCCGGTCGGCGGCGTCGCGGCCGTACTCGATCATCTTGACCGGGGTCCGGTGCGCCGAGATCACCGCGACCTCGTAGGGCACCGCGAACTCGTCCAGCGCCTCGGCGGCGGCCTTCATCACCGGCCAGTCCGAATCGCTGCCCATGATCAGTCCGACGGTGCTCACGTGCAGCTTCCCTTCGTTCGCGACCGCGGGGCTCGCAAGCTCACTCCTCGCGCTCACGCGGCTTCCCTTCGTTCGCGACTGCGGGGCTCGCAAGCTCACTCCTCGCGCTCACTGTGCCCCTCCCGCAGCCAGCGGGCGGCCCGCGCCGCCCGCGCCCGTACGTCCGCCAGGTCGTCACCGAGGACCGTGACGTGCCCGATCTTGCGGCCGGGCCGGACCTGCTTGCCGTAGAGGTGGACCTTGGCGCCCGGCTCGGCGGCGAAGAGGTGGTGCAGCCGCTCGTCGATGGAGATCCCGCCCGGCTCGCCGCCGAGCACGTTCGCCATCACCACGACGGGCGCGGTCAGCGAGGTGTCCCCCATCGGGTAGTCGAGCACCGCCCGCAGGTGCTGCTCGAACTGGGAGGTACGGGCGCCCTCGATGGTCCAGTGCCCCGAGTTGTGCGGGCGCATGGCCAGCTCGTTGACGACGAGACCGGCGTCGGTCTGGAACAGCTCCACCGCCAGCAGACCGACCACGCCCAGCGCGGTGGCCAGGTCGATGGCGAGCTGCTGGGCGGCGACCGCCAGCTCCTCCGACAGGCCGGGAGCCGGGGCGAGCACCTCGACACAGATGCCGTCGCGCTGCACCGTCTCCACCACCGGGTACGCGGCGACCTGCCCGAACGGCGAGCGGGCCACCTGCACGGCCAGCTCCCGGCGCAGCGCCACCCGCTCCTCGACGATCAGGAGGGTGCCGCCGGCGAGCAGCGTGGCGGCCAGCTCGGCGGCCTGGGCCGCGTCGTCGACCATCCAGACACCCCGGCCGTCGTATCCGCCGCGGGCGGCCTTGAGCACCACCGGCCAGCCCTGTTCGTCGCCGAACGCGACCAGGTCCTCCGGGGTGGCGACCGGGCGCCAGGCCGGGTTCGGCGCGCCCAGCTCGGCCAGGCGCTCCCGCATGACCCGCTTGTCCTGCGCGTGCAGCAGCGCGTCGGCCGGCGGGAAGAGTTTCACCCCTTCGGCGGCGAGGGCGCGGATGTGCTCCGTCGGCACGTGCTCGTGGTCGAAGGTGACCACGTCGCAACCCTTGGCGAAGGTGCGCAGCGCGGCGAGGTCGGTGTGGTCGCCGTACTGCACGTCGGCGGCGACCAGGGCCGCGCCGTCGTCGGGGGCGAGCGCCAGCACGCGGAGCGACTGGCCGAGGGCGATGGCGGCCTGGTGGGTCATCCGGGCCAACTGGCCGCCGCCCACCATGCCGACGACGGGCAGACCGGTACGGGAATCCATAGCGCCGCCAGCCTATCCGGGCGGTCGACGGCCCCGACCCGGAGGGCCGGCACCCAAGCCCGGCCGTCCCTCAAGATCGTGCTGGATCACGGAAGCAGTGGCCGCCACGACGGCAGGAGGCTCCTCTCTCCTGGTTCCAGCACGATCTCGGGGGCTCAGGTGAGCTGGGCGACCAGGTCGTCGACCGAGGTCACCGGCCGCTGGCAGACGAAACCCCGGCAGACGTACGCGGTGGGCCGTCCGTCGACCAGCGGCCGGTCCGCCAGCAGCGGCACCCCCGGCTGGTCGGGCCGGCCGGCGACCACCACCGCGCCGGGCGGGGCGTGCCGGTGGGCGGCGGCGACCAGCGGATCCCCTGCCGGGTCGTCGGTCGCCACCGCGATCTCGTACGGCCCGGAGAGCAGCGCCTCCCCCGCGGCAGCCGCGTAGCCGGTGAACCGGGCGTGCCGGCCGACGATCGGCGCGACGGTCGACAGGGCCGCCTCGGCCGCCTCCCGGTACCGGCTCTCCCCGGTCAGCGCGGAGTACGTCACCAGCGCCGCCACGATCGCCGAGCGGCCGGACGGGGTGGCGTTGTCGGTGGGATCGGCCGGGCGGGCGACCAGCCGCTCGGCGTCGTCCGCGGTGTCGTAGAAGCCGCCGTCCGGGGCGGCGAAGCGGGCCAGCGCGGTGTCGAGGAGCTGTCCGGCCAGCTCCAGCCAGCGTCCCTCGCCGGTCAGCTGGTGCATGGCGCAGAACGCCTCGGCGACGCTGCCGTGGTCCTCCAGCACCCCGGCCGGCTCGCCGACCACGCCGTTGCGGGAGGCGCGGCGCAGCCGTCCGTCCACCAGGTGCACCCGGGCCAGGTGCTCGGCGGCGTCCCGCATCGCCCCGTCGGCGACGATGGTGACGCCCTCCATCAGGTTCGCGTCCTCGTCGTCGGGAGACGCGTACAGGGCGGCGACCTGGAGGAACTCGGTGATCGCGGTGATCGCCAGGCCGTTCCAGGCGGCCACCACCTTGTCGTCGCGGGCCGGTTGGGGCCGGGCGTCGCGGGCGGCCAGCAGCCGCCCCACGACCTCCTGCCAGCGGCGGCGCACGTCGGGGTCGGCGTCGTCGACGTCCCGGGCCAGCCTCAGCACGCTCGTGCCGTGCTCAACGCCCCTCCTTCCGTCCGGAGTGCCGTCTTGCGGCGCGGAGGCGGAATGAGGGGCGAAGGTGCCCTCCTCGGTCACGGCGAACAGGTCGGCGGCCCACCGGCCGTCCTCCTCGCCCAGCGCCTCGACCAGCTGGGCCGGCGTCCAGGCGTAGGTGAGCCCCTCGACGCCCTCGGTGTCGGCGTCGAGCGCGGAGGCGAAGCCCTCCCCCGGCTTGTGCAGCTCGTCGGCGAGGAACCGGACGGTGTCCCGGGCCACCCGCCGGGCCAGCGGGTCCCCGGTGAGCCGCCACAGCTGGGTGTAGACCCGCAGCAGCAGCGCGTTGTCGTAGAGCATCTTCTCGAAGTGCGGCACCGTCCAGTGCCCGTCCACGGAGTAGCGGGCGAAGCCCCCGGCGAGCTGGTCGTAGATGCCGCCGCGGGCCATCGCCTCGCAGGTGTGCCGGACCATCTCCAGGCTGCGCTCCGCGCCGGTGCGCCGGTGGTGGCGCAGCAGGAAGAGCAGGTTCATGTGCGGCGGGAACTTCGGCGCCCCGCCGAAGCCGCCGTTCGTCGCGTCGTACTCCTCGGCGAGCTGGTCGGCGGCGGTGTCGAGCAGTTCGGCGGTGAGCGGGGCGGTCGGGCCGCCGACGGCCTGGGCGCCGCCGATCGCCTCGACCACCGCGGCGCCCTGGCGCAGCACGGCCTCCCGCTGGTCCCGCCAGGCGGTCGCCACCGACTCGAGCAGCCGGACGAAGTTGGCCCGCGGGAAGTAGGTGCCGCAGAAGAACGGGGTGCCGTCCGGGGTGGCGAAGACCGTCATCGGCCAGCCGCCCTGCCCGGTCATCGCCTGGGTGGCGGTCATGTAGATCGCGTCGACGTCCGGCCGCTCCTCACGGTCCACCTTGATCGCCACGAAGTCGTCGTTGAGCAGGGCGCCGACGTGCTCGTTCTCGAACGACTCGTGCGCCATCACGTGGCACCAGTGGCAGGCCGCGTAGCCCACCGAGATCAGCACGGGCACGTCCCGCCGCTTCGCCTCGGCGAACGCCTCGTCGCACCACGGCCACCAGTCGACCGGGTTGTCGGCGTGCTGGAGCAGGTACGGCGAGGTGGCCTGAGCGAGTCGGTTCACCCGACGACCATATCCAGCTCCGCGTCCGCCCACCGGTCGGACCAGCGGCATCCCGGGGTCTTCCCCCGTTCACGTTCCTACATTTATATCTGTGCATGTCCGGCGACGACCGCCGGCGCCCGAGGAGGCACACATGCGCGGAACCCGTCCCCTGTCAGCCCTCACCTGCACCGCGGTGCTCGCAGCGGTGCTCGCCGGCCAGCCGGCGTCGGCGGCCGTGGAGCCGACCGTCCGGGTCTCCGCGACCACGGTCGTCGGCACCCACAACGCCTACGAACGCGGCACCTACACCTACCTGGCGCAGTCGCTCGACGCCCGGCCCGGCCTGATCGAGCTGGACGTCTGGCCGGACGTGTTCGCCCGACAGTGGCGGGTCAGCCACTCGAACCCGGTGGGCAACGACAACAACTGTGTCGCCGCCACCAGCGCCACGCAGCTCTACACCGGCACCCGCAACAAGAACCTCGAACACTGCCTGGACGACATCCGGCTCTGGCTGGGGGCCCACCCGGACGCCGGGCCACTGATCCTGAAGCTCGAACTGAAGACCGGTTTCAGCTCCCGTACCGGGCAGGGACCGGCGCAGCTCGACGCGCTGCTCGCCGCCCGCCTGGGTGACCGGGTGTTCCGCCCGGCCGACCTCAAGGGTGGGTACGCGTCGCTGGACGCCGCCGCCCGGGCGGACGCCTGGCCGACCCGGCAGCAGCTCGCCGGCAAGGTGATCGTCGAGCTGATCCCCGGCACGGTCGAGGAGGGCAACCCGACCGACACGCTGCGCACCGACGTCGAGTACGCGCGCCACCTGTCCGCCCTGGCGGCGGCCGGCACCCTGGTCCGGGCGCAGGCCTTCCCGGCCGTGCACAACGCTCAGGCCGGCGACCCCCGCACCCGCTACACCGAGGTCAGCCTCCGGCCCTGGTTCGTCGTCTTCGACGGCGACGCCAGCGCCTACGTGACCGGCGGCATCGACACCGCCTGGTATCACGCCAACCACTACCTGCTGGTGATGACCGACGCGCAGAACGTCCCGCCGGCGGTGGGGAACACCGACCCGGACGCCGCCCGCGCCCGCGTCGCCGAACTCGCGGCGGCGCACGCCAGCGTCACCTCGGCCGACTGGGCGGCCCTGCCCGCCGTGGTCGGCGAGGTCCTTCCCCGCGGCTGACCCGCGGCCGGGCCCGGTTCGCGGCCGGGCCCCGGTTCGCGGCCGGGCCCCGGTTCGCGGCCGGGCCCCGGTTCGCGGCGTGTCGGGGTGTTCCGCCGCCCGGACACCCCGACACGCCGCATCTCGCGGTCGGCAGCGCACCCGCGACGGCGCAGCTCGCAGCCGGGCCGCGCGGGGGCGGCCCGGGACCGCATGAAAGAGGGCACCGCGGAGCGGGCGAAGAGGGCCCGGCGGTCAGGAGGCGCCGTCGGCGCGCAGCGGAAAGACGTTCGAGCCGGCGGCGCCGCGCAGCGAGCCGAGCACCGCGCCGATCTTGTCGGCGGGCATCGGCTTGAAGAAGTGGTAGCCCTGGGCGGCGGTGCAACCCAGCTCGGTCAGGGCGAGCCGCTGCTCGGCGGTCTCGACGCCCTCGGCGACCACCCGCAGGCCCAGCTCGTGGGCGAGCCCCACCGTCGTCCGGACGATCGCCGCCGCCTCCGGCGAGTCGGCCATCCGGATCACGAACGACCGGTCCACCTTCAACTCGTCCACCGCGATCCGGGTGAGGAAGGTCAGCGACGAGAAGCCGGTGCCGAAGTCGTCGACGGCCAACTGCACCCCCATCGACCGCAGCGTGGCGAGCACCTCGTCGATGACCTCCAGCTCGCTCATCACCACCGTCTCGGTGATCTCCAGGACCAGCCGGCGCGGCGGCACCTGGTGGCGGCGCAGCGCCTCGGCGATCTCGCTCGGCAGTCGGGTGTCGAGCAGGCTGCGCGCCGACAGGTTCACCGAGATGGGCACGTCCAGGCCGTCGCGGGCCCACTCGGCGGCCACCGAGAGCGCCTTGTCCAGCACGTACCGGGTGAAGGTGCCGAGCTGCTCGCTGTTCTCCACCGGCCGGATGAAGTCCGCCGGGTTCAACCAGCCGCGCCGCGGGTGCCGCCAACGGATCAGCGCCTCCACCCCGGTCGGCGCGCCGGTCGCCAGGTCCACCGCCGGTTGCAGCGCCAGCACCAGCTGGTCGTCGGCCTGGAGGGCCTCCCGCAGCTCGGCGAGCAGGGCCAGCTGGTCGGTGCTGGCGGCGTCCCGGGAGCTGTCGTACGCGGCGACGTTGCCGCCGCCCTCCTTCGCCTGGTACATGGCGATGTCCGCCCGGCGCAGCAGCTCGGTCAGGTCGGCCGTGCCCGCGTCGGCGACCACCACCCCCACCGAGACCTCGACCGACATCCGCACCCCGGCCACCTCGGTCGGCGCGGCGAGCCGCTCGGCGATCTCCCGCGCCTGGCGCAGCGCGTACGCCATCGGGGCGGTCCGGTCGCCGATCACCGGCACCGAGGTCAGCAGCAGGGCGAACTCGTCGCCGCCGAGGCGCCCGAGCAGGTCGCCGGGGCGGGCCAGGGTGCCCAGCCGGTTGGCGGTCAACCGGAGCAGCTGGTCGCCGGCGGCGTGCCCGAGCGTGTCGTTGACCTCCTTGAACTGGTCGATGTCGAGCAGCAGCAGCGCCACCGGGTGGTCGTGCGGGAGCTGGCGCAGCGCCTGGTCGCCCTTGCCGAGCATGGCGGCCCGGTTGACCAGCCCGGTCAGCGCGTCGTGCACCGCCTCGTACGACGACCGCGCGTTGACCAGCCGCAGCTCCCGGTGGGTGGCGGCGTCGTGCAGCGCGGCGGCGAGCGCGTCGGAGAAGGCCGCCACGCCGTCGCGTTCGCGGGCGCTCGGCGGCGCGGAGGCGGGGAACCGGACCCGCAGCTCGCCCACCTCGACGTCGCCGACCGCGAGCCGGCGGACCAGCTCGTGCTCCCCGGTCGGGGCGAGCGCCGGCGGGCCCACCTCCCGATCGCGCACCTGGCCGGAGGCGTCGCCCCGGTAGCGCCGCCACCGGCCCTCGCCGCGGGCCACGTCGACGTCGACCAGCTCGGCGCCGAAGAGGGTCAGCGCGCCGGCCACCGCGGCGGTCGCCACGCCCCGCTCGTCGAGCTGGTTGAGCGCCGCGGTCGCCTCGGCGAACGCCCGCCAGGTACGCCGCTCCTGGTCGGCGCGGAGCCGGTGCCGGTAGGTCTGCTGGAGCAGCCAGAGCAGCGGCGGCAGGAGGAGCAGCCACCGGCCGTCGACCTCGAGCAGCGCGACCACGGCGAGGCCGACCGCCACGTTGCCCACGAACATCAGCAGCTTGCCGCGGAGCGCGGTGAACACCGGCGGGCCGAGCGCCACCCCGTGCCGCAGCGCCAGGGTGGCGCCGCCGAGCCCGGCGGTGGCGAGCAGGTACGCCACCGAGCCGGCGATCAGGGCCGACGCGAGCCCGGGGGTGGGCGCCGCCAGCAGCGGCTCGCCGAGCGCGGAGGCGACGGCGACGCCGAGCGCGGTGGCGGCGGTGATCGACGCGGCGATCCGCAGCACCTCGACCGGGGGCCGGCGGTCGGCCACCACCGACATCGCCGTCCAGGAGAGCCCGACGCCGAGCAGCGCCGCGGCCGGCAGCCAGCCGGCCGGCGCCAGGTAGAGACAGACGATGAGCGCGGCCTCGCCCCAGGTGATGCTGACCATGCCGGTGGCGGTGCGGAACCGCAGCCGGGCCAGTTGGGCGACCGAGAAGGCCGCGACCGCGATGCCGAACCGGGCCGGCGCAGGAAGCGGATCGTCGGGGGGCAGGACGGCCGGGACGCTCAGCCCGAGCGCGACCGCCGCCACGGCGGTGAGGGTGACCGCGGCGGTCAGCAGGAGCACCCGTGGCGGCGTGTCACGGGTGTCGGGCGGGCCGGCGACGCCGTCGGCCCTGCCGGAGGTCACCGGCCCGCTCCGTCCGCCGTCCGACCGGTGGCGGGGACGCGCGCTGTCGCGACGGTCATGGCGCCCCCTCCCGCGCACGGCTCAGGGACTTTCGGTCCCCCCGGCGGAAGGCTAAGCCAATCCGGGTGGCCGCAACAGGGGGCGACGACCCGGATCGGCGTGAATCCGGCTCCGACTACCCGTTCCGGCGCTGCTGGCGGCCGTTGGGGGCGTTCGTACGTGATTCCTGCGGCGTGGGGTCGTCCGCCGGATCCAC
Source organism: Micromonospora psammae (assembly GCF_036902725.1). NCBI lineage: Bacteria > Bacillati > Actinomycetota > Actinomycetes > Micromonosporales > Micromonosporaceae > Micromonospora > Micromonospora psammae. The sequence continues at coordinate 38,918 of NZ_JBAKHM010000001.1, read as the reverse complement.
GGCCGACGTGTCGGCCCGGCCGAGGTCGTCGGCCGGGCCCTGCGCGGGGAACCGGTCGGGCAGCCGGCGCAGCCGGGAGTTCATGTTGCGGATCAGCAGGACGGTGGCGGTGGCCAGGAGCAGGATGAGGAGCAGGCCCGTCGGTCCGGCCAGCCCACCCGTGCGGGTGTCACCGAAGTTGTTCTCCGCGAGGACCTGGGCGGCGGTCAGCATGGTGTTTCTCCGATGTGCGGTGGGCTTTCAGCGTAGCCCTCGCCACGGTCAGCAGGCATGGGCCGTCTCGCGGACCCCGGCGAAGAGGTCCGACTCGGGCAGCGGGCTGTCGACCAGCGAACGGACCAGTTGGAAGTCCTCCGTGGGCCAGGCACGCCGCTGGAGCTCCATCGGCACGTGGAACCAGAAGCCGTCCGGGTCGATCTGGGTGGCGTGGGCGCGCAGCGCGTCGTCGCGGACGGGGAAGTATTCGGCGCACTCGACCCGGGTGGTGATCCGGGGCCCCTTGTCGGGGCGGTCCTCCCAGCGCTCGAGCCACTCCCCGTACGGCGAGGCCAGGTCGGCGGCGAGCATCGCCTCGTGCAGCGCCAGGATCTTGCCCTTGGAGAAGCCGATGTCGTAGTAGAGCTTCAGCGGCTGCCAGGGGGCGCCCAGCTCGGGGTACCGCTCCGGGTCACCGGCCGCCTCGAAGGCCGCCACGCTGATCTTGTGGGTCATGATGTGGTCGGGGTGCGGGTACCCGCCCTCCTCGTCGTACGTGGTGACCACGTGCGGGCGGAACTCGCGCATCAGCCGCACCAGCGGCCCGGCCGCCACCTCGACGTCCTGAAGGGCGAAGCAGCCCTCCGGGAGCGGGGGCAGCGGGTCGCCCTCGGGCAGTCCCGAGTCGACGAAGCCGAGCCAGGCCTGCTCGATGCCGAGGATGGCGCGCGCGGCGTCCATCTCCGCGCGGCGGATGTCGGCGATGTTGGCCCACACGTCCGGCCGGTCCATCTTCGGGTTGAGCACGCTGCCGCGCTCGCCCCCGGTGCACGTCACGACCAGTACGTCGACTCCCTCGGCGACGTACTTCGCCGTGGTCGCGGCGCCCTTGCTCGACTCGTCGTCCGGGTGCGCGTGCACGGCCATCAGACGCAGCTGCTCTGCCAACTTGGGCGCTCCTCCCCCGCTGACGGCCCGGCCCGGGCCGCCCGGCTGCACTGCCGACATATCTCCCCGGCGGGGAGCCGGTCACCGGGTGACCTGTCGGCGTGGCCGCCGACCTGCCATTCTTGGTTCAGCTCCGGGCTGGGAAGATGGACTCTGCCATTCTTGCCGATGCCGCCGACGACAATGCCAGGAGATACCCGCCGGTGACCGAGACGCACGCCACAATTCCCTCCGGCGCGCCGGTGTTCCCGGCCGGTCGGTACGGCCGCCGCCGCGAACCCGGACGCCGCCGGCCGCTGCTGGTCGGACTCCTGGTGGCCGCCCTGGTCGCCGGGTTGGGCCTGGCCGCGGCGCAGCTCTACGCCCGCTACGGCGATCCGGCGTACGACGCCCAGGTGATCACCTACACCGACATCGACGACTCCGGCGTACGGGTGGACTTCCGGGTCACCCTGCCCGAGGGCGGGTCGGGGGTGTGCCTGCTGCGGGCACGCTCCCACGACGGGGCCGAGGTGGGCCGGGCCGAGGTGGCGGTCACCGCGGCGGCCGGCGAGCGGCAGGTCGTCGCCCGACACCGGGTCACCACCACGGAACGGCCCTTCATCGGCGAGGTCCTACGCTGCCGGCCGGCCGCCTGATCCCGCCCGAGCAGCGGAAACGTCCGGTACGTCCGGTGCGGGCACCCGTACCGCGGGTGATCGGCGACACCTGCGGGTGTGCCGCACTGGTAACTTGGTAACTCACCTGTCAGCCAGTCCCGCACAACCGAGGAGTACGCCTGTGTCCACCAATGACAACAAGGCGCCCGCCACCTGGCTGTCCCAGGACGCGTACGACCGCCTGCAGGCCGAGCTCGACGAGCACATCGCCAACCGGCCGGTCATCGCCGCCGAGATCAACGCCCGGCGCGAGGAAGGCGACCTGCGGGAGAACGGTGGCTACCACGCCGCCCGCGAGGAGCAGGGCAAGGCCGAGGGTCGCATCCTCTACCTCAAGGAGCTGCTGCGCACCGCCCAGGTGGGCGAGGCGCCGACCGCCGACGCGGTGTCGCCCGGCATGGTGGTGACGATCTACTTCGACGACGACAAGGAAGACACCGAGACCTTCCTGCTCGGTTCCCGGGAGATCGCCGCCACCACCGAGCTGACCGTCTATAGCCCCGAGTCGGCGCTCGGCAAGGCGATCCTGGGCGGCCGCGCCGGCCAGACCTGCACCTACACGGCACCCAGCGGCGCCGACATCAAGGTGACCGTGGTCAGCTTCGAGCCGTTCTCCGGCTGAGGCCCATCCCGCCGGGTCCGCGACCCAGCGGGCCCGATCGTGTACGAACCGAGGCGTGGCACCCGTGGGTGTCACGCCTCGGCTGCGAAGACCACCTGGTAGCCGCTGGCCCGCAGGGCGCTGATCAGCGTGTCGGAGTGCTCCACGCCGCGGGTCTCCACCGACAGCGCCACCTCGACCTCACCGAGCCGCAAGTGCGGGTTGGCCCGCTGGTGCTCCACGTCGACCACGTTCGCCCGGTGCTCGGCGATCTCGGTGAGCAGCGAGGCGAGCTGGCCGGGCCGGTCCGAGCAGCGGACGGTGACCCGCAGGTACCGCCCGGCCGCGGCCAGCCCGTGCTCGATCACCCGCAGCATCAGCAGCGGGTCGATGTTGCCGCCGGAGAGCACCGCGACCACCGGCGCCTCCACCTCGACGACCCCGGCCAGCAGCGCCGCCACCCCGACCGCGCCGGCCGGCTCCACCACCTGCTTGCCACGCTCCAGCAGCATCAGCAGCGCCCGCGAGATGTCCTCCTCGGAGACCGTGACGATCTCGTCGACCAGCTTGCGGACGTGGGTGAAGGTGATCTCCCCGGGCCGGCCGACGGCGATGCCGTCGGCGATCGTCGAGAAGGCCGGCAGTCGGACCGGCTCGCCGGCGACCAGTGAGGGCGGGAAGGCGGCCGCGCTGGCCGCCTGCACTCCGACGATCCGCACGTCGGGGCGCAGCGCCTTGGCCGCCACCGCCATGCCCGAGATCAGCCCACCACCGCCCACACCGGTGATGATGGTTCGCACGTCCGGGCACTGTTCGAGGATCTCCAGCGCCACCGTGCCCTGACCGGCGATGACGTCGGCGTGGTCGAAGGGGTGGATCAGCACCGCGCCGGTGCGCTCGGCGAAGGTCTGCGCGGCGACCAGGGACTCGTCCACGGTGTTGCCGACCAGTTCGACCTGGGCGCCGTACCCCTTGGTGGCGGCCACCTTGGGCAGCGGCGCGTTCACCGGCATGAAGACGGTCGCGTGGGTGCCCACCAGGCCGGCTGCGAGCGCCACCCCCTGCGCGTGGTTGCCGGCGCTGGCCGCTACCACGCCACCGGCCCGCTCCTGCGCCGACAGCCGGGAGATCCGCACGTACGCGCCGCGCACCTTGTACGACCCGGCGCGTTGCAGGTTCTCGCACTTGAGCCAGGCCGGGCCGCCGAGCGCGGCGCTGAGCGGCCGGGAGGGCTCCAGCGGGGTGGTCCGGGTGACGCCCGCGAGCAGCTCCCGCGCGGCCTGTACGTCGGCGAGACCGACCAGTTCCGTCATGCCCCGATCGTGCCATCCGCCCCCGGTGGGACCGGCGGCGACGCCGGGGGCGCGCCGGCCGGCACCTGCGGCGACGGTACGGTCACCGGCTGCTGCGGGACGGTCATGCGATCGCCGGCGACCCCGTGCCGACCCGGGGATAGCCCGGGGCGTGCCGCGACCACGGGGCCTGCAGCTCGAACTCCCCGGCGACGGCGAGCAGCAGCAGCTCCGAGCCGGGCGGGCCGATCAGCTGCGCGGCGACCGGCAGGCCGTCCGGCCGGCGACCCACCGGCACCACCATCGACGGCAGGCCGGCGATGTTCCACGGTGCGGCGTACGGGGCGTACCGGATGTTGGCCTTCACGTTCGCCAGCCAGGAGCGGCCGGCCCAGTTGGCGGCCTCCGGCGGCGGGCCGGCCAGCGCCGGGGTGAGCAGCAGGTCGACCGAGTGGTCGGCGAAGAAGCCGATCGAGCGGTCCCGCCAAGCGGCCCGGTCGGACTCCCGGACGTAGCCGCGCCGCTGCGCCCACTCGCCGAGGGCGACGTGCCGGCGACTGCGCCGTTGCAGGCCGCGCCGGTCCAGGCCGGCGGCGCGCACGTCGGCGGCGGCGGCCGCGAACCAGGTGGCGATGCCCTGCAACCCGAGCGCGGTCGGGTAGACCGGGTCGGCGGGGACCGTGTCGTGTCCGGCGGCGGCGAGCAGCCGGCCGGCGGCGGCCACCGCGTCCCGGTTGGGCTCGTCCGGCGAGACGCCGCGCACCGGGGAGCGCAGCGAGACGCCCACCCGCAGCCGGGGCGGCGGGACCAGCTTCTCCGGGCGACGGCCGGCGAGCACCTGGAAGCCGACCGCCGCGTCGGCGACCGTGGTGGTGAGCATCCCGTGCTCGGTCAGGCCGAACCAGTCCTCCGCCCCGAGCTGGCAGGGGACGACGCCGCGGCCCGGCTTGAGCCCGAGCAGCCCGCAGCAGGCCGCCGGGATGCGGACCGAGCCGAGGCCGTCGTTGCCGTGCGCGATCGGCACCAGCCCGGCCGCCACCGCGGCGGCGGCCCCGCCCGAGGAGCCGCCGGGGGTGCGCCGGGTGTCCCACGGGTTGCGGGTGACGGCGGTCTCGTCGTCGGTGCTGCCCCAGAGGCCGAGCTCCGGCATCCGGGTCGCCCCGAGGATCACCGCCCCGGCGCCGCGCAGCCGGCGGACCACCTCGTGGTCGGCCTCGGCCACCGGGGTACGCACCGCCGCCGAGCCGTTCCAGGTGGGCAGGCCCGCGACGGGGGTGTTCTCCTTGACCGCGACCGGCACCCCGGCCAGCGGGAGGTTGGCCAGGTCCTCCTGCTCGTCGACCTTCTCGGCCTCGGTGATCGCCTCCCCGCCGCGTACCACGCGGAACGCGGCGAGCTCGGCGTCGACCCGGGAGATGTGGTCCAGGTGGTCGGCCACGACCTGGGTGGCGGAGACGTCGCCGCGGCGTACGCCCCGGGCGATCTGCCTGGCGGTCGCCCCCACCCAGGTCGGCATGATGTCCTGCACGGCCACCCTCCCTCAGCAGCGGTCAGCCCAACGCCTGCTCCAGATCGGCCAACAGGTCGTCGACCGTCTCAATGCCGACAGACAGTCGCACGAGATCGCCGGGTACTTCAAGCGGCGAGCCGGCAGCACTTGCGTGTGTCATCCGGCCCGGGTGCTCGATCAGGGATTCCACGCCACCGAGCGACTCGGCGAGCACGAAGAGCTTCGTCCGGTTGCAGATCTCCACCGCGTGCTCCTCACCGCCGGCCGCGCGGAAGGAGATCATGCCGCCGAACCGGCGCATCTGCTTCGCGGCCACCTCGTGACCGGGGTGCGAGGGCAGGCCCGGGTAGAGGACCTGGCCCACCTTGGCGTGCCCGTCCAGGTACCCGGCGATCCGCTCGGCGTTGTCGCAGTGCCGGTCCATCCGGACCCCGAGGGTCTTGATGCCGCGCAGGGTGAGCCAGGCGTCGAACGGACCGTTGATCGCGCCCATCGCGTTCTGGTGGTAGCGCAGCTCGTCGCCGAGACCGGCGTCGGCGGCGATCAGGGCGCCACCGACCACGTCGGAGTGCCCGCCGACGTACTTGGTGGTGGAGTGCACGACCACGTCCGCGCCGTGCGCGATCGGCTGCTGCAGGTACGGCGAGGCGAAGGTGTTGTCCACCACCAGCAGCGCGCCGGCCTCGTGCGCGATGGCGGCGAGGGTGGCGATGTCGGCGATGCCGAGCAGCGGGTTCGTCGGCGTCTCCAACCAGACGATCTTCGTGCTGCCGGGGCGGATCGCGGCCCGGACGGCGTCCGGGTCGGAGACCTTCGCCGGGGTGAACGCCAGCCCCCAGCGCTCGGCGACCCGGGCGAAGAGCCGGTAGGTGCCGCCGTACGCGTCGTCCGGGATGACCACGTGGTCGCCCGGCTTGCAGACGGTCCGCAGCAGGGTGTCCTCGGCGGCCAGGCCGCTGGCGAAGGCGAGCGCCACCGGGCCACCCTCCAGCGCGGCGAGGCACTCCTGGAGCGCGTCCCGGGTGGGGTTGCCGGAGCGGCTGTACTCGTAGCCCAGCCGGGGCGCACCGACCGCGTCCTGGGCGTAGGTGCTGGTCTGGTAAATCGGTGGGATCACCGCACCGGTGCGGGCCTCCGGGTCCTGGCCGGCGTGGATGGCGAGCGTCTCGAAGCCGTGGTTCATTCCGCAGACGTTAGTCCGCCGGTCCGCCGGGGCGGGCGGAACCCGCCCGCGGGTCACGGCGGCGGCCTGTCGGAGGGGTGGGCGATACTCGCCCGGTGACCTCGGCCGCCCCGCTGCCGTCCCGCGTGAACGCGCGACACACGGTTGGCTTCTCCCTCGAGGAGCTGGCCGACCGACTGGGTGCCGTTGGTGAGCTGGACGATCAGACCTTTGCGTCGTACGGGCTCACCGATGAGCACATCCGCGCGTTGCACGCCTGGGCGGTGGAGTGACCGGGCCGACGGGGGTGGCCGAGAGCGAGTGGGACAGCTACCTCGAATCGCCATGACTGGGCGACGCAGCTCCGGCGGGCGGCTGGCGCAGGGCCTAGCCTTGGTCCCGTGAGCGGGTGCGTGTTCTGCGGGATCGTCGCGGGCGAGGTGCCGGCGTTCCGGGTGGCCGACGAGCCGGACGGCGTCGCCTTCCTGGACACCCGGCCGGTCTTCAAGGGGCACGTGCTGGTGGTGCCGCGCACCCACCTGATCACCCTCAACGAACTGCCGGCCGACGCGCTGCCCGGCTACTTCCGCCTGGTCCAGCGGCTCGCCGTCGCGGTGGAGTCCGGTCTGGGAGTAGGTGGAACGTTCGTGGCGATGAACAACCGGGTGTCCCAGTCGGTGCCGCACCTGCACACCCACGTCGTGCCCCGGACGAAGGGGGACGGCCTGCGCGGCTTCTTCTGGCCCCGCACCCGCTACGCCGACGACGCCGAGGCCCAGGGGTACGCCGACCGGCTCGCCGCCGCGGTGGCCGCACCGGCCTGAGTTCTTCCCGGGCGGGTAAGGAATGCGGGCCCGGCGGTGTTAGAGGCGGGGAAGAGGTACGAAAGGAGTTCCACGTGTTCCTTCGCCGCATGAAGGCCGAACTGCCCACCCCCGACCAGTCCCTGCCGGGCCGGCTGATCGCGATGCCGATCGCCGACCGGCACGAGGTGCTCAACTCCTCGCTGAAGGGCCCGTTTCCGGAGGGCGCCCAGGTCGCGGTCTTCGGCATGGGCTGTTTCTGGGGTGCCGAGCGGCTGTTCTGGACCCTGCCGGGTGTGATCACCACCTCCGCCGGCTACGCGGGCGGCATCACGCCGAACCCGACGTACGAGGAGGTCTGCTCGGGCGGGACCGGCCACGCCGAGGTGGTCCAGGTGGTCTACGACCCCACGATCATCCGGTACGAGGACCTGCTCAAGGTGTTCTGGGAGAACCACGACCCGACGCAGGGCATGCGTCAGGGCAACGACGTGGGCACCCAGTACCGGTCGGCGATCTACTTCACCACCGACGAGCAGCGGGCCACCGCCGAGGCGTCCCGAGACGCGTTCGCGCCGATCGTGGCGCAGGCCGGCAAGGGTGAGATCACCACGGAGATCGCCCCGCTGGGCAAGTACTACTTCGCGGAGGACTACCACCAGCAGTACCTCGCCCCGACGAAGAACCCGGACGGTTACTGCAACCACGGCCCCAACGGGCTGAGCTGCCCGGTCGGCGTGGCCCGTACCGCCGGCTGACCGAACTGGATCTCGCTTCCCGGGCCTGCGGTGTTTGTCACACCGCGGGCCCGGTCCCATTCGGGCACCCGCCCGGCCGGAGGCAGGAAAGCCGGCCTGGTGGGAGACTCTTCCGCAAGGACCGCGCATCCTAGCAAGGACGTAGCGCCGCCGACATCAGCTCAACAGGCGAACTGCAACAACCTCTGGCAGCATGGCCTGCCATGTGCGGACTTGCGGGAGAGTTCCGCCGTGACGGCTCACGCGCCGATGTCGGGGCGGTGGAGCGCATGGCGGCCACGATGAGTGACCGAGGGCCCGACGACAGCGGAGTGTGGTCCCAGGGCCCGGTCGCCCTGGGGCACCGCCGGCTGAAGATCATCGACCTGTCCGCGGCGAGCGGCCAACCGATCGTCGACGCCGCCGCCGGCCTGACCGGCGTCTTCAACGGGTGCATCTACAACTACCGTGAGCTGCGCGAGGAGTTGCAGGCCCGGGGTCACCGCTTCTTCTCCTCCGGCGACAGCGAGGTCGTGGTCAAGGCGTACGCCGAGTGGGGGACCGACTTCGTCGACCACCTGACCGGCATGTTCGCGGTGGCGATCAGCGAACGGGACAGTGGTCGGCTGGTGCTGGCCCGCGACCGGCTCGGCATCAAGCCGCTCTACCTGGCCGAGACGCCCGGCGTGGTGCGCTTCGCCAGCACCCTGCCGGCCCTGCTGGCCGGTGGCGGCGTCGACACCTCGATCGACCCGGTGGCGCTCGCCCACTACCTCAGCTTCCACAGCATCGTGCCGCCGCCGCGGACCATCCTGCGCGGCGTCGCCAAGCTCCCCCCGGCCACCGTCCGGGTCTACGAGCCCGACGGCCGCACCCACGAGCGGGTCTACTGGGATCCGGCCTTCGCCCGGGCCGCCGACCGGGCCGACTGGACCGAGCGGGACTGGCAGGACGCCCTGCTGGACTCGTTGACCACCGCGGTACGGCGCCGGATGGTCGCCGATGTGCCGGTCGGCGTGCTGCTCTCCGGCGGCCTCGACTCCAGCCTCGTCGTCGCGCTGCTCGCCGGCGAGGGACAGACCGGCCTGGCCACCTTCTCCATCGGCTTCGACTCCGTCGGCGGCCGGGAGGGCGACGAGTTCGTCTACTCCGACCTGGTGGCGAAGACCTTCGGCACCGACCACCACCAGCTCAAGGTGCCCACCGGCGACCTGCTGCCGCCGCTGGAGGCGGCGGTCGAGGCGATGAGCGAGCCGATGGTCAGCCACGACTGCGTCGCCTTCTACCTGCTCAGTCAGGAGGTGTCCCGGCACGTCAAGGTGGTCCAGTCCGGTCAGGGCGCGGACGAGATCCTCGGCGGCTACCACTGGTACCCGCCGCTGGCCGGCGTCGACCGGGAGCGGGCGCTCGACACGTACGCCAAGGCGTTCTTCGACCGGGACGCGGCCGGACTGGCCCGGGTGCTCAACCCGGCCTGGCTGGCCGACGGCGACCCGGCGCGGGAGTTCGTCGCCGCGCACCTGGGCCGGCCGGGCGCGTCGACCGCGGTCGACGCCGGCCTGCGGATCGACACCCAGGTCATGCTGACCGACGACCCGGTGAAGCGGGTCGACAACATGACCATGGCGCACGGGCTGGAGGCCCGGGTGCCCTTCCTCGACCACGAGTTCGTGGAGCTGGCCGCGAGCTGCCCGCCGGAGTTGAAGCTGGCCCAGGGCGGCAAGGGCGTGCTCAAGGAGATCGGTCGCCGGGTGCTGCCGCACGAGGTCATCGACCGGCCGAAGGGCTACTTCCCGGTGCCGGGCCTCACCCACCTGGAGGGCAAGCTCCTCGACCGGGTACGCGACGCGCTCAGCGCGCCGGCCGCCCGCCGCCGGGACCTGTTCCGCGCCGACTACGTCGACGCGCTGCTCGCCGATCCGAACGCCGAACTGACCCCGTTGAACGGAAACAAGCTGTGGCAACTGGGACTCCTGGAAATGTGGCTGCAGAGCCACGGAATCGACTGACCATGACGGAGACACTGGTGACCGGCGTGGCGCGGACCGACCGGGAGCGGGTGCTCGGCCGCCGCCGGGAACACGTCGGACCGGGCGGGGACCCGGTGGCCCCCGGCGCCGCCGAGCCGCGCCGGACCGAGCCCACCCCGCCGTCCGACGGCGTGGTGCTGGACTGCGGCTGGGGCCGGCTGGTCTTCGGCCAGACCTTCACCGACCAGGCCGCCGTGGCCGCCGTGCTGCGCTCCGAGGCGGCCGGTTCCCGGGACATCTGCATCTACCTGCGCGATCCGCACGTGCTGGTGTCCCGGCTGCCCGACGAGCTGTTCATCGACCCGTCGCTGACCTACCGGCTGCCGCTGGGCGAGCGGCGCCCCACGACGACCGACAGCGGTGACGAGGTCCCCGGACTGGTGATCCGGCCGCTGCGCGACGCCGACGACGCGGACGCGGTGAACCGGATCTACGCCCGCAACGGGATGGTCACCGCCCCGGTCGAGACGCTGGTCGACAACGCCGGCAGCGACCGTTTCCTGCACCTGGTGGCCGAGGCGGCCACCGGCGAGATCGTCGGCACCATCACCGGCGTCGACCACGTCGCCGTCTTCGCCGACCCGGAGAACGGCGCCAGCCTCTGGTGCCTGACCGTGGACTTCAACACCGCGCCGCCCGGCACCGGCCAGGCGCTGCTGACCGGGCTGGCCGACCGGCTGGACGAGCGGGGCCGCGCCTTCGTCGACCTGTCGGTGCTCGCCGAGAACTCCGGGGCGATCCGGCTCTACGAGCGGCTCGGCTTCCACCGCACCGCCACGCTCTGCGTCAAGCGCAAGAACCCGATCAACGAGCGGCTCTTCCTCCCCGCGACCCCGCCCGGGTACGACCAGCTCAACCCGTACGCGAAGATCGTCGCCGACGAGGCGATGCGGCGCGGCATCCGGGTGGAGGTCACCGACGCGCACTGGGGCGAGCTGCGGCTGAGCAACGGCGGTCGGACCATCCACACCCGCGAGTCGCTCTCCGAGCTGACCTCGGCGGTGGCGATGAGCCGCTGCGACGACAAGCGGGTCACCCGACGGATCCTCACCGAGGCCGGCCTGTCGGTGCCGCGCGGCCGGACCGCCACCGGCGAGCCGGCCGACCGGGCCTTCCTGGCCGAGGTGGGCCCGGTGGTGGTCAAGCCCGCCCGCGGCGAGCAGGGCAACGGCATCACCGTCGGGGTACGCACCCCCGAGGCGCTGACCGCGGCGGTGGAGCTGGCCCGGCGGTTCTGCCCCGACGTGCTGATCGAGGAGATGCGCGACGGCGAGGACCTGCGGGTGATCGTCATCGACCACGAGGTGGTCGCCGCCGCCGTCCGCCGGCCGGCCCAGATCACCGGCGACGGCGTGCACGACATCACCGAGCTGATCGAGCGGCAGAGCCGCCGGCGGGCCGCCGCCACCGGTGGCGAGTCCCGCATCCCGGTCGACGCGATGACCCGCGAGGTGGTGGCCGAGGCCGGGTACCGGATGGACGACGTGCTGCCCGAGGGCGAGGTGCTGGCCGTACGGCGCACCGCCAACCTGCACACCGGCGGCACGATCCACGACGTGACGGCCGACCTGCACCCCGCGATCGCCGAGGCGTGCGTGGCGGCGAGTCGGGCGCTGGACATCCCGGTGACCGGGCTGGACCTGCTGGTCCCCGCCCCCGACCGGCCGGAGCACGTCTTCATCGAGGCCAACGAGCGGCCGGGGCTGGCCAACCACGAGCCGCAGCCGACCGCCGAGCGCTTCGTGGACCTGCTCTTCCCCGGCACCAGAGCGCCGCAGCGGCTCTGGTCCCCAGCCGGCCCGGGAGGTGCCGCGTGAGCCCGAGGCCGTTGGAGATCGACCTGGACTACCTGCGCCAGGTGCTGGTGGAGCTGCTGGAGATCCCCAGCCCCTCGGGGCGTACCGACCACGTGCAGCAGTACGTGGGCGAACGGCTCTCCGCGCTCGGCATCTCCTCCACGCTGACCCGGCGCGGCGCGCTCAGCGCCTGCCTGCCGGGGCCCCGGCAGACCGGCGCCGACCGGGCGATCGTCGTGCACACCGACACCATCGGCGGGATGGTGAAGCGGCTGAAGGAGAACGGCCGGCTGGAGCTGAAGACCATCGGCACGCACAGCGCCCGGTTCGCCGAGGGCGCCCACGTGCGGATCTTCACCGACGACCTGGACCGGGTGATCACCGGCCAGGTGCTGCCGCTCAAGGCCAGCGGGCACCGCTACAACGACGACGTCGACCTGCAGGGCGTCGGCTGGCAGCACGTCGAGGTGCGGGTCGACGAGCCGGTCGACGACATCGCCGGGCTGCGGGCCCTCGGCATCGACGCCGGCGACTTCGTGGCGTTCCTGCCCGACCCGACGGTGACGCCGAGCGGGTACGTCAAGTCCCGCCACCTGGACGACAAGGCCGGCGTGGCGGCGGTGCTGACCGCCCTCAAGGCGATGGTCGACGCACGCGTCACCCCGGCGGTCACCGCGCACCTGCTGGTCACGGTCACCGAGGAGATCGGCCATGGGGCGAGCCACGGCCTGGACCCGGACGTCGCGGAGATCGTCTCGGTCGACGCGGCGGTGGTCGCCCCGGGGCAGCAGTCCCGGGAGGACGCGGCGACCCTGGCGATGGGCGACGGGGTGGGCCCGTTCGACTACCACCTGACCCGCAAGCTGGCCTCGATCGCCCGGGAACACGGGGTGGAGCTGGTCCGGGACGTCTTCGAGTACTACCGCTCCGACGTGGCGGCGGCCGTCGAGGCGGGCGCGCACGCCCGGGTCGCGCTGCTCGGTTTCGGGGTGGACGCCACCCACGGGCACGAGCGCACCCACCTGGACGGGCTGCGCCACCTCACCCAGCTGCTCTGTCTCTACCTCCAGAGCGACCTGGTCTTCCCCGAGTGGGACGCCGAGCCGGAGGGCGACCTGGCCGACTTCCCGTCGCTGGCGGTGCAGCCGGCCAGCGAGGAGGGGCCCCGCGAGGGCCCGATCGGGATCGCCGAAACCCCCTGACCGCTGCGCTGCGGCATTCCCCGCCGGCCTGTGATCGAAATCCGTTGCCGGGCCCCCGCAGAAGTCGATAGCGTGGCGGTACACGGGAAAGGAGGTGGTCCAGACTTGTATAGCAATCGGACTCGTGAGGTGGCTGTCCGCTAGCCGCTGTCCTCGACAGTAGAACTCGTCCGCCGCGAGGCGGGCACAGCACCATCGTCGAGACCGTGTGGCAGCGGTGCGGCGAATCCACGACAGCCACCCGACCCCCGGGGTGCCGGCCCAGTCCAGCCGGCCCGCGCGCCAGCGCGGAAGCCCCGGGGGTCGACCCTTTCCGAAACGAGACCAGCGTGTCGATGCGCGAGCTGGTGGTGCTCGGGACGGCCAGCCAGGCGCCGACCCGGCAGCGCAACCACAACGGGTACGTGCTGCGCTGGGACGACGAGGTCATCCTCTTCGACCCGGGCGAGGGCAGCCAGCGACAGCTGCTGCACACCGGCGTCACCGCGACCGACCTGACCCGGATCTGCGTCACCCACTTCCACGGCGACCACTGCCTCGGCCTGCCCGGCACCATCCAGCGGCTCTCCCTGGACCGGGTGCCGCACCCGGTGGCGGTGCACTTCCCCGGCGGCGGGGCCGAGTACTTCGCCCGGCTGCGCCACGCCAGCTCCTTCCACGAGACCGCCGAGCTGCGGGTCGAGCCGATCGAGGCCGACGGGCAGCGGATCACCCTGGGCGCCGGCACGCTGGAGGCCCGCCGGCTGCGGCACCCCATCGAGACGTACGGCTACCGGCTGGTCGAGCCCGACGGCTGCCGGATGCTGCCGGAGAAGCTGTCCGCGTACGGCATCGCGGGGCCGGCGGTCGGGGAGCTGCTGCGCGTCGGCCACCTGGACCTCGACGGGCGTCGCGTCACTCGGGACGAGGTGAGCGTGGTCCGACCGGGGCAGCGGTTCGCCTTCGTGATGGACACCGGCCTCTGCGACGGGGTGTACGCCCTCGCCGAACACGCCGACCTGCTGGTCATCGAGTCGACCTTCCTGGAGTCCGAGGCCGCCCTCGCCGCCGAGGTCGGCCACCTCACCGCGGCGCAGGCCGCGCGGGTGGCGGCCGAGTCCGGGGTACGCCGGCTCGTGCTCACCCACTTCTCCCAGCGGTACGCCGACCCGCGCCGCTTCCACGACGAGGCCCGCGCGCACTTCGACGGGGACCTGGTGATCGCCGAGGACCTGGCGACCGTGCAGGTGCCGCCGCGACGGGTAGCCTCGGCCCGATGACCGTCACCCTGCGCCCCGCCACCGAGGACGACCTGATGGCGGTGGGCGCCCTGCACCAGCGGTCCCGGGTGGCCGCGTACTCGTCGTTCCTGCCGCCGGAGGCGCTGGCCGAACCGGGCGAGGAGGCGATGGGGGCGTACTGGGTGGAGCGCTGGACCTGGGAACGCGACGACCACCGGATGACCGTGGCGGAGCGCGACGGCCGGCTGGTCGGCTTCAGCCACCTCGGCCCGGACGACGAGGGCGACCCGGCGACCGGCCTGCTCAACGCCATCCACCTCGACCCGGCGGAGCGCGGCCGGGGCACCGGCCGGGAGCTGATGATCGACGCGCTGGCGGCCATGCGGTCGCGGGGCTGGTCCGGCGGGGTGCTCTGGGTGCTGCGGGAGAACGCGTCCGCCCGCCGCTTCTACGAGCACGGCGGCTGGGCCCCCACCGGGCGGGTCCGGGACGAGCACATCGGCGCGGTGGAGGTCCCGCAGCTGCGCTACGCCCGCCCGCTCTGAATCAGGCGGCCGGCTCCCGGAAGCGTCATGGTCCCGGCCACGAGCGGGAGGAACTGCGGCCGACGGCGGGGCCCGACGTACGCCGAAGGGCCCTTACCCGGGGCGGGCAGGGCCCTTCGGCCGGAACGACGAGGTCAGCGAGCGCCGAGGTGGGCGAGCAGGTCCTGGCGGGTGAGCACGCCCTTGGGCTTGCCGTCGACCAGCACCAGGGCGGCGTCGGCCTTCTCCAGCATGCCGACCGCCTCGCTCACCGGCTGGCCGCCGCCGATCATCGGCAGCGGCTCGGCCATGTGCCGCTCGATCATGTCGTGCAGGTGCGCCTGGCCGGTGAAGAGCGCGTCCAGCAGGTCCTTCTCGGCGATCGAGCCGGCCACCTCACCGGTGACCACCGGCGGCTCGGCCTTGAGCACCGGCAGCTGGGAGACGCCGTACTCGCGCATGTAGTCGATCGCGTCACGCACCGTCTCGGTGGGGTGGACGTGCACCAGCTCCGGCAGGCCGCCCGGCTTGCTGGCCAGCGCGTCCGCCACGGTCGGCTCGGTGCCCGAGTTGTCCAGGAAGCCGTACCGGGCCATCCACCGGTCGTTGAAGATCTTGGACAGGTAGCCCTTGCCGCTGTCCGGCAGCAGCACCACGATCACGTCGTCCGGGCCGGCCTTGCGGGCGACCTCCAGCGCGGCCACCACGGCCATCCCGCACGAGCCGCCGACCAGCAGCCCCTCCTCGCGGGCCAGCCGCCGGGTCATCTCGAAGGACTCCTTGTCGGAGACCTCCACGATCTCGTCGGCGACACCCCGGTCGTACGTCTCCGGCCAGAAGTCCTCGCCGACCCCCTCGACCAGGTACGGGCGGCCGGTGCCGCCGGAGTAGACCGAGCCCTCCGGGTCGGCGCCGATGACCTTCACCCGGCCCTCGGAGGCCTCCTTGAGGTAGCGGCCGATGCCGGAGATGGTGCCGCCGGTGCCGACGCCCGCCACGAAGTGGGTCAGCCCGCCCCCGGTCTGCTGCCACAGCTCCGGGCCGGTCGTCTCGTAGTGCGAACGCGGGTTCGCCGGGTTGCTGTACTGGTTGGGCTTCCAGGCGCCGGGGATCTCCCGGGCCAGCCGGTCGGAGACGTTGTAGTAGGAGCGCGGGTCCTCCGGCGCGACCGCGGTCGGGCAGACCACCACCTCGGCGCCGTACGCCCGCAGCACGTCCTGCTTGTCCTGGCTGACCTTGTCCGGGCAGACGAAGACGCACTTGTAGCCCTTGAGCTGCGCCACCAGGGCCAGACCAACGCCGGTGTTGCCGCTGGTCGGCTCGACGATGGTGCCGCCCGGCTTGAGGATGCCCGCGGCCTCGGCGTCCTCCACCATGCGCAGCGCGATCCGGTCCTTCACGGAACCGCCCGGGTTGAGGTACTCCACCTTCGCCAGCACGGTCGCCTGGACGCCCTCGGTGACGTTGCGCAGCCGTACCAGCGGGGTGTTGCCGATCATGTCGACGACGTTGTCGTAGTACTGCACCTCGTTGTGCCCTTCGTCACGGCGCCGGCGGCGGTGCCGGGCAGATGGATCGCGTTCTCGCCCGCCCAGGGTACGTCGCCTCAGGGCGTCACATGCCCGGGGATGACGGAGCTGCGACGCGCCTCCCATTCCAGGAAGCGCTCCGTCTCCGCCAGCACGCTCCCGGCCAGCCAGGTGACCATGACCGCGTCGTCCACCAGACCGAAGACCGTCAGGAACAGCTCCGGCACCACGTCGACCGGCGAGACGACGTACGCGGTGGCCGCCGTCATCATGGCCAGCCGGAGGCCGCCGTCGTACTCGCCCCGGGCGGTGGCCCTGATCATCCGGGGCAGCGCCGCCAGCCGCTCCCCCAGCGACGGGCCACCCCGCGCACCGCTGGCCAGCGCCCGGACCAGCGCGGTGAACGCCGCTCTCCGCTTCAACGTCCTACCCATCGTCGAGCTCCTCTCCGCCGACCAGCGTGACGCGACCGCGCAAGCCGCCGACCTTCGCGGCGCGGCGCCCGGCCGCCTGTCGCGGGGACAGGTACCCAGAACGGTCGTACTCCAGCCACGAACCAGCCGTCGCGACGACAGCGGCGTGTCGTGCCGGCGCGATAATGTCGCGGTATGGGGGTCGCTGGTTCCGTCTTGCCCGAGGGTCGGTCCTGGCAGCGCGTGCGGCAGGTCGCCCGGGTGGCGGCGATCGGCACGGGTGCCGGCGCGGCGGCGGTCGTCGCGACCGGCGGCGTGCTGCTCGGGCAGGCCCGGCAGGCCCGGCGCACCATCCCGATGGCGGAGGCGCCCCCGCCCCGCTGCGACGGCGTCTACGGCCCGAAGCTCCCCGGCCGGCCGCTGACCATGGTGGTGCTCGGTGACTCCTCCGCAGCCAGCTACGGCGTGCACCGGCGACGGGAGACGCTGGGCGCGCTGCTCGCCACCGGGCTGTCCCGCCGGCTGCACCGGCCGGTCCGGGTGCGCCGCTTCGCCGTGGTGGGCTCCCTGTCGGCCGGGTTGAAGCCGCAGGTCGAGTCGGCGCTGGAGTGCGACCCGGACGTCGCGGTGATCCTGATCGGCGGCAACGACGTCACCAACCGCACCCCGCCCGGGCTCGCGGTGCGCTACCTCGTCGACGCGGTCCTGGCGCTCCGCGCCGCGGGCTGCGAGGTGGTCGTGGGCACCTGCCCCGACCTGGGCGCGATCCAACCGATCCAGCCGCCGCTGCGCTGGCTGGCCCGACGGTGGAGCCGGCAGCTGGCCGCCGCGCAGACCGTCGCCGTGGTCGAGGCGGGCGGTTGGACGGTCTCCCTCGGCGACATGCTCGGCCCCCGGTTCGCCGCCGAGCCGACCCGGATGTTCGCCTGGGACCGGTTCCACCCGTCCGCCGAGGGGTATGCGGTGGCGGCGGCGGCGCTGCTGCCCACCGTGCTCTCCGCCCTCGGCGCCGGTCCCGAACGCAAGCCTGTCCTGGCCCGGGGAGAAGGCGTACGGTCGTTGCCGCAGGCCGCCCAGGAGGCGGCCCGGCACGCCGGCACGGAGGTCAGCGGCACCCAGGTCCGGGGCCGCGACCGCGGACCGGCCGGCCGCTGGGCGCAACTGCGTCGGCGGGCGTTCTTCGGCGTCGGCGCGGTGCCGCAACCCGGTCCCGCCGCCGACTCACCCACACTGGAGGGATCGGCATGAGCGAGCGCACCTCGAGCACGGAGCTGGCACTCCGGCTCGGCCGGGCGGCAGCCCTCTCGCTGGTCGCCGGCACGATCGGCGGCGCCGCGGTGCTCGCCGGGCAGGCCGTCGCCGCACGGAACCGCACGTACGCCCAGCCGGAGCTGGGGCTGGCCCTGCGCGCCACGGTCGGCCGGGCCGGCGCCCCGCCACTACGGCTGGTGCTGCTCGGCGACTCCTCCGCCCTCGGCGTCGGGGTGGAACACTTCGACGAGACGGTCGGCGGGCGGCTGGCCCACCTGCTCTCCGAAGGGCCGACCGGGCGCAAGGTGCACCTGTCCAGCGTCGGGGTCTCCGGTTCCCGCTCCACGGACCTGGCCACCCAGGTGGCCCGGGCGCTGCTCGGCGACCGTCCCGACGTGGCGCTGATCCTGATCGGCGCGAACGACGCCACCGCCCTGCGCCGCCCGGCCGAGGCGGCCGCCTACCTCGGCGCGGCGGTCCGCCGGCTGCGCGAGGCGCGGGTCGAAGTGGTGGTCGGCACCTGCCCCGACCTCGGAGCGGTACGCGCCGTGGCGCAGCCGCTGCGCCAGGTGATCGGCTGGTCCGGGCGGCGGATCGCCCGGGCGCAGACCGGCGCCGTGCTCGACGCCGGCGGGGCCGTCGTGGACCTGGGCGCGGAGACCGGGCCGGTGTTCCGGGCCGACGCCGGGACGCTCTGCCGGGACGGCTTCCACCCCTCCGCCGACGGCTACCGGGTCTGGGCCCACGCCCTGCTGCCGGCGGTGGCCGCCGCCGCGAACGTCGCCTCCCGACACTGACCCGCCCACCACCCGCACGGCACCCGCTCCCGCTTCGCTCGGCCCCCATGCCTCACCCGCGCCCCAGGGCCTCGCGGCTCCGCGCCCTCACGCCTCGCCCGCGCCCTCACGCCGCGCCCGCGCCCTCACGCCGCGCAGCGCCGCGCCCACCCCGCCCGCGTCGCGCCCACCCGCCCCGCGCCACTCCACGCCCACCCCGCGCCGCGTCACCCCGCGCCACGCACGCCACGTCCGCGTCGCGCCCGCTCACCCGCGCCTGCCTGCGGCGCCACCCGCCAAGATCGTGCTCAATCCGGGAAGTAGTGGCCTCGAACCTACGAGGAAGCCACTACTTCCTGGATCCAGCGCGATCATGGCAGCGGCGCGTGGACCGCACGCGGGCGCGGACGGCGCGGGGCGCGCGCAGCGCGGGGCGCGCGCAGCGCGGGAACAACGGGCAGCGCCGCACGCGGGAGCATCAGGCGGTGCCGCGCACCGGAACACGCGGCGCTGCGCGGCAGCAATACGCGGCGCCCCGCGCGTGGGCCGTGGGCGAGGACAGCGCGGGACAGGGCCCGGGGCCAAGGGCGGGGCCGGCGGGCGGGGGCCAGGGGCGGGGACAGCACGCGAAGGCCGATGGGTGGGGACAGCGGGGGGATTGCGCGCGCTGCCCCCGCCAGGGTGACATTTCCCGTCGCTCGGGCTCCTTCCGCGCCAAGTTACCGGCGAGTTAACGTTGGTTCATGCCGATTGAGTCGTCCCGCGACGCTGTCATCGTCGCCACCGCCCGGTCCCCCATCGGCCGCGCGTTCAAGGGTTCGCTGCGCGAGGTCCGTCCGGACGATCTCGCTGCCACGATCGTCCAGGCCGCCCTGGACAAGGTTCCCCAGCTCGACCCGTCCCAGATCGACGACATGTACCTCGGGTGCGGCCTGCCCGGTGGTGAGCAGGGCTTCAACATGGCCCGGGTGGTCGCCACCCTGCTGGGCCTGGACGGCCTGCCCGGCGCCACGTTGACCCGCTACTGCGCCTCGTCGTTGCAGACCACCCGGATGGCGATGCACGCGATCCGGGCCGGCGAGGGCGACGTCTTCATCTCCGCCGGGGTGGAGATGGTCTCCCGGTACGCCCGGGGCAACTCCGACGCGCTGCCGCCGGAGGCGCAGGCGCTGGTCGGCGGGGGCTGGGAGAACCCGCGCTTCGCCGAGGCCCGGGCCCGGTCGGAGAGCCGCGCGCAGGGCGGCGCCGAGGTGTGGACCGACCCGCGGGAGGCCGGCCAGCTCCCCGACATCTACCTGGCCATGGGGCAGACCGCGGAGAACCTGGCCCAGGTCCACGACGTGACCCGCGAGGACATGGACGCGTTCGGCGTCCGCAGCCAGAACCTCGCCGAGAAGGCGATCGCCGACGGGTTCTGGGCCCGCGAGATCACCCCGGTCACCACGCCCGACGGTACGGTCGTCAGCACCGACGACGGCCCCCGGGCCGGGGTGACCCTGGAGGCGGTCGCCGGCCTGAAGCCGGTGTTCCGTCCGGACGGGCGGATCACCGCCGGCAACTGCTGTCCGCTCAACGACGGCGCCGCGGCCGTGGTGGTGATGAGCGCCCAGCGGGCGAAGGACCTCGGGCTCACCCCGTTGGCCCGGATCGTCTCCACCGGCGTCACCGCCCTCTCCCCGGAGATCATGGGCCTCGGGCCGGTCGAGGCGTCAAAGCAGGCGCTGGCGCGGGCCGGCATGACGGTCGACGACGTGGACCTGGTCGAGATCAACGAGGCGTTCGCCGCCCAGGTCATCCCCTCCTACCGGCAGCTGGGCATCCCGGAGGAGAAGGTGAACGTGATGGGTGGCGCGATCGCCGTCGGGCACCCGTTCGGCATGACCGGCGCCCGGATCACCGGCACCCTGCTCAACTCGCTGGAGTGGCACGACAAGACCATCGGTCTGGAGACCATGTGCGTCGGCGGCGGCCAGGGCATGGCGATGGTGCTGGAGCGGCTCAGCTGAGTGCCGGTTCGCCGGTCCGGCCCCCGGGTACCGGACCGTCATGGCGACGGTGGTGGAGCGGGAACGCAAGTACGCCGGGGGCGAGGGGTTCGTACTGCCGGACCTGACGGGGTGCGGTGGCGTCACGACCGTGTCGGACGCCACCGCCCTCGACCTGGACGCGGTCTATCTGGACTCCGCCGACCTGCGGCTGGCCCGCAGCGGGTACGCGCTGCGCCGGCGAACCGGCGGGCACGACGCGGGTTGGCACCTCAAGGTCGGCGCGGCCGGCGGCGCCCGCACGGAACACCAGTTCCCGGCCGGGCCGGACGACGTCGACCCGCCGGCCGAGCTGGTCGCGCTGTTCCGGGCCGCGGCCCGGGGCGCGCCGGTCGGGCCCGCGGCCCGGATCACCAACCACCGCGTGGAGCGGCGGCTGCTCGACGCGCGGGACCGGGTGCTCGCCGAGGTCGTCGAGGACGCCGTCGAGGGACGGGACCTGGTCACCGGCGAGGTCCAGCAGTGGCGGGAGATCGAGGTCGAGCTGGTCGACGGCGACGACGGCCTGCTCGACGCCGTGGAGTCGCGGCTGCGCGAGGCGGGCGCCCGACCGGTCCCCGTCTCGAAGTCGCACCGCGCCCTCGCCGCCCGGCTCGCCGCCACCGGGGCCGGGCCGACCGCCCCGGCCGTGGCGCCCGTCGTGGACTACGCCCTCGCCCAGCGTGACACGCTGATCGCGAACCATCCCGGGGCCCGGCTCGGTGACGAGGACGCCGTGCACGACATGCGCGTCGCCGCCCGCCGGCTGCGGGCGACCCTGCGGACGTTCCGCGGTCTCTGGGACCGGCGGGCGAGCCGGGCGCTCCGCGCGGAGCTCCGGTGGCTCGGCCGCCGGCTCGGGCCGGTCCGCGACGCCCAGGTGATGGCCGCCCGGCTCACCGACGCCGTGCACGCCGAACCCGTCGAGCTGGTACTCGGCCCGGTCCCGGCGCGGATCACCGAACGGTTCGCCGGCGACGTCGCCGCCGCCCTCGACGGGTTGCGCGAGGCGCTCGACTCCGACCGGTACATCGACCTGCTGACCGGGCTGGACCGGCTGCTCGAAGGGCCGCCCGCGCGGACCGTCGGCCCACGCTGGGTGACCCGCCGGGTGCGCCGGGCGGTGTCCCGGGCCGACGAGCGGCTGGACCGCGCCCTGGCGGGGCGGCCCGCGGCCGACTCCGGCGCCGAGGATGTCGCGCTGCACGAGGCGCGGAAGGCGTACAAGGCCGCGCGGTACGCCGTCGAGGTGCGCCGGCCGGCGGCCGGGAAGCCCGCCGTCCGACTGGCGCGGCGGCTCAAGGAGCTCCAGCGGCTGCTCGGCGCGCACCAGGATTCGGTGATCACGCGCGAGGTGCTGCGCCGGCAGGCGCTCCGGGCGTACGCCGACGGCGAGAACACCTTCACCTACGGGCTGCTGCACGCGCGGCAGGCCGCGGTGGCGGACCGGGACGTGCGGGCCGTCGCCGCCGCCCGGGACCGGGCCCGGCGACCGAAGGTGCGGCGCTGGCTGAAGGGGTGACCGGTAACCGGTCAGAGCGCCGCGCGGGTCGCCGTCACCTCGGCGGCCGCCCCGGCCAGCACCGCCTCCGGCGGCCCGGCCGCCACCAGGTCGGCCGCGACCACCCGGAGCTGGTCGGGCAGCGCCAGGTCGTTGTCCAACCGGGGTACGGTCCGGCGCGGCCCACCCTCGGCGTCGGCGGCCAGGTTCGCGATCTCCTGCACCAGCCGGTGCACCAGGTCGGCACGGGAGACGTTGCCGCCCGTCGCCACCGCCGCCCAGCGCGTCTGCTGCCAGTGCCCGACCTGACGGACCAGCAGCCCCACCGCCCGGTCCAACTCCGTTGCGCTCATCGCCGCCGAGTCTACGGACGGCGCTCCGCTCACCGCCGCAGGTAGCTGAGCAGGCGCAGGATCTGCCAGTACAGGAAGACCAGCCCGGTCAGCAGCCCGAAGGCACAGAGCCAGGCGTACCGGCGGGGCAGGCCACCGCGGACCGACCGCTCCACCTGGTCGAAGTCGAGGATGAAGCTGAGCGCGCCGGCGATGATCGCCACCCCGGAGAAGAGGTACGGCAGCCACCCGACCTGGCCGGTGAGGCTGTAGACCTCGACGCCCTGCCGGCCGGTGAACAGCCGGAAGGCCAGGTTGACCAGGCTGATGGCGAGGATCCCGATCAGCGTGCCGATCACCAGCCGGGCCAGCCGCGGGGTGGCCCGGATCAGCCGGGCCCGGTAGAGCAGCGCCATGCCGAGGAAGACGCCGAACGTGCCGACCACCGCCTGGGCGACGATGCCGGGGTAGACCAGCTCGAACGCCCGGCTGGCCACGCCGAGCAGCAGCCCCTGCAGCAGCGCGTACCCGATGATCGGCGCCGGGTGGGTGATGCCGCGCAGCGAGATCACCAGGACCAGCGCCACGCCGGCCAGCGCGGTGCCGGCGAGCGCCGCGGAGACCCAGGCCGCCTGCGGCACCACCACCCAGGCCACCGCCGCGGTCGCGCCGGTGAGCAGCAGCAGCCCGACGGTACGGACCACCACGTCGTCGACGGTCACCGCCTCCACGCCGCCGGCGCCGGGCAGCCGGTGCCCCCGGCTGGTGTCGTCCAGCCGGTCCAGTACCGGGTTGGCGCTGCGCATCCGTCACCTCCTCGCCGGCGTACCCCTGATGTCACTCTGCCCCGGACGGCCCGGCGGCGGCGGGGAAACGGCCGGGGCGGGCCCGGACACGACAGCGCCCGCCGCCGCGGGAAGCGGTGGCGGGCGCCGAGGGGCGGCGACGGTCAGTCGTCGCCCTGGAAGTAGCTGAGCAGCCGGAGCAGCTCCAGGTAGAGCCAGACCAGGCTGACCACGATGCCGAAGGCGGCCGTCCAGGAGTAGCGCTGCGGCAGCCCCATCCGGACACCGTCCTCGACCTCCTTGAAGCTGAGCACGAAGCTCAGCGAGGCCACCACGATGCAGACCAGGCTGAAGCCGATCGCCAGCGGGCTGCCGTCGCGCAGGCCGGTGTTCACGCCGAAGAGCGCGAGCACCAGGTTGATCAGCATGACGGCGAAGAGGCCCGCCATCACGGCGATCATGCCCTTGACGAACTTCGGCGTCGCCCGGATGACCCGCGCCTTGTAGAGCATCGTCATCACGAAGAAGACGCCGAAGGTGGCCACCACGGCCTGGAGGACGATGCCGTCGAAGCGCGCCTCGTACACCTTGCTGACCAGGCCCACGAAGGCGCCCTCGACGATGGCGTAGGCGATGACCAGCGCCGGGTTCGCCATCCGGGAGAACGAGATGATCAGGCCGAGCACCAGGCCGACCATCGCCGCGCCGATCCACGCCGGACCGAGGAGCGCGTCCGGGACCAGCACCCAGGCGGCCGCGGCGGAGACGCCGAGGATGCCCAGGAGGGCGACGGTCTTGACCACCACGTCGTCGATCGACATGGTCCCGGAGACCGTGGGGGCGGCCGGGAAGCCGGGCTGCCCCGGGTACTGCTGGGGAACTCCGGGCTGTCCGTAACCGTACGGCCCGGGCTGGGCGTACCCGGCGGACCGCTCCCGCTCGGCCGCTTGGCCGAGCCGGGCGAGCACCGGGTTCGAAGTCTTCACTGTCAGGCCTCCCTCAGGGGGTCGTCGCACGCGTAGCGTGCCCTCCAAGCGTAAACGGCCTGTCCACCGCGCGCCGCGCGGCGAGCTGTGGGAAAGCTGAGAGTGTGGGTGCCCGGGGCGGGGGTCGAACCCGCACGCCTTGCGGCAGCCGCTTTTAAGGCGGCCGTGTCTGCCGTTCCACCACCCGGGCGGGTGGCACCCGCGTGCCGACACGCGGCGGTGCAGTGTCACCGTAGCCGTTCCTCGGCGACCCGACGTACCCCGCCAAGAGTGCCGCACTAGGGTCGAGGCCGTGACCAGCCCAGCCCGTACGGCGTCCGACGCCGACCCCGACCTGGCTGTCGGCCTCGCCGAGCCGGCCACACCCGGATCCCGACCGGCCCGGTGGCCGGAGCTCACCGTCGGCAACCGCGCCGACCTGCTCGTCGGGGTGCTCTTCCTGCTGCTCGCCGGGTGGCTCACCCACGGGCTCTGGCCCGACCCGACCGGGCGCGTGCTGGCGCTCAACCCCGCGGACCAGACCCTCTACGAGTGGTTCCTGGCGGTCGACTCGCGCGCGCTGCTCGGCGACTTCGGCCTGCTCACCGAGCGGCTCAACGCGCCCGACGGAGTCAACCTGATGACCAACACCACGGTCATCGCGCTCGGGGTGCTCTTCTCCCCGGTCACCCTGCTCTTCGGCGCGCCGGTCACCTTCGCCCTGCTGGCCGGGGTGAACCTGGCCGGCACCGCGATCGCCTGGTACCTGCTCTTCACCCGTACGCTGCGGGCCCGGCGGCTCGCCGCCGCCCTCGGCGCCGGGCTCTGCGGCTTCGGCCCGGGGATGGTCTCGCAGAGCAACAGCCACCTGCACATGACCGCGCAGTGGCTGGTGCCGGTGATCGTGTGGCTGGTGGTCCGGCTGCTCCGCGCCGCCGACCCCGGCCCCGGATCGCTCGACGCGCCGGACCGCCGCCGGATCGTCACCTCGGCCGCCGGGCTGGCCGCCGCCGTCAGCGTCCAGGTCTTCGTCGGCGAGGAGGTGCTCTTCCTCACCGCGCTCACCCTGCTGGTGATGACCGTGGCGTACGCGCTGACCGACCGGGCGCTGCTGCGACGGGCGCTGCCCGGCTTCGCCGGCGGGATGACGCTCGCCACCGGACTGGCCCTCGTCGTGCTCGGCTACCCGCTCTGGTTCCAGTTCGCCGGACCGCAGGGCGTCGCCGACGGCATGTTCAGCCCGCACTACTTCTCGGCGGACCTGCGCAGCTGGTGGACGATCTCACCGCTGTCGGTGGTGGGCAGCGACTCGTCGGCCCGGCTCACCACCGGGCCCGCCGAGTACAACACCTTCCTCGGCCTGCCGCTGCTGGTGGTCGCCGTCGGCTGCGCGCTCTGGCTGGGACGCCGTCCGCTGGTCATCGCCGTGACCGGCGCGGCGCTGGTGATGGGCGCGCTCTCCCTCGGCCCCCAGGTGGTGCTCGACGGTGCGCGCAGCGCCGTGCCCGGGCCGTACGCCCTGCTGGCCGGTCTGCCGGTGATCGACGGCGCGTTGCCGATGCGGTTCGCGCTGGCCCTGCTCCCGCTGACCGGCACGCTGCTGGTCCTCGCGGTGGACCGGGCGCTGCGCGACACCGGGCGGGCCCGCCGGCTCGTCCCGGCCGCCGTCGGTGCGGCCCTGCTCACCGTCTTCCCGGCGCCGCTGCCGACCGCCGACCGCGCGCCGCTGCCCGAGTTCGTCACCGGCGGTCACTGGCGGGAGTGCGTGCCCACCGGTGGGGTGCTGGTGCCGGTGCCGGCGGCCACGCCGAAGGAGCCCTGGCCGATGGGCTGGGCGGCGGCGGCCGACGCCGCGTTCGGCATCCCGGAGGGGTTCTTCATCGGCCCGTACGGCCGGGGCGGCAGCGCCGCGATGGGCACCTTCAAGCAACCCACCTCGGCGCTGCTGGCCGACGTCGCCAGGCGGGGCGACGAGCCGGTGATCGGCGAGGAGCAGCGGCGGCAGGCCCGGCAGGACGCCGACTTCTGGGGCGCCTCCTGCGTGGCGGTCGCGGACACCGCGCCGCACGCGGAGAGCCTGCGGCGCACGCTGGTGCAGCTCTACGGTCCGGGCACCCGGATCGCCGACGCGTGGACCTGGCGGGTCTGACCCGCGCCCCGGCGGCGCGACCGGAACGTCGAAAGGGCCCCCGGCCGGACGCGAGGCGTCGGCCGGGGGCCCTTTTCGTCGATCGGTCAGACGCGCGGTCCGACGGGCTGGGAGGCCTCGACGAACTCCTCACGCGGGTCGTGCAGCTGCCCGAGGGCGACCACCTCACGCTTGAGGAAGAAGGCCAGCGACCAGTCGACCACGACCCGGACCTTGCGGTTGACCGAGGGGATCCGGCTCATGTGGTACGTCCGGTGCATGAACCACGCCGGCCAGCCGGTCATCTTCACGCCGTACACCTGGGCGACGCCCTTGTGCAGGCCGAGGCTGGCCACGCTGCCCGCGTGCTTGTGCTTGTAGTCGACCGGCTCGCGACCGCGGATCACGTTGGCGATGTTGTCGGCCATCCGGGCCGCCTGGCGCACCGCGTGCTGGGCGCTCGGCGAGCAGTAGTTGCCCGGCTCCTTGGTCAGGTCCGGCACGGCGGCGCAGTCGCCGGCGCTCCAGGCGCCCTCGATGACCCGGTCGCCGTCGACGACCTGGAGGGTCGGCAGGCAGGTGACCCGTCGGCGCTCGTCGCGCGGGAAGTCGGTCGCGTCGAGCATCGGCGACGGCTTCACCCCGGCGGTCCAGACGATGGTGTCGGACTGGAAGCTGTCACCGTCGGAGAGCTTGACCACCCCGTCGACACAGGACTCCAGCCGGGTGTCCAGCCGGATGTCCATGTTCCGCTTGAGCAGCTGCTGCACGGTGTAGGCGCCCATGTCCCGGTCGACCTCGGGGAGCACCCGCTGGGTCGCCTCGACCAGCACCCAGCGCATGTCCTCCGGCTTGAGCTCCGGGTAGTACTTCAGCGCGTCCCGGGCCATGTCCTCCATCTCGGCGAGCGCCTCGATGCCGGCGTACCCACCTCCGACGAAGGTGAAGGTCAGCGCCGAGCGGCGGACGTTCGGGTCGGCCGTCGAGGCCGCCACGTCGAGCCGGTCCAGCACATGGTTGCGCAGGTAGATCGCCTCGCCGATGGTCTTGAACCCGATGCCGTGCTCGTGCAGGCCCGGGATCGGCAGCGTCCGGGAGACCGAACCCGGCGCCACGACCACGTGGTCGTACGGGATCTCCCGGGCGGGGCCGCTGAGCGGCTGCACCACGGCGATCTTGCGGTCGTGGTCGATCCGCGTCACCGCACCCGCCACGACCTTGCACCTGCGCAGTTCCCGCCGCAGCGGCACCACCGAGTGCCGGGGCGAGATGTTGCCCGCCGCAGCCTCGGGGAGGAACGGCTGGTAGGTCATGTGCGGCTGCGGGTCGACGACCACGACCTCGGCCTCACGGGAGCTCAGCTTCTTGGACAGGCGCAGAGCGGCGTACAGGCCGACGTGCCCGGCACCCACGACAAGGATCCGCTTCGGATTCACGTCATCTATCTTTCCCCGGGCGGCTGGGCTAATCCCGCGCGAGACCCCCTTCTGTGACGGAGCACAACCCCTGTGACCTGCGCAACTTCCTACAGCACCCCGTTATCTGCGCCGCAGGAGCCAGCCCAGTAGCCCGCTCAACCCCACCGCCACCAGCAGTCCGGCCACTGTGGCGGCCTGGAAACCGTCATCGGTGCCGATCTCCCCCAACCAGGCCAGCACGACGCCGACCACCGACGCGGCCAGGACCACCGCGCCCGCCCGAGTGAGCCAGCTCACCAGCAGATTCGGGTCGACGACGCCGTCGTAGGGCAGCAGCGCCGCCAGCGCGCAGAGGGTGTGTCCCAGGTAGAGCAGGGCCGCCACGGCGAGAAGCCGCCACAGCGTGATCGACCGGTCGTAACCGGCCGAGGCGACCACCCACCCCCCGACAGTGACGAGCGCGGCGAAGGTGGGCCAGACCCGGCGCGGCCCGACCGCCGGCAGCAGCGCCACCACGGCCCACGCCAGCAGCGACCGCGCGGTGAACATCTCGACCGGGTACGCCAGCAGCAGCCCCGCCAGCACCACGGCGAAGATGCCGGCGCGCAGCAGCAGCGGGGTGAGGCTCACCCGGTTCACCGCCACGCGCAGGGCCCGGCCCCGCTCGACGGCCTGCCCGACCAGATCGCTCACGGGAGCCTGCCTTCGTTCGCGACTGCGGGACTCCGCTGCGCTGCGTTCCTCGCACTCACCGGCCACCGACCCGGGGGGCGGTGGCCAGGCGGGCCACGTCCCGCAGTACCTGGTCGAGGCTGCCCGCGCCGGCCCAGCGCACCACCGGCACCCCGTGCTCGCGGAGCTGGGCGATCATCGTGTCCCGGTCCAGTCGCCACAGCCGGTACGCCACCGGCGCCCAGCCGCGGTCACCCGGCGGGGAGAGGTCGGTGGGCAGGGTGTCCACCGCCACCACGAACCGTCCGCCCCGGGCCAGCCGGGCCAGCATCTGCGCCGACCGCTCGTCCAGCAGCGGGGTGAGCACCACCACCAGGGCGTCCGCGGAGAGCAGCTGCGGACCGAAGACCTGGTCGTACGGCTCGTGCGCGGAGGCGTCGGCCCGTACGTCGAGCAGCCACTCCAGGACGGTCAGGTACTGTCGCCGTCCGGTGGCCGGGCGCAGCCGGCGGGCCGCCGAGCCGTACTCCAGCATCGCCACCCGGTCGCCGCGGTGCAGATAGTGTTCGGCGATCGCGGCCGCGGCGCGGACCGTGGTGTCCAACACGGACGCGCTGCCCTTCACCCCGCCGGGCCGACCCGCCTCGGCGAGCACGTCCAGCAGGACCACCACCTCGGCGTCCCGGTCGGAAAGGGTGGCGGCCACGTGCAGCTGCCGGGCGCGCAGCGACACCCGCCAGTCGATGCGCCGCAACCGGTCGCCCGGCCCGAAGACCCGCACCCCGGCCAGTTCGCCGCCCTCGCCGGGCCGGCGCGAGCGGTGCGCGCCGACCAGTCCGGCGGCCCGGGGCATCTCCTCCACCGCCTCGAACGGCTCGGTCCTCGGATACACCCGCACCTTCACCGGTTCGGTGACCACGGCCCGGGAGCCCAGCAGGCCGTCGGCGGCGGCGACCCGGGCGCCGGCCGGGCCGATGCGGTGCCGGCCCCAGCGCAGCGCCGTGCCGGAGAGCTCCAGGTCGACGGCGGTCCGGGTCGGCAACGAGGTGACGAAGGGACGGTCGGTGCCGCCGGAGCGGCTCACGTCCACCGCGGTGCCGCCGAAACCGGCCCGCTCCACCCGTAGCCAGGGCGAGATCCGGGTACGCACCACCGCCACGTCGTACCCGACGGTGTCCGGGTTGCCCACGCCGATCGAGGTGGTCATCGCACCCCCCTCGACCAGTTGCGCGTCCCCGGTGAGGATCTCCAGGCGCGGGGCGGAGGTGGGCCGGCGGCGCAGCGCGTACGCGGTGCCGAGCGCGAACGGGGTGGCCAGCACGACCAGGTCCACCCGGCCGATCAGCACGGCGGCGATCAGCAGCAGGCCGGTGAGCAGCACCGCCCGGCCCAACGCCCAGGTGGGCGCCCAGCCCGCCGCCTCCGACGCTTCCTCGCTGGGCACGGTCAGCGTCCGGACCGGCCGGCCGCGTGGCTGGGCAGCGCGCCGCTGGCCGGGGCGGGGGTCTGCTCCAGCACCTCACCGACCACGAAGGACGGATCCACCCGGCGCAGCCACATCTCCGGACGCAGCGTGATCCGGTGCGCGAGCGCCGGCGCTGCCACCTCCTTGACGTCCTCCGGCACCACGTAGTCCCGGCCGGCGAAGACCGCCCGGACGCGGGCGAGCAGCAGCAGCGCGAGCGAGCCGCGGGGGGAGGCGCCGACCAGCACCGACGGGTGCTCGCGGGTGGCCGCGGTCAGGTCGACGATGTACCGGCCGACGGAGTCCTCCACCACCACGTCCTCCAGCGCGGCCTGCATGGCCCGCAGGGTGGCCGCGTCCACCACCGGCTTGATCTCGGACTCCTCGCGACGCCGGGCCATCCGCCGGCGCAGCACGTCCCACTCCTCCTCGCGCTGCGGGTAGCCGAACGACACCCGCAGCAGGAACCGGTCCAGCTGCGCCTCGGGCAGCGGGTACGTCCCCTCGTACTCGATCGGGTTGGCGGTGGCGAGCACGTGGAACGGCTCGTCGAGGCGGTAGGTGACGCCCTCGACGGAGACCTGCTTCTCCTGCATCGCCTCCAGCAGCGCCGACTGGGTCTTCGGCGGCGTCCGGTTGATCTCGTCGGCGAGCAGCAGGTTGGTGAAGAGCGGGCCGGCGCGGAAGGAGAAGTCACCGCTGCGCTGGTCGTAGAGGAACGACCCGGTGACGTCCGCGGGAAGCAGGTCGGGGGTGAACTGGAGGCGGCGGAAGTCCAGCCCGAGGGCTTGGGCGAAGCAGCGCGCGGTGAGCGTCTTGCCCAGCCCGGGAAGGTCCTCCAGGAGCACGTGCCCGCCGGCCAGGATGCCGGCGAGAACCAGTTCGAGGGACTCCCGCTTGCCGACCACGACCGTGCCGACCGCGTCCAGCACCGCCCTGGCCAGGTGGCCGACCTCCGTGGCGGCGATCCGGCGGTCCACGTCGTTCATCAGATCTTCTCCAGTTCGGCGACGATCGCCGCGAGGTCGCGCGGCGACGGGGTGCGGCGGGGCGGCGTGTCGAGGAAGGTCCAGAGCCGGTCGCCCAGCAGCGCGCGGGCGCGCGCCGGGTCCGACTCGCGGGTGAGGCCGTGACGCTGGCGCAGCCGCTCGTCGGCCAGCTCGGCCAGGCGCGGCAGGACCACCTTGCTGAATCGTTCGGGCCGGGTGGCCGACCAGTCCAACGGCACTTCCCAGCCGTTGATGGCGGCCCGCAACGCGTCCCGGGCGCCCCAGTTGTACGAACCGGGCTCCTCGCCGGCCGGCGCCCGGTACCCGCCCCGGGGCGGAGGCGGTGGGGAGAGCGCAGCGGTGACCCGGCGCACGGCGAGCACCGCCAGCACCCCGGCCACCACGATCCAGATGGAGACCTGGAGGCCGACCGCGCGCAGCCCGGCGAGGACCACCGCGGTCACCGCGGCGGCGACGACGACGGTCCGCAGCGCCGCCCGGGGCCGCCGACCCCGCTCCCGACCGGTACGGGGCGGCGCCTCCTCCTCGAAGGAGAACAGGTCGTCCAGACCGGTCCGCTCGCTCACGGCGACACCTCGGCCGGATCGGCGGCGAGGGCGGTCAGTTCACCGCGCAGCCGGCGCAGCGCCGACCGGGCCTGGTCGCGCATCCGTTCGTCGACGGTGTGGGTGGCGTACCGGGCCTCGCGGTAGACGTGGGCGAACTCGGCCAGCACGTCGGCGCTGGCGATGGCGGGCACCCCGGCCTCCGGATCGCCCCGGAGCAGCCGGCCGACCAGGTCGGTCGGGGTGTCCCCGGTCCGCCTCGACAGCCCGGCCTCGGTGGCGGCCTCCTCCAGGCGTACCCAGCAGGCGATCACCGCGGTCCGCGGGTCGGTGTCCCGGTCGTCCAGCTCGACCAGGCCGGCGTCGAGGGCGGCGACCACGTCCCGGGCGGTCCCCTCGGCGGTGCGCCGGGCCCGTTCGGCCGGGACGACCCGGGTGGTCCGGCGCAGCGCACCGCGCAGCATCGTCCAGGCCACGTAGCCGACGGCGACCAGCAGCCCCAGTCCCAGCAGGACGACGGCGGCCTGGGCGATCCACTGGGGAATGTCCGCCTGGGTCGCCTCCGCGTACTCCGCCGGTTCGATCGGGATGGACGGGGCCGGCTCGGCGGAGGGGTACTCCGGGACGTACGGGATGGTGTCGGAGGCCGGCGGGATGCGGCTGGCCCCGATCGAGGAGTGCCCGGCCGCGAGGGCGGCGACGGCGAGCAGGCCGGTCACCGCGAGGACGGGCCACCACCTGCGCAGCACGCCGAGGTCCATTGCCACCGCCCCACGCAGCCTCAGTCCACCCCGGCGAGCAGCTTCGCCCGGGCGAACACGTCGTCCAGCATCCCTGGTGTCAGCCGCCCCGTGAACGTGTTCTGCTGGCTGACGTGGTAGCAGCCGAGCAGGTCGGGGGCGGCGGTCCCGGACCAGTGTGCCCCATGGCCGAAGGCCGGTCGCGGGCTGGGCGGGCGGACGCCGTAGACGTCCCGCAGCACCGGCCACCACGCGGCCCAGGCGAAGGCGCCCAGCGCGACCACGACGCGCAGGGTGGGGCGGATCAGGCCGACCTCCCGGTGCAGCCACGGCGCGCAGGTGTCCCGCTCCGCCGGGGTGGGCTTGTTGTCCGGTGGCGCGCAGCGCACGGCGGAGAAGATCCGGGTGTCGCGCAGGGTGAGACCGTCGTCGGCGGCGACGCTGGTCGGCTGGTTGGCCAGGCCGGCGCGGTGCAGCGCGGCGAAGAGCACGTCACCCGAGCGGTCACCGGTGAAGATCCGGCCGGTGCGGTTGCCGCCGTGCGCCGCGGGGGCCAGGCCGAGGAGGGCGATCCGGGGGGCCGCGGCCGGCGTCGGCGCCGGTCCGCCCGATCCGCCGGGTCCGGTCCGGTTGTCGGGGGCGCCGAACCCGGGCACCGGACGACCCCAGTACTCCTGCTCCCGGAAGGCCGCCCGCCGGGTCCGGGCGACCTCCTCCCGCCAGGCGACCAGGCGCGGACAGGCGAAGCAGTCGCTGACCGCGCCGTCGAGGTCGGCCAGGTCGGTCGCCCGCGCGGCGCGGGCGACCACCTCGTCGGGGGTACGGGCCTCAGCCAAGCTTGGCCCGGAACAGTTCGAGGGTGCGGGCCCAGGCGGTGGCGGCGGCGCGCTGGTCGAAGTTCTCCGGCCGGTCCTCGTTGAAGAAGGCGTGCGCGGTGCCCGGGTAGTCGTAGGTCTGGCAGGTGCCGCCCGCGGTCTCGACGGCCCGGCGGACGGTCTGCACGCCGTCGGCGGCGGAGAGTCCGTCGGCTTCGGAGCAGTGGATGACCGCGGCCTTGCCCGCGTAGTCGGTCCACTCGGGGCGCATGCCCTCCCAGGGCAGCCTGGGATAGAAGGCGGCGGTGGCGACGATCCGCTCGGAGCGGGTGGCCGCCCAGAGGGCCAGGCTGGCGCCGGCGCAGAACCCGGCGCAGCCGACCTTGCCGGTGACCTCGGGACGGCTGGTGAGGTAGTCGGCCGCCACGGCGATGTCCGCCGCCGCCTCGTCCATCTGCGCGCTGTTCAGCATCTGCCGGGGCTCACTCGGCTTGCTGGCCGGCTGGCCGTGCCGGAAGTCCGGGGCGAGGGCGACGAAGCCCGCCTCGGCGAAGCGGTCCGCCACCGCCCGGACGTGGGGCACCAGACCCCACCAGTCCTGGATGACGATGACCGCCGGGCTGGCCGCACCGCCGGAGGGTATCGCGAGATACCCCTCGCGGGTTCCTCCGTTGCCGGTGAAGCTCACCATCTCGCCCATGTGCCCGTCCTCCTAGCGGTCAGTCATCGTTGGCTGGTCGCCCAGTGGTCTTACGTGCCGGTAGCCTGCCACGCCGTGAGCGCGCCGGGAAGACGGGAGAGCAGTGGCATATGCCTCCCGTTCACCGCATGGTGAACCCGGGTACACCGACGGCGGCGCGGGTGCTCCCCGCGCCGCCGTCCGATGGTGGTGGTCCGACCGGTCAGGCCTTCCTGGTCAGGCAGAGCAGGTAACCCGTGCGACCCGGTTCGATGCTGTAGAAGACGTACGCGTCCTGGGTGGGCGTCAGGTAGCGCTCGCACGCCTTGCCGGACCGGGCCTGCGCCTCGGTCTGGTCCTCCACCCGACCGGCCACCTTGTACACCGCGTCGCCGGAGGCGCAGGTGACCACCGCGACGTCGCGGACCGACCGCTCCTGCCCGCCGGTGACCTCGGGCAGCTCGGTGAGGCAGTCACCGGCCTTCGCCGTGCCGACCCGGTCGGGGTGGAGCAGCTCGTCGACGGCCCTGCCGACCCCGAACTTGAGACCGGCGACGACCAGCAGGGCGACGACCACGGCCACGATGCCCAGGACCGCCGCGACGCGGGCTCCGCTGCCCACCGGCTCGCCGGCGTCGTCCGCCGCCGGCTCGTCGCCGTGGTCCGCCGGCTCGTCGCCGTGGTCCGCCGCCGGCTCGTCGGCGCGGGCCGGCTCCGGCCCCTCGGCGCCGTCCGCCCCCGGTTGCCCGGGCGTCGCGGCCGACCCGGACTGCTCCGGGCCTGGCCCGGGCTGCTCGGTCTGCGGCGCGGGGGGCGATGCGACCTGCTCGGACAATGAGGTTCCTTCCGATGGCGTGAACGGGGAGACGACACCGTAGCCATCAAGATCGAAACGCGCTGTCCCGCCGACCTCCTCCGTTCAGCCATTTCCTCGTGTCGATCCTCACCGGGTGGGCTCCGGCGTTGGCCCGACGGGCGGCGCGGCCGGCCCGCCGGGCGCGGCGGCGGTCGGGCTCGGGGTGAGCGGCACCGCCGGACCCGGCGTCGGAGCGCCGCCGTTCGGCGCCACGGACTCGGACGGGCGGCCGGTCGGCGTCGGCGCGGCGCCGGTCGGTACCGGGCCGGGCGGGGCCGGGACGGCGGCCGGCGGTCGCGGCCCGAAGGGCGCCTCCTCCGGACAGTACGGGTAGGTGCGGCGCACCGGGCCCTCGTTCTCGGGCCGGACCGGGTCGACGCAGGTGGGCCAGCCGAGTTGGATCGGCACCCCGTTCTGGTCGAAGAGCCGGGCGTTCTCCACCAGCCGGCCCTCGCTGTCGTAGACGAAGACGTCCTGCACCTGGTCGTACGGATTCTGCACCGAGGTCGGGTCGTAGCCGTGCTCGTACTCCCACCGGGCCCGCTCGTCCACGTTGACCAGGGCGGCCAGCGCGAAGACGACCAGCACCAGGGTGCCGGCGTGCATCAGGCGACGCTGCCAGCGACCCAGCTCACCGGTGTGGCGGCCGAGCCAGATCGAGGCGAGCACGGCCGCGACCAGCAGCACGAGGCCGGCGAGCGCGTTGCCGTCGATCTGCGGAATCAGGGCCACCGGCTGACCGGTCAGCACGGTGAGCAGCAGGGCGGCGAGGTAGCCGCGCAGCACCCACCACGCCGGGCGGAGCAGCCGGAGGAACTCGCTCGCCGAGGCGTACCCGAGGATCGGGCCGAGCCGGGTGTCGACGCCGGACAGTCGGGCGCGCAGCCGGCCCGTGACGGCGTCGATCCGCTGGTCCAGGCCGCGCCGGCGGCCGGCCGGCTGGCCCGCGCCGGCGGCGGCGCGCAGCTCGACCGCGTACGCCTCCGGCTCGCCCAGCCGCTGCACGAGCGAGCCGTCGGTCTCGGCGGCGACCTCGGCGAGGTGCTCCGGCAGGTCCTCGGTCAGCTCGTCGCGGACCTCGGGCGGCAGGTCGGCCAGCGCGGCCCGGACCCGCTCCACGTAATCCGTGATCTCCTGCCCAGTGACGGTCATGCCGCCATCCCCCGATCGTCGAGCAGTCTGTCCATCGTGGTGGCGAACGAGCGCCAGGTCTTGCCGGAGCGGGTCAGCTGGTCCCGGCCGGCGGCGTTCAACGCGTAGTACTTGCGGTGCGGCCCGGACTCGCTCGGCACCACGTACGTGGTGAGCAGGCCGGCGGCGAAGAGCCGGCGCAGCGTGCCGTAGACCGAGGCGTCGCCGACCTCGTCGAGGCCGGCCTCGCGGAGCCGGCGCAGGATGTCGTAGCCGTAGCCGTCCTCCTCGCGGAGCACGGCGAGGACGGCGAGGTCGAGCACACCCTTGAGCAGTTGTGTGGTGTCCACGCTTCGCACACTACTGTGCAGTGCGAAGTACCGTCAAGAACACGCTAGTTGTGGCAGGTGAGAGCGCCGACTCACCCCATGATCGCGCTCGATCCAGGGAGTAGTGGCCTCGGCCGCCGGCGGAGGGGACTCTTTCCCGGTTCGAGCACGATCTCCCGCTCGGACCAGAGGCGGCCCCAGGGGGCCAGCGGCAGTCAGGCCAGGGACCAGGCGATGCCGTCGAGGATGTCGTGCTCGGAGGCGACCACCGAGGACATCCCGGCCCGCTCCATGATCACCCGGAGCACCAGCGCGCCCGCCCCGATCACGTCGGCCCGCCCCGGGTGCATCACCGGGGTCTCCAGCCGCTGCTCGCGGGTCTTCGCCAGCAGGTCGGCGGTCACGTCGGCGACCCGCTCGTACGAGACCCGGGCGTGGTGGATGCGCTCCGGGTCGTACTCCTTCAGGCCCTCGGCGAGCGCGACCACGGTGGTGACCGACCCGGCGAGCCCGACCAGCGTGGCGGCCTGCCGGCCCGGTACCGCCTCCAGCGCCCGGTCCACCGCCAGGGCGATGTCGGCCTGCGCGGCGGCGATCTCGTCCAGGGTGGGCGGGTCGCCGTGCAGGTGCCGCTCGGTCATCCGGACGCAGCCGATGTCCATCGAGATGGCCGCCTCGACCCCGCCCTCGCGGGTGCCGACCACGAACTCGGTCGAGCCACCCCCGATGTCGACCACCAGGTACGGCGGCTGCGCGTCGGCGGGCAGCCCCCGGACCGCGCCGGTGAAGGAGAGGCGGGCCTCCTCGTCGCCGGTGACCACCTCGGGGGCGACACCGAGGGTCCGCTCGACCATGGCGCGGAAGTCCCCGGCGTTCGCGGCGTCCCGGGAGGCCGAGGTCGCACACATCCGTACCCGCTCGGCGCCCAACTTCTCGATCTCCGCGGCGTACTCGGCGAGCGCCACCCGGGTCCGCTCGATCGCCTCCGGGGCGAGCCGGCCGGTCCGGTCGACCCCCTGACCGAGCCGGACGATCTCCATCCGCCGGGTCAGGTCGACCAGCGGCGCCTGCGCCCCCGCCGACGAGTCGGGCAGGTCGGCGACCAGCAGCCGGATGGAGTTGGTGCCGCAGTCGATGGCGGCCACGCGCGTCGTCACGGCAGCAACCCTACGGCAGCGCCCGGGCCGCGGGCGGGGGTAGCGGCAGCCACGGAAGCGGACGAGCGGAGCGCTAGAGGCGCAGCAGCATCCGGGTGTTGCCGAGGGTGTTCGGCTTGACCCGCTCCAGGTCGAGGAACTCGGCGACACCCTCGTCGTACGAGCGGAGCAGCTGCTCGAAGACCGGCTGCGGCACCGGCGCCCCGTCGATCTCGGTGAAGCCGAACGAGCCGAAGAAGGCGGTCTCGAAGGTGAGCACGAAGATCCGCGCCACGCCCAGCTCCCGGGCCGCGTCGATCAACTCGCCGACGATCCGGTGACCGATCCGCCGGCCCCGGCACGCCGGGTCCACCGCCACGGTGCGGATCTCGGCCAGGTCCTCCCACATCACGTGCAGCGCCCCGCAGCCCACCACGGCGCCGTCGCCGGTCACCGCGACCCGGAACTCCTGGACGTCCTCGTACAGGGTGACGGTGGCCTTGCTGAGCAGCCGGCGGTCGTCGGTGTAGGTGTCGACCAGCCGCCGGATGCCCCGCACGTCCCCGGTGCGGGCGCGGCGCACCGTCACGTCGTCGGTCAACTGCACGGTCACTCCGCCGCCGGCACGTCCACGCACGGCCCGGCCGCCCACCACTTCTCCACCAGGGCGAGGGTCTCGTCGCCGAACGGGTTGACCCCCGGCCCGGCGCCGAGCGCGTGCCCAAGGTGCACGTGCAGGCACTTGACCCGGCCCGGCATGCCGCCGGCGGAGATGCCGGCGATCTCCGGCACCTCGCCGATCGCCTCCCGGCGGGTGAGGTAGTCCTCGTGCGCGGCCCGGTACCGGGCGGCCAGCTCGGGATCCTCGGCGAGCCGGTCGGCCATCTCCTTCATCAGCCCCGCCGACTCCAGCCGGCTGCACGCCGCCGTCGCCCGGGGGCAGGTCAGGTAGAACAGCGTCGGGAACGGTGTGCCGTCGGCCAGCCGCGGCGTCGTCTCCACCACGTCGGGCAGCCCGCAGGGGCAGCGGTGGGCCACCGCGCGGGTGCCGCGGGGCGGGCGTCCGAGCTGCGCGGCCACCGCGGCCAGGTCGGCCTCGGTGGCCGGTTCCCGCTGCGGCAGGGGTACGGAATCCGCCGCCGGCTCCTGCGGTGGTACGACAGTCACGGTGCCCATCTCTCGTCCGGTGCTCAGGTGGTGCTCACTTGTCGGGGCGCTCGGCGTTGGCCGCGCGCACGCTCGACCACAGGGTGTCGTACCAGGGGTCGGGTGCCTTCGGCGGGGCCGGCGGCGCGCCCGCGCCCGCGTCCCTGGCGGCGCCCTCGGGGTCGGAGAGCACCACCAGCAGGGTCTCGCCCGGCTTGCCCATGAAGAACCGCTCCCGGGCCTGCGTCTCGATGTACGCCGGGTCCTCCCACTTGGCCGCCTTGGCGGAGAGTTCGTCGATCAGCTTGCGCTGGTCGGCCTGGGCGGCCTCCATCCGCTCGATGTCGACCTGCTGGTCCAGGTAGACCCGGACCGGATAGGTGTACGCCAGGGCGAGCGCGATCAGCACCGCGAAGAGCACGGTGGCGCGCCCGGTGAAGCGTCGGGGGTGGGGTGCGGTGAGCCGCCTGATGGTGCCGCCGGCCGCCGTGCGGCGGGCCGCGGCGGGACGGCTGCCGGACCGTACCCCGTCGGCGCCCCGCGCCCGGACGGCGCCGGCGCGCGCCTCCGCGCGGACCCCAAGTCGGATCGTA